>NZ_JBWKWW010000009.1:0-254194 GCF_059422425.1 Pseudomonas sp. GW821-FHT01E05
GACTGCGCCGGAAGTGGGGCGAATTATAGGCTTCCAGATTCTGCCGTCAAGGGTTAATTCAAATTATCTATCAACAATGGTCGAAAACGTCGAAAGCCCTGCTTATATAAGAGGCGCACAAACAGTGTGAGCAGTATATTGCTCATGACGTATGAGTTGAGCATCATGTACCGCGCATATACCTTTCTGTCTCTACTACTCCGGATGATGCCTCGTAATGACTGACCAGCCCCGCAGCCTCGCCTCGACTCTGTTCCCGGTCGGCCTGCTGCTTATTGCCATGGCTTCAATCCAATCCGGTGCCTCTCTTGCCAAAAGCATGTTCCCCGTTGTGGGAGCCCAAGGCACTACGACGCTACGCCTGATTTTTGCCAGCATCATCATGTTGCTGCTGCTACGCCCTTGGCGCGCCAAACTCACAGCCAGGTCCTTGCGCACGGTAATCGTCTACGGGATGGCACTTGGAGGCATGAACTTCCTCTTCTATATGTCACTCAGAAGCGTCCCTCTGGGAATTGCGGTTGCCCTGGAGTTCACCGGCCCCCTGGCGGTTGCTATATATGCGTCACGCCGGGCGATCGACTTTCTGTGGATCGGCTTGGCGGTCATCGGCCTGCTACTGCTGATCCCCGCGGGCGACACCAGTGCCGGAATCGACCTTATAGGTGCTGGTTATGCGCTTGGCGCGGGTATCTGCTGGGCGTTATATATCCTGTTCGGCCAAAAGGCCGGTGCAGACAACGGCGTTCAAACCGCCGCACTGGGTGTAATGATTGCCGCTTTATTCGTAGCGCCTATCGGCATCGTCCATGCAGGAGCAGCCTTATTGACTCCGTCCTTGATCCCGATAGCCATTGGAGTCGCCATTCTCTCTACTGCCCTGCCCTACACCCTGGAGATGGTGGCCCTCACCAGAATGCCAGCTCGCACCTTTGGCACCTTGATGAGCATCGAACCTGCTTTCGGTGCCTTGTCAGGGCTGTTGTTCCTTCACGAATACCTGTCCCTGGCCCAATGGCTGGCCATTGCTTGCATCATCCTCGCCTCCGTCGGTGCCACCATGACTATGCGCCGCGAATCCAGTCCCTTGCTCGCAGCCGATTGAAACTGGATTTGACGAAGCTCTGGCATTTACCGCTCAATTAGGCCATGTTTAGGCTGTAACTCTGTGTAAGCCTTGGATTTTTCGAATAGGGACATCGTCAACGCGACACGCTAGAGCGGATAAAGCCAGACTCGGGTGCCAGACCCGAAGCGAGCTAAAAGGAAGGGCATGAAACGAGTTTTGATACTGTTAGCCGTACTTGCCATTGCAGGCTGTGCTGCGACCTCAAAAACCGAAACAAAGCGCGGAAAGACGGGACTGCATATCAACTGCTCTGGCCTGTCCTCTTCCTGGGACAAGTGTTACACCAGTGCCGCCAATTCATGCGGCGCCAAGGGCTACAAAGTGATCGCCAAATCGGGCGACGCTGTAGAAGACCCCGGTGACTACCCCTTCGGCCTCAATCCCGCCGGCTATACGAGCCGCAGCATGATCGTCATCTGTAAATAAGCTGACACCGCTTCATTCAACGTGCAGTCTTCTGATCTGGTGACCGATCTCGGCGTAACTCGACTCCAGGACTTTGCGTTGAATCCGGGGATTTACCAGCATCCGCGCCACAACCAGCGCGCCAATGCATTGCGACAAAATCGCCCACGCCAGAGAGTCGCTGCCTAATGTCCGGGCCCAGCATTCCTGCAATCGGCAAATCCACTGCTCCGCCTGCTGCCGAACAGCGATGTCGGAGCGAGCGATTTCGGCTCCCAACGCCGGCAAGGCACAACCTGTCTCGGGCTGCTCAACGTGCGCCATGCTCAAATAATGTTTGAGACAACGCTCAAGCCTTGCCCGATTCTGCTCACCATCCCCGCTTAACCGCTCAAGACTCTGACTCAGCTCACGCTCGACAATCGAACTGAACAGCTCATCTTTTGACGAAAAGTGACTGTAGAAAGCCCCACCGCTGAGCCCTATCGCTTTCATCAAACCATCGACGCCGACCGTGGAAAAACCTTCTTTCTTGGCCGACACAGCACTGCTTTCCAGCAATCGCTCTCTGGTTTCCTGCTTGTGGCTGGCTGAATAACGCATCGTTCCCCCTATGAATCTATCACCTTGACGCATTTGAGATCGTAGCATAACGTTCGTTTAGCTAACGATCGTTTACTAAAAAGGCGATACCCATGACTACAGCCATAAATAACAACAAAGTCGTATTGGTGGTCGGCGCAGGCGATGCCACCGGTGGCGCAATAGCCAAGCGTTTTGCCCAGGAGGGATTTATCGCCTGCGTCACTCGGCGTAGCGCTGACAAGTTGCAACCCTTGGTCGATGCTATCCAGGCAGCAGGGGGCCAGGCACATGGCTTCGCCTGCGATGCACGCAAAGAAGAGGACGTGATTGCGCTGGTCGAACAGATCGAGAGCCAGATTGGCCCGATCGAAGCCTTCGTCTTCAACATCGGCGCCAATGTACCGTGCAGCATCCTTGAAGAAACCGCGCGCAAGTATTTCAAGATATGGGAAATGGCCTGCTTCTCGGGATTCCTGAACGCTCGTGAAGTCGCCAAACGCATGGCCACCCGCCAACGGGGCACTATCCTGTTCACCGGTGCGACAGCCGGGATGCGTGGAGCTGCCGGTTTCGCCGCGTTTGCCGGCGCCAAACATGGAGTTCGCGCATTGGCCCAAAGCATGGCCCGCGAACTGGGTCCTATGAACATCCATGTCGCTCATATCGTCGTCGACGGTGCCATTGATACGGACTTTATTCGCGACAGCTTCCCGCAGAAGTACGCGCTCAAGGATCAAGACGGCATCCTTAATCCGGAACACATTGCCGAGAACTATTGGTACCTGCACTGTCAGCCGCGAGATGCCTGGACCTTCGAGCTGGATCTACGACCATGGAGCGAACGTTGGTAAGCCCTCCCCCATAACAATAATCAGAGAGCACCCACCATGAGTAAAACCGTAGAATTCTTCTTCGACCTCGGCAGCCCCAGCACTTACCTGGCCTATACCCAATTACCAAAAATCTGCGCCCTAACCGGCAGCCAGCTTATCTATCAACCCATGCTGCTGGGCGGTGTATTCAAAGCCACCGGCAACGCCTCCCCCATCAGCATTCCAGCCAAAGGGCGCTACATGCTTGACGATCTGGAGCGTTACGCCAAACGCTATCAGGTTGCGCTCAATTTCAATCCACACTTTCCGGTCAACACCCTTTTACTGATGCGCGCAGTCACCGGCATGCAACTGCGTGATCCGGAACGTTTCCTCGATTTTATCGACTGTCTTTTCCGCGCATTGTGGGTTGATAAGCGCAACCTCAATGACCTTGCGATAGTCGCTGCGGTGTTGACGGAGAAGGGCTTTGACCCGACCGAAATCCTGGCGCTGACCAACGATGAGGAGATCAAAGCCGCCCTAAAGGACAAAACCGAACAGGCGTTGCAACGTGGCGTGTTCGGCGCGCCGAGCATGTTTGTCGATAACCAGCTGTTCTTCGGCCAGGACCGTCTGGACTTTGTCCTCGAAGCCTTGAGCTAAATCTCGATGACCAGCCGACCCTGCGCTTGCCCCGCAACAAGCAGGTCATAGGCGGCTTCGGCGGTTTGCAAACCGAACTGCCGAGGATCGAGCAAAGGAGTCAGCTTGCCGGCTTCGATCAACCGAGTCGCTTGAGCAAGAATTTGCCCGTGATGATCACGGCCCTTGCCCGTCAGCAACGGCAATAACGTGAACACTCCAGAATAAGTCGCGCCCCGAAAGGACAATGGCGCAAGGCTGTGTTGCCCCCAACCGAGGCAGCTCAGCACATGACCGTAATAGTTGCGCACAGCCTTGAACGACGCATCCAGCGTTTCACCGCCCACCGTGTCGTAAACGATATCGAACCCCTCGCCTGCCGTGTGCTCCTCTACATAGTGTTCAACCGGGCTTTGCCGATAGTCGATAAAGGTCGCTCCAAAACCTTCGATAATGCCCCGCTGCCTGGCTGAACCAGTGGCAAACACATCGGCACCGAAGGCTTGAGCGAGCTGCACTGCAATATGTCCGACGCCTCCCGCGCCACCGTGAATCAACACCGACTGCCCTGCTCGTACGTGAGCGCGATCCACCAACCCTTCCCATGCGGTAATCAGCACCAAGGGCAGCGCCGCTGCTTCACGCATACTCAAATTGCGCGGTTTGAGCGCCAACAATTGCGCATCGACGACGGCGAATTCGGCCAGAGAACCTTGCAAACCCGCGATACCGGTCGCCATGGCATAAACCTCATCGCCGATCTGCCATCCGCTTACGCCGGCACCCAGCGCTTCAACGGTTCCTGCCAGGTCCATACCCAGCACCGCAGGCAAAGGTTGACGTGCGTGGGCTGCTTGTCCCGCACGTATCTTTGCGTCCAGCGGATTGACCCCGCTGGCTGCAATCCTGACCAATACCTGGCCCGCTGCTGGTTCGGGGACGTTTAAAACAGCCAAGCGAAAAGGCGCATTAGCCGAATCGACAATCAGAGCATTCATCTCACGTATGTCAGTCATTTTCGCGATCTCATGTCAGGGAAGTTGAGTTGATCATCCACCACCCGACTCATACCGATAAGACGTTATATAACTATAGTGAGCATGCCCATTTGGCATGAATGAGAACACCCATGGACAAGCTCAATGCAATGGCGATTTTTGTTCGAGTGGTAGAGCGCGGCAGTTTTTCCGCTGTCGCCCGGGAATTGCAGACCAGCCAACCCACCATCAGCAAAGTGCTGAGAGCGCTGGAGATCGAGCTGGGCGGCAAACTGATTTCCCGTAGCACCCGGCAACTGTCGCTGACCGATGAAGGTCAGCGTTACTACACGCAATGTCGGCAAATCCTCGCCGCGGTGGACGCCGCGCAACACAGCTTTCAGTCGGGCCGGGAAACCGTGGCCGGCAACTTGCGGGTCGGCTCATCCGTCAGTTTCGGGCGTTTGCAGATTGCCTCGCGCCTGCCGGGCTTTCTGGCGAGTTATCCACAGGTGCAAATTGACCTGCAACTCAACGACCACAATCAGGATCTGGTCAGCGAGGGCCTGGACGTCACCTTCCGGATCGGCGAACTGAACGATAGCGGCCTTATCGCCCGCAAGGTCGGTACCACCTACCGTGTGACGGTTGCCAGCCCTGACTATCTCGCCCGCCAGGGCCTGCCACTCACGCCCGAAGAACTGAGCCTGCACAACTGTCTGCTGTTCAACCTGCTGAGTAGCCAGAACCAATGGATTTACAAGAAGAATGGAGAACGCCACAACGTGCGGATCAAGGGCAATGCCCAAAGTAATAGCTCGGAGGCGATACGCGAAATGGTGCTCACAGGGCTAGGCATTGCGCTGTCGCCCGTGTGGTTGTTCAGTGAGGATTTACGGGCCGGTCGGGTAGTGGCGATTCTGCAGGACTACAGCCCACAGTCGCTGCCAATTTATGCCGTGTCCCCGGCGAATCGTCGCCAATCCGCCAGGGTCAATGCATTCATCGACTATATGACCGAGGCGCTGGCTCACGCGCCTGAGCTTGCGCCACCGCCCCAGGGCTGATGACGCTGAGCTGATTTAAATAGCCGCCGTTCGGGTGTTCAGCCACTCCAGAGCGGCGCCTTCAAGCAGCGGACTCAAACGCTCACGCACTTGCGCGTGATAGCCGTTGAACCACTCTTTCTCGTCTTGAGTCAGCAACGCCGGCTCCAGGCAACGGGTATCGATCGGGCACAGGGTCAGGGTTTCGAACTTGAGGAACTCACCGAACTCGGTGCTGCCCGCTTCACGATTCAACACCAGGTTCTCGATCCGCACACCCCAGCGGCCAGGACGATACGTGCCCGGTTCTATTGAGGTGATCATTCCCGGCTGCATCGCCGTTTGTGGTGCCGGCGCCGCCTGGTAGGCAATCACCTGCGGACCTTCATGGACGTTGAGGAAGTAACCGACACCATGACCGGTGCCGTGACCGTAATCGACACCCTCGGCCCAAATCGGCGCACGGGCGATGGAGTCCAGCAGCGGCGACAGAATGCCCCGTGGGAATTGCGCCCGGGACAACGCGATCACGCCTTTGAGCACCCGCGTGCAGTCACGCTTCTGCTCTTGAGTCGGCGTACCGACCGGCACCATGCGGGTAATGTCGGTGGTGCCGCCCAGGTACTGACCGCCGGAGTCGATCAGCAGCAAACCATCGCCTTCGATCAGCGCGTGCTCTTCTTCGGTGGCGTGGTAGTGCGGCATCGCGCCATTCGCATTGAACGCCGCGATAGTGTTGAAGCTCAACGAGACATAGCCCGGACGACGGGTACGCGCTGCCGTCAGGTGCTCATCGATGGTCAGTTCGGTAATCCGCTCGCTACCCAACGCAGTGTCCAGCCAGGTGAAAAACTCACAGAGTGCCGCGCCGTCCTGCTCCATGGCCTGACGAATATGCTCGGCATCGGCGAGGCTTTTTTGCGATTTGGCCAAGGTGGTCGGGTTCAGCCCTTCGATCAGTTTTACACCGCTGCCCAGGTTATCCAGCAGACCCGCCGTCACCCGCGCAGGATCGACCTGCAGGCTCGCGCCGCTCGGTACTGTGCTCAATGCCGCGGCGACTTCGCTGTAATCGCGCAAGGTCACGCCATCCTGTTCGAGGATCGCGCGCAGTTGCGCATCGACTTTGCTCAGCGCCACAAACAGTGTCGCCTGCTGCTGCCCGATCAATGCGAACGAAACGAACACCGGGTTGAACGACACGTCAGCGCCACGCAGGTTGAACAGCCAGGCAATGTCATCGAGGGTCGCGATGAAATGCCAATCGGCACCGCGCTCCTTCAAGCTCTGGCGCAGCCTGGCGAGTTTCTCGCCACGGCTTATGGTGGCCTGAGGCGGCAAGTGTTGATAGATCGGTTGATTCGGCAGCGCTGGACGGTCTTGCCAGACTTCGTTCAACACATCGATATCAGTGCGCAGCCGAGCGCCACGCTCCTGGAGTTTACTGCCCAGACTACGCGCCGAAGCCAGCGCCATGACCGCGCCATCGACGGCCACCACACCACCTTCGGGCGTTTGCTCAGCGAGCCAGTCCAGCGGGCCTGGTTGCCCAGGCTGGAGTTTCACCAACTCGATGCCGCTGCCCTTGAGCTCCTTGGTCGCCTGCTCCCAATAACGGCTGTCAGCCCAGACGCCGGCGAAATCCGCGGTCACGATCAGCGTGCCGACCGAACCATGAAAACCCGACAACCATTGCCGTCCCTGCCAATAGCCCGGCAAATATTCCGACAGATGTGGATCGGCCGACGGCACCAGCAGGGCGTGGATACCCTCCCGGCTCATCAGCTCGCGTGTTTGCGCCAGGCGCCGGGAAACCACTCCGTTGGTCAAAGACTGCGTGCTCATTGTGTCTCCTGCTAATCACTCATCATTATTATTGGGTGCAGATGCGGATCAGCCCTTATGGCTGGGCAGCTGCCCAGAACGCCGGTGCACTGGCGAATGAAGCTTTAATCAATTGTGCCGCTTGATCGACATCCTGCTCGGTGGTGAAGCGCCCGAGGCTCAGACGGATCGTGCGACTCGCCGCCCACGCGTCATGTCCCAACGCAAGTAATACATGGGACGGCGCGTTACTCGCCGAGTTGCAGGCCGAGGTTGCCGAAAAAGCAATCGAAGCACTTAACGCCGCCGGATAGAACTCGCCCTCGTTGAACGTCAGGCTCAAGGTATGGGGAATGCGCTGGGTCGCGCTGCCGTTGAGCTGCAATCCAGGAAGACTGCCGAGTTGCGCCAGCAACCGCTCACGCAAGCGCACAATGGTTGCAGCCTCTTCGTCGAAGAACTCTGCCGCAAGGGCAAACGCCGCGCCCATGGCTGCGATCTGATGAGTCGCCAGGGTCCCGGAACGCAAACCGCCTTCGTGCCCGCCACCATGGATCTGCGCCTGCAAACGTTGCTGCGCACGTGGGCCGACGTATAGCGCACCAATGCCCTTGGGACCATAGATCTTGTGTGCGGAGAACGACATCAGATCCACCGGCCACTCGGCCAGATCGATCGCCACTTTGCCAGCGCCTTGGGCGGCATCGACGTGAAACAACGCGCCTCGTTCACGCACCACCTGGCCGATGGCCGGGATGTCGTTGACGGTGCCGAGTTCGTTATTGACCAGCATCAGCGACACCAGAAAGGTGTCCTCGCGCATCGCTTCACTGACCGCCTGCGCGGTGATCAGACCTTCGGCATCCGGCACCAGATAGGTCACGGCGACGCCGGCATCCTGCAACTGCCTGGCCGTATCGAGAATCGCCTTGTGTTCGATTTGACTGGTAATGATATGCCCACCCGCAACACCGCGAGCCTGGGCGACGCCCTTGAGAGCGAGGTTGTTCGATTCAGTGGCGCCGGAGGTCCAGACGATCTGCGAAGGCTCTGCGCCGACCAGCTCAGCCACCTGTCGGCGAGCGTGCTCAACTGTTTGTCGAGCCTGTTGGCCGAAGACATGGGAGCTGGAGGCCGGGTTACCGAAGTTACCGCTGAACCCCAGACAGTCGACCATCACCTGGATCACCCGCTCATCCACCGGCGTGGTAGCGGCGTAGTCGAAATACAAAGGACGTTTATTCATAAAAAGACTCGCAGAGCGTGTTCCGGGATCAGGTGTGCTCGGTGGTGAAAACGTTGGCCGGCGCCAACCCGGGAGCGGCGCAAAACGGTAAAACGTCAGCAATACCTGATCGGATGCAGTTAAAGGAAGACAACTTCTCTTAAAAGTGCGTAGGAACGCTCCTGAAGTTGAGCTTAACAGGCATCGGACTCCGGGTTGAAGCCTAAGTCAGCTAAAGCTTTCGTGCAGCATCGGGTACAGGGAGGCCACCAACAGCAGAGCCATGCCCCAATTGAACACTCGCAACCAGCGCCGATCACGCAGGACATTGCGCAACAGGCTGCCGCAGGCCACCCAGACGCTGACGCTCGGCAGGTTGATCACGGCGAAGACCGCGGCAATGACAATCACATTGGTGAAATAACCCTGCAACGGCGTGTAGGTGCTGATGGCACCGATCGCCATGATCCAGGCCTTGGGATTGACCCATTGAAATGCCGCCGCCCCCCAGTAACTGACAGGTTTGGCGTGACCTTGTCCGGTCTCGGAGACTGGACCGCTATGAGCGATTTTCCACGCCAGGTACAGCAGATAGGCCGCGCCGACATAACGCAACACGGTGTAAAGCAGCGGATAGGTTTGAAACACCGCACCCAGGCCAAACCCGACGGCGAGCACAAGAATGAAGAAGCCGCAGGTGATGCCAAGCATGTGGGGGATGGAGCGGTTGAAACCGAAATTGACGCCCGAGGCCAGCAGCATGGTGTTGTTGGGGCCTGGGGTGATCGAGGTGACAAGGGCAAACAGGGCGAAGCCCAATAGCAAATCCAGCGAGAGGGTCATGGGCGCATTCCATTAGGGTCAGTCAGGTGTTGACCCTATCGCAGCGCCTTGGCGAAACCCACGGACAGTTGCCTCAAAGTTTGAGCAGTACAGTCCACTCAGCTTGGGCGCCGATGGTGGCTCACGCCGCGCTCGGCGTTCATTTCGCCTTTCGTGTCGAAACCAAATGCTTTCTGTGGCTGGCCGAGCAGTTCGGCTTTTTTCATTTGGTATTCATCGTACGACAACCCGCGACGGTTCAATGCCTCCAGCGCCAATTCCTTGCTTTCCTCGGCGGTGTACGGCCGCAATTCAGGGGAAGGATGGCTCGCACAACCGGCGAGAACAGAGGCGGCAAGCAGCATAGAAGTGACGAATAAACGATTCATGAGGGGCTCCTGACAAGCTGGCGTTACGCAATGGATACAGGCTACTCCCGCGCCTTCACCGACAAAAATCAACGCTCTCGATAGTCGCTATTGGTTTGGGCAACAGCCGTTCAGGCAAATTCCACATATTCACTATAGTTCTATAAATATCTATTTACGATATTTTGAGGAATAACAAAGAGCCTTTATAACGGACCTGCGCCGCGCTGACTGTTGGCCAGGCAACTGTTGGCCCTGCAACAGTCAATCAACAAAACAGCGCCCAACAAACACACAGCAGCCTGAATAGAAACCGCTGAAAGCCCCGCAGACAAAGGCTTCGGCCGCTTGGTACAGCTCTTGCTCAAACCCGCTCACTACTCACTGCTCCTTGAGCAACTGCTTGAAAAGGAACTGTTCATGTCGCGCCCTATGAACGTCGTAGCCCTCTCGGGTGGCACTTACCGCCCCTCCCGCACATTGGTGCTGACCCAGGCCGTGCTCGCGGAATTGGCCAGGCAGTTGCCGATACGTTGTTTCGCGTGCACCCACACAATTTGCTGAAAATCGCTTAAGGACCTGTCATGGATGTTTTCTGGTTTCTCCCCACTCACGGCGACGGCCATTACCTGGGCACCACCCAGGGCGCGCGCCCGGTCACGCTCAATTATTTGAAGCAAGTGGCTCAGGCCGCGGACAACCTCGGCTATCACGGTGTGCTGATCCCCACCGGGCGTTCGTGCGAAGACTCGTGGGTGATCGCCTCGGCCCTGGTGCCGTTGACCGAACGCCTGCGTTACCTGGTAGCCATTCGTCCGGGGATCATCTCGCCGACCGTTTCGGCGCGCATGGCCGCGACCCTTGATCGGCTGTCCAATGGCCGTCTGCTGATCAACGTGGTGACTGGCGGTGACCCGGATGAAAACCGTGGCGACGGCAGCTTCCTCGATCACAGCGAACGCTACGAAGTCACTGACGAATTCCTCAAGATCTGGCGCCGGGTGCTGCAAGGCGAGTCGGTGGACTTCGAAGGCAAGCATTTGCGGGTGCAGAACGCCAAGGCGCTGTATCCGCCGGTGCAGAAGCCTTATCCGCCGCTGTATTTCGGTGGTTCTTCCGAGGCTGCCCATGATCTGGCCGCCGAGCAGGTCGACGTCTACCTGACCTGGGGCGAGCCGCCGGCGGCTGTCGCCAAAAAGCTGGCCGATGTCCGTGAACGCGCGGCTCGTCAGGGCCGTACCGTGAAATTCGGGATTCGCTTGCACGTGATCGTTCGCGAAACGGCCGACGAAGCCTGGAAAGCCGCCGACAAGCTGATCGAACACATCAGTGACGAAACCATCGCCTCGGCACAGAAATCCTTCTCGCGCTTCGATTCCGAAGGTCAGCGACGCATGGCCGCGTTGCATGACGGCCGGCGTGACAATCTGGAGATCGCCCCCAATCTTTGGGCCGGCGTCGGTCTGGTGCGTGGCGGTGCCGGGACAGCGTTGGTGGGCGATCCGCAGCAAGTGGCGGCGCGGATCAAGGAGTACGCGGATTTGGGCATTGAGAGTTTCATCTTCTCTGGCTACCCACATCTGGAAGAGGCTTACCGCTTCGCCGAGCTGGTGTTCCCGCTACTGCCGGAACCCTACGCCAGCCTCGCCGGTCGCGGTATCACCAACCTCACCGGGCCATTCGGCGAAATGATCGCCAATGATGTTCTGCCTACAAAAGCCACAGCCTGAACCCCACCTTGCCTCTGTAGGAGCGAAGCTTGCTCGCGATGCAGTCACCGCGGTTTGTCCAGTCGGACCGCGTTATCGTTCATTGCGGGCAAGCCTCGCTCCTACGCAGAGATTGGATCGTCACATAGAAGGAGCATCGCGTGACCGACAAGCCGCAAAGCGCCCTGTTGTCCCCGTTGCAGACCGCCCGTGCATTGGCTGCCGAGTTTGCCCAAACCGCTGTTGAACACGATGAACGCGGCGACACGCCGAAAGCCCAGCGTGACGCCTTGCGCCAAAGCGGTCTGCTGGCCCTGAGTATTCCTGCCCAATACGGCGGCCTCGATACTGGCTGGAGCGAAACCCTGAACATCGTCCGCGAGTTCGCCAAGGTCGACAGTTCGATTGCCCATGTCTTCGGTTTTCATCACCTGATGCTGGCCACGGTTCGGCTGTTCTCGCGACCGGAACAAATGATCATTCCCACGCTCCCGCGTGGGAATGCAGCCCGTGACGCTCCGCGTCACATAAAAGCGGACGCGGAGCGTCCAATGAGGCATTCCCACGCAGAGCGTGGGAACGATCAACGCCGCATGTGGGAACGATCATTGAATCCCTCAAAACCCCGGCGCAATCTGCCCTTTGTACCGGGTCAGGATGAACTGGCGGACCTCAAACGCGAGATCCACCTGGCTGATCGAACGCGCCAGCAACGTCCCTTCCAGCTCGCGAATTTTCAGATGTTTGGGGTTTTCAATGATCTCGCGCTGAGTCGCCAGGGTATTGCCCGGATCCTTGAGTTTGATCAATCCGGCTTCGTGCAGCAGCACCAGCGCCCGGCCGGTGTTCACCGGATCGTTAGGGATCGACACCGAGGCACCGTCCTTCAAGTCAGCGATGTTCTTGATCTTCGTCGAGTAGGCGGTGCACCCCGACCACCGGCACCAGATCCGCCGTGTAATCCACCAGCACAATGGCCCTAACGGTGACGGCTGCCAGCAGCCCGCCTCGGGCAATAATGTGTGGCGAATGATTTGCCAGGTGTTGGCGCCCATTGCCTGGGTCGCTTCCACCACACCACGGTCGACTTCGCGCAAAGCGGTTTCCACTGACCGAGCGAATGTTGGAATACAGATCAACAATGTCGACGGGCACCTGCCGACTGCGATCGCGCTCGGCGTCCTGTTCCAGCAGTACCGCAGCCACGCGCTCGGCCACGAGCTGGGCTTGGGCGTCCTCACGGATCAGATCGGCGGCCGGAGGATGGATCGGATAATCGGCAGATTCAGGCAAGGCAGACATACAACGCTCTCGGGTCAACAGTGATTGCAATGAGCAATTGCAGCTTCTGTGCCTGAACGCTTGCCCCTTTGTTTTCAGTGGGTTGGGAGCCTCTTATAGCCATTCGATTTAGTGCAGCGAAGCAAACTGCTGCTTTGCTGTTGATGGCTGAACAGTAGCCATGCTGCTGCCCGTCGGCCCCTCAGTTGCGCTACCTGTCGTGGCCTATAGTGAATCGACCGGAAAACGGTGAAGGATTACGTTCATCCCCAGCAAAAAAAGGAGAACCAACATGAGCGTTAAACCGATACCCGAGGGTTACCACAGCATCACGCCCTATCTGGGCATCAAAAAAGCCGCCGAAGCGATCGAGTTCTACAAGAAAGCGTTCGGTGCGACTGAAGTCATGCGTCTGGTGGCGCCCAACGGCGACATTGGCCACGCCGAACTGCGCATTGGCGACTCGGCCATCATGCTCGCCACCCCATGCGCAGCGGCGTCCCTGAGCAGCCCTGAACAGGCCGGCATCTCGGTGGGGCTGCATTTGTATGTGAACGATGTCGACAAGCAGTACAAGCAGGCGATTGCTGCTGGAGGTGTGGCTGTCTCTGAAGTGAAAGACCAGTTCTACGGCGATCGCTCAGGCACCCTGAAAGATCCATACGGTCATTTGTGGTTTATCTCCAGCCGTAAGGAAAATCTGTCGAAAGAAGAAATCGCCAAACGTGCCGCAGAGATGTTCAAGCAGGGATAAGCAGCAGGCATAAAAAATCCGGAATCTTTCAGATTCCGGATTTTTTACTGATCAAGGTTGTGTCGACAGTTACTTGGCAATGATGCGATCCAGCGACAGCTTGCCAGCACCTTCGAGCAGAACCGCTACCGTACCGCCCAGCAAGGCCAGAGCGAATTCATAACCATTGTTGGCCATGAACAAACCGTTGCTGATATGCACCGAGAAGATCGCCACCAGCAGCGTGAACGTCAGGCCCAGTGCCGCAGGACGGGTCAGTAAACCGATGATCAGTGCCAGGCCGCCGAAGAACTCGGTACCACCCGCCAACAGGGCCATCAGATGCCCCGGCGCCAGACCGATGCTTTCCATCCACTGCGCCGTGCCGGCCAGACCGTAACCGCCAAATAGACCAAAGAGCTTTTGCGAGCCGTGAGCAGCGAAGATGATGCCGACGAAGATCCGCAGTACAGCCAGGCCGTAGCCTGCGCGGGTAGACAGTGCGGTTTTGATCAGTGTGCTCATGCTGTGTCTTCCTTTTGATGTAGGGGTTGGTTGGTCGCTATATTAATCAGTAAATATCATGTTTAAAGCGCAAAAATCTCACCATAAGAATCAAATTTATCGATCATTTCCGTAAAGCAACCTTTTGCGGCTGGGTCTCCAGCGAACCCCGTTCCCGATCGAACGCCAGGTAGTACTTGTTGACGCTATTGACGTAGCTGACGGCGCCCATTCCCGCCTGCTCCAGGGCGATGCGTTCCACCTGGAAAAACCACTGGTCGGGATTCAAGCCGCGCCGTCTGGCCTCGGTGCGCATGCCCTGAACCCGCTCCGGGCCGATGTTGTAGGCCGCAAGCACAAAGGCCATGCGCTCGCGTTCGTTGAGCTTGGGGCTGGCGAAGAACTTGCGGCGGATCAGCCCCAGGTACTTGGCACTGGCCTGCACATTGCCGTCCAGTGACTGAATATCATTGACCCCCACCCGCTGAGCCGCCGAAGGGGTAATTTGCATCAAACCCGTGGGACCGCCGCCGCTCTTCGCGCTCGGTTGCAGCGCTGACTCCTTGAACGCCAGCGCGGCCAGGTTCAGCCAGTCCAGGCCCTGTTCGCGGGCATGTTTTTGCAGGACCGGGCGTAGTTTTTCCAGGCGCTGGCGGTCGGCGTGGGCCAGAGGATAGTGGACCTGATCCAGGCGTCGATAGATGCGCAGAAACGCGACGTCCTGGTCCGCTGGTGTTTTATAGGTTTTCAGGAAGCGATCGATACTCGCCCGGAGCATCGACGCGTCGCGCCGCACAAACCAATGCTCTTCGCCCGACTCACTGATGATCACCTGCCGATCGAAACGCAGCTTGGGCAGAATCTTGCCCCAACGCTCGGCAATCGGTTGCTCGACGATGGTCAGGTGGAA
The DNA here is from genome assembly GCF_059422425.1 of Pseudomonas sp. GW821-FHT01E05. Taxonomy (NCBI): domain Bacteria; kingdom Pseudomonadati; phylum Pseudomonadota; class Gammaproteobacteria; order Pseudomonadales; family Pseudomonadaceae; genus Pseudomonas; species Pseudomonas sp. GW821-FHT01E05. The sequence continues at coordinate 14,976 of NZ_JBWKWW010000009.1, forward strand.
AATCCCGCCCTGAACCATTTCCAGCACATCTTCGACGGCAAGGCTGGGATCGACCCACTCGACCTTGACCGGCGGCAACTTGCGCAACGCCAGTTTCTGATTGATCTGATTGATCGCCTCACCCGCCGCGCTCCCCGTGGTCAGCGCCAACGTGTGCCCGGACAGCTGCTCAAGGCGGGTGAAATGCCGCTCACCTTTGATCCCTACCAACAACAACGGAACGTTACTGATGATCGGGTCACTGGAGCTGATGGCGTGTCCTGACTGAGGGCTCAGCAATTCGCCGGGAGCAACCAGATCTCCCTCGCCGCGCTCAAGGGCACCGAGCAATTGATCCTTGGCTTTGGGAATGATCTTCAGGTTGATTTCCTGACCGTCAGGGGCCTGACCGTTGAGGTATTGTTCGAAGGCACGCAGGCGATGGTATTCGACGCCAATGGTCTGGCCCTGGACTTCGCCGGAACTGTTGCGGCTCTGGTTGACCAGCACCCGCAGGACGCGACTGTCACGGATCTGCGCCAGGTCGCGAACCTTGCCTGACACAACAGCCACGGGGGGGCCGGCCAAACGTGCAACCGCGGGCATCGGCAGCAGCAACGACAAGCACAGCACAAGCAAAACCGAGGGTCTCGTCATCCGCTCTCCGGGAAGATACTGTCCAGCCTCTCGAGTAATTTCGGGAAGTTGGGCGACAGAAACAGAGCGCTTAGAGCGCTGGCAGCGTGCGAAAGACTGGCAAGCGATGGCTGGACGGCCAACCGAAGCTTTCTTCCGGCATCAAAAGACAGCTTTAACTCATTGTAGTTCTTGGTTTTTCTTATAAATCTACAGCTCTGATATGCTTTCCGGCCTTTGGTCCGAGGTAGCACCATGCAACTCATCGATATCGGCGTCAACCTGACCAACCCAAGTTTTGCCGACAAACACCAGGCAGTACTCGACCGCGCCTATGCCGCCGGAGTCTGCCAACTGGTCCTCACAGGCACCAGTGTCGAGGGCAGTGAGCAGGCGTTTGAACTGTGCCAACAACTGGATGAAACCGGGCAACGACTGTTCTCCACGGCGGGGATTCACCCTCACTCGGCCAGTGACTGGAACGCCGATAGCGCTCAACGCTTGCGCGGCCTGCTCAAAGAGTCGAGCGTGCGTGCCGTGGGTGAATGCGGCCTGGACTTCAATCGCGACTTCTCGCCACGCCCGCAGCAGGAAAAGGTGCTCGAAGAGCATTTGGCGATGGCGGTTGAACTGCAACTGCCAGTGTTCCTCCATGAGCGCGACGCCAGTCAGCGGCTGCTGGAAATCCTGCGCGACTTCCGTGACCGTTTGCCCGCCGCCGTGGTGCATTGTTTTACCGGTGAGCAACGGGCGCTGTTCAGCTACCTCGATCTCGATTTGCACATCGGCATCACCGGCTGGATTTGCGACGAACGCCGTGGCACTCACCTGCACCCACTGGTTCGCGAGATTCCGCGCGGGCGCTTGATGCTGGAAAGCGATGCGCCGTACCTGTTACCGCGCAGTCTGCGGCCGAAGCCGAAAAACGGTCGCAACGAACCCGCGTACCTGACAGAAGTTTTGCGCGAAGTCGCGTTGCATCGCGGTGAGAGCCTGGAAGATGTGGCAGCACACAGCACGGCGTGTGCCCGGACGTTTTATGGGCTGCCGTCGATAGAGTGAATCAGAAAAATCCACGTTGATTGTACCGTCGCCTCGCGGGCAACAGCCTCGTTCCTACGGGGATTACGGTGCCTTTGCAGGAGCGAGGCTGCCCGCGAAGAGGCCCTGACAATCAACAAAATCTGTCGCCCATCCCCCCACCATTGACCCACATCAACAACCCTTCGCCTGGATAGCGGCACAATAATGGCACCTTGCCAAAACTGTTTCCGCTATCAGAGAAGACCTTCCATGGGTGCCTGGCTTAGCAACATCTCGCTGAAGTACAAATTCTGGGCCGTCAACGCGGTCGCATTCATCACTACCCTGCTGTTGGTGCTGTATGCCGTACAGCTCGAACAGCAGGCTCGCAGCCAAGCCTCACAGACCTCAGCCCAGGCCCAGGCGCGCTTGCTGAATGCCTGGTCCGCCGGACAATCCTTGCCCAAGGCAGACCACCTGCTGAGCTTCAGTCGGGGCCAGACTCCCTCCCTGAACGGACAGCCATTACCGGCGTTGAACAACGCCAGCGGCTGGGTCGAGCTCAACGCTATGCCGCTGTTGGGCGACAACCCGTTGCTGGGCGCCGACATTGTGTCCCGAGCGGATGGTGAACAGGTCGCGGTACTGGCCTATGGCCCAAGCCTGAGCCAGGTGTTCGGTGAACGATTGGCCAACTACGCGGTGGCGGTGTTCATCCTGATGTTGGCAATGCTTGGTGCCTCGCAGTTGCTGATCCGTTTTTTGCTCAGCCAGCTCAACACCTTGAAAGACGTGATGCTGCACGTGGAAAGGACCGGCGACCTGTCGGCCCGCGTGCCATTGGCCTGCAAAGATGAAGTCGGGCAAATGGCCTGCGCCTTTAACGCCATGCAGGCCGGCTACCAACGGGTGGTCAACACCGTGGCGCACACCGCCGAACAATTGGATGTCGGCGCTGCACGGCTGGCCGCGAGCATGAATGAGGTGCGCCACGGCATGCTTGGCCAGCAAAGCGAGACCGATCAGGCCGCGGCCGCGATCAACGAGATGTCGGCCACGGTTTATCACATCGCCGAGCATGCCGGAGCGACGCGCGACTTGTCGCAAACCGCCGACACCCTGGCCGGCAGCGGGCAGGATGTGGTCAGCCGCGTGCAGCAATCGATTGCCGGGCTTTCCAGCGGCGTACGGCAAACCGCGGAGATGATTCAGCGATTGGCCGAAGACAGCCAGAAGATCAACGGTGTAGTCGGCGTGATTCACAGCATTGCCGAGCAAACCAATCTGCTGGCACTTAACGCCGCGATCGAAGCCGCCCGGGCCGGTGAAATGGGCCGTGGCTTTGCGGTGGTCGCCGATGAAGTGCGCAACCTGGCCAAACGGGTGCAGGCCTCCACCGACGAGATCACCCTTATGGTCTGCGCCCTGCAAGCCGGGACCCGGGATGCCGTGGACTTCATGCAGGAAAGCTCGTTCAAGGCTGACGATTGCGTGCAGCAGGCCGAGGAAGCGGGCCTGGCACTCGCAGAAATCACCGGTGCTGTAGCGCAGATGCGCACAAGCAACACACAAATCGCCGTGGCCGCCGAACAGCAGAGCCAGGTCGCAGAAGAAATGAATCGTGCGGTGGTGAGCATTCGCGACGTGACCGAGAACACCGTGCAACAGACCATCGACTCGGCCACCACCAGTAATGAACTGGCGACATTGGCCGGTGAGTTGAGCAAGGCGATAGGCCAGCTCAAGCTGTAAGGACGCTATCGCGGGCAAGCCTCGCTCCTACGGAATTGCCAGTGCCCTTGGAGCTAGGCTTCCCCGCGATGACAATAAAGCAGCTAACATCAATCTCGAGATACCTATTGCAGCGATAGCCAGCCTTGATTCGCCGAAGCCGTTTGCCCGACCTATTCTTTATTCATGGGTTTTACACGGATCGAGGATTTCCAGCATGGGCAAACGTCACCCCAATCTCCCCGCCTGGCAATGGCGGGCGCCCCCCGAAAACCATCGCAACCCGACTAATCTGGTGTTGCACCTGATTGCCGTGCCGCTGTTCATCCTGGCGTTTCTACTGATCGTTTCGGGTGTGTTCGGGATGAGCTTTCTGAACGTTGCCATCGGCGTCGTTGGCTTGCTCGCCGCGTTGGGCCTGCAGCGCCACGGCCACAGCCTGGAGGTGCAAGCCCGCGAGCCGTTCAGTGACCGCAAAGACGCCGTGCAACGCCTGATGGTCGAACAGTTCCTGACCTTTGCACGGTATGTCTTGAGCGGTGGATGGTGGCGCGCCTGGCGTGAGCGCCACCGGCATTGAGCGGTTTTAACCGAAGACGGTAACCGTCTGCCGACTCATGGCGATCAACTGTCCTTCTGGGCTCCACAACGCTGCTGCCGCATGGCCATAACCGTCGCGGGCATGCTCGATGACCACGCGATACTTGCACCAGTCCAGCGTGCTCAGCGCCAGCAATGGCTGCACGAATTCGATGGTCCAGGTCAGGGTGCTGCCCGCCGCCGGTTTGCTCAAGTGCGGCAACAGGGCCGGAGGCCAGGCATCCACCAGCGCCAGAATATGTGCCTCGGTCAGTGGCTCTTCCTTGACATCCCCACGCAAACGCACCCAACCGCCCATCTCCCGCGACTTGTTGCCAGTGAATGGCAAACCACCAACACTCCAACGCATCGCCAGGTGGCGCATGAATTCCGGGGTCACACCCTTGATATAAGGCAGTTCCTGACAGTCATCCCAGTGTTTCATTTCGGGGGCCGGTTCGGCCGCCACGTCGATTTCCGAAGCGCGGGAGGCGCCAAAGCTGCCCTGGACCAGCGTTACCACTTGCCCGTTCTGCATGGCCCGCCCCAGCACCTGGCTGACAGCCTTGCCTTCGCGCAATACATCCACTTCAAAGCTGACGGGCACACCAGGTTCGGCCGGGCCGACAAAGGTGATCGCCAACGAACGTACCGGACGATCTGCCGGAACTTTTGCGCGCATGGCCTCGTACTGCAATGCGGCCATCAGCCCGCCAAAACTGGCACGCCCCTGAGCCCATTCCGCCGGGATAGACAGCTCGAGCGGAGTGCTGCGCACGGCGTCGACTAAATCACAAAAGCGCATAAAAGCCTCAAGCCAGAAAAAAGACTCAAAGATCTTAACCATCGGACGGGGACTGCACAGCACTTATTCCGGCCAAAAAAGCGGACAGATAAGCCGAACGCTCCCGGTAACCCGCGGACTTGTAGCAGCTGCCGAAGGCTGCGTTCGGCTGCGAAGCAGTCGTGAATACGGTTATTGCGGTGTAACTGTTAATCCGCGTCGGCGGGTTTTACGACTGCTACGTCCGAACGCGGCCCGAGCCGAACGCAGCCTTCGGCAGCTGCTACGACGGGTGTGTTCAGGATTTGAAGCAAGCCGCGCTCAGCGTGTCCAGCACCAGATCTGCGCTTGCCTGGGCCTTGACCATGGTCACTCGCCAAACCGCCACACAGGGCTGCAAATCGGACTCTTGCTCAGCTTTGGCCAGCCATTGCCAGCAATCATGCCAGTTGCCGAGCGCCTCTTGAGCGGCTTTCAATCGAGGCATAGCCTTGACCGGTAACGGGTCCAGTTCAGGATAGGACTCGGCTGCGTAGCGCACGCGCTTGATCAACAGGCGCAAGCGATGTCGGTCATGCTCTGGATCGTGCAATGCCTTATCCAGAGCGTCCCACAGTTTGGCCAGACGCTTTTCGATGCGTTGACGCAAGCCTTTGAGTAATCCCTGACGCTGGGAGGCTCGCAGAAAGCGCGGAAACGCGTCGAGTATGAGAAACAGTTGCGCCAGCTCAGGACCCGTCGCCACCGCGGGATAGGCTTTAGCCATTTGCACCGTGCGGCGCAGGGCCGCTTCATGCTGACCATGACTGTGCAAGTAGGCGGCCAGTACTTCCCGGTCGCGCAAGGGGGTGGTCAGGTTGCCGACTCCGGCCGCCGCCGCTTCCAGTTGCTCGACTCCGGGCAAACCACGCAGGGGTCGCAGCAGACTGCGCAACCGGCGAACCGTGGTGCGCAGATCATGCAGCGCTTCATCATCAGTCGTCGCACTCAGTCGCGCCTGGCAGGCCCGCAAGCGAACTTCCAGGCTCAACACCTGAGCCACCAACCGATCCACCAAGGCAGACATGGTTTACTCCCGAATCGAACATTCAATGTTGCGACGGCAAACCTGCAGCAATGATGCCGCAAAGCCCTGCGCTACCTCATCAATCCTTTGATCAACGACCGGCACGCGACTCACGAATGTAGAAACGGGCCTTCTCGGCTTTTTTGGTACAGCCTTCGTACGCCTCGAACTGCTGCTGAGTCTTGGCTCCGGTCAACAAGGACAGTGCCTTGGAGTAACTGACGGTGCCCGCGAAACCTTCGGCCTTGGCCAGGTCCAGCTCCTGCCAGGCCGCGTCCAGCTGGCTACCGCAACTGTCACGATACGCCGTTTTACCGGCACAACCAGCCAGAGCCAACGCAATCAACGGCAGACAAATCCAGGCTTTCATTGATGACACCTCAAGATAGAAAAACAATCGTGCACGGTATGACGGCCAGCACCGTAAAAAGTGCCTTGCCCCCCTGATGAATATAGCTGGGGCGAGAATACTCGCCTGTCGCCATTGATTATCGAAAAAACGACCTTGCCCCCAAACCCTCGATCAGCAGCGATTGAAGCAAGGCCCATGATGGGTGCATTGTTGACTCAAGTTTGACGAAGGGGGCGAGTCATGAAAAAACGTGTCGCGTTGGTGCTGGGCTCCGGTGGCGCCAGGGGCTATGCCCATATCGGGGTCATCGAAGAAATTGAACGACGCGGTTACGACATCGCCTGCATCGCCGGTTGTTCCATGGGCGCGGTGGTCGGCGGGATCTATGCCGCAGGCAAACTCAACGACTACCGCGACTGGATTGAAAGCCTGGACTACCTCGACGTGTTGCGTCTGGTAGATGTCAGCTTCCGTCTCGGAGCGATTCGTGGGGAAAAGATCTTCGGGCAGATCCGCAAGATCGTCGGCGAAATCAATATCGAAGACCTGCGCATCCCCTACACGGCGGTCGCCACGGACCTGACCAATCAACAGGAAATCTGGTTCCAGGAAGGTTGCCTGCACCAGGCAATGCGCGCCTCGGCAGCAATCCCCAGCCTGTTCACCCCGGTGATGCAGGGCAACCGGATGCTGGTGGACGGCGGCCTGCTCAATCCACTGCCGATCGTGCCGGTGGTCTCGAGCCACTGCGACCTGATCATCGCGGTCAACCTCAACTCGACCAACCAAAGGCGCTATCAATTGCCGGTGATCCAGCGCCCAGCGGCGTTCAAAATCCGCTTCGACAGTCTGATCAACTCCCTTGGCTCGCGCTTACCGTTTCGTCGAAAACAAGCTGAAAAGTTGCTGTTACTCGAACAGGAAGCCCTGCGAGCAGATGCCGCCGACATCAATAACCCGTGGATCGAGTCCGCCGAACCTGAGGCTCAGCAACCGGCCGCCGCCCCGCAAACCCCTGGTGCACCGAAGTCAGCCACCGGCTCGTTCATTATCGACAACGTCGGCCCGGCATCATTGCTGGACTTGATCAACCAGAGTTTCGAAGTGATGCAGACCTCACTGGCACAATACAAAATCGCTGGCTACCCGCCGGATGTCCTGATCAACGTGCCGAAACGGGTGTGCCGGTTTTTCGAGTTTTACAAAGCGCCGGAGCTGATCGCCCTGGGCCGGGAGATCGCCCGCGATACGCTGGATCGCTATGAGAATGATCAGCTTTGAAGAGCGTTGCCGGGGCGCGACCTAACCCAAGGCATCAATCAACCGATACCCGACACCTGCCTCGGTCACGATAAACCTCGGTTGGGTCGGGTCGTCCACCAGTTTTTGCCGTAGGTGACCAACCACAATCCGCAGGTAATGACTGTCTTCGGTGTGGGTCGGGCCCCAAATGTCCTTGAGCAATTGCTGTTGAGTGATGACGCGTCCGGGGTGCCGAGCCAATTGCGCCAGCACCGCGTATTCCTTGCGGGTCAACGCCACTTCAGTGTCGTCCAGCAGCACGCGGCGATAGGCCAGGTCCACCGTCAACGGACCGAACCTGAGCGCCGCTTCCTGTGCCTCACCTGCGGGTGAGTGACGCAGCAAGGCGCGCACCCGGGCGAGGAACTCCTGAATGCCGAAAGGCTTGGTCACGTAGTCGTTGGCACCGCCATCGAGGGCTTCGACCTTCTGCCCCTCGCTGGCGCGTACCGACAACACCAGCACCGGCACCTTCGACCATTCGCGAAATTCGCGTAGCACTTGTTGGCCGTCCATGTCCGGCAAGCCGAGGTCGAGCACCAGCAAATCCGGTTTGTTCAGCGCGGCCTGAGCCAAACCTTCGCTGCCGGTGCCGGCCTCCAGTACTTTATAGCCCTGAGAAGCCAGGCTGATGCGCAGAAACTTGCGAATCTGTGGTTCGTCGTCGATGACCAAAATGGTCGCGGTCTGGCTCATGGTTTCTGATCAAGATAAAGAAGTGACGCTAGAGTAGCGCATGGAATGTCAGGCTTCACTTTCAAGTCCGGGCTGCTCCTGCAACGGTAAATGGATCGTGATGCAGGTGCCACGACCTTCGATACCGTCAGCCACACTGATACGCCCGCCATGGGCGCCGACCATGCCCTGACAGATCGCCAGACCGAGCCCCGTGCCCTGCCCTCCCCGATCACCGCGAGCAGCGGTGTAGAACATGTCGAAAATCTTTGCGCGCTCGGCTTCCGGAATGCCCGGCCCTTCGTCGCTCACCGCAAAGAACAGCTCGCTATCGGTCGAACCGGCGCACAGTTGCAAACGCCCCTGAGCCGGAGAAAAACGTGCAGCGTTTTCCAGTACGTTAACCAGCGCTTGCTCGATCAACGCGGCATGCACGTAGAGCAACGGTAATTCGCTCGGCACATCGATGCTGACTTGTAACGGTGCCAGTACCGCTCGCAGCCGATTCAGCGCACTGCCGACGATATCAGCCGGCGACACCCAATCGCGCGCCAGCTTCAGCGCGCCATGCCCAAGACGGGTCATGTCCAGCAGGTTCTGGATATAACGATCCAGTCGCTCGGCTTCATCGCGGGTACCTTCGAGCAACTCCCGACGGTCCTCCAATGGAATCGCCTCGCCCAAGGCCAGCAAGCTGTCGATGCTGCCACGCATGGAGGTCAGCGGGGTACGCAAGTCGTGGGACACCGACGCCAGCAAAGCGCTGCGCAGTTGCTCGGTTTCACCATGCAGACGTGCTGCCTCCAGATCCTCGGCCAATTGCGCCCGGGCCAGGGCTTGAGCCAATGGCTGACTCAGCGCAGTCAACAAACGCCGCCGCTGACCGCTGAGTGGCTGGCCGTCTTTGGTGCACACCCCGAGTAACCCCAGCGGCCCCTCTTCCACCGACAATGGCCACCACCACCAATGCCCGAATGGCAGGGTCCCGGTGCCCATGCCCGCGGGTTGATCGTGTTGCCAGGCCCAGTCGGCGGCAGCGCGCTCGGCCTCGGAAAACTGCAGCGGGCCGCCGGTTTCGACCTTCCAGCCGCCGGGGGCCAGGCCATCGCGGTTGAGCAGGCACAATTGCAGCTCGTTCCAGCCGTTCAGATGCTGCGCGCCAGCGCTGACTACCGCCTGGCGATCAGTCGCGGCGGTGAGTTTGCGCGACAGGTCGAGCAATTCGCTGGTCTCCTCCTGGGTGTCGCGCAGAGCCTGTAACTGTCGCCGTTGACGCGCGGCGAGGTTACCGGTCAACGCCGCCATCAACAGGAAGAACAGCAGCGTCAGCACATCTTCTTCGCGCTGAATGGCAAAGGAGAAGTTCGGTGGAATGAACAGGAAGTCGTAAGTCAGAAACGACAGCGCCGCGCAGGCCAGGGCCGGGCCGAGGCTGCTGCGCACCGCCACCAGCAGCACGGCAGCGAGGAACACCAGCGAGATGTTCGGCAGCGGCAACACACTGGCCACCGCCCAGGCCAAGGCAGTGGCCAGCACCGTCGCCAACACCGCCAGCGCATAGTCGAACCAGACCAACGAATGTGGCGCGCGCATACGCGGTGCTGGCCGGTCTATGTCACCGTCGAGGACGTTGATTTCCAGCCCTCGCGCATCGCGCAACAAGCGCGAGGCCAGCCCTCCGCCGAACAGCCGACGACGCAAACGCTGCCTTGACTGACCGACCAGCACCAGACTGGCACGGCGCTCGGCGGCGTGTTGAATCAGGGTTTTCGCGACCTCGCCGGCACGCAACAACACCACTTCACCGCCCAGACGTTCGGCCAGTTGTTGGGCGCTTTGCAGGCGTAAACGTGACTGCTCGTCGCGCACACCGCCGTTATCCACATGCACCAGACTCCATGGCAAATGCCGCCGCTGGGCAACCCGACTGGCGTGGCGCACCAGACGTTCGGCCTGCGCGTCACCGTCGACCCCCACCAATAGTCGCCCGCGTACCGCCGGTGCTGCCTGGCCCAACTGCCGATAGCCTTGCGCCAAGTCATTATCGACCTGGGCCGCAGCGGTTTGCATCGCCAACTCGCGCAATGCGGTGAGGTTGGTCTGGGTGAAAAACGCGTCGATGGCCGCCCGCGCCTGCTCGGGCACATAAACCTTGCCGTCGCGCAGACGCTCCAGCAGCTCCCGGGGCGGCAGGTCGATCAGCAACAGTTCGTAGGCTTCCTGCAACACCCAGTCGGGCAACGTCTCGCGGACCTGCACGCCGGTGATTCCGCGCACCTGATCGTTGAGGCTTTCCAGATGCTGGACGTTGACCGTAGTGAACACGTCAATGCCGGCCGCCAGCAGTTCCTGAATGTCCTGCCAGCGCTTGGCATGACGACTGCCGGGAGCATTGGTATGGGCCAGTTCATCGACCAGTACAAGCTTTGCTTTGGCTTTGAGCAGGCCGTCGAGGTCCATCTCTTCAAGCACCACGCCGCGGTATTCGGAACGAACCAACGGCTGCTGCGGCAAACCGCCGAGCAGCGCTTCGGTTTCCGCGCGGCCATGGGTTTCCACCACGCCGGCGAGGACCTTCACGCCCTGACGCAGTTGTGTGTGGGCCGCTTGAAGCATGGCGTAAGTCTTGCCAACGCCAGGGGCGGCGCCGAGGAAAACCTTGAGCCGGCCACGACCGTCGCTTGGTAAATCTGCTAACAGCGCGTCGGCTCGGCCGGAATCACTCATGGGCTATCTCTTTTGGCAGGTATTGATCGTTCCCACGCTCCGCGTGGGAATGAATCATTGGACGCTCTGCGTCCGCTTCTGGGACGCTCTGCGTCCCTGACTGCATTCCCACGCAGAGCATGGGAACGATCATCGTCTACAACTTTTCCAGCGCTGTATTCAAGGCCAGCACATTCACCACCGGCGGCCCCACCAGGGGCTGTTCGACATGCGTATCCACCAATTGCTGCAGGGTCGAAACCGGCAGGTTGCGTGCGGCCGCAACCCGCGCCAGTTGATAGACAATCGCTGCCGGTGGCAAGTGTGGATCAAGGCCGCTACCGGAGGTGGTGAGCAATGCCAGCGGTACGGCCCCCTGCCCCGGTACGAACAGTTTGTTGGCATCGTCAATCACACGAGTGGCCAGCGCCGGGTTGCTCGGCGACAGGTTGCTGGCGCTGCTTGACACCGTGGCGAAAGCACCCGCCGAAGGCCGCGGATGGAACCAGGCATCGCCGGTGAAATCCTGGGCGATCAGCGCCGAGCCACGAACCTTGCCGTCGGCATCGCGCACCAGGCTGCCATTGGCCTGAGCCGGGAACGCCACCTGCGCTACACCGGTCACCACCAGCGGATAGGCCACACCGGTAATCAGGGTCATCAGAACAATCAGGCTCAAGGCCGGACGTAACATAGTGGACATCATCGAATCCTCAAATTGGAAATACATAGCCCTGTGGCAAGGGAGCTTGCCCCAAGCCACAAGAACTCGCGCCTCAGGGAGCGTTAAACCAGATGCAACGCCGTCAGCAGCATGTCGATCAATTTGATGCCCACGAACGGCACCACGATGCCGCCGACGCCGTAGATCAGCAGATTGCGTCGCAACAACGCCGCTGCGCTCGCCGCCTGCACTCGTACGCCGCGCAGAGCCAGCGGGATCAGCACCACGATGATCAAGGCATTGAAGACGATCGCCGAAAGGATCGCGCTCTGCGGGCTGCTCAGGTGCATCACGTTGAGCACGCCCAGCTGTGGATAAATCGAGGCGAACAGTGCCGGCAGGATGGCGAAGTACTTGGCCACGTCGTTGGCGATGGAAAAAGTGGTTAGCGCACCACGGGTCACCAGCAACTCTTTGCCGATCTGCACCACATCCAGCAGCTTGGTCGGATCGCTGTCGAGGTCGACCATGTTCGCGGCTTCACGCGCAGCCTGGGTCCCATCGTTCATCGCCATACCGACATCAGCCTGGGCCAGCGCCGGAGCGTCGTTGGCACCGTCGCCACACATCGCCACCAGACGACCGTCATTCTGTTCATGACGAATACGCGCCAGCTTTTTCTCCGGTGTGGCTTCAGCCAGCACGTCATCGACACCTGCTTCAGCGGCAATGGCGGCGGCGGTCAGCGGGTTGTCACCGGTCACCATCACGGTGCGGATACCCAACTTGCGCAGTTCGGCGAAGCGCTCGCGAATGCCGGGTTTGACCACGTCCTTGAGGTGGATCGCACCGAGCAATTTGCCCTCGGCGCACACCAGCAACGGTGTACCGCCGCTCTGGGCAATCTTGTCGATTTCCCGCGACAGTACGGACTGCAGATCGCGACGTTGCAAACCGACGAAGTTCAGCAGCGAATCCACTGCGCCCTTGCGGTAAACGCGGCCCTGGTAGTCAACACCGGACAACCGGGTCTCAGCACTGAATGGCACCGCGGTCAGCACATTGGTGGCGGGTTCAGGCTGTGGATAATGTCCGCGCAAGTATTCGACGATGGACTTGCCTTCCGCCGTGTCGTCAGCGAGCGAGGCGAGCAACGCGCCTTCGGCCAGCTCTTTGGCGCTGACGCCTGGAGCGGGGTAAATCGCCGTGCAGCGACGGTTGCCGAACGTGATGGTGCCGGTCTTGTCCAGCAACAACACATGCACATCACCCGCAGCTTCCACCGCACGACCGGATTTGGCGATCACGTTGAGGCGCACCAAACGGTCCATCCCGGCGATACCGATGGCCGACAGCAGGCCACCGATGGTGGTCGGAATCAGGGTCACCAACAACGCCACCAGGAACACCAGCGGCAGGCTGCCGTTGGCGAAGTGAGCGAACGGCTGCAAAGTCACGACCACCAGCAGGAAGATCAGAGTCAGACCGATCAGCAGGATATCCAGCGCCACTTCATTCGGGGTTTTCTGACGTTTGGCGCCTTCCACCAGGGCAATCATGCGATCGAGTGTCGACTCACCGGGGTTGGCGGTGATGCGCACCAGCAACCAGTCGGACACCAGCCGGGTATTGCCGGTGACGGCCGAGCGGTCGCCACCGGACTCGCGGATCACCGGCGCGGATTCACCGGTAATCGCCGCCTCATTGACTGCCGCGATGCCTTCGATCACCTCGCCGTCACCCGGGATCATTTCCCCGACTTCGACGCGGACGATATCGCCTTTGCGCAGGCTGGTAGCGGGCACCACCTGAAAGCTCCCATCGGATTTTTTGCGCCGGGCGCTCAAGCCTTCGCTGCCAGCCTTGAGGCTATCGGCACGGGCCTTGCCACGGCCTTCGGCCAGGGCTTCAGCGAAGTTGGCGAACAACACGGTAAACCACAGCCACAAGGCGATTTGCGCCGCGACGTAAGTCGGCACTGCGGTATCGGGCACGAAGCACAGCACGGTCGTGAGGATCGCCGTCAGCTCCACCACCAGCATCACCGGCGCGCGCTGTAATTGCCGAGGATCGAGTTTGACGAAAGCTTGCACCAGCGCCGGACGCCACAGGGCCGAGATCGCGGTTTTCGGTTGCTCCGGCGCTTTAACGGCAGCGGCTTTTTTCGGTGCAGCTTTGTTTGATACAGGAACGGGCATATTCATTATCAAATCCCTCAGCTCTAGAGCCCAAAAGCAGCCATGCTCAGATGTTCAGCGATAGGACCCAGCGCCAGGGTCGGCAGGAACGTCAGGCCGCCTACCAGCAAAATGGTCACAGTCAATAAGGTCACGAACAGCGGGCCATGGGTCGGGAAGCTGTTCTGGCCAATGGGCGCGGTTTTCTTCATCGCCAGGCTGCCGGCCAACGCCAGTACCGGGAGGATGTAACCGAAGCGGCCGATCAACATGCCAAGACCGAGCATCAGGTTATGGAACGCGGTGTTGGCACTGAAGCCGCCGAACGCAGAGCCGTTGTTGGCGCTGGCCGAGGTGTAGGCGTACAGCAACTGGCTGAAACCGTGGGGGCCTGGGTTACTCACCGCTGCCACCGGACCCGGCAGACTCGCCGCGATCGCACCGAGCACCAGAACGCCGACCGGCATCACCAGCAAGGTCACCACCAGCAACTGGACTTCCCTGGCCTGGAGTTTCTTGCCGAGGTATTCCGGGGTGCGGCCAATCATCAAGCCGGCGAGGAACACCGCAATCAATACGTTGAGCAACATGCCGTAAAGGCCGGCACCGACGCCGCCGAAGATCACTTCGCCGACCATCATGTTGACCAGCGCGACCATGCCGGTCAGCGGGTTGAGGCTGTCATGCATCGCATTGACTGAACCGTTGGACGCCGCTGTGGTGGTCACCGACCAGAGCACCGTGGCGGTAGTACCAAAACGCGATTCCTTGCCTTCCAGTGGCGCGGTCTGTTCGACCGTGACGTTGTCCAGGGTTGGGTTCGGCTGGTACTCGGCCCACAGCGAGGTAGCGCCGCCGATCAGGAACAGCGCCAGCATGCAGGCGATGATCGCCCGACTCTGACGCAGGTCTTTCACGTAATGGCCAAAGGTAAACACCAGGGCAACCGGGATCAGGATGATCGACGAGACTTCGAACAGGTTGCTCCAGGCCGTCGGGTTCTCGAACGGATGGGCCGAGTTGACGCCGAAGAAGCCACCACCGTTGGTGCCCAGTTGTTTGATCGCAATCTGGCTGGCCGCAGGCCCCAGAGGAATCACTTGATCCACGCCCTGCATCGTCAGCGCGTTCACGTAATGGGCGAAGGTTTGCGGTACGCCTTGCCAGACCAGAAACAGCGCCAGTAGCAAGCACAACGGCAACAAGCCGTAGAGCGTGGCACGGGTCATGTCTACCCAGAAGTTACCCAGGGTTTGCGCCGATTTGCGACCGATGCCGCGACACAAGGCAACCAGCACGGCGAGGCCGGTGGCGGCGCTGACAAAGTTTTGCACGGTCAGTCCAACCATCTGGCTGAGGTAGCTCAGGGAGGCTTCACCGCTGTAGGACTGCCAGTTGGTATTAGTCATGAAACTGATGGCGGTGTTGAACGCCAGCGTCCACTCCTGACCCGGCAGGTTTTGCGGGTTGAGCGGCAAGTAGTCCTGAAACAGCAGGATCGCGAACAACAGCAAAAAGCCCGCGAGGTTGAAGGCGAGCAAGGCCAGGGTGTATTTCTGCCAGCTCTGCTCGGTCTGCGGGTCGACCCCGGCAATGCGATAACAACCGCGCTCCACCGGCCCAAGAACCGGCGTCAACCAGGTGCGCTGGCCTTCCATCACCTTGTAGTAGAACCGTCCCAGAAAGGGTGCCGGTATCAGCACCAGAGCGAAGAAGGCAAGGATCAGCCAATAGTCATAACTGTGCATAGCCGCTCCTAGTTCCGATCGGCGCGCAACAGCGCAACCAGTAGATAAATGAACAGCCCCACTGCCAGCAGCAGTGACACTCCGTCCAGAACGCTCATGGGATTTCTCCGTCGTACGGCGATTGCCGCGTGTGGAGCCATTGTCCGCAGGGAGGCTGTAAAGGAACGAGATCGAGGGGTGAGGCGCGGCATAAAAAAAGTGTAAAAAGTGGGGGTACTGCGGTGCCTGATCGTTCCCACGCTCTGCGTGGGAACGCATCCCGTGACGCTCCGCGTCACATCCAGAACGGACGCAGAGCGTCCATGGCAGCATTCCCACGCGGAGCATGGGAACGATCAAATAACACAGGTCTAGTGTGGAAGCGGACTTGCTCGCGATAGCGTCAGAACTTCCACCACCGCACTCAAGTAGCGCACAAACAGCGGGCATCCAGCCGCGAACATCCTCGATACGACAGTTTTCCGTCCATTACGACGTGCTTTCTCGATATGGCATGCCCGCTGCACACCTCCTCCCCCGAGCACTTCAAACCGTTCGGGGAGCAACGCATGAACACACAACTCAAGCCCACCTTGGGCACGCTGCATTTATGGGGTATCGCGGTCGGTCTGGTGATTTCCGGTGAATACTTTGGCTGGAGTTACGGTTGGGGCGTGGCCGGGACGCTGGGCTTTTTGGTGACGTCGTTGATGGTCGCGACGATGTACACCTGCTTCATCTTCAGCTTCACCGAACTGACGACCGCTATCCCTCATGCGGGCGGGCCATTCGCCTACAGCCGTCGAGCATTCGGTGAAAAAGGCGGGCTGATTGCCGGGCTGGCGACGCTGATCGAATTCGTCTTCGCTCCGCCGGCGATTGCCCTGGCCATCGGCGCCTATCTGAATGTGCAATTTCCCGCCCTCGACCCGAAACACGCAGCGGTCGGCGCCTACATCGTGTTCATGGGGCTGAACATCCTCGGGGTCAAACTGGCCGCGACGTTCGAACTGGTGGTCTGCGTGCTGGCCGTCGTCGAACTGCTGGTATTCATGGGCGTGGTGGCGCCGGCTTTCAGCTTCAGCAACTTTGCCCTCAACGGCTGGGCCGGTACCGATACCTTCGGCGCGCCGGCGATTGCCGGGATGTTTGCGGCGATTCCGTTTGCCATCTGGTTCTTCCTGGCCATCGAAGGCGCGGCCATGGCCGCCGAAGAAGCCAAGGATCCGAAACGCACCATTCCCAAAGCCTACATCAGCGGCATCCTGACCCTGGTGTTGCTGGCCATGGGCGTGATGTTCTTCGCTGGCGGCGTGGGCGATTGGCGCACCCTGTCGAACATCAACGATCCGCTGCCACAAGCGATGAAAGCAGTGGTTGGCGAAAGCTCTGGCTGGCTGCACATGTTGGTATGGATTGGCCTGTTCGGCCTGGTGGCAAGTTTCCACGGGATCATCCTCGGCTACTCGCGGCAGTTCTTCGCCCTGGCCCGCGCCGGTTATCTCCCTGCATCGTTGGCCAAACTGTCGCGTTTCCAGACCCCGCACCGGGCGATCATTGCCGGCGGGCTGATCGGCATCGCGGCGATTTACAGCGATGGCCTGATCAACCTGGGCGGCATGACCCTCACCGCGGCGATGATCACCATCGCGGTGTTCGGCGCCATCGTGATGTACATCATGAGCATGCTCAGCCTGTTCAAACTGCGCAAAACCGAGCCGCTGCTGGAGCGCACTTTCCGCGCGCCAGGCTATCCGCTGGTGCCAGCCATCGCGCTGTTTCTGGCGGTGGTGTGTCTGGTGGCGATGGCCTGGTTCAATACGTTGATCGGGATGATCTTTCTGGGTTTCATGGCGGTCGGTTTTGGGTACTTCCAGATGACCGCACAACTGCGCGCCGATGCCCCCGCCGATGCAATGCTGACCGGGCTGTAAACACTGAGGAAGCGCTATCCAGACGGATCAGGCCTACAATGGAACTACTCAAAGGTGGTATATGCATGACCGTTGCGCGAAATCCTTCGCCCGATGGCCTGCCCTTAAGGAGAGCCCTATGCCTTGGTATGCCTGGTTGATTCTGGTTCTTGCTATCGGCTCGATTGTCGGCGGATTAATGATACTGCGCGACACCGCAAACAAGGTGGAGCTGACCGAAGAGCAACGTAAACGCGTGGCTGAACGCAACGCGGAAGCGGACGCCAAGGATGCGCGGGATCGTTGACTAAAAACCCCCGCCATTGAGAACCAATGACGGGGGTTTTCTTATCTATCGCCATGCACAGAACTGTGGCGAGGGAGCCCCCTCGCCACAAATAGCGCCTGACTTCAAATCCCGGCAAGGGCTCCAGCGCTTCTATTTTTCCCATTCAGCCTTGGCAATGTGCAATCCGTGCATCCCCTTGTAGGCCGCGCGCTCAGGCTGGCTCCAGCCTTCGAGCAATGAATCTTCAAGCCGATAGATCTCCACCCCCAATGGACGACAGACGCTCAGCGGATCCTGCGCATCCGGCCCCCACATCGCGAGCGACAAATCACCTCCCGGGCACGTGGACAAGGCACAGAGCAAATCGATTTCGGCAAAGAACTCCAGATAGTCGCCCTTCTGTGCCGGGCAGGCCTTCATGAAGTACATGTCGTCGTGGTTGAGACCGGTGCACTGGAAGATATTCAGCACATCGTGTACGTCAAACTCGGTCAGGCCATGGGGCAATACAGCGCGGGTCAGGTTCGAATGGCAGTGATGGTGGAAATCTTCACCGGTGAGCATTTTGTTTACATAAGGATCGCAGCGGGTGCCCAGCAAATCGTGCAGTCGACCACCATGTTCATCGATACCGTAACTCGCCAGGCTGTCATCGGTGATGGTCACCAAAGGCCGCAAAAACGGCAGGTTCGACCAGAGCCGGTCATGGGTGCTGACATGCGCGCCCTGCAATTGACGGGTACGTGCAGCCCACAAACGTTCGCGCGGATCATTGGCATTCCAGACATTGAAATCCCCCACTTGCGGGCCGACCGGGGTGGTCACGCGAAAGACATGCCCGGCCGGGACCTTCCACGCACGACCCGTGCGGATCGGGACTTCGAACTGGTCGATCAGCGTGCGACCGTCCCTGGTGTCACGGATCCGCTCATAAAAGGCCTTGTCCACCTGCAGGGCCGAGCCTTTGCTGACCTGGTAAGCCGCGGGATAGTCTTTGTACATAGTGAACATCCTCGATCAGGGGTGGGAAGTGTGGCTGAGCATGTCGAGTAACTGCTGCTCGGAGTCGTCGAGGTAAAGACTCATCGCCTCCTGAGCTGCAGGTTTTTTGCCCTCGGCAAGCAAATCGTGAATCTGTCGATCGCGCGCAAGCCAAGGTGTTTGAAAGAGCTCCTCGTCGGGTGCAGCACAAAACACCAAGCGCATCTGGGCGACGATGTTCGTGAAGAACTCATCGAACAAGGGGCTGCACATCAGCCCAACAATATGCTGGTGAAAACACAGGCTGTGGGTGCCGACGGCTTGCCAGTCCTCGCGCTCGCGGGCAAGTTCCGTGGCTTCGATGGCCTCGAGCATGCGATCGGACTGATACTCGCGCAGTGGCTTGCTGGTGGCGATGGCCTGCAACTCCAGAGTGCGCCGGACCTGAAACAGATCGCGCACTTCATCGACGCCGAGGCGCCGCACCACCACACCCTTGTTGCGCACATAGCGGGTCAGCCCTTCCTGCCCCAAGCGATGCAGTGCTTCGCGAATAGTGTTACGCGAAGCGTTGTAGGCTGTCACCAGATCGCTTTCGATCAAGGCCATGCCCGGTAACAATCGGCCACCGATTATGTCGGTCCGTATCTCCAATGTGATGTGATCGGCCAGGGAAAGTCCGCTGCTCATGGTCATCGTCCCTCATGATTGTTCAACAATCGTCAGATAACGAATAACCACTATTCGTGCCAATTCTGCGAATGACGAAAGCTTACGCCTGCCATCGCTTGAACAACACGCTGGCATTGACCCCGCCAAAGCCGAAGCCATTGGACAACGCATACTCGATTGCCAGCGACCGTGCCTGACCATGGACGATGTCCAGCCCTTGCGCCGCTGCATCCGGGTTCTCGAAGTTGAGGGTGGCCGGAACGATTTGATCGCGAATAGCCAGAATCGTGAAGATCGCCTCAATTCCGCCCGCAGCGCCCAAAAGATGCCCGGTGGCGGATTTGGTCGATGTCACCGCAACCTCTTCGTGTGTACCGAATAACGACTTGATCGCGGCGATCTCGCCCAGGTCACCCACCGGCGTAGAGGTCGCGTGAGCATTCAGATGCTGCACCTGCGCCGCGCTGATTCCGGCCTGCGCCAATGCCAGCGCCATGGAACGCCGCGCACCGCTGCCATCTTCCGGGCCGGCGGTCAGGTGATAGGCATCGGCGCTGGTGCCATAGCCCACCAGTTCCGCCAACGGTCGAGCGCCTCGGGCCAGAGCATGCTCCAGCGCCTCAATCACCAGAATCCCCGCACCCTCCCCCATGACAAAACCATCGCGCCCACTGTCGAACGGTCGCGAAGCGCGCTCGGGAGTATCGTTATAGCCACTGGACAATGCCCTGGCCGCCGCAAAACCGGCAAGACTGACACGATCAATTGCAGCTTCCGCGCCGCCGCACACCGCAATATCGGCTTCGCCGCTACGAATCAATCGCGCGGCATCACCAATGGCTTGTACGCCTGCGGCGCAGGCGGTTACCGGCGCCCCCAGCGGCCCCTTGAAACCGTGCTGGATCGATACATGACCCGCCGCAAGGTTGACCAGAAACGATGGAATCGTGAACGGCGACAAACGCCGCGGGCCGCGACTATCAGTCGTTCTCACCGCATCGGCAATGGCACCAAAACCACCGACGCCGGATCCGATGATCGTCGCCGTGCGCTCTTGGGTCCGAGAGTCAGTGGCGGTCCAGTTCGCCTGCTCCAATGCCTCTTTCGCTGCCGCTATGGCGAACATGATGAAGCGATCCATTTTCTTCTGCTCTTTGGGCGGCGTCGTCCGATCAGGATCAAAGCCCGCTTCAGCATCCTCTGCCAGAGTTGGCACCACGCCGCCAACCTTGGCCGCCAGATCAGCCACCATCTCCTCCGGTAGCCGCCGCAACCCCGAACGACCGGCCAGCAAACGCTCCCAGACTTGCTCGACACCGCAACCCAGCGGAGAAACCAGGCCCATGCCTGTCACGACAACTCGACGACCGTTCATACGCTAAACACCTCAAATCGTGTCATGGACCAAGCCCCTCACTTGTAGCGAGCCGCCGCGCTGCTCTTCGACAAATTCGGCCCCAACCCATGGCGCGCCGCAACAAAGGCGTGCCAATCCGCCGCATCCGGCAGCGAAGGAATCGTAATCAACTCCCCTTGATCAAAGCCGGCCAATGCCGCGTCGACCATTTCCCCTGCGTCCATCACCATTTCCGGGGGGATCGCGCTGGCATCGATACCTGAACGCTCCCAGATTTCCGTATGCGTTGCCCCCGGCAACACGGCCTGCACCCGCACGCCCAACCCACTTAACTCGGCGTTCAGGGATTGGGTCAAACTCAAGACGTAAGCTTTGGTCGCGCTATAGGTTGCATTGAAGCGCTCCGGAATCAACGCCACCACCGACGCCAGATTGATAATCGAACCGCGCCCGACAGACGAAAAATTCTGCGCAGCGGCAGAAGCCAAACGCGTGACAGCCACCACATTGAGCTGAATCATCCGCTCCATCTGATCCATATCTGCACTGGCCAGCGCCCCATCGGCAGCGACACCGGCATTGTTCAACAACAGACTGATACTTGGGTCGCTGCGCAAGCGCTGTTCGACATCCAGCAGATCCGCCTTGAGCGTCAAATCCGCTTTCAACACTTCAACCTGCACACTGTACTCGTCACGCAACCTGATCGCGGCCGCCTCCAGTCGCCGTTCATCGCGAGCGACCAACAACAAGTCATAACCACGCGCCGCCAGCCGCTCAGCGTAAATCGCACCGATTCCGGACGATGCGCCGGTGATGAGGGCTGTACCTTGGGATTGGACCGGGTTCATAGCTGCACTCCTGGGAGAAGCTGTGGGGGATCTGAGTGCCTTGGCAGTCAAGGCACCTCAGGGGGATGTGCGTTTATTATAGTCATAATACAAACAAAATATGATAGTAGTAATTTTTTTGAATCTGACAAAAGGCGAAATGACTCGCCTCATTGGATTGCTCATACATCAGAAGACAAAAAAGGCCAGTCAATGACCGGCCTCGAGCACTAACGCATGGGCTTCAATTGACCTCAAGCTTGTCGCGATTCTTGTCCAGAATCGCCTTGCCGATCCCCTTGACCTCCAGCAACTCATCCACCGACGCGAAAGGCCCGTTACTCTCACGGTAAGCAACAATCGCCTTGGCCTTGGCCTCACCAATCCCCGAGAGCTCGCGCTGCAAGGTAGACGCATCGGCCCCGTTGAGATTGACCTTTGAGGTGGTTTGCCCAGCTGGTGCTACTTGCGCAGCGACAGGCGCAGTGGCCTCCTGTTTGGCAGGCGCAGCGTTGACAGCAAGAGAGGCGCTGGTCAGCAGAGCAAAGACCAGGGACGAGAAGTAGGCTGTACGCATAAGTGACACTCCATGACATCGATAAGGGAGAAGCAGCTTTTCCGAAGCTGCATCTCTAAATTAGGTCATATCATGTACATGTCAAAAATGGCTGCGTTACAGCATATGTAACGATTCACACTTTAACCAGGCTAAGCCAAGAATCACAACCAGACCGAAAAATGTAGCTGTGAGCAAACCAAATATCCACTTCGTCGCCGAAGTAGCAACTCGTTTATATTCATGGTAATACAATGTATTTGACCAAGGTTCCTGGAGCTAAAAATCTGACTACAGAGGAAGACTTCCGGAAAAAGCGGCTGAAAATCCCGCCTATTACATAGGTAGGGCCAATCCCTTAAAATCCAGCTAATCGATAACTATGGGACTTAGCACTAACAGCGGTATAGGCGAGACTTCCAGATACTCCGCACTAACACATGATTCAATGCGCTACAGGTTGCGATTTCCTGGGCTATGACGAAAAAACCTCGACAAGTATTGCTGCCAGACCCGAAGAATACGAGACTTCTGTTGGCTCATGACCGCAACAACTTTTGGTCGTAGAACATCTATTTCTCCAAGTTCCTTCTGAAACCATCGGTCGTCCAACCCGTACTCGTTGACCATGACAGCATAATGAGCCGGGCTATTAAGTAGTTTATTTAACTTCAGCAGCCCTATCATTTGATAAGGCTTCCCAAGCCACTGATTATAGCTCAGAAACAACATAGCCTTTTCGATATCCAAATGGAGTTCACTCGGAATATCCTTGCGCTTGAGCAAATCTCCAAAGCCCTCAGATATCTGCTCAGCTGTCACATCGTCGAAAAAACTATCGGCAATCAGGTAGTGCTCATTGATTGTACGAATTGAATTCGTCACCGTCTGGCTACTGGCGTTCTCACCCGGCAAGAGCCTGAAATTAATGAGCTCGCGTTCAAATATATGTATCGGATAGTGCTTGACCAACCGCACCCACATATCCAGATCTGGAAGTTGCCGTAGACGGTTACTATACATACCAAGATGATCATAGCAGGACTTGCGAATCAACATCGTTGGGTGGCAAATGCAATTGCCCAATTCAAAAAAGTGCCTCAGCCAAGCACCTTGCGAGCGATTATCCCGATCGAACGCACCGCCAAAAGAGATGGAGGCCTTATCCATCGCTTGACCGTTTTTGTCTACAAATCGAGCCCGCCCGAAACAGGCCCCGATTTCAGGATTATCCCGCATGAACTGCACTTGGTAAGCGAGTTTGTCACCGTCAATCCAAGAGTCATCAGAGTTAATCAGCGCGATAAATTCGCCTGATGCTCGTTCGATCAGTTCATTGGTAACGACACAGGCTCCCCGATTGACTTCATTAGGAAAGAACTTGATTCTTTCGTCATGAATAGAGGCAACAACGTCCCGCGTGTTATCAGACGACCCGTCATCGGAAATCAAAAACTCAAAATCCACGTCGACCTGACTAAGTACACTCTCAATTGCCTGAGCGACAAAATTTGCGTGATTATAGGTAGCCATAATCACAGAAACTGTTGGCGACGTCATACCGAGCGGCTCCGCTTCACAATTTTAACCAAAATATTTTTTAGTGCTACCGGAACAATTGCGCGAATGAAAACCAGAACGATAGGGGGCATATAATTCAACAGCGAAGGGATGACCCTCAAAACTGGCTGGCTTACCGTTTCGGCGACGTTTCCGATTTGCGAAGCCGTGATCACATGCCGCAGACGGGCAGAAAGGTGCTCAAAATCATCATGGAACACATGATCGGTGAGCGCATCATACGCAGGAATTATGTCTAACTGGAACTTCAGCTTTTCGATATGCGGTGTCTGAGTCCAGACGCCCGCAGTATGAAGCCGATAGACTGACATAGGCTCCTGAAGGAACCCAATCAAACTGCTTCGGGCGAGGCAGATATTTGTAATCCAGTCATAAGACTTAATCTCAAACATTGCCTTTGGCAACCTGGCCAATGCCGATCGTCGATACATGCACGTCGAGAAATTACCCACCAGATTGTCGGCAATCAACTCGCGAGCTGAAACCAGCCTGTATCCCTGCCCGGCAGCAACCCTAGGCGTCAGCTGAGCACGATCCTCCTCATAGACAAAATAATTAACGGAGCATAGGTCACTTTCCCAATGCTCCCTCAAAAAATCGGCCTGACGCTTGAGTTTCCACGGACTGGTCCAATAGTCGTCGCCCTCTAGAACGGCTACATACTCTCCAGAGCAGGCCTCATAACCTCTTTGGTAGTTCTTTGTTATGCCTAAATTGACGCTATTGTCCAGATATTTGAAGATAAACCTGTCGTCCACCCCATCAAACTCTTTGATGATCGAGAGAGTATCATCGCTGGAACCGTCATCAGCCACTACCAGCTCGATAGGCCCATCAATTATCTGACCAAACAGACCATTCATCGCCTGCCGAATGTGCTTTTGATGGTTATAGGTAACCAGCAGAATAGATACATCAACCGTTTCTTTGATCACTGACTTATTCCTCTGCGGGGGGAGAGATTGTGGGGAGCAAAAATCTCCGCATTCCCATCAACTATCATCAAACTTTTACTGAACGCCGTCATTTTCTCAATGGTTCTCTAGTGAGAGGGCGCGCAGGATTACCGACCACCGTCACGCCTGCGGGCACGTCTTTGATCACCACAGCGCCCATTCCAACAATAGCGCCGCGACCAATAGTGAGAGGCTTCCCTGATGCACCCTGAATGATGCACGCACCAGCACCAATATAGGCGTGATCCTCAATGACAACGTTACCGTTGCACCTGACCCCTGGAGCAAAAGTTACGAAGTCGCCGATAACACAATCATGCGCAATGTTAGAGTAGTTATTAGCGTGAAAGTATTTCCCGATTTTCACATTCGAAGTAACGGTGACAAACGGCGAAAGCATTACACCGCAGCCGATTTCATTTGAATCAAGAATGACAACGTTATCGGCGATAATTGCGAATGGCTTGGCACCTGTACGCTCGCACATTTCCGCGATACGGGCTCTGACTTGTGATGCGCCAATGGCTATATTGAAAAAAATATCGCCTTCCAGGTTTAAAAAAACATCAAGAGAAAGTACCGAATAATTATTAACCTTGTCAGTTGCAACGTCGCCTTCTACTACAAAAAAAAGCTCCGCCCGACCACTAGACAGTTCAGCGGCTAACGCAGCATTCGCTAAAGGCATCACCTCTCGGCCGTGACCGCCAGCTCCAATGATACCGTAATACTTTTTCATGACCGTTACCGCTCTAAGTAATATGGACTATTATTTAGTATCTGATCGAACGCTTAATATACCGACAGATCATATCAATCTCTTCACGCGAGAGGGTATGATAAAGTGGCAAGCACAGAATACGACGCGATATATCTTCCGAAACGGGAGAGCGTTGATCATGCACATAAGGAAGTTCAGATAGCGAAGGATAAAAATATCGCCGCGGGTACACATTATTTAAATTAAGTGCCTCCATAACCCTCAGAAGCATGGCTTCGCTTTCAAAGACCACCGGAAAATAAGAATTATTGTAGGTTGTATCGTCTGCAATTTTCTGAAAGCGTACAGGCAAACCCGAAAGCTCACGCTTATAATGATTACAAAGCTCTGCACGAACCTTCAGGATTTCTTCAACGTATTTTAAGTTGGTCAACCCCATTGCTGCGTGAACTTCGGAGTTTTTGCCGTTAATCCCCACACCGCCAAAATCGGTCAACGACGAATGACCAAAATTTCTCATCATCGCCATATTTTTCAGAATTTCAGGATTAGCTGTAACTACTGCACCACCTTCAATTGTATGAAAAAGCTTTGTCGCATGAAAACTGCAGGTTGCAATATCCCCGTATGACAAAAGCGAACGGTTTTTATATTGCGTACCAAAAGCGTGGGCCGCATCATAGATAACGCGCAGATTGTGCTTCTTTGCAATCAGCTCGATAGCTTCGACATCACAAGGATTACCAAACACATGAGTTGCCAGAATCCCGGTTGTTTCCGAAGTGATGGCTTGCTCGATTTTTTGCGGATCGATATTCAAAGTATCGGAACAAATATCCACCATAACTGGCTTGCAATGTTCCCAGACGATACTAGAAGTAGTAGCAACATAGCTGAATGGGGTGGTTATTATCTCACCGCGCAGATCGAGAGCTCGTATTGCAATTTGAAGCGCAATAGTGCCATTACTAAGAAACAATAAATGTTCAACATCAAGTTTTTCCTTGAGCTTCAGCTCGAGTTCGTTTACCAACGGTCCATTATTGGTAAACCATTCACGATCCCAAACCCCTTGCAGGTAAGCCTGAAATTCACCAAAGGGAGGTACAAACGGCTTCGTAACTGTAATATTCATGAGCGTCCCGAAAAGCAAAACTATTATTTAGTTCTATTAAATAGTGATTTGAGTTTTCCGCACCACGAGGAACGAAACACCTCCAACTCAGCCTCCGCCTCGCCAATACGAAGCTCCAGCATTTCAATTACCTGAGCCTGTTTTGAAGACTCTTCCGCCACTTTGAGTGCATGCGCTACTTGAGCCTCAATGGCCTGTGCCTGGACAAGAGCATTTTCTTCCATCTTGAGAATATGCGCCGCCTGCGTATCGATAAACTGTGCGCGAGCCAAAGACTCCTGCTCTACACGAGCGAGCTTTTGCTCTTGAACAGGAGGATTGTATGTGGAAAGCGAATTAATCCAATCCGCTTCATTTTTAGTAACCACATCAAAATCAACCTGCACTTCAGCTACATCAGATTTTCGTGCTTCAATGATCAGCTCATTGTGAAAAGGTCGAGACTCGAGGCCTCTAAACATCTGGTCAGCGCTGTCGCGGTAGGATTGAAAGGACACCGTCCTGAATCCGGCTTCAACTAGAACCTCAACCAACTCTTCCGCATCGTAAACAAATTGGTGTCCCCAAGAACGCATTCCTTCATTCAACATCATACAGCGCGTATTCGGTTGCCAGAGATCCCCCCACTCACCAATGGCCCCTGTCATATATGAGTATGTTAAAAAACGCAGATTGGGCGTCGTGATCCTTATGGCTCCGTCCGCAGAGAGCACTCTATGGCACTCTTGCAAAAACTGCACAGCTTGCGAACGTGTTATGTGTTCAATGAAGTGTTCATTGAACATATGAGTCGCAGAACCATCAGGGAAAGGCAATGGGTGTGTAAGATCCAGCAACATGTCCGCAGTTGGCGAGTCAAGATCAATATTTATCCACCCTGGGAAATTCACTGACCCACATCCAAGGTGAAGCTTATTATTAATCTGGGACATGCGTAATCTCTCGAACTTTTACTTCATTATGCCAATACGCTGCGGCGTATATTTGTGGATGGCCAGCACTCGACAGTGTAAATTTTGTAGAGATAGGAACGAAGTCTGCGACCACCACGTCCCCTATTCTCAGATCCACCGGTTCAGAAAGCATAGACGCTACCACATAGCTTCCCTCACGAAGATACGCAGTGAAGCGCCACTCTATTACGTGGACACTCCCAGCCTTGACATCCAGTAGGTGGTTGTCATGCTCGATTCCGGTATCTGAGTAAATAATATCCTGACCGTTCTTGTCGCGAATATGGTATGCCAACCCTAACCTGTGTGTGGCCTTGTTCACCTGCACGACTTGTCGGAGGATCACTTTCTGACCAAAGTTCACTGAATCTATCGCTTGGCCACTTTCATTCAACAACGCAACATTTATGAACTCTGCGACGCCGTTCTTTATCCGCTGAAAGCTGGCCATTGACTGAAAACTTTCAGCGCCATCAGTAAACTCAGCTGAGACCATCGCGGACGGCTCGACAGACTCATCTAATACTCGTTCGGCTCGCTGGCTCTCGATCAAAGCAGAGTAATACTTTTCAACTGCCGTATTTACATCGCCCAAAAACTGGCTTCGTCCGGAGTCCAACAACAGTGCACGACTACACAGTGACTTCACTGAAGCTGTATCATGACTGACGAACAGCACAGTGGAACCACCAGCAATTATCGTCTGGATCATCTTCGCACATTTCGCCTGGAAGTATGCGTCACCAACCGATAGCGCCTCGTCAACAATCAAAATATCCGGATCTACATGAATGGCAACCGAAAACGCCAAGCGGACCATCATTCCGCTCGAGTATGCTTTTACTGGCTGGCCGATAAAACTGCCTATGTCCGCAAACTCAACAATCTTATCGTAACGAGCGTCCGTTTCTTCCGTACTCAAACCCAGTACGGCCGCGTTCATATAAACATTCTCGCGCCCGGTGAACTCTGGATTGAATCCCGAACCCAATTCGAGAAGCGCGGCGATTCGACCATGGGTCTGAACGCTACCGCTGGTAGGATTCAACGTCCCGCAAATCATTTGCAGAAGAGTGGACTTACCACTTCCATTGCGCCCTATGATGCCAACGGTTTCACCTTTCTTGATCTCGAATGAAACATCATTCAGGGCCCAAAACTCTCGGTAATATTGGCGACCCGACATCAAAAACTGCTTCAATCGATCATGAGGCTGATCATAGATTTGATAGCACTTGCTGAGGTTTTCAACCTTGATAGCGATACCGGACTCAGAGGACATCAGCAAACCCCTTGCGTGTTTTCTGGAACCAGGCGAAACCCAGCCACATCACTAATGTCCCCACCAGTATATGAACTAAAATACTGAAGAAATTGGGCACCTGCCCCCAAAACAGCACATCTCTGGCTTGCTCAATCACAGGCGTCAGCGGATTCAGCATCAAGATAGGTCTATAAGCTTCAGGTAATGCACTCGCCGGGTAGAATATCGGCGACAAGAACATCAGCACCGATGTCAAGATCCCTATGAACTGCGCTATATCACGCAGGTAAACCCCCAGCGCAGCCAAGCCCCAGGACAACCCCATCATCATCAACACCAGTGGAAGTACCACCAGCGGAAGGTACAAAGCGGTGACGTGTGGCGCCCCAAAAAAAATCAGATAAGCAATCATCCATACCCCAAGACTTATCAGAGCATGAAACAGTGCCGCCCCGAGACTTACCCAAGGAAGTATTTCTAACGGATAAACCACTTTCTTGACATAATTCGCATTAGCAATAACTAACCCCGGAGCACGATTTATACATTCCGAAAAAAGGCTGAATACCATCAAGCCGGCAAAGAGAATCAGTGCAAACTCGGTTTTAGAGTCGCTGCCGCCGCTCCAGCGCGCCTTAAATACGACACTGAAAACAAAGGTGTATACCGCGAGCATGAAAACAGGGTTGAAGAACGACCAAAATACTCCCAACACTGAGCCGCGATAACGCCCTAACACCTCACGCTTGACAGAAGCCTTGATCAACGAACGATTTCGAACAAAACTTGCGATCATTTCGCGCGGCGATATTGAAAAATTCTGCATCAGGCAAACTCCCCTGAGTTAATAAGGGCTTTCGTTCTGGCCTCTTGGGTTATAAGTAACACCACTGGCGTTGGCATCCTGGACTGCTGCATGATGTTAGCGATCAAATGAAATTCAATCCATTGGCGAAAAATCGTTAAACTTTTTCGAAGGCTTGCGACCAGGCAAGAAGACTGGCTTGGCCCTATCCGAAAAAAACCATCTTGTATTTCTTCTACTCGGCGAACCAGTCTCTGGCACACGTCACTGATTGAGAATAAACACTCAAACTGCCGGGAAAGAGCTAACTGGCACAGTTCTTCAATACTATTCATTTGTTGATGAAAAATAGCTTTCGACCATGCTGTAACACTTCCCTTATAGCTCTTTAGAGTAGAGAAAAAATTACGTGAGACAATGTCAGAGCCCAGGAGTTTCAAAATTCACGAAGCCTTGGATCTATTAGCTGAACAAACACAAAAAGGTTGTTGATCATAGACACCCGCAAAAACCAATACACCTGATAAAATGGAGCCCTGGCTGAACGCCCTAAAGGCGCGTCGAGGATACCTCAAAACGTCAACGAATAATACCTGCGAGCCCGTACCAAGCGGGCGGTTCAGGCCAAGTAGAGCCTCCCCCGCGGGGTTAGGGCATATACCATTTTCCGCCGATGTGCGCGGCCAGGTGCATGCCACCTGCAGGCGCCTTGACCCAATGGCATGAGCCCCGCCATACAGGCACTCGTGAGAAGGGGGTAAGTTTTTTTTGCGCCCGGAGCTGTCAATCAACCACCGAATGCACGCAAACACGAAAAGGCGATCTTGTCGAAAGTCGAGATTGACACGACCGAAGACTGGTGGCGCAAGCACGCAACACCCTTCTCAAAGGAAACCTCGTGATTACCACCGCAGAAACGACATGGCCGACTCATGAATCAACTGCGCGCATAGAATCGGCCATCGTATCAGCAAGCGCTCGTCAGGGCTCGAGGCGGCGCTGCTGGTAAATCCAGTCGACAATCTCTCCATCAGGGGTATAGCCACTCACGGTGTCACGCAGCAGCTGTCTGACTCGAGAGTAATCATCCACCTCTACCGCAGCAAGCAACTCAGTCAACCTTGCCTTGAGCACATCCCAAGGCAGATAGTCTTCATTCGCGCTCATGATCATCGGATGCTGGGTCGCCGAGACATTGTCGCCAATCAGCAACTCTTCATACAACTTCTCACCGGGACGCAAACCGGTGAACTCGATGGCGATGTCGCCATGCTGATTCTTCTCCGAACGAACGCTCAAACCAGACAGATGAATCATCTTCTCTGCCAATTCAACAATCCTGACCGGCTCGCCCATGTCCAACACAAACACGTCACCGCCCTGCCCCATGGATCCAGCCTGAATCACCAACTGCGCCGCCTCGGGTATGGTCATGAAATATCGAGTGATTTTCGGATGGGTAACGGTTAATGGTCCGCCGGATTTTATCTGGTTGTGGAATAGTGGAATTACTGAACCAGAAGACCCCAGCACATTCCCAAAACGCACCATAGTGAATCGGGTCTTGTTGACGCGGGATACATTGGCTTTGTCACCAAATAACACCGGCGCCAATTCGCAACTGAGCGCTTGCAAGGTTAGTTCAGCAAGTCGCTTGGTGCTGCCCATCACATTGGTAGGACGTACCGCTTTGTCCGTCGATATGAGTACAAAGTTCTCAACACCCGCCTGCAAAGCCGCCTGCGCCGTATTAAGCGTACCAATAACATTATTCAGCACGCCTTCGGCAATGTTGTGCTCCACCATCGGAACGTGTTTATAAGCGGCAGCATGATAGACCGTATCTACATTCCAGGCGTTCATTACATCAAGGAGTTTATGGGGATGACGAATAGACCCCAGGATTGGTAGCAACCGGACAGACGATGACTCACGGTCGATTCGGCGCTCCAGCTCGGATAAAATGCTATAAAGATTGAACTCACTATGATCAAACAACAAAAGCGTGATCGGGCCAAGCGAGAAAATCTGCCGGCAGAGCTCCGAGCCAATTGAGCCGCCAGCGCCAGTCACCAGAACCACTTTTCCCTTGATGCAACGAGCCAACAAATCGGGTTGCGCCGGCACAGAGTCTCGACCCAACAAGTCGGCTATATCTACCTCCTGGATATCATCGACCTTCACCCGGCCGCTAGCCAGATCGGTGAAATTCGGCACACTTCGTATGTGAAGCGGAAAACCTTCGAGAAAATTGAGTATCTCTCGACGCCGGGCACGAGTCGATGACGGCAGCGCCAGAAGAATCTCCTGAGCACCGGTAACATCGATCATCTGTTGAATATGCTTGGGCTTATACACCTGCAAACCGGATATTGATCGATCCGCGATACTCGCATCATCATCAATAAACGCCACGGGGCGCATCACACGCCCCATGCGCAACGCTGCGACCAGTTGGTTACCCGCCACACCGGCGCCGTAAATGGCAACCTTGGTCAAACCGTCATCCCGGTTGGTGAACGGCACATGCTGAGCGGCGGTAAACCAGTCCCCCATGAAATACTGGCGCATGCAAAGGCGCAGGCCACCAATGATCACCAGGCTCAACCACCAGTAATTGAAAATGATGGAGCGCGGAACCACGTTCTCATGGTTGCTGTACCAATAGACTACAACCGCCAGAATCAACGATGAAAGGCTGACTGCCTTGATGATGGCAATGAGGGCATCATTGCCAAAATAGCGCATGACCGCGCGGTACATTCCGAATCGGATGAATAGGGGGATCGCGACCAATGGCGCACAAATGAAAAGCCAGGAATGCACTTTTAGCGGATTGTACATATCATCGACACCCAGACGGACGATGAAAGCCAACCACAGCGCAACCCAGACAAGGAAAACGTCAGTGCCAACCTGCAACAGCCTTTTCTGCCGTCGCGGCAAGCCCAATAAAAACGATCGTAATTTATCCATTGACTCGCCCGATCACCGCTCCCACTCCCACTCCCACCCCCCAAAACTTAGTAACTCCCGGCATTGTAGCCTCCTTCATGAACAGAATACGACCACCGGGGCACCCCTCGTCGGTCCACGCCTGATATGACTGTCTGGACGATCAAAGGTTGCGGGGCAAGCCCGCTCGTCAGCGCCTCCCCAATCCTGTTAAGCTTGCCAGACAATGCCTACCTCGTGATGACTGCTGAAACCACCGCCGCAACTGACGTATCCCAAAGACAAAACCGTTCGAAATCATACTCATCCCTTCTTTATCGGTACTAGATTTACTATATAGCTGGCGCGCGAGAGATCGAAATCATGGAAAATCAAAACAACGGCCGTCATTTTCGAGCCCCCGCCCCCTCATCGTCGCGAGAGACTCGGCCGGACGGCACTGACAAAGTTGCAGTACTTATTTGCACTTACAACGGTGCAAAATTTCTTTCTGAGCAGCTTGATTCGATTTTAAACCAGTCGCACAAAAACTGGTCAATTTACGCCTCGGACGACGGTTCGGAAGACGAAACACTGAAAATACTGCAGAGTTACCAACAGCGACTCGGCGCCGATCGACTTTCCATTCTGTCTGGCCCACGCCAAGGCTTCGCCAGAAACTTCTTATCACTAATAAAAAACACGACAATAATTGCCGACTACTTTGCGTTCAGCGATCAAGATGATATTTGGCTTGAGAACAAGCTAGAGAGAAGCATCGCTCAGATAAATGGTACCCCAGGACAGCCAGCCCTTTATTGCTCAAGAACAAGACTGGTAAATTCAAAACTGGAGCCCATGGGCTACTCCCCTCTATTCAAAAGTCGTCCATGCTTTAAAAACTCATTGGTGCAAAGTATTGCAGGTGCCAATACGATGCTAATAAACAATGCAGCCCGAGAACTCATGCTGCGCATCGCCGCCGATGCCCCTGTTGTGGCACACGACTGGCTGGCGTATCTTTTAGTGAGTGGTTGCGGCGGAAAAATCGTATATGACCCTCTACCCACGCTAGACTATCGCCAGCATGAGGGCAACCTTATTGGTGCCAACGCCGACTTGAAGAACCGACTTCTGCGAATTAGAAAAATGTTGACCGGTAGGTTCAGAGAGTGGAGTACTCAAAACCTTATCGTCATTAATTCAGTCAAAGAAAGTTTAACACCTGAAAACAAACAGACACTTCAACAGTTCGAGCTCGCGCGACAAAGCGGATTAATTTCACGACTTCGCCTTATAAAAAACAGCGGTGTCCATCGCCAGACACTGAAGGGAAACGTCAGCTTAATAGCAGCCGCAATTCTTAATAAAATTTGACCCGTGCCACCCTTCACGCCCCTTTGCAAAGCTTCCAGCTACAACTTAAAACTGAAAAGAAAGGGGCGTTTGCAGTAGCCGCCCCAAAGGAAAAACCATTTAATCAGCACTTTTTATCCGTGTGCCGGCCTCGCAGCGAGCGATCAGCGCACCACTCCCGCGTGGAATTTCCACGCAAGATAAAAGAGCGGGGAATAAGCAAGAAGGCATCCCCAACCTCCCCCCAAGCCTCCAGCACCAACGAATAGTGATATGGGTAATAACCAGCCTATATTTATCAAGATAACGGCTACTGTGACCACCAGATGATTTTTTGAGCCTTGAGCTGCATGCTGATAAGCGTGACTACGATGAGCCTGATACACCTTATCCCCTCTTACCAGCCGCCGCACTAAAGTCCATGTTGCATCGACAATAAAAACACCCAGCAATATCAGCCAGCTCCATAACAGCTCAGGCTTTTCCCAAGCCGCGTGGAGCACTAATCCGCCTAGAACGATGCCAAGAAACCCGCTTCCGGCGTCCCCCATGAAAATCTTAGCAGGTGGGAAATTCCAGCAAAGAAACCCTGCGACTGCCCCAGCCAAAATAAGCGGAGCCCACATTAGATTCGTGTTTCCACCAAGCCAATAAACCAGACAAATCCCCAGGCACACACTTATCGCCTCAGCACTAGCCAGGCCATCGATGCCGTCCATGAAATTGTAAAGATTAAGCATCCACACCAGATAGATCAGCGCAAGGATGTTACCAATCACACTTAAGTCAACCAGAACTCCAAACAGTGAGATGGGGGCAAGGCCATTGAGCCAGAAGAGTGCCCAGCCGGCTGCTATAAAATGCCCCAACAGCCGCCATCTGGCGGCGATATGCCCATGATCATCGGCAAACCCAATGACCGCTACCAGCAACCCCGAGCCCAAGAGCCCTATAAGCGCTGGCGCACTCAACAGCCCCAACGCGGTCAGTACAGGGAGAGCCAATGCAAACGCGACCACGATAGCCACCCCTCCGCCACGTGGCGTAGGAACGGAGTGGGAACTGCGCTCATTGGGGATGTCCATCAGGCTTTTGGCCAAAGCATAACGGCGCAAGACCAGGGTAAAAATCCAGGAAACGGCGAATACTGCCAGTAACACCCACCAAAAAATCATTTAATTTCTTTGTCCCGATAATGGTCCGCGGTCTGACGCAGGGCTCTTGCAGTACTTATAGAAGGAGCCCAGTGCAGAAGCACCCTTGTCTGGCTGATATCAACTTGCAGCGAATCGCATAAACGCTGAGCAATCGATTTTTTTCCAAAAGTTGAGGCCGCTAGATTCAACATACCTGTAGGTATCGGCAACAATCGAGCGCTCTTACCTAATGAGTGAGCCATGCGTTGAAGCAACTGGGTTGTGGATAAGTCCTCACCGTCGCTGACTAGAAATGTGTTATCCGCGGCGGCCGGATGATCGATGCAGGTCACTACGAGATCTACCAAGTTACCTAATGCCACCAGACTGCGCTGATTGCGAATAGCGCCCAACGGCAGCGGTATGCCCTTGTCCAACCAACGCATCATGCTCAGAAAGTTGGCTTTTACTCCCGGACCATAAACAAGCGGCGGACGGATGATCACGACTTCCATACCTGTATCCAGGCCGATTTGCCTTAACGCATCTTCAGCTTCTCGCTTCGATATCCCATATGGGTCGACAGGTGCGGGACGATCGTCAGCTTTGAAAGGTGCACCTGAGACGGTACTTTCGCCGTTAACCTTGATCGAGCTGATAAAGATGAAACGTTTTACGCCAGACTTTGCGGCTTTCTGAGCGAGTCGCACAGTCCCGTCAACATTGACCTTTCGAAACTCCACCAGGGCATCCACCGCGGTTTCGTTCATCACATGCACTCGGGCAGCGCAGTGAATGACAACCTGAACATCATTCAGGGGGGGCAACACCGTTGTCTCATTCAGATCGAATGGCACAACGCGACACAAGCCTCTCAAGCGTGTAACACCGCGAACGGCCGCCACAGGGGTGAACTTCTTATCGAGCAATAACCTGAAGACCACAGCCTCGCCTACAAACCCCGTCGCGCCTGTGACTAAAACCTGCGGGCCTTTCATTTAGCTTTTTTCCCGATCACCGCCGTGGCGCAACAAATACAAAAGAAGAACACCTTATCGCGCGCACGTCGTCGGCATTTCCAGGCACTCAGTGAAAGCTTTAATAGTTGCCTGCGCCCAAGGCGCAGCCACCCTTGGACAAAGGGATTGCCACTTTGCCCAACCAGGCATGTGATGAGCCGGACTTGAGAGAACCACCAGCCGTCATGAATGGTTTTATAGCGTGCAATCAACGGGTTTATCCCGGTATTGGCTCCCACCTGATTTCGCTCATGTTGACGGTAGTGCATGGTCGGTAGCGGGTCGATGAACCATACATAGCCATGGCTTCGCGCATAGGCATAGCAGTACCAGTCGTGCAGGCTGACGTCTTGCAGTTGCTGCCAATTGGCGAGCATGGAAGCCTTCAACGACGTCGCCAGACTCTTGCCAAACACGTAAGTGCAGCCTGGCCCGGCCGCCTCGAACAAGAAGTCCCAAGTGACCTGCGGCTGAGCCTTATCCAGTAACAGGGTTCTGCCATTCGGCCAGAAGGCGGTGACGTTACTCGAATAAGCAGCATATTCGCCGGTATTCAGAGTCCGAGTCGCCCTCGAGAGTTTATCAACGTGCCAAACGTCATCCTGATCGGCAAAGGCAATAAAGTCATAGCCATCGAAATCAACATCACGGATCAGCCGGAAAAAATTACGCGAGGCACCACCAAAAGAGCCGGCAGTCGGCAGAAGGACCACGCGAGTATGCTCAGCCGCATACGCTGCACACCAAGCCTCGGTACCGTCCGTTGAAGGGTCGACGCTGATATAGATCGTTACGTCTACCGCTGACTGAATGAGGATCGAGGCAATCTGCTCCTCGATCCATTGCATTCCGTTGTAAGCCGCCAGTAAAACCGCAACTTTGGGATGTTCTACTGGCATACCTATCCTGCTTGCACCGGCTGAACGTAAGCGTTCGAAAGGATAACGCTCGCCGGTCAGTGGGAGCTCGAGTCCAGCAGCTTCTGCAGGTACTGACCATAACCGGTCTTCTTCAGAGCGTCAGCTTGAGCGCCCAGTTGTTCGGCAGTGATCCAGCCATTGTGGTAAGCAATCTCTTCCAGGCAAGCTACTTTCAGCCCCTGGCGCTGCTCGATCGTGTGCACGAAGTGGCTGGCTTCAAGCAGCGAGTCGTGGGTACCGGTGTCCAGCCAGGCAAAGCCGCGCCCAAGCATTTCGACGTTGAGGGTCTTCTGCTCGAGATAAGCACGGTTGACGTCGGTAATTTCCAGCTCGCCGCGCTCGGAGGGTTTGATGTTCTTGGCGATTTCGACAACCTGGTTGTCGTAGAAATACAGACCGGTCACCGCGTAGCTGGATTTTGGCTTGAGCGGTTTCTCTTCGATACTCAGTGCGCGGCCCGATGCATCGAACTCAACCACACCGAAGCGTTCGGGATCGGAAACGTGATAACCAAATACCGTGGCGCCATGCTGTTGAGTGCTGGCGGAGCGAAGATTGTCGGAGAAGTGCTGACCGTAGAAGATGTTGTCGC
Organism: Pseudomonas sp. GW821-FHT01E05; assembly: GCF_059422425.1. Lineage (NCBI taxonomy): Bacteria > Pseudomonadati > Pseudomonadota > Gammaproteobacteria > Pseudomonadales > Pseudomonadaceae > Pseudomonas > Pseudomonas sp. GW821-FHT01E05. The sequence continues at coordinate 52,347 of NZ_JBWKWW010000009.1, forward strand.
CCAGGATCAGGCAGCATGGATCCTTACCGATGAACTCCTCGCCAATGATGAAGGCTTGAGCCAGGCCATCCGGGCTTGGCTGTTCGGCGTAGGTCAGCTTGATGCCGTACACGCTGCCGTCACCCAGCAGCTTGCGGAAGCACGGCAAGTCTTCCGGGGTGGAGATAATCAGAATTTCACGCATGCCCGCGAGCATAAGCACCGACAGCGGATAAAAGATCATCGGCTTGTCGTAGATCGGCAGCATCTGCTTCGAAACACCCAAGGTCAACGGGTGCAAACGTGTGCCCGAGCCGCCAGCGAGGATGATGCCTTTGCGATTTGTCGTGTTGATCATTTATCTAGAACTTCCATAAGCATTCGGGTTACGCCACTTTGCCAATCCGGCAAGTGCAAAGAAAAGTTATCACGCAGCTTCTGAGTATTCAGACGCGAATTCAGCGGCCGACGCGCAGGTGTTGGGTAGGCCGTGGTATCGATCGGATTGATTGCCGTCACCATCAGTTGTTCGCCATGGCCACGAGCGAAATCGATCACATGACTAGCATAGCCGTGCCACGAGATTTCGCCGCCAGCCGCCAAGTGATACACGCCTCCCAGCTCAGGGCGCTTAACGACTTGCTGAATAGCCAAGGCTGTAACGTCTGCGATCAAGTCTGCACCAGTGGGCGCTCCAACCTGATCGGCAATGACGCTCAGTGTTTCCCTGCCTTTGGCAAGACGCAGCATGGTCTTGGCAAAATTGTTACCACGAGCACCATAGACCCAGCTGGTGCGGAAGATCAGGTGTTTGCAGCCGGTACCTCTAATGGCCTGCTCACCAGCGAGCTTGCTCGCGCCGTAATGATTCACTGGCGCGACTGCGTCATCTTCTTTCCATGGCGCTTGTCCGCTGCCACTGAACACGTAGTCCGTAGAATAGTGAATCAGCCAGGCATCAAGGGACAATGCTTCTTCGGCCATGACCCGACTTGCCAGGGCATTTATGCGAGTTGCGAGCTCAGGCTCTGATTCGGCTTTATCCACCGCAGTGTAAGCCGCAGCGTTGACGATGATGTCGGGTTTGACCTGACGAATCGCTGCTCGCAGCGAGTCAAGATCGGACAAGTCGCCACACAGCCCATCGACCGTTTGACGGTCGAGCGCTATCACTTCACCGAGTGGCGAAAGGGAGCGTTGCAGCTCCCAGCCGACCTGGCCGTTTTTGCCAAGAAGAAGGATTTTCATGCTTTGCTTGAACGGTCAGTGTAGTTTTTATCAATCCACTGTTGATAGCTGCCACTTTTCACGTGAGCAACCCATTCGGTGTTATCGAGGTACCACTCGACGGTTTTACGAATCCCGGTCTCGAAAGTCTCTTCAGGCACCCAGCCCAGCTCACGCTGGATTTTGCTGGCATCGATTGCGTAGCGCTGGTCATGGCCAGGGCGATCCTGGACATAGGTGATCAAGCTGGCGTGAGGGCGATGCGGTGAATCGGGACGCAACTCATCAAGCAGAGCGCAGAGCGTGTGCACCACTTCAATATTTTGCTTTTCGTTATGGCCGCCAATGTTGTAAGTCTCGCCGACGACGCCTTCGGTCACGACTTTATACAGGGCACGTGCGTGGTCTTCGACGTAGAGCCAGTCACGAACCTGATTGCCTTTGCCATACACCGGAAGCGGCTTGCCTTCCAGCGCATTGAGGATGATCAGCGGGATCAACTTCTCAGGGAAATGGCATGGGCCGTAGTTGTTCGAGCAATTGGTGACCAGGGTCGGTAAGCCGTAAGTGCGGCTCCAGGCACGAACCAGGTGATCGGAACTGGCTTTACTGGCCGAATACGGCGAGCTTGGCTGATAAGGCGTGGTTTCGGTGAAGAGGTCTTCCGGACCTTCAAGGTCTCCGTAGACTTCGTCGGTAGAAATATGGTGAAAGCGGAAATTGGCTTTGCGCTCATCATCCAGGGTGCTCCAGTAGTGGCGAGCAGCCTCCAGCAAGGTGTAAGTGCCAATAATGTTGGTCTGGATGAATTCAGACGGGCCGGAAATCGAGCGATCAACGTGGGATTCGGCCGCCAGGTGCATGATCGTATCGGGCTGGTGCTCGCGCAGGACGCGATCCACCTGATCCCGGTCGCAGATATCCACGCGCTCGAACACATAGCGCTCACTCTGAGCCGCTTGCGCCACAGACTCAAGGTTGCCAGCGTAAGTCAGCTTATCGAGGTTTACTACGGAGTCAGTAGTATTGGAAATGATATGACGAATGACTGCAGAGCCGATAAACCCGGCGCCGCCGGTTACTAGAATTTTCACGCGGAAACCATACCCTTGAGTTGCTGACAAAGCTGCACACTGAGCGCTGTCTAATCCATGAATGCAAAAGCTATCGTATTAGCCGTAGCCTCTGACGAGTGATCCATCCGTGCCAATGCCGAGATCCCTATGGAATCTCCAACTATTCAGACAGACGTAGCATTTTACAGTTTAAAGGAGGATTTACTAACGGATATAGACAAACAACGCGTGAAAAGTTCGATGCCCCTCCCCCCGACCCGCGCCTTAATCAGACCAAGCGCTTGCGCCGCGCTCTTGCGGTGCGACCGGCAAACCAGCCGATAAGAGGCCCAATCAGCATCCCTATCAACAACGCCAACACCGTTATGACTGAGATTGGCAGTTGCGGCCCGGCCCAGCCAAGGAACAGCAAGGAAACTGATTGCTGGTTCTCTAGCACAAAAGCCAGAATCGCCAGCACAAGCAAGAGAACAGCTACCACGAGGAGTACGCGTTTCAAATTACGCATGAGTTGCTCCTTGAGCCAACACTATCAAATCCCCTCCTCCTCATCCTCATTCACCCGATCCCGGAGCTCTTTGCCCGGCTTGAAGTGGGGAACGAATTTACCGTCAAGGCTGACGGATTGACCGGTTTTCGGGTTGCGACCTACACGCGGTGCGCGGTAGTGCAAGGAGAAGCTGCCAAAGCCACGGATCTCGATGCGATCACCGGTAGCGAGGCACTGGGACATTTGCTCAAGCATGGTCTTGATGGCCAGCTCGACATCCTTGGATGAGAGCAGCCCTTGATGGGTGACAATTCGTTCGATCAACTCCGACTTCGTCATATTTTTCCCTTCTTTTTCAAGCAGCTAGATCAGCGCTTCAAAGGTTTTAGCACGCCCGGAGGATTTTGAACAGCCCGTGTATTGACTTATCTGCACGACGCCAGAGATGCCGTGCACGGACCAAGAACCACGGCATTTACCGAAGCCAAAAGCCCGGACCTTATACCCGGGTAGTACGTAACTTGCGCTGCTCATCGACAGATAGCCGGCAGCATACAACGCAAGTTGCGGGTCAAATCGCAGACACAAAAAAGGGCGACCGAAGTCGCCCTTTTTCTATGGTCTGACAGAACTTAGTTCTGCTTTTCCATTTGTGCACGCAACAGGTCGCCCAGAGTGGTAGGACCAGCAGCGATATCCGAAGTAGCTGGCTTCTCGCGCAGGCTCTGGATAGCTTCTTTCTCGTCTTCAACGTCTTTCGACTTGATGGACAGCTGGATTACACGGCTCTTGCGGTCAACGCTGATGATCTTGGCTTCAACTTCTTCGCCTTCTTTCAGAACGTTACGCGCATCTTCGATGCGGTCACGGCTGATTTCGGAGGCTTTCAGAGTAGCTTCGATATCGGTAGCGAGAGTGATGATGGCGCCTTTGGCGTCAACTTCTTTCACGATACCCTTAACGATTGCGCCTTTGTCGTTCTCTTGAACGTACTCGGAGAACGGATCGCTTTCCAGCTGCTTGATACCCAGGGAGATGCGCTCACGCTCTGGATCAACAGACAGGATGACGGTGTCGAGCTCGTCGCCCTTCTTGAAGCGACGTACGGCTTCTTCGCCCACTTCGTTCCAGGAGATGTCGGACAGGTGAACCAGGCCGTCGATGCCGCCGTCCAGACCAATGAAGATACCGAAATCGGTGATCGACTTGATGGTGCCGGAGATTTTATCGCCCTTGTTGAACTGGCCAGAGAAATCTTCCCATGGGTTAGATTTGCACTGCTTGATGCCGAGGGAGATACGACGACGCTCTTCGTCGATGTCCAGAACCATAACTTCCACTTCGTCGCCGACTTGTACGACTTTCGAAGGGTGGATGTTCTTGTTGGTCCAGTCCATTTCGGAAACGTGTACCAGGCCTTCCACGCCTTCTTCCAGCTCAGCGAAGCAGCCGTAGTCGGTCAGGTTGGTTACACGCGCGGTAACGCGAGTGCTTTCTGGGTAACGTGCCTTGATAGCAACCCATGGGTCTTCGCCCAGTTGCTTGAGGCCCAGGGAAACACGATTGCGCTCGCGATCGTACTTCAGAACCTTGACATCGATCTCGTCGCCAACGTTGACGATTTCGGAAGGATGCTTGATACGCTTCCAGGCCATGTCGGTAATGTGCAGCAGGCCATCGACGCCACCCAGATCGACGAATGCGCCGTAATCGGTGAGGTTTTTGACGATACCTTTGACTTGCTGACCTTCTTGCAAGGATTCCAGCAGAGCTTCGCGCTCAGCGGAGTTCTCGGCTTCGAGGACGCTACGACGGGAAACGACAACGTTGTTGCGTTTCTGGTCGAGCTTGATGACCTTGAATTCGAGCTCTTTGCCTTCCAGGTGCGTGGTGTCGCGCACTGGACGGACGTCAACCAGAGAACCTGGCAGGAACGCACGGATGCCGTTAACGTCGACAGTGAAGCCGCCTTTAACCTTACCGTTGATAACGCCCTTGACCACTTCTTCAGCTGCGAAGGCTGCTTCCAGAACAATCCAGCATTCAGCGCGCTTGGCTTTTTCACGGGACAGTTTGGTTTCGCCAAAGCCGTCTTCGACCGCGTCCAGCGCAACGTGAACTTCATCACCAATGTTGATGTTCAGTTCACCAGCATCGTTGTGGAACTGTTCCAGCGGAATGAGGCCTTCGGACTTCAGACCAGCGTGAACGGTTACCCAACCAGCTTGGTAATCGATATCGACGATGATAGCGGTGATGATCGAGCCAGCCTGAAGGTTCAGGGTTTTTAGGCTTTCTTCAAAGAGTTCTGCAAAGCTTTCGCTCATTTTAATTCCTGTTGATAAGGGCGAAGAATACGCCCATCTGCCACATCCCAGACGATGTGGGTTACGTTCATATAAAAGAAAAACCGCAGGACTATGCCTGGTGTCCCCTGCGGAGTTTCCTGGTCACCCGGCGATATCGCGAATGGCGATCTCGCTCATGATGCGTTCCAGCACCTGCTCGATGGACAATTCCGTGGAATCCAGCTGTATGGCGTCAGCCGCCGGTTTGAGCGGGGCTACCGCTCGCTGGGTGTCACGCTCATCACGTACACGTATCTCATCTAGCAGACTCGACAGACTAACATCATCACCTTTGGCCTTCAACTGCAAGTAACGGCGACGTGCACGCTCCTCGGCGCTGGCGGTCAGAAAAATCTTCAGCGGCGCATCGGGGAAAACCACCGTTCCCATGTCCCGACCATCGGCCACCAGTCCCGGAGGTTCCTGGAACGCCCGCTGGCGTTGCAGCAAAGCGTCCCGCACCGCCGGCAGCGCGGCTACCTGGGAAGCCCAGGCGCCGACTTGTTCGTTGCGCAAGTCATCAGTGACATCATCACCCTCGAGAATGATCCGCTGCGGCTGACCTTCGGTCGCCCCGACGAACTGCACGTCAAGATGCGCCGCCAGCAACTTCAGCGATTCTTCGTTGGTCAGGTCGACCCCGTGATTGCGCGCAGCAAATGCCAGCAAGCGGTACAACGCCCCCGAATCCAGCAGGCACCACTCCAGACGTTTGGCCAGAATACCGGCGATGGTGCCTTTACCCGAACCGCTCGGCCCATCAATGGTAATTACAGGCGCTTTGATCATCACGATTGAGCCTCTTGCGCAACGCGGATACCGACCTGCGCGCACAACGCGAGGAAGTTGGGGAACGACGTAGCAACGTTGGCGCAGTCATGGATACGGATTGGAGCGTTTGCCCGCAGCGACGCCACGCTGAACGCCATGGCAATGCGGTGATCGCCATGACCATGCACCTCACCGCCCCCGATCTGGCCGCCATCGATGATGATGCCGTCCGGGGTTGGCTCGCATTTGACGCCCAGCGCCAGCAAACCATCCGCCATCACCTGAATGCGATCCGACTCCTTGACTCGCAGCTCTTCTGCACCACGCAGCACCGTGCGCCCGTGGGCACAGGCAGCAGCCACGAACAGTACCGGGAACTCATCAATGGCCAACGGAACCAGCTCTTCCGGGATCTCGATACCCTTCAGTTTAGCCGCACGTACACGCAGATCAGCCACTGGCTCGCCGCCGACTTCACGCTGGTTTTCCAGAGTGATATCAGCGCCCATCAGACGCAGGATATCGATAACACCGGTACGGGTCGGGTTGATACCGACATGCTCAAGCACCAGCTCAGAGCCTTCGGCTATCGATGCTGCGACCAGGAAGAACGCCGAGGAAGAAATATCCCCCGGAACCTCGATGTGCGTCGCCGTCAGTTTGTGCCCGGACTCGACCGAAGCCGTAGCGCCATTCACCGTTACCGGATAGCCGAAACCACGCAGCATACGCTCGGTATGGTCGCGAGTCGGAGCGGGCTCGGTTACGGTAGTTTTGCCATCGGCGTACAGACCAGCCAACAGCAGGCAGGATTTAACCTGGGCACTGGCCATCGGCATGGTGTAGGTGAGGCCTTTGAGCTTGTTACCACCACGAATGGTCATCGGCGGACGACCATCTTCAGCGGTCTCGATGACCGCCCCCATTTCACGCAGCGGATTGGCCACACGGTTCATCGGCCGCTTGGACAACGACGCATCACCGGTCAAGGTGCTGTCGAAGCTCTGCGCCGCCAGCAACCCCGACAACAGACGCATCGACGTACCGGAATTACCCAGATAGATCGGCCCGGGGGCCGGCTTCAAGCCGTGCAGGCCGACGCCGTGAATGGTCACACGGCCATGGTGCGGACCTTCGATCACTACCCCCATGTCACGGAAAGCCTGCAGCGTCGCCAGGGCGTCTTCGCCCTCGAGGAAACCTTCGACTTCGGTAGTGCCTTCGGCAAGAGAGCCGAGCATGATCGAACGGTGGGAAATCGATTTATCGCCTGGTACACGAATCCGCCCAGTCAGGCGGCCACCAGGATTAGCCAGGAAAATCAGGTCGTTGGAGTTCATAGCGTCCACATAGGCCCGGCGGGCCAGGATTTTACTGAAATGCTCGCGGGCAACCCGGGCGCGCGTGAAAACGCCCAACAGCTGGTGCCCGTCCCCTGCATCGACCGCGTCGCGCAAGGCGTCGAGATCGCTGCGAAATGTATCGAGTGTGCGCAGGACAGCTTCGCGATTGGCGAGAAAGATGTCGTGCCACATGACCGGGTCGCTACCAGCGATTCTCGTGAAATCGCGGAAACCGCCCGCAGCGTAACGAAAGATCTCAAGGTTTTCACTGCGCTTGGCCAATGAATCGACCAAACCGAATGCCAGCAAGTGCGGCAAGTGGCTCGTAGCCGCCAGCACTTCATCATGACGCTCGACCTGCATGTGCTCAACATCCGCACCCAACTCGCGCCAAAGCCTGTCAACCATTGTCAGCGCTGCTGGATCGGTCTGTTCCAGCGGTGTCAGAATCACTTTGTGTCGACGGAACAACTGCGCATTGGAGGCTTCTACCCCGCTCTGCTCGGAGCCGGCAATCGGATGTCCCGGCACAAAACGCGCGGGCATGCCGCCGAACGCTTCGCTCGCAGCACGCACCACATTGCCCTTGGCGCTGCCGACGTCCGTCAGAATTGCTTGCCCCAGGTCCATGCGCGCCAAAACGGCCAGCAATTTCTCCATAGCCAGAATCGGCACCGCCAACTGAATGACATCGGCACCGCTACAAGCCAGAGCAAGGTCTTCTTCGCAGCGATCCACCACACCAAGCTCAACCGCCAGCTTGCGCGACTGCGGATCAAGATCGACACCCACGACCTCGCGACACAGGCCGCTTTCGCGCAGGCCCTTGGCGAAGGAACCACCGATCAGCCCGAGACCGACCACCACCAGGCGACCGATCATAGGCACAGCAGGTTGCACTGCAATGACATCAACCACGAGCCATAACCTTGGCCAGCGCCTCGAGGAAGCGGCTGTTTTCAGCCGGCAAACCAATGGTGATGCGCAGATGGTTCGGCATGCCATAGTTGGCCACCGGACGCACGATCACACCTTCACGCAGCAAACCCTGGAACACCGGAGCCGCGACGCGCCCCAGATCGACCGCAATGAAGTTGCCTTTGGACGCAATCCAGCTCAGGCCCAGCTCGCGAAAGCCCGCTTCCAGCTGCTGCATACCGGACTCGTTCAAGCGACGGCTTTCAGCCAGATATTCTTCGTCCTGCAGCGCCGCACAAGCCGCGGCCAGGGCCAGGCTGTTGACGTTGAATGGCTGGCGCACGCGGTTCAGGACATCAGCGACGATCGCCGTAGACAGGCCATAACCGACACGCAACGCGGCCAGACCATAAGCCTTGGAGAAGGTCCGCGAGACCAGCAGATTCGGGTAAGCCGCGAGGAAGTCCAGACCATCCGGAAGATCGCTACCTTCGGCATATTCGATATAGGCCTCGTCGAGCACCACCAGCACGTGCTCAGGCACGTCCTGAAGGAACTCATCCAGCGCCTCTGCACCGAACCAGGTGCCGGTCGGATTGTTTGGATTGGCAATGAAGACCACGCGAGTATTGCTGTCGATGGCTTTGAGCATCGCCGGCAAATCGTGCCCCCAGTCTTTGGCTGGAATCACGCGCGCCTGCGCACCTACGGCCTGAGTGACGATCGGATAGACCGCGAACGCATGCTCGCTGAACACCGCATTCAGACCGGGCGCCAGATAGGCACGAGCCACCAGCTCCAGAATGTCATTGGAACCGTTACCCAGGGTCACCTGATCGAGCTGCACACGGCACTGCCCGGCCAGCAAACTCTTGAGAGCGAAGCCGTTGCCATCCGGATAACGAGTCAGCTCGGCCAGCTCTTCGCGAATCGCCGCCAAGGCTTTAGGGCTGGCGCCCAGCGGGTTTTCATTACTCGCCAGTTTGACGATTTTTGCCGGATCGATATCCAGCTCGCGAGCCAGTTCATCCACGGGTTTGCCCGGGACGTAAGGCGAAAGTTGTTGCACACCCGGCTGCGCCAGAGCGAGGAAGTCACCACTCATTGTTAAAGCCTCAGAGAACCGCTTTCGGGTAGGAACCCAGCACTTTGAGTGCTACTGCTTCCTGACTGATCTTCTCCAGCACAGCCTTGATCAGCGGATCACGGTGATGGCCAACGAAGTCGATGAAGAACACATAGGTCCATTTGCCACTACGCGAAGGCCGGGTTTCGATCCGCGTCAGGTCGATACCATTGTCGTGGAATGGCACCAGCAACTCGTGTAGCGCGCCAGGCTTGTTGCTCATGGAGACGATGATCGAGGTCTTGTCGTCGCCGGTCGGCGGCACTTCCTGACTGCCAATCATCAAGAAGCGCGTGGAGTTGTCCGGACGGTCCTCGATTTTTTCGGCCAGACGAGTCAGGCCGTACAAGCCTGCCGCCATGTCGCCGGCAATGGCTGCCGAGTTCCATTCACCCTTGACCCGCTTGGCCGCTTCGGCGTTGCTGGAAACCGCCACGCGCTCGACATTCGGGTAATGGGCGTCCAGCCACTTGCGGCACTGAGCCAGAGACTGGGCATGGGAGTAGATACGGCTAATGCTGTCGGTTTTGGTGTTTTCACCGACCAACAGGTGATGGTGGATACGCAGCTCGACTTCGCCACAGATCACCATATCGTGCTCGAGGAAGCTGTCGAGGGTGTGGTTGACCGCGCCCTCGGTGGAGTTTTCCACAGGCACCACGCCAAAATTCACCGCTCCGGCTGCCACTTCACGGAACACTTCATCAATTGCAGCCATAGGCTTGCTGATCACCGCATGACCGAAGTGTTTCAGGGCCGCCGCTTGAGTGAAGGTACCTTCGGGGCCTAGATAAGCCACTTTCAGTGGCTGCTCCAGCGCCAGGCACGAGGACATGATTTCACGAAACAGACGCGCCATTTCTTCGTTGCCCAACGGACCTTTATTGCGCTCCATGACCTTCTTGAGCACCTGAGCTTCGCGCTCAGGACGATAGAACACCGGCACTTCGCCTTCGGCCAATGAAGCCATCTTGACTCGCGCGACTTCCTGGGCGCAGCGCGCACGCTCACTGATCAGCTCCAGGATTTTATCGTCCAGGCTGTCAATACGCAGGCGCAGTGCCTTGAGTTCTTGCTCAGACATTAGCCGTGTTCCTTCTCGAACTCTGCCATGTACGCCACCAGCGCGTTGACCGCATTGATGTCGACGGCGTTGTAGATAGAGGCGCGCATGCCACCCACGGAACGGTGACCCTTGAGGTTCAACAGACCGCGCTCCTCGGCACCTGCCAGGAACGGCTTGTCGAGGCGATCATCCGCCAGACGGAATGGCACGTTCATCCATGAGCGGTCAGACTTGTTGATCGGGTTGCTGTACAGGCCACTGGCGTCGATGAAGCCATACAGCGTGCGCTGCTTGACGTCATTGAGCTTGCCGATGGCTTCTACGCCGCCCTGCTCCTTCAGCCATTCGAAGACCAGACCGGAAAGGTACCAGGCCAGGGTTGGCGGGGTGTTGTACATGGAGCCGTTGTCGGCCGCGACCTTGTAGTCGAGCATGGTCGGGCAGATTGAACGGGCGCGACCCAGCAGGTCTTCGCGAACGATGTTGACGACGATACCGCTCGGGCCGATGTTCTTCTGTGCGCCGGCGTAGATCATGCCGAAACGGGAGATATCCACAGGACGGGACAGGATATCCGAAGACATGTCCGCAACCAGTGGCACATCACCGGTTTCCGGGATCCAGCTGAATTCCAGACCGCCGATGGTTTCGTTTGGCGCGTAGTGCACGTAGGCCGCGTCTTGCGACAGCTTCCATTCGTTCTGGCCGGGAATTGCGAAATAGTCATAAGGCTTGGCCGTCGCCGCCACATTGACGGTGCCGAAGCGCGAGGCTTCTTCAATGGCTTTCTGCGACCAGATACCGGTGTCGATATAGTCAGCCTTGCCGGTTTCCGGCAACAGGTTCAGAGGAATCTGAGCAAATTGCTGGCTGGCGCCGCCTTGCAGAAACAGCACTTTATAGTTCGAGGGGATATCCAGCAGATCACGCAGATCCTGCTCGGCCTTGGTCGCGATGGAGACGAACTCATCACTGCGATGGCTCATTTCCATGACCGACAGGCCCTTGCCGTGCCAGTCGAGGAGTTCACCCTGCGCGCGCTGCAGGACAGATTCGGGAAGCGCCGCGGGGCCGGCACAGAAGTTATAGGCTCTCTTGCTCACATCCAATCTCGCTCTGATTTGGTGGGATCACGCAATAAATCATCGATCGACACGGGGGCCAATCACTGTAGGAGCGAGCTTGCTCGCGATGAGCCTGAGAGCGCCGCGGTGCTTCAGCTAGCCCGCGTTATCGTTAGCGACCATCGCGAGCAAGCTCGCTCCTACAGGCTGGAAAAATAACAAGGGGGAGAATTTTCATCCGCCCCCCTCGCGTATCCGTTTACTCCTGCGGTTCGGCGTCGTCAGCCACAGCGGCATCGAGTTGCTGATCTTCAACAACATCCTCGATGACTGCACCGCCCTGGAACTCAACAGCTTCCTCGCCCTCCAGCTCTTCGCCTTCGACTTCGGATGGCTCTTGAACACGCTCCAGACCAACCAGTGTTTCGTCGCTGGCCAGCTTGATCAGGGTCACGCCCTGAGTGTTGCGGCCGAGACTGGAAACTTCGTCGACGCGGGTACGAACCAGTGTGCCCTGATCGGAAATCAGCATGATTTCCTCGCCGTCGAGCACCTGGACTGCACCGACCAGACGGCCGTTACGATCGTTGCTGACCATGGCGATAACGCCCTGACCGCCACGCTTGTACTCAGGGAACTCGCTGATAGCCGTACGCTTGCCGTAACCACGCGCCGAAGCGGTGAGGATCTGGCTGCCTTCTTCCGGGATCAGCATGGAAATCAGCTTCTGACCTTCCGGCAGACGCATGCCACGCACACCGCGAGCGGTACGCCCCATGGCACGGACATCGGACTCTTTGAAGCGGGTAACCTTGCCGCCGTCGGAGAACAGCATGACTTCGCGCTCGCCATCAGTGATCGCAGCGGAAATCAATACGTCGCCTTCGTCCAGCTCCAGCGCAATCAAACCAACGCTGCGTTGACGGCTGAATTGCTCCAGCGGCGTCTTCTTCACCGTACCGTCAGCGGTAGCCATGAAGATGTAGTGACCTTCGGTGTATTCCTCGACCGGCAGCATGGTGGTGATGTATTCACCCTCACCCAGCGGCAGCAGGTTGACCAATGGACGACCACGGGCAGCGCGTGATGCTTCCGGAATTTCGTAGGTTTTCAGCCAGTAAACCTTGCCCTTGCTGGAGAACAGCAACAGCGTGGTGTGACTGTTGGCGACCAGCAGGTGGGCGATGTAGTCCTCATCCTTGACGCCGGTAGCCGACTTGCCTTTACCGCCACGACGCTGAGCCTGATACGCAGCCAATGGCTGGGTCTTGGCATAGCCACCGTGCGAGATGGTCACGACGCGCTCTTCTTCCGGGATCATGTCACCCAGGGTCAAATCGAGACGAGCATCGAGAATTTCGGTGCGACGTATATCGCCGTACTCGGCACGAATGACTTCCAGTTCCTCGCGGATCACTTCCATCAGGCGCACAGCGCTGTTGAGGATGCGGATCAGCTCACCGATCTGGTTGAGGATTTCCTGGTATTCGGCCAGCAGCTTTTCGTGCTCCAGGCCGGTCAGACGGTGCAGACGCAGCTCAAGAATGGCTTGCGCCTGCTCTGGCGAGAGGAAGTATTTGCCTTCGCGCAGACCGTATTGCGGGTCGAGATTTTCCGGACGACAGGAATCAGCACCGGCACGCTCGACCATCGCGACCACTGCGCTGGACTCCCAAGGCGTGCTTATAAGCGCTTCCTTGGCTTCCGACGGAGTTGGCGAAGCCTTGATCAGGGCGATGACCGGGTCGATGTTCGACAGTGCAACAGCCTGACCTTCCAGGATATGGCCACGTTCACGGGCTTTACGCAGTTCGAACACGGTACGACGGGTTACGACTTCGCGACGGTGACGTACGAAGGCTTCCAGCAGATCCTTCAGGTTGAGGATCCGTGGGCGACCGTCAATCAGCGCAACGATGTTGATGCCGAAAACACTTTGAAGCTGAGTCTGGGCATAGAGGTTGTTGAGGACCACCTCAGGCACTTCACCACGACGCAGCTCGATCACGACGCGCATACCGTCCTTGTCGGACTCGTCGCGCAGCTCGGTGATGCCTTCGAGCTTCTTCTCTTTGACCAGCTCGGCGATCTTCTCGATCAGACGCGCCTTGTTCAACTGGTAAGGCAGTTCGGTAATGACGATCTGCTGACGACCACCGACCTTGTCGATGTCTTCGATGATCGAACGGGCACGCATGTAGATGCGTCCGCGACCGGTACGGTAGGCTTCGATGATGCCGGCGCGACCGTTGATGATCGCAGCAGTCGGAAAGTCCGGGCCGGGGATGAATTGCATCAACTCATCGACGGTCAACTCAGGGTTGTCGATGAGCGCCAGGCAACCGTCGATGACTTCACCAAGGTTGTGCGGCGGGATGTTGGTCGCCATGCCCACGGCGATACCGCTGGAGCCGTTGACCAACAGGTTGGGGATCTTGGTCGGCATGACCGCGGGGATCATTTCGGTGCCGTCGTAGTTCGGCACCCAGTCCACGGTTTCTTTATGCAGGTCGGCCAGCAACTCGTGCGCCAGCTTGGTCATGCGCACTTCGGTGTATCGCATGGCCGCGGCGTTGTCGCCGTCGACCGAACCGAAGTTACCCTGGCCGTCTACCAGCAGGTAGCGCAGGGAAAAAGGCTGGGCCATACGAACGATGGTGTCATACACCGCAGTATCACCATGGGGGTGATACTTACCGATCACGTCACCGACAACACGGGCAGATTTCTTGTACGGCTTGTTCCAGTCGTTACCCAGCTCGCTCATCGCGAACAGTACGCGCCGGTGCACGGGCTTCAAGCCATCGCGCGCATCAGGCAGTGCCCGCCCGACAATTACGCTCATTGCGTAATCGAGGTAGGACTGCCTCATCTCGTCTTCGATATTGACCGGGATGATTTCTTTGGCCAGTTCGCCCATGAGAAGCCTGATTCCTTTTTCTGGTGAAACTTCGTCGCATCCATATGGGACGAACGAAGCTCGTCGATGCAGGCTTGGTGCCATGCCTCGACTTACGACAAATCAACGAGTTATGCCATGGATCTGCGCAGTAAAGGCAGCCACATCGGGCTACCTTGGAAACCGCCGGATGTTATCACAATCGCCGCCACGCACCTATCCCCCAGACGCGCATGGAGCATAGTTAGTGGACCGGTGACAGCCTGATAGGGGACCAGAGAAGCTTAGAGGTGTTATTGCGCCCGATTCGCAAGCGAAATACTGCTTCAGGTGCTGCAGACCGCGTCATCGTTCATCGCGGGCAAGCCTCGCGCCTACAGAACATCGGGGACTTGTAGGAGCGAGGCTTGCCCGCGAAAGCGATTTAACAGACGCCAACCACCATCAATGCAGCCGCTTGCGACACATCAACTGAGCCAGTTTCGCGGTATCGGGCCGCTCGACAATGCCTTTTTCGGTGACGATGGCGTCGATCAGGTCCGCCGGGGTGACGTCGAAAACCGGATTGAAAGCGCCCACATCAGCCCCGACGCGCTTGCCGCCGACTTCCAGCAGCTCACTGCCATCACGCTCTTCGATAGGAATATCGTCACCGCTGGCCAAGGTCATGTCGATGGTCGAACTCGGCGCCACCACCATGAAACGCACCCCGTGGTGCATGGCGCACACCGCCAACTGATAGGTGCCAATCTTGTTCGCCACATCGCCATTGGCGGTAATCCGGTCAGCACCGACGATCACCCAGGTCACGCCCTTGGTTTTCATGATGTGTGCCGCGGCCGAGTCGGCATTCAGCGTGACGGGAATACCTTCGTTGGCCAACTCCCAGGCAGTGAGCCGCGAGCCCTGCAGCCAAGGCCTGGTTTCATCGGCGTAGACCCGCTCCACCATACCTTCCAGCCAGGCACCACGAATCACTCCCAGCGCCGTGCCAAAGCCGCCCGTGGCCAAGGCGCCAGTATTGCAATGCGTCAAAATGGCTTGAGCATTGCCCTGATGCTTGCGGATCAGATCGACACCCAATTGCGCCATGGTCAGATTGGCTTCGCGATCGCTTTCATGAATGGCCAAGGCCTCCGCCTCAAGGACCGACAACGGATCGGCATGCCCTTTTAGCCGTTCAAGACGCTCGCGCATGCGGTTCAGCGCCCAGAACAGATTGACCGCCGTCGGCCGCGAATCCGCGAGCAAGGCAAAATCCTCCTCAAGAGCTGCCTGCCAGTCACCGCCGGCGGCAAACCGCGTGCGCGCCGCCAGCACTACACCATAGGCCGCACTGATGCCAATGGCCGGGGCACCACGCACAACCATCGAGCGAATGGCTTCGGCCACACCGGCTGCACCGGTGTAGGCAATCCAGCGCTCTTCGAACGGCAAAATGCGCTGATCGAGCAGATAAAGGGCATCATCCCGCCAATCGATGGCCTTTACCTTCTCCGCAGCCAACAGTCGATCGCGCATGCCTCACCCCGTACTCATGTACAAAAGCCGCCGATTATAGCGATCCGCCCGCGAAGACGCTCGGGTATACTTCGCCATCCTTTATAAAGCACTGGAACCCACCCTCGATGCCGAACCCTGCCGCTGCGCTCGACTTATTATTGCTGCCGACCTGGTTGGTACCTGTCGAACCCGCCGGTGTGGTCCTCAAAGAGCATGGCCTGGGCATCCGTGACGGCCGCATTGCATTCATCGGCCCGCGCGCCGACGCCTTGAAACTCAACGCCACTGAAGTCCGCGAATTGCCGGGCATACTGCTCAGCCCTGGCCTGATCAATGCTCACGGGCACGCGGCGATGACCCTGTTTCGCGGCCTGGCCGATGACTTGCCGCTGATGACCTGGCTGGAGCAGCACATCTGGCCCGCCGAAGCCAAGTGGGTCAATGAGGACTTTGTTCGCGATGGCACCGATCTGGCCATCGCAGAACAGCTTAAAGGCGGCATCACCTGTTTCTCGGACATGTATTTCTTCCCGAAAGTCGCCAGTGAACGCGTGCATAACAGCGGTATTCGCGCACAAATTGCCATCCCGATCCTCGACTTTCCGATTCCCGGTGCAAGCGATGCCGATGAGGCCATCCGTCAGGGCATCGAGCTGTTCGGCGATCTCAAGCACCATCCGCGCATCAAGATCGCCTTCGGCCCTCATGCACCCTACACCGTCGGCGACGAGAACCTCGAGAAAATCCGGGTCATTGCCGAGGAGCTGGATGCCTCGATTCATATGCACGTCCATGAGACCGCGTTTGAAGTACAGCAATCCGTCGAGCAGCGCGGCGAGCGACCAATGGCCCGCCTGGGGCGCCTGGGCTTGCTCGGTCCGCGCTTCCAGGCCGTTCACATGACACAAGTCAGCGATGACGACCTGGCTTTGCTGGTAGAAAGTAACAGCAGCGTGATTCATTGCCCGGAATCGAACCTGAAACTGGCCAGTGGTTTCTGCCCGGTCGAGCGTTTGTGGCAGGCCGGGGTCAACGTTGCGGTCGGCACTGATGGCGCAGCCAGCAACAATGACCTGGATCTGCTCGGCGAAATCCGCACCGCAGCACTTTTGGCCAAGGCCGTCGCTGGCTCGGCGACCGCCCTGGATGCCCATCGCGCATTGCGCATGGCCACGCTCAACGGCGCACGAGCGCTGGGACTGGACGCCGAAGTCGGCTCACTGGAAGTCGGCAAAGCTGCCGACCTGGTGGCCTTTGACCTCTCCGGCCTGGCGCAGCAACCCATTTACGACCCGGTCTCGCAGCTTGTATATGCCACCGGCCGAGACTGTGTGAAACACCTTTGGGTCGCCGGCAAGCAATTGCTCGACGACCGGCGCCTGACCCGCCTGGATGAACAACAGCTTTGCGCCACAGCCGTAGCCTGGGGCAAACGCATCAGCGGTCATCGCCAATAGATAGAAACCTTGAACTGACATTCAAGGCTTACCGCAGAATTTATTAGATTTAGAGGATGCCCCCATGAGCAACGTCGACCACGCTGAAATTGCCAAATTCGAAGCCCTGGCCCATCGCTGGTGGGACCGTGAAAGCGAGTTCAAACCGCTACACGACATCAACCCGTTACGGGTCAACTGGATTGACGAGCGGGTAAAACTGGCCGGCAAAAAAGTCCTCGACGTCGGCTGCGGCGGCGGCATCCTTAGCGAAGCCATGGCCCTGCGCGGCGCAACGGTGATGGGTATCGACATGGGCGAAGCGCCGCTGGCCGTGGCCCAGCTGCATCAACTGGAATCCGG
This sequence comes from Pseudomonas sp. GW821-FHT01E05, assembly GCF_059422425.1. NCBI lineage: Bacteria > Pseudomonadati > Pseudomonadota > Gammaproteobacteria > Pseudomonadales > Pseudomonadaceae > Pseudomonas > Pseudomonas sp. GW821-FHT01E05. The sequence goes on from NZ_JBWKWW010000009.1 coordinate 69,956, forward strand.
CGTCAGCGTCGAGTACCGGCAGATCACCGCCGAAGGCCTGGCCGAAGAAATGCCGGAGCAATTCGACGTGGTCACCTGCCTGGAAATGCTCGAACACGTGCCAGACCCCTCTTCGGTGATCCGCGCCTGCTTCCGCATGGTCAAGCCAGGCGGCCAAGTGTTCTTCTCCACTATCAATCGCAATCCGAAGGCATTCCTGTTCGCCGTTGTCGGCGCCGAATACATCATGAAACTGCTGCCGCGCGGCACCCACGACTTCAAGAAATTCATCCGCCCTTCCGAACTCGGCGCCTGGAGCCGCTCGGCCGGTCTGACGGTCAAGGACATCATCGGTCTGACCTACAACCCGCTCACCAAGCACTACAAGCTGGCGACGGACGTTGACGTCAACTACATGATCCAGACCCTGCGGGAGGAATAAGCCCATGCGTATCAGAGCGGTTCTTTTCGACATGGACGGCACTCTGCTCGACACCGCACCGGACTTTATCGCCATTTGCCAGAGCATGCGCGCCGATCGCGGCCTGGCACCGGTTTGCGACAAGCACATCCGCGACGAAATCTCCGGCGGTGCGCGGGCCATGGTTGCCGTGACCTTTTCGATGGACCCGGAATCACCGGGTTTCGAGGAACTGCGCCTGGAGTTTCTGGAGCGTTACCTGAAAGACTGCGCAGTCCATAGCAAACTTTTCGATGGCATGGCCGAGCTGTTGGCGGACATCGAAAAAGCCAATCTGATCTGGGGCGTCGTCACCAATAAGCCGGTACGTTTTGCCGAACCGATCATGCAGCAACTAGGGTTGGCGGAGCGTTCGGCGGTGCTGATCTGCCCGGATCATGTGAAAAACAGCAAACCTGATCCCGAACCACTGATCCTCGCTTGCAAGATGCTCGACCTGGATCCGGCCAACGTGCTGTTTGTTGGCGATGACCTACGCGATATCGAGTCAGGCCGCGACGCAGGCACCAAAACTGCCGCGGTGACCTGGGGCTATATTCATCCAGACGACAACCCCAGTCATTGGGGGGCGGATGTGGTGGTCGATCATCCACTGGAGTTGCGTAAGGTTCTGGATAGCGCCCTGTGTGGTTGCTGAGCGACTTTCCTGATGGTTTGCGTGGCTGATCACCTTTCCTGTGGTGGGAGCGAGCTTGCTCGCGATGGTCGTTAACGATAACGCGTGTTTCCTGACCAAACGCGTCAGCTTCAAGTCCATCGCGAGCAAGCTCGCTCCCACAGGGGGGCTTCTGTGAATTTTGTTGAGGTTTCTTATGTTTGATTACTCCGCCCGCCCTGAATTGCTCAAAGACCGGGTCATACTGGTCACCGGCGCTGGCCGTGGCATTGGAGCTGCTGCCGCGAAGACCTTTGCAGCTCATGGCGCCACCGTGCTGCTGCTGGGCAAGACCGAAGCCAATCTGACCCGGGTCTATGACGAAATCGAAGCGGCCGGTCATCCACAACCGGCAGTCATTCCGTTCAACCTGGAAACCGCACTGCCGCATCAATACGATGAGCTGGCGGCCATGGTCGAAACCGAGTTCGGACACCTCGATGGCCTGCTGCACAACGCGTCGATCATTGGCCCGCGCACCCCGCTGGAACAGCTGTCCGGCGAAAACTTCATGCGCGTGATGCAAGTCAACGTCAACGCGATGTTCATGCTGACCAGCACCATGCTGCCGCTGCTCAAGCTATCCCAGGACGCATCGGTGGTGTTCACCTCAAGCAGTGTCGGACGCAAAGGCCGCGCCTACTGGGGCGCCTACGGGGTCTCGAAGTTTGCGACCGAAGGCTTGATGCAAACCCTGGCCGACGAACTGGACACCGTCGCGCCAGTGCGCGCCAACAGCATCAACCCCGGCGCTACCCGCACCAGCATGCGGGCTCAGGCATATCCAGGCGAAAACCCGAGCAACAATCCGACACCTGAAGAAATCATGCCGGTCTATCTGTACCTGATGGGGCCGGACAGCACCGGCATCAACGGCCAGGCCTTCGACGCTCAGTAATCCCCTTCAACCACCGCGACGGAATACCGTCGCGGCGCACGCAACAAGGTCATCAGGCCTGTTATTGAAGCCAAACAAATGCCGCGGCGTCCATACGCATTGACGCCATTACCGACCAACCGATTGAATTATAACGATTTTTAATTTACCGAACCGAATGGCACGACTTTCGCTCTAACACTGTTCAGACACGCAGCGTGTTAGCGAAGCGGGCATCGCCTGAGCCGGGGCTTATAACGTTCGGCAAAGCAGACTAGACTGCAGTTACTTGTCCTACGGGACTGATGGACCAGTATGACGCGCAGCCCGAAGCCGCTCTCACCCAGCCTGTAAGACAGCATTACGTGCTTAGGGGCTCACACCATATGAAATCACCTACCCAGACCAACGCAATTGACTTTGATAGCGCCAAATTGCAACGCCTGGGCTTTGGTCAGCAGTCACCCCTTCTACAACGCCCCGTCAGCCTTGCGCAATTGCGCCAGCAACTAGGCCTACAGCTGCAAACCAGTCTTGAGCCACAGCACATTCTGGGATTGTTCTTCCGCGAAATTCAGCGACTCGTTCCACTGGATGCCTTGAGCTACCAGCATCAGGCCAGCGATTTGCGCCTGGCGTTCGGCCAGCGCGGACACCATTGCGTGAGCTACAGCCTCAGCCATGAGGGCGAACACTTGGGTGAGCTGGTGTTCCGACGCAATCAGCGCTTTAGCGAACAGGATCTGGGCAACCTGGAGTCTCTACTGTCTTCCCTGCTCTACCCGATCCGTAATGCCTTGCTATACCGGGCAGCCACTCGTAGCGCGCTGCGCGACCCGCTGACGGACACCGGCAACCGGATCGCCATGGATCAGACGTTTCAACGGGAAATCGAAATGTCCCGTCGGCATCTGCAACCGCTATCGCTGTTGATGCTGGATATCGACCACTTCAAGAGAATCAACGACAGCCACGGTCACGGCGCAGGCGACAAGGTGCTCAAGGCCGTAGCCGCCTCGATCAAGGACCAGTTGCGCAATGTCGATATGGTGTTTCGATATGGCGGCGAGGAATTTCTGATCCTGCTCTCCAACACTGGCCGAGAGGCCGCCGCCATGGTTGGCGAGCGGCTACGTCATGCAGTACAGGCTCAGGATTATTTAGCGGATGACACGCTTATCGAACTCACAGTAAGCCTTGGCTGCGCCACCCTGTTACCCGGTGAGTCAGCCGAAAGCCTGTTGCGCCGGGCAGACAGCGCTTTGTATGTGGCAAAACGTGAAGGCCGCAACCGGCTGGCGATGGCGGGGTAAACCTGTCGGCTGGAGTCAATCCTCGGCCAGCGCCATGTGCTTACGAACCACCGGAGCCTTTTCCAGCTGCATGCAACGTTCCAGGAACAGGTACATGTAGTCGTAGCTCTTGCAAATGGCCTGGCGTAACTCGACTTGCAGTGATTTGTCTGGGTTCAGACCCGCCAGCGTGCAGATGATTTCCAACGCCTCCCATGGATGAGCATCATCGTACTGGGCATGCATTTTCAACCACTTCATCGCTCGCTTGCGGTCTTCCTCCGGGAACGCCGCCGCATAGATGCCATTGGAGCAAACCAGCGCCGACCACTCGCCCGTAGCCCCCTCAATGGCATAGTTGGTCGCGGCAATCGCCACGATCAGCGAATCGGCCGAACTGGTGTGCCAGCACCAATGACTCAGGGCATGAAGCTCTGGCGCTACCTGTTGCGCCTGTAAATCTTCCAGACTGACGCCATGCGCACGACTCCAGTGCACCCAATAATCAGCATGATTGAGTTCTACTCGAATGTTACGCATCAGCCAGCGTCGCGCCATGTCCTCGCCGGGATGACGTGCAAAGCGGGTCTTGGTCAGATTTTGTGCCATATACAAAGCGAACTGCTCAACGACAGGCCAGCCACCGATCAGGTACTGACGCATGGTTTTGGCGCTGAGCTTGTTGTCGCGCATGCGCTGATACAGTTCGTGCTCGACCACCCGGCGTTTGCTCTCGCTGCAATCCTGGATCAGCTTCTGAGCCCAGGCGGGATAACTTGCGGCTTCCATAAGCGGGCCGGTTCTGTTGAACGTGTCGATCACTGTCGAGCTCCTTTTGATTGTGATTGTACGGATCAGCAAGAGATTTCAACGGAACGTGCCAGGCGCCTTGAATAACAAAGGCTGTGGTCGCGCGGGCCGACACTGCAGGCTGTCACAGGTAAACAATTGCGGGCGTTGGATAATGTACCCTTGAGCGTAATCCACTCCGATTTCCAGCAAGGCCTGCTCAATCTGAGGTGTTTCAACAAACTCTGCAATCGTGCGCTTACCCATGACATGACCGATGTGATTGATCACTTCGACCATAGCGCGGTTAATCGGGTCGTCCAGCATATCCTTTACGAAACTTCCATCGATCTTCAAGAAGTCTACAGGTAAATGTTTAAGATAGGCGAACGAGGACATACCAGCACAAAAGTCATCTAGTGAGAAATGGCATCCCAAGCCTTTGAGCTCATTAATAAATCTAATTGCACTTCCCAGATTGGAAATTGCACTGGTTTCTGTGATTTCAAAACAAATCATTTCAGGAGGGACAGCGTAGGCAATGAACTGCTCACGCAGGAAGTCCAGGAAGTCGTCATCTCCGATAGTAATGCCCGAGAGGTTTATCGCACACATGGCCATCGGCCCTTCGCGCTCTTCAGCAATACATTGGGCGATGATCTTGAATACATTCTGTACCACCCAACGATCCAGCGATGTCATCAACCCGTAACGTTCGGCGGCAGGAATAAAGCTGTTGGGCAGAATCATTCGCCCTGCTTCGTCATGCAACCGCAGCAATATTTCGATATGCCCGCCCCCGCGCTCCGTCTGACCCAACGCAGCGATTTCCTGGGCATATAAACAAAAGCGGTTTTCCTCCAGCGCCATGTGCAGTCGTTGCACCCACGCCATCTCGCCAAAGCGCAAGGACAACTCCGAATCGTCGGCATGGTAGACCTGCACCCGATTACGCCCTTTCTCTTTGGCCATGTAGCAGGCCATATCGGCGGCACGCAATGACGCCTCAAGGGTTGTGGGCGTTTGCGCGACGTGAACCAGGCCGATGCTGACCGTGGTCAGAAAAGGCCGGCCCTTCCATACGAAATGGAGGTTCTGCACGGTCTGGCGCAACCCCTCGGCGATCTTCTCTCCGGCGTCCGGCGGGCAGTTTTCAAGCAAAATGCCGAATTCATCTCCACCCAGGCGCGCCAGGGTATCGCCTTCGCGCAAGCCCGATTGCAACAAGGCACAGATATGCCGAAGCAGTTCATCGCCCGCTGCATGCCCGCACGTGTCATTGACCAACTTGAACTGATCCAGGTCGAGAAACATCAAGGCATGGCGGCCCGGCTGGCGTGCCAGATTGTGCAGGGCTTGTTCGAGCCGATATTCGAATTCGCGACGATTGGCCAGGCCCGTCAGAGCATCGTGAGTCGCCTGCCATGACAGATTGGCGATGTATTGACGCTCTTGTGTCATGTCGTGCAGCACCAGTACCGTGCCGCTGACTTTACCGGCGTTCTGGATCGGCGCGCCGACCAGGGTGACCGACACGGTACTGCCGTCCAGGCGCTGAATGAGTTTGGAGTGCTCACTGCCACCACTGAGTTGACCACTCAAAATGTGCTCGATCAGGGTAAAACCATCAGTCTGGGCGTTTTCATCCAAAAGATTGAATAACGCAGCCAACGGCAGACCGTTGGCCTGCTCGGCTTTCCAGTGAGTCAGCTCTTCAGCCGCCGGGTTCATGTAAGCGATCGCTCCCCCGACATCCGTAGTGATAACGCCATCACCAATGGATTGCAGCGTGATTTGCGCCCGTTCTTTTTCCAGCTGCAAGGCATCGGCAAATGCGTGGCGCTGCTTCAGAAGCTTGTGGGTACGCAATAGTGCCAGGGCGATCAACCCCAGCGCTGTGGCCAGATTGGTGTACAGCAACAATCTCAGAATGACCCGCGACCCTTCGCCCAATGCATCGCTAAAGGCCTTGGCAGCGGGCGTCACACTGTCGTTAATGGCAAGTATCAAGGCCTTCCAGCGCTGAAAATCGGCAGGTTTGGCTTGATCACTGATGATGCCCCGGTGCATCTCCCTGGCGACAGTATCCAGTTGTAGCAGGTAGCTATCGCCCACAGTCCATCGACTGATGGCTTCTTCCAGGTAGCTGAAGTGGCGAAAGTTCAGGTACAACCAGATCAGGCTTGATATGTCATCCGGATGGTTACCACCATTGAGGATCCCCAGACGTGCAGCGTCAAGGTCCGGGGGCTGACGATCCAGGGCGATACGCAGCTCATGCCCACCCTGCGGCACGGCGATGGCGTGCTGGTACTTGAGAAAAATCGCTTCGTCGCGGCTGTCGGCATACAGATTGAGGTAATAGATAGCGTCTTTCTGGCCCTTGGACCATAGACTTTCACCCGCAACATAGCCGCGCACCGCTGACAGAACGTACAGGCTGACGCCGCCCAGCAATGCCTGAAATAACACAACGGCAATAAATGGCCAGACGATACCCAATAATCGTGGTGTTCCGAGAGTCCGCGTTTGCTTCATGAGGTCCCTTGCATAAGCACTGCCAGATGAACACCCGAGTGAGCTCTGCTCCTAACAGCACAGACTAGGCTAATTTCCAATAATTCGAACTGATCGATGCGTCGTTCGAAATCTATTTAGTTGCAAGGCAAAAGTTGAACGCCGCTAGAGCAACATTTTTTCTAAGGAATTCAAGCACTAAGCACAGAAAAGCGGTCAAAACTCAAGGTTGTTGAACTTGCTGCAGATGGCCATAAAGCTTGGCGTACAGGCCGCCGTCGGCAATCAGCTGCTGATGGTCGCCATCTTCGGCAATATGCCCGCCATCAAACACAAGTACTCGATCAGCCTGTTTTACCGCAGACAGACGGTGAGCAATGATTAATGTTGTCCTGCCGTTTAAATAGCGCGCCAGCGCCTGGTGCAGGTTGTACTCGGTAGCAGCGTCCAGCGCAGAGGTGGCCTCATCGAGTATCACCACCTTGGGTTCAGCCAGGACCATCCGCGCAATAGCCAGACGCTGTCGCTGACCGCCAGACAAGCGCACCCCGGAGCGCCCGACGATACTATCCAGCCCCTGCGGCAAGGCTTTGACGGTGGTATCCAGTTGGGCAATTTCCAGCGCCTGCCAGCAGGCCTCATCACTGCGTAAACGCCCCATGGTCAGGTTGGCCCGTACCGTATCGTTGAACAGCGCCGGGTGCTGCAGCACGACTGCGACATGCTCGCGCACGGTTTCCAGACCGATTTCCTGTTGGGTCGAACCGCCGAAGCGGATGCTGCCCGACAGCGGCGTATAGAGCCCTAGAAGCAATTGCACCAGGGTACTTTTGCCACCACCGCTGGCACCAACGATCGCGACTTTTTCGCCGGGAGCAATGGACAGGTTCATCTGATCCAGCACCAATTCGTCGCCGTAACCGAAGCTCAAACCGCGGACCTCGATCCCCACCGTCTCGCGCCCCTGAAAAGGGTTATTACCACCGGGATACTGCGGCTCATCGGCACGCGACAGCAACTCATTGATCCGCGTCAACGCCCCACCCGCCGAGTAGTAGGCGTACTGCAAATTGAGCAATTGCTCGACCGGACCGATCATGAACCAGAGATAACTGAACACCGCCAGCATCTGGCCAATGGACAGGTCAGAGAACAGCACGGTGAGCATGGCCGCCGCACGAAAGATGTCGATGCCAAACTGGAACAGTAAACCGCTGGCCCGGCTGGAGGCGTCGGTCTTCCATTGTGAGTTCACCGCATAGTCGCGAACTTCCTGCGCCCGCAGGCCCAGACGCCCGAGGAAAAAGCCCTGGCGATTGCCGGCGCGGACTTCCTGGATCGCATCAAGGGTTTCGGTGAGCGCCTGGGTAAATCGCGAAGTGCTGTCGTTCTCCAGTTTTTTCAGGTGTTTGACCCGTTTGCCCAGTTGCACCGTGGCGTAAATCACCAGCGGATTGAACAGCAGAATCAACAACGCCAGCTGCCAGTGCATCCAGACCAGAATGCCCGCGGTCCCGACCAGTGTCAGCATGGCCACCAGAAAGCGACTGAGGGTTTCACCCACAAATTTATCAACGGTATCCAGATCGGTGACCAAATGGGTGGTCACCGTACCGCTGCCCAGACTTTCGTACTCGCCGAGGGAGATGCGCTTGAGTCGCTCGATCAGCCTGACACGAATGCGGTAGACGATATCTTTGGCCAGGCTTGCGAACAATCGCGCCTGCAGCACGTTGAACAGCAACGCGCCGCAACGCAGTGTCAGGGTGATCAGCAACATCAGGCCGATGTAACCTGCGGCTCTTTGCCAGTCTGTCGGTAGAGCGTGATTCATGACCTTGAGCGCGGCATCGCCACGCCCCAGCAGCACTTCATCCACCAACAATGGCAACAGCAAGGGGATCGGCACGCTGCATAGCGTCGCCAACACCGCTACGCCGTTGGCAATCCACAGGGATTTCTTGTGATGTAGCGCCAAACGGCGGATTTCCGCCCAACTCAGTCGATCGATTCGCTTGGGTTGCTCCACACTATCGGGTTGATCATGCACAGGCGGCACGCTCCAGCCAACGACCGAGCAATGGGGAGAGTTCGTTCAGCGGCTGATAGCCATTGGTCAACAGCGCCAGTTGACCATCGCGCTCAGCGAGTAAGGTCGGGAAACCAGCGATACCCAGGTCCTGCACCCAGGTGAAATCCGCCGCCGTCGCCGCGTGCTGCTCGGCGCGATCGAAAGCTGCTGCAAACTCGATACGCGGCACACCAGCTTTTTCAGCCAGATCCACCAGCACACTGGCGAGGGTGACGTCGCGACCTTCAGCATAAAAGGCGTGCTGAATCAGCTTGAGCAGTTTCCAGGCGCAATCCGGTGCCAGACTGCGCGCGGTGACCACCGCCCGGCAGGCCGGCTCGGTGTCATAGACAAAACCGTCGGGCAAAGCGCCCTCGAACTTGAACGGTTGGCCAGTGGCCTCGGTGACCGCCTGCCAATGCTCAAGGATGTAACGCCGCGTGGTCGGTTCCAGTGCTGCACCACTGCCGGTCCTTAAGCCGCCGACCACCAGGTGCAATTCAACGCCCGCGGCTTGAGCCTGCTCTACCAGGGCCTCGGCCACCGGAGCAAAGCCCCAGCACCAGGAACACATCGGGTCCATTACATAGAGCAGGCGTGCGGACATGGCTCAGGCCTCGGATGGCTGACGGTAGTTGAAACCAATCGGGTGCGGCTGGTTGCGGGCTTTCGCCAGTTCGATCTGCTTCTGCCGGTCGATGGCACTGCGTCGGGTTTTCTCGCTCAGCTTATCCCAGCAATGCGGGCAACTGATGCCGGCCACATAGTGCTCGCTGGCGCGGTCTTCGACACTGATGGGTGTACGGCAGGCATGACACTGATCGTAGTCGCCTTCACTCAAATCGTGACGCACGGTAACCCGGTTATCGAAGACAAAGCAGTCGCCGCGCCACTGACTTTCTTCCTGCGGTACCTCTTCGAGGTACTTCAGAATGCCGCCTTTGAGGTGATACACCTCGTCGAAGCCCTGGCTGAGCATGTAGCTCGAAGCCTTCTCGCAACGAATGCCGCCGGTGCAGAACATGGCGACTTTCTTGTGTTTGCCCGGATCGAAGTTGGCTTTGATGTAGTCAGGGAACTCGCGAAAACTGGTGGTTTTCGGGTCGATCGCGCCTTCGAAGGTGCCGATCGAGACTTCATAGTCGTTGCGGGTATCAATCAGCAGTACTTCCGGGTCACTGATCAGTGCGTTCCAGTTCTGCGGATCGACATAAGTGCCGACCTGTTTGTTCGGGTCGACACCGTCAACGCCGAGGGTGACGATCTCTTTCTTGAGCTTGACCTTGGTCCGATAGAACGGCTGATCTTCGCAGTACGACTCTTTGTGATCGATGTCGTCCATGCGTGGATCGCTCTTCAACCAGGCCATGAGCCCGTCGATGCCTTCACGACTACCGGAAACGGTGCCGTTGATGCCTTCTTCAGCGATCAACAACGTGCCTTTGATGCCGTTATCGACCATCGCCTGCAGCAATGGCTCGCGCAGGGCGACGTAATCCTCAAGGGTGACGAACTTATACAGTGCCGCCACGACAATGTTTTGTGTCATGGGTAATCTCCAGGTGGCTACCCTCGTAAAGGGTGAACCGGACGCAAAAAAAACGCGCCGACTGATTAGCGGCGCGTTGCGGATTCTAGCAAAAACAGCTGCGATTGGCTCTAGATCGTCAAGATCGTCCGAACGCGGCCCGAACCTTCAGCAGTTCCTGCAAAAGCCCGCCCTGCGCGCCCCCGCAGGAGCTGCTGCAGGCTACGATCTTTTAATGCTTGCTGCCGCCGGCGCAGGTCGGCGATGCCGGAGCCGCGCCGATCTTCGCCCATTCTTCAGGCGTGTAGGTATGCAGCGCCAACGCATGAAACTCCCCCATCAGCTCGCCGAGAGTGGCGTAAACCTTCTGGTGGCGCTTGACGCTGTTAAGCCCGGCAAACTGTTCACTGACCAGCACCGCCTTGAAGTGGGTTTGCAACCCACGACTGTGCATATGGCTTTCATCCAGTACCTGCAGATGCTCGGGCTGCAATGCGCTCAGCGCCGATTCAATACGTTGTTGCATGGTCATTCCCGACTCCGCTCAAGGCTTTTTCTTGGCCGGCGCTTCTGCGGCTTTTGGCTCAAGTTCGGCGGTCATGTCAGCGAGCAGCTTGTTGACCACAGGTACCGCACTTTCCAGTTTGGCCTGAGTCATCTGGGCCGATTGCTGAGTCAGCTGCGGCATTTTTTCCAGGACTTTCTTGCCCAGCGGCGACTGGTAGAACGCTACCAGGTCCTTGAGTTCGGACTCGCTGAAGTTGGTGGTGTAGAGCTTGACCATGTCCGGCTTGAGTTTATTCCAGCCAATGGCCTGGTCCAGAGCGGCGTTGGCCTTGGCCTGGTAGGTTTCCAACAGGGCTCTTTTGGACTCCGGGGCCTTGGTTTGTTCAAAGCGCTGGGCGAACATTTGCTGCACTTGCATGTACACCGGGGTACCGAGCTTGTCGGCGTGTGCCAGAGTCAGGAAGGCTTCGGCACTGGCGTTGTGGCTGGCGGTATCGGCAAGAACCTGGCCGCTGGCGCAAACCAGAACAACCGCGGTACAGATGGCACGAAAACGAGTCATCAAGTTTCCTTTTCTAGCTGGCGAGGTAAAACCCCAAGGGCGACCATTCTGCGCCTAAAAAACTCTGTCGCTCAACCCCAAGCCTTGCCACACCTGATTTGCAAGGGTTGAACGGTAGAAAAATCGACTAATGGAACCCTAATGGCAGATCACGGCCTAAACTGGCGAATCAGACCAACAGGAGTGCGACCGATGAGCCGTATCGAAACCGACAGCCTTGGCCAGATTGAAGTCCCTGATGACGCCTACTGGGGCGCTCAAACGCAACGCTCGCTGATCAACTTCGCCATCGGCAACGAACGCATGCCGATTACGGTGCTGCACGCACTGGCACTGATCAAGAAGGCCGCTGCACGGGTCAACAACCGCAATGGCGACCTGCCCGCCGACATCGCCCGCCTGATCGAACAGGCCGCCGACGAGGTGCTCAATAGCGAGCATGATGCCCAGTTCCCGCTGGTGGTCTGGCAGACCGGCAGCGGCACCCAAAGCAATATGAACGTCAACGAGGTAATCGCCGGGCGCGCCAATGAACTGGCCGGCAATCCGCGCGGCGGCAAAAGCCCGGTGCATCCCAACGATCACGTCAACCGCTCGCAGAGCTCCAACGACTGCTTCCCCACCGCCATGCACATCGCTGCCGCCCAAGCGGTGCAGCAACATCTGCTGCCGGCAATCAACGAACTGTCCGGTGGTTTGGCACAGCTGTCGGCAGGGCACATGAAGCTGGTCAAGACCGGCCGTACGCACATGATGGACGCGACGCCGATCACCTTTGGCCAGGAACTCTCAGCGTTCATAGCGCAGCTCGACTATGCCGAACAGGCGATTCGAAGCGCGTTGCCTGCGGTGTGCGAACTGGCTCAGGGCGGCACCGCCGTTGGCACGGGGCTCAACTCGCCTCACGGTTTTGGCGAAGCGATCGCTGCCGAACTGGCCGCCCTCTCCGGTCTGCCGTTCGTCACTGCACCGAACAAGTTTGCCGCACTGGCCGGCCATGAGCCGCTGACCACGTTATCCGGCGCGCTGAAAACCCTCGCCGTGACCCTGATGAAAATCGCCAATGATCTGCGCTTGCTGGGCTCTGGCCCTAGAGCCGGTTTTGCAGAAGTAAAACTGCCAGCCAATGAACCCGGCAGTTCGATCATGCCCGGCAAGGTCAATCCGACCCAATGCGAAGCGCTGTCGATGCTCGCCTGCCAGGTACTGGGCAACGATGTGGCCATCGGCTTCGCCGCCAGCCAGGGCCACCTGCAACTGAACGTGTTCAAACCGGTGATCATCCATAACCTGCTGCAATCGATCCGTCTGCTGGGCGATGGGTGCAGCAACTTCCAGCAGCATTGCATTGCCGGACTGGAACCTGACCCTGTGCAAATGGCGGCGCACCTGGAGCGCGGCTTGATGCTGGTGACGGCGCTGAACCCGCATATCGGCTATGACAAGTCAGCAGAAATCGCCAAGAAAGCCTATGGCGAAGGCCTGACCCTGCGCGAGGCTGCGCTGCAATTGGGTTATCTGACAGATGCAGAGTTCGATGCCTGGGTCAGACCGGAGAATATGCTGGAGGCTGGCAAACAGGGGTAGAAGCTGGCGCAGCCTGCGATGATCGTTCCCACGCTCTGCGTGGGAACGCCTTACCGGACGCTCCGCGTCCGCTTTGTGACGCAGAGCGTCACGGGCTGCATTCCCACGCGGGAGCATGGGAACGATCAAAGATCGCAGCCTGCGCGATTGCGTTTTCCCGCCATCAAACCCTTGAAGCAAACAATGCCTGATGCTGACGGCACTGCTCGGCAGTGAGCATGAACACGCCGTGGCCGCCGCGTTCAAATTCCAGCCAGGCGAAATCCACTTCCGGGTACAGCGCTTCGACGTGCACCTGGCTGTTGCCGACTTCGACGATCAGTAAACCTTTTTCGGTCAGGTGATCCGCCGCTTCGCTGAGCATGCGTCGCACCAGATTCAAGCCGTCCTCACCACAAGCCAGCCCCAGTTCTGGCTCATGCTGGTATTCATCCGGCATGTCGGCGAAATCTTCAGCATCGACGTACGGCGGATTGGAAACGATCAAGTCGAAGCGCTGGCCCGGCAGCCCATCGAAACCATCACCTTGAACTGTGAATACGCGCTCGTCGACACCGTGACGCTCGATGTTCTGATTGGCAACTTCCAGGGCTTCGAACGACAGGTCGGCCAGCACCACTTCAGCGTTCTGGAATTCATAAGCGCAGGCAATGCCGATGCAGCCGGAACCTGTGCACAGGTCAAGAATGCGTGCAGGCTCGGCGCCCAACCACGGTTCGAAACGTTTTTCGATCAGCTCGCCGATCGGTGAACGCGGGATCAGCACTCGCTCGTCAACGATGAACGACATACCGCAAAACCACGCCTCGCCCAGCAAATAAGCCGTCGGGATTCGTTCCTCGATACGACGCTTGAGCAGCCGTTGCAGGTTGACCAGCTCGTCATCTTCCAGGCGGCAGTCCAGATAGCTGTCGGCAATTTCCCAAGGCAGGTGCAACGCGCCAAGCACCAATTGACGGGCTTCGTCCCAGGCGTTGTCTGTCCCATGGCCGAAAAACAAATCCTCCCCATGAAAACGGCTGACGGCCCAACGGATGTGGTCGCGCAAAGTGCGCAGGCGAGAAGTGATCACGGGGGCAAACTCCTGAAAAAACGACGGATGATTCTAACAGCCAAAACCGTCCCCGACGACGCATGAAAAACGCTGGTCTGATGTAGGAGTTATCCGTTTTTGAGTCTTTTGGTCGAACGCAGCAACCCTCTTGACAAGGCTGTAGGCCAGCAACCACGCAGCTTACGTTGGTAGCCATTCACAGAAGCGCTCTGCCAGAGGACAATGTCGCAAAAGCCCCACTCAAAGGAGCCCCAGAATGTCCGTTCCAAAGACGATGTTTCAACTCAGCGGCCGTGGTTATGCACCGGCCAATTTGGGCCATGCCAGTCTGGTCATCATCGACGCCCAGAAAGAGTACCTCAACGGTCCCCTGGCCCTGACCGGCATGGATGCTGCCGTCGCAAACATCAAGAAACTGGTTGCCGCAGCTCGCACTGCCGGTCGGCCGATCATACATGTACGCCACCTCGGCACCGTGGGTGGTCTGTTCGACCCTCAAGGCGAGCGCGGCGAGTTCATCCCGGGGCTGGAACCACAAGGTGACGAGACCATCATCGGCAAGTTGCTGCCGAGCGCCTTCCATGGCACTGAACTGGAAAAGCGTCTGCAGGACTTCGGCTCGCTGGACCTGATCGTCTGCGGTTTCATGAGCCATTCCAGTGTCAGCACCACGGTGCGCGCGGCCAAGAACCTCGGCTTTCGCTGCACGCTGGTGGAGGATGCGTGTGCGACCCGCGATCTACCGTACAAGGGCGGAATCCTCAGCGCAGAACATGTGCAGCAGACCGAGATGGCCATCATGGCGGACAACTTTGCCACCCTTGCGCTGACCAAAGATCTGATCTGATCGACCGCTCAATGAGCGGCCCATCCAGCCGCTCATCCGCAAAAACCTCCCGGTCTCTGCAATTGTCTTAGCCTCAGGAACCACCCGGTCATCTCCCGGTCGAAGGGCCGATACCCATTGAGGAAGGTCGGAATGAAGATATCCGATGGATTTGACGCACGTCGCTTGCGCCCCAAAGGCCCAAGTAACTGGCGTTTTCGCCTGGGCGTAGCCTTTTCGGCAGTGCTGGCGATGTTTGGCCTGTTATTGGCCATGGCCGGTGCCGCCAGCCTTTTGGGCCACGCACCCGCGCTCGGCGAACTGAATGCCAGCCGAACCGGTTCGGCAGTCATTTTGGTGATGGGTCTATTGCTGCTGTACATCGGTATCAAGTTATGGCGTCGCTTCCGTCGCCGCCGGCGCCAGTCCAACGGGCTGAACATCGCGCCACACCTGATGAAAAAAAATGACTGAGTGCAGCGCGGCAGCTTTTTGTCATGCCCGATCCGCCTGGACTTGGGTAAACTAGCCGCCCTTCGCGGAGGCTGACATGCAAGACGACGATTTTTCCCTGTTCAAAAGCGAGATCCGCGGCGTCAAGCCGATCAAACATGATCGTGCCGAGACGGGCAAACCCAAGGCCGACCGTGCGCAAATCGCCAAACTGCGCCAGGCGGCTACCGTGCGCGCCGATGTGACCACCGTCGATGGCCTGTCCGATCAGTTTGTCATCGATGTCGGCCCGGAAGACGAGCTGATGTGGGCCCGTGACGGCGTTCAGGAAAGCCAGATGCGCAAGCTGAAGGTGGGCCAGATTCCTTTTGAAGGTAGCCTCGACCTGCACGGCATGAGCGTGGAAAAAGCCCGCGAGACTCTTTGGGCGTTTCTCGCTGAAGCGACCAGATTCGAAATCCGTTGCGTACGTGTCACCCACGGCAAGGCTGTGCGACTGGACGGCAAGCGGCCGATGATCAAGAGTCACGTCAACACCTGGTTGCGCCAGCACCCTCAGGTGCTCGGCTTCACTTCGTGCCAGGCTAAACATGGCGGTGCCGGTGCAGTTTATGTGATGCTCAAACGCACCATGATGGAAGGTCGTGACGAGTAAAGCGGTGTTGTCACGCTTGCAGCGCCGTGTCCGTCACCGTACCCTTGCCCTTTGCGTAAAATCCCACAGGTAGTTTCATGTCCCTGGAACAGAATTACACGGCGATTCTCGGCCAGCTTGGCGAGGACGTCTCCCGCGAAGGTTTGCTCGACACGCCAAAACGTGCCGCCAAAGCTATGCAGTACCTTTGCCGCGGTTATGAGCAAACGCTGGAACAGGTCACCAACGGTGCCTTGTTCAGTTCCGATAACAGCGAAATGGTGCTGGTCAAGGACATCGAGCTCTACTCGCTGTGCGAACACCACCTGCTGCCTTTCATCGGAAAAGCGCATGTCGCGTATATCCCTAGCGGCAAGGTACTTGGCCTGTCGAAAGTCGCGCGGATCGTCGACATGTACGCCCGCCGCCTGCAGATCCAGGAAAACCTCAGCCGGCAAATCGCCGAAGCGGTCCAGGAAGTGACCGGCGCTCTGGGCGTTGCGGTAGTTATCGAAGCCAAACACATGTGCATGATGATGCGCGGTGTGGAGAAACAGAATTCGTCGATGATCACCTCGGTGATGCTCGGTGAGTTCCGCGAAAATGCGGCGACCCGCAGCGAGTTTCTCAGCCTGATCAAGTAAACCCGGCGAACAAAAGGACCGGCGTTCATCGCCGGTTTTTTTTCGTCGGTAAAAAATCAGGTAAGCTGCCGCCCCTTCACTTATGGGCAAGAGGCTTTAACCGTGTTCGTCAAAGCGCTTCGAGTCGGCCTGGGCCAACTCATCATCTTCATCGACTTCATCACCCGTCCGCGCAAGCAACAGCGCACCGGCGCCGCTCAGGCTAAGGTCGAGCAAGCCGCCAGGGACTTGACCCTGTATCAATTCCACGCCTGCCCGTTCTGCGTGAAGACTCGCCGCACCCTACGCCGTCTGAATGTACCGGTGGCCCTGCGCGATGCGAAAAACAACGAACAGGATCGCCAGACCCTGCTGGAGCAAGGCGGCAAGATCAAAGTGCCGTGCCTGCGTATCGAAGAGAACGGCCAGACCACCTGGATGTATGAGTCCAAGGTGATCATTGATTATCTGGATAAGCGGTTTGCGGCAGCCTGAGCAACTTGTGTAGCGCTTACTGACGCCATCGCGAGCAAGGACAACGCGGAACCTGCAGGAGCCGGGCTTGCCCACGAAGAGGCGGGCACAAGCAACACAGGCTTCAGACAAAATTAAACCGGCTCATTGGCCGGTTTAATTGTTTTTGCGGTCAGCTCAATCGAGCATTCCGATGTGCTTTGGATGGCTGGCCACACGCTGCATCCAGGCCTGAATCCCCGGATAGCGACTCAGGTCAAAGCCGCCTTCATGGGCGACATGGGTATAGGCATACAGCGCGATATCCGCGATCGAATACTGCTCGCCCACCAGATACGGCGTGCGGGTGAGCTGATGCTCCATCACGTCCAACGCCTTGTAACCGCGTTTTTGCAGCTTTTCATATTCGTGGCGACGATCTTCCGGCAGGCCCAGATAGAGCTGGATAAACCGCGCTACTGCAATATACGGCTCGTGACTGTACTGCTCGAAGAACTGCCATTGCAGAACCTGGGTACGCAAGCGTGGTTCGCCCGGCAGGAACTCACTGCCGTCGGCGAGGAAGTTGAGGATCGCGTTCGACTCCCACAAGTAAGTGCCGTCCTCAAGTTCCAGCACCGGGATCTTGCCATTGGGATTCTTGGCCAGGAACTCGGCAGTCTGGGTGTCGCCCTTCAAAATATCCACGCTCTGCCACTGGAACTCGAGGCCCAGCAGATTGAGCATCAGCTTGATCTTGTAGCAGTTGCCCGAACGGTAATCGCCATAAACCTTGTACATAGCCCCTCCCCTTAAGCTTCCTGCGCAGCTTGTGCTTGACGTACGACGGCGGCCAGCCGCTTGAGACCTTCGTCCAGACGCGCTGAATCGATGTGGCTGAAATTCAGCCGCAAGTGACCTGGATTGCGATCCGGGTCGGAAAAAAACGGTTCGCCCGGCATGAACGCCACGTCTTGCGCCAGCGCCGGCTTGAGCAAAGTGCGGGTGTCCAGCGGTTTTTTCAAGGTCAACCAGAAAAACAGCCCGCCTTGAGGCACCTGCCAATCAGCCAGATCGGCGAAGTGTTTTTCAAGCGCCGCCTGAAAGGCATCGCGGCGCACGCGGTAAAAGCCACGCAGTTCGACCAGATGGTTGCGAAATTTTTCGGTGCCGATCCACTGCATCGCCTGCCACTGACCGACACGATTGGTGTGCAGGTCGGCTGACTGCTTGAGCCGCAACAGGTGCGGGAACAGATCCGGACTGGCAATCAAATAACCGACCCGCAGACCGGGTAGCAAGGTCTTGGACACCGTACCGGTGTAAATCCAGCTGGCCTTTTTCAAGCGACTGACGATCGGTGTGGCGCTGCCGTCATCGAAAGTCAGCTCGCGATAAGGTTCATCTTCGATCAGGGTCACGCCAAACTCGTCCAGCAACGCCGCCACCGCATCGCGTTTGGTCTCGCTGTAGCGCACCGCTGATGGGTTCTGGAAGGTTGGGATCAGGTAAATGAATGCTGGCTGGTGTTTTTCCAGGCGGGCGCGCAATTCCAGCAGATCCGGGCCGTCAGCTTGCAGCGGCACAGTCAGGCAGTGCGCACCGAACAGCTGGAAAATTTGCAGTGCCGCCAGGTAAGTCGGCGCTTCGAGAATGATCTCGGTGCCTTTGTCGATGTACAGCTTGGCGGCCAGATCGAGGGTCTGCTGGGATCCGCTGACCACCAATACCTGGCTGGCCTGGCACGGCACACCCAAGGCTCGAGCTTCGGCCGCGAGTGCTTCGCGCAATGCCGGCTCGCCTTCGCTCATGCCATATTGGCCCATCGACAGCGGCATGCCGGTCCATTCGATTTTGGGCAGCATCGCTTCGGCGGGCAGACCGCCGGCGAACGACATCACTTCCGGACGCTGGGCTGCGGCGAGGATTTCACGAATCAAAGAACTTTTAAGGCGCGAGACACGTTCGGAAAAAGCCATGGTGGTCACCGTAGCGAGGCTTGAGGAAAATAAGTCAAACTAGTTGACCGAAATTACGATGACACACGCAGATACGTCAATATGCTTGACCTTAAAAATCAAATTACTCAACAAGCCGCCATGGAAGCTTTTTTCTTCGGTTACCAGGCGTTCACCGCCAAAGCCGACGAAATGCTCGCACGCCGGGGCTTGAGCCGGGTGCATCAGCGCATCGTGTTTTTTATCGCCCGCTATCCAGGCCTCAGCGTGAAAGAACTGCTGACGGTGCTCGGGGTGAGCAAGCAAGCCTTGAACACTCCACTGCGTCAGTTGATGGAAATGCACCTGGTAAACAGCGTTGCGCCAGATTCGGACAAGCGTAAGCGTCTGCTGGAGCTGACCATCGAGGGCGCGCGCTTTGAGCAGTCGCTGCGACGTGAGCAGGTGAAACTTTTGCAGCGAGTGTTTGCCGAGGCCGGCGAGACCGCGGTGAATGGCTGGCTGGCGGTGAATAAGGCGCTGGGGGAAAACTGCTCGAGTTGAAGCCCCCCGCTTTTCCTGATCGTTCCCGCGCTCCGCGTGGGAATGCCGCCCTGGACGCTCTGCGTCCGCTTTGAAGCGTGACGCGGAGCGTCACAAGATGCATTCCCACGCAGAGCGTGGGAACGATCAATCAACGGGATCTGCCCCCTCCCTCTCCATATATCCTTCCTTTCATCCTTTTCGCACACAAAAACAAAAACATTATTTGCTTTATTTGTATACAAAAGCATAATTCGCTTCGTGCGAGTTCCTGACCTTACAGTCAACAAAAGCCCGCAAGCCTTACATGCCTCAAAGAGCCGCTGCCCACCATCGCGTGTCCGGTTCTGGAAAAAACAATAAAACTCTTGAGGAGTACTCGCTGTGGAAAGCCGCAAATCCGAAGCCCCTACGCTGGACCTTTCACCGTCGTTGAACAACAGCTGGCTGGAACGCCTCTTCAAGCTCAGTTTGCACGGCACCACGGTGAAGACCGAGCTGATTGCCGGTCTGACAACCTTCATCACCATGGCCTACATCATCTTCGTCAACCCGAACATCATGGCTGACGCCGGGATCGACCACGGCGCAGCCTTCGTCGCAACCTGCATCGCCGCCGCGCTGGGTTGCCTGTTGATGGGCTTGTACGCCAACTGGCCGGTCGGCCTGGCGCCGGGCATGGGCTTGAATGCCTTCTTCACCTACACCGTCGTCGGCACCATGGGCTACAACTGGGAAACCGCGCTGGGTGCGGTGTTCATTTCCGGTGTGCTGTTCATGATTCTGACCCTGTCACGGGTGCGTGAGTGGCTGCTCAACAGCATTCCGGTGAGCTTGCGTTATGCGATGGGCGCAGGGGTCGGATTGTTTCTTGGCATCATCGGCCTGAAAACCTCCGGGATTATCGTCGACAGCCCGGCCACCCTGATCAAACTCGGCTCCCTGCGTGAGCCTGGTCCGCTGCTGGCAGCGGTCTGTTTCCTGATGATTGCGGTGCTCAGCTATCACCGGGTATTCGGCGCGATCCTGATCAGCATCATCAGCGTAACCGCTGCCGGCTGGGGACTGGGTTTGGTGCAGTACAACGGAATCTTCTCCACCCCACCCAGCCTTGCCCCGACCTGGATGGCCATGGACATCGCCGGCGTGTTCAACGTCAGCATGATCAGTGTGGTGCTGGCGTTCCTCTTCGTGCACATGTTCGACACCGCCGGCACCCTGATGGGCGTCGCGCAACGGGCCGGTCTGGTGAACGCTGATGGCAAGATCGAAAACCTCTCCCGCGCATTGAAAGCCGACAGTGCTTCCAGCGTGTTTGGCGCAATGGTCGGTGTGCCGCCGGTCACCAGCTATGTGGAGAGTGCCGCCGGTGTAGCCGCGGGTGGCCGTACCGGTCTGACGGCAGTCACGGTTGGCGTACTGTTCATTGCCGCGATGTTTTTCGCGCCGCTGGCTGGCATGATCCCCGCTTATGCAACCGCTGGCGCACTGATATACGTGGCGATGCTCATGATGGGCGGCATGGAGCACATCAAGTGGAGCGAAGCCACTGACAGCATTCCGGCGATTGTCACCATGATCATGATGCCGCTGACCTTCTCGGTCGCCGACGGTATCGCACTGGGCTTCATCAGTTATGTTGTGTTGAAGGCCGGTACCGGCAAACACAAGGAAATATCCATCAGCTTATGGGTGCTGTGCGCGATCTTTATCGCCAAGTTCATTTTCTTGTAAGCAACAGACGCTTTAACCAGCCTCACCCCGCCGGGTGGGGCTTTTGCACATTAGGAGAAAAGTGATGAATCTGGAAACCTGGCTGTTGTTCAGCGGCGCCGCGCTGGTGGTAATTCTGATCCCGGGACCACTGTCTTTATTGATGATCAGCAACAGTTTGAACTACGGTTTGCGCCGCTCTTACCCGGCGTTTCTGGGCGGAGTGATTGCCTCCATCTGCCTGCTCAGCGCCTCGGCTTTGGGTCTTGGCGCCTTGCTGCTGGCCTCTGAGCAGCTGTTCAGCGCACTGAAAATCGTCGGCGCACTGTACCTGTTCTACCTTGCCTGGCAGAGCTGGCAGCAATCGCGGCAACCGGCCCACACCACAGAAGTGCCACACGCGGCACCTGTTCCGCGCTTTCGCGCACTGTTTGGGCGCGCGTTCGTATTGGGTGCGAGCAATCCCAAAGACATCCTGTTCTTCGCCGCCTTTCTGCCGCAGTTTCTCAGCGCCGAGCAGCCGTTTCTACCGCAGTTGTTGATCATGATCGCCACCTGGACCGCGCTTGATCTGCTCTGCAAGCTGGCCTACGGCCTCGGTGCCCATGGTGCAGCGCGGTATCTGCGCAGCGGCAAGGGTCAGAGCTGGTTCAACCGGATCAGTGCCGGGTTGTTCAGTGGCGCGGGCGCGGCTTCGTTGTTGAGCCGCTAAATGCATCGCGGTGTAGGAGCAGCCGGTCGACGCTCGATTGCTCACGATGGACGTTAACGATAACGCGTGTTTTCTGAATAAACGCGCCGCCCTTGAGTCCATCGTCGGAACGCCGCCCGGACCAATCGAGCGTCGACCGGCTGCTCCTACACACAGACGAAAAAAAGCCCGCAGTGTGAGCGGGCGAAAGACCAAAGAAGCTTTTGCGCAGATTCGTGGGGGAGTCTAGCTTCCTCGGTAAGTCGAATAGCTGTAGGGCGAAATCAGCAGGGGCACGTGATAGTGATCCTGCTCGGCCGAGATACCAAAGCGCAGCACCACCACATCGAGAAATGCCGGCTCCGGCAGCTGTACCCCGCGGGCACGGTAGTAGTCGCCTGCATGGAACTGCAGTTGATAGACCCCGGAACGGTAATCATCGCCCTGCAACAACGGCGCATCGCAACGGCCATCGCTGTTGGTCAGCGCGCTGGCGACCAGCTCCAGCTGCGTGCCTTCAACCCGGTACAACTCAACCTTGATCGAGCTGCCAGGGCAACCGTGTGCGGCATCCAATACGTGTGTAGTCAAACGTCCCATTGATTCTGCGCGCCTGCCTGCGGTTCAAGCAGCCAGGCCTCGCGCCTCCCGAAGTCAGTTAAAAAGGAGACCGCACCGTTTCGGAGCACGAAAAAGGGCGGCGAGCGACTGATTAAGACACTTTTCAAAAAAATTGTACACAATAAAAATCACCTATCTGCCTTCAGCCCTGTCAGCCTTGGGTTGTAAGTGAATTTACAGCCACGCCTTGAGATTAGGCGATATCCCATTAATTAGCTGACCAATCAGGCAGGTTTCTTGCAATACCCTTTTTTGATGACAATCAGTGAAATTTGCAAAAATTCAGGCTTACAAAGTGCCAATAAAGTTGTATACAATCATTCCATCGCTGTGACACCAGCCTGTCATCTCATCGCCAGGTCGTCACACACCCCTTGTCACGAACAAGACACCACGAACAAGAAGGAAGACTGCAGTGAGCGCTGACTACCCACGCGACCTGATCGGTTACGGCAGTAACCCTCCTCACCCACACTGGCCGGGCAATGCCCGCATCGCCTTGTCATTCGTACTCAATTATGAGGAAGGCGGCGAACGCAACATCCTGCACGGCGACAAAGAGTCGGAAGCCTTCCTCTCGGAAATGGTCTCGGCGCAGCCACTGCAAGGCGAGCGCAACATGAGCATGGAATCCCTTTACGAGTACGGCAGCCGTGCCGGCGTCTGGCGGATCCTCAAGCTGTTCAAGGAATTCAACATTCCGCTGACCATCTTCGCCGTGGCCATGGCCGCCCAGCGCCATCCAGACGTTATCCGCGCCATGGTTCAAGCCGGTCACGAGATCTGCAGCCATGGTTACCGCTGGATCGACTACCAGTACATGGACGAGGCGCAGGAACGCGAGCACATGCTCGAAGCGATCCGCATCCTCACCGAAATCAGCGGCGAGCGCCCGCTGGGCTGGTACACCGGCCGCACCGGGCCGAACACCCGTCGCCTGGTGATGGAAGAAGGCGGTTTTCTCTATGACTGCGACACCTACGACGACGACCTGCCCTACTGGGAACCGAACAACCCGACCGGCAAGCCACACCTGGTGATCCCGTACACCCTCGACACCAACGACATGCGCTTCACCCAGGTGCAGGGGTTCAACAAGGGCGACGATTTCTACCAGTACCTCAAAGACGCGTTCGACGTGCTCTACGCTGAAGGCGCCGAATCGCCGAAGATGCTGTCCATCGGTTTGCACTGCCGCCTGATCGGCCGCCCTGCCCGTTTGGCCGCACTGAAGCGTTTTATCGAGTACGCCAAGAGCCACGAGCAGGTCTGGTTCAGCCGCCGGGTCGACATCGCCCGCCACTGGCACCAAACCCATCCTTACCAGGGAGGGGACTCGAAATGAGCGCCTTTCAGACCCTCAAACCATCGACCTTGAGCCGTGAAGCCTTCGTCGACGCCTTCGCCGATATCTACGAACACTCGCCATGGGTTGCCGAAAAGGCCTACGACCTGGGCCAGGACGCCGGGATCGACCAGATTGAAACCCTGCACCAGCGCATGAGCGATATCCTGTTGAGCGCCGATCACGCCAGTCAGCTGGCACTGATCAACGCTCACCCGGACCTGGCCGGCAAAGCCGCCGTCCAGGGCCAACTGACCGAAGCCAGCACTAACGAACAGGCTGGCGCCGGTATTCACCAATGCTCGAGCGATGAGTTCCAGCGCTTCACCGAGCTGAACGAGGCCTACAAAGGCAAGTTCGCGTTCCCCTTCATCATGGCGGTAAAAGGCAGCGATCGGCATCAGATCCTCGCGGCGTTCGAAACGCGCATCCACAACTCGGTCGACACCGAATTCAAATGCGCGCTGGCAGAGATCAACAAGATCGCCCTGTTCCGATTACTGACTCTATAGCAACCTTGGCCCTGACGATTTCATGAACGCCGAAACCGCCCCGGGCCCTGCGAGCATCCCCAGCCACTTATTTCAAGGCAGACAAGAAGAATGAAAGCTTACGCCGTACCTTTCGAGAAGTTCGTCAACCTGGCCGACGCCCGCCTGGGCACCAAAATCATCTCGGTCACCGATGACTGGTTCGCTGACGCCAACCGCCTGTTCCAGCCGACCCCGGCCGTGTGGAAGGAGGGCGTTTTCGATGACAACGGCAAGTGGATGGACGGCTGGGAGTCGCGCCGCAAGCGCTTCGAAGGCTACGACAGCGCGGTAATCCGCCTGGGCGTGCCTGGCTCGATCAAAGGCGTGGACATCGACACCTCATTCTTCACCGGCAACTTCCCGCCGTCTGCCTCCCTGGAAGCCTGCTTCGTGGCTTGCGGCGAACCGACTGAAAACACCCAGTGGGTCGAAGTGCTGTCGGCTGTCGAGTTGCAAGGCAACAGCCATCACTTCCACGAGATCAATAACGATCAGGCCTTCAGCCACCTGCGTTTCAACATCTACCCGGATGGCGGCGTAGCGCGTCTGCGCGTATACGGCATTCCGTTCCGCGACTGGTCGGCGGTCGGCGACAACGAACAGATCGATCTGGCAGCTGCCCTGAACGGCGGTCGCGCCCTCGCTTGCTCCGACGAACACTTCGGTCGCATGAGCAACATCCTGAACCCGGGTCGCGGCATCAACATGGGCGACGGCTGGGAAACTGCCCGCCGTCGCACACCCGGCAACGACTGGGTAATCGTCGCCCTCGGCCACCCGGGCGAGATCGAAAAAATCATCGTCGACACCCTGCACTTCAAGGGCAACTACCCCGACACCTGCTCGATCCAGGGCGCGTTCGTCAAGGGCGGTACCGACAGCCAGATCGAGACCCAAAGCCTGTTCTGGCGTGAACTGCTGCCGGCCCAGAAGCTGGAAATGCACGCCGAGCACACCTTCGCCGAGCAGATCAAAGCCTTGGGCCCTATCACTCACATCCGCCTGAACGTGTTCCCGGACGGTGGTGTGAGTCGCCTGCGTGTACTGGGCAAGGTTGCAAAATAACAGATGATCGTTCCCACGCTCTGCGTGGGAATGCATACCGTGACGCTCCGCGTCACAGCGGACGCGGAGCGTCCATGCCGGCATTCCCACGCGGAGCGTGGGAACGATCGATACTGAACTCAAAGAAAAGAAGAACAGCATGCGCACATTGATGATTGAACCATTGACCAAAGAAGCCTTCGCCCCTTTCGGTGACGTGATCGAAACCGATGGCAGCGATCACTTCATGATCAACAACGGTTCGACCATGCGCTTCCATCGTCTGGCCGAGGTTGAAACGGCCACGCCAGACGACAAGGCGATCATCAGCATCTTCCGCGCCGATGCGCAGGACATGCCGCTGACCGTTTGCATGCTGGAGCGCCATCCGCTGGGCAGCCAGGCTTTCATACCGCTGCTCGGCAACCCCTTTCTGATCGTGGTCGCGCCACTTGGCGATGAACCTGTATCAGGCTTGGTCCGCGCCTTCGTCACCAACGGCAGGCAGGGCATTAATTACCATCGCGGCGTTTGGCACCATCCGGTGCTGACGATCGAAAAGCGGGATGACTTCCTGGTGGTTGATCGCAGTGGCACAGGCAATAACTGCGATGAGCATTTTTTCAAAGAGGATGAGCGTTTGATCCTCGCCCCCCACCAATAAGAGAAGGTCTGATCACTCGACAACAGAGTGACAGGCGAGAGGTAAAGACTGTGCAAGCACATCTGATGGAATGGCTGAACCTGAGCATACGCTGGGTTCACATGATCACTGGCGTCGCCTGGATCGGCGCTTCGTTCTACTTTGTCTGGCTGGAAAACAACCTCAATCGGGTCAACCCGAAAGAAGGTCTGGCAGGCGACTTGTGGGCGATCCACGGTGGCGGTATCTACCACCTGGAAAAATACAAACTGGCCCCGCCGACCATGCCGGACAACCTGCACTGGTTCAAATGGGAAGCCTACTTCACCTGGATGTCGGGGATCGCGCTGTTGTGCGTGGTGTTCTACTCCAACCCGGTTCTGTATCTCGTGGCACCCGGCAGCGGCCTGAGCGGCCCTGAAGGCGTAGCCATCGGCATCGGCTCGTTGTTCATCGGCTGGTTCGTCTATTCCTTCCTGTGCGATTCGGCGCTGGGCAAACGCCCTGCCCTGCTCGGCCTGATCCTGTTCGTGCTGTTGATCGCTGCGGCGTACGGCTTCAGCAAAGTGTTCAGCGGTCGCGGTGCGTACCTGCATGTCGGCGCCATTATCGGCACCATCATGGTCGGTAACGTATTCCGTATCATCATGCCGGCACAGCGCGCGCTCGTCGCAGCCATCGCCGAAAACCGAACGCCCGATCCGGCGTTGCCGGCCAAAGGCCTGTTGCGTTCGCGGCACAACAACTACTTCACCTTGCCGGTGCTGTTCATCATGATCAGCAACCACTTCCCGAGCACCTACGGCAGCCAATACAACTGGCTGATCCTGGCCGGGATCGCGGTGCTGGCGGTGTTGGTGCGTCACTACTTCAACACCCGTCACGAGAGCCACAAGTTCGCCTGGACCTTGCCTGTCGCGGCATTGGGCATGATCTGCCTGGCTTACGTGACCGGCCCGACACAGATGTCGAGCGCCCCTGAAGTGGCCAAGGCACCGGCGAAGATCGAGTACCAGCCGATTCCGGAAACCGCCATCAGTGGCGCCAAGCCTGAAGCCGCCCCACCCGCTGCGGCACCGACCCAGGCTTCCACTGCCAACGCTAGCGCCCCGGACTTCAACAAGGTTCACAGCGTGATTCAGGAACGCTGCGCGGTGTGCCATTCGGCCAACCCAACCAGCCCGTTGTTCAGCGCAGCTCCCGCCGGGGTGATGTTCGATACCCCGCAACAGATCCAGCAACTGGCACCGCGGATTCAGGCCCAGGCTGTCACCACTCAGATCATGCCCCTGGGCAACATCACACAGATGACCCAGCAGGAACGTGACCTGATCGGCGCCTGGATTGCTCAGGGAGCCCGGACCAACTAAGCAACATTTGAAACCGCCTTCGCGGGCAAGCCTCGCTCCTACGGACGGTGAGATCCTGTAGGAGCGAGGCTTGCCCGCGATGACCGAGCAGCGGTCGCCAGAATCAAAAAATCACAAGAATAAAAAAGATCCGAGGTGTTGCATGTCCGAGCTATCCGAAGCGCGCATCCCCGACGCACCCGCCGTTCAGCGCTTGCCCCTTTTGCAACTGATTCTGGTCGGCCTGCAACACGTTCTGCTGATGTACGGCGGCGCCATTGCTGTGCCGCTGATCATCGGACAGGCCGCGGGCCTGAGTCGTGAAGAAATCGCCTTCCTGATCAATGCCGACCTGCTGGTTGCCGGGATTGCCACCGTGGTGCAATCGCTGGGCATCGGTCCCATGGGAATTCGTATGCCGGTGATGATGGGCGCCAGTTTCGCTGCGGTGGGCAGCATGGTGGCCATGGCTGGCATGCCAGGCATCGGCATGACCGGGATCTTCGGGGCGACCATCGCTGCCGGTTTCTTCGGCATGCTCATCGCGCCGTTTATGTCCAGGGTGGTGCGCCCCATCACCCACAGCGGCATCGCCATGGCGACCATCAGTGCCCTCTCGTTGAACCTGTTGTTCAACATATTGGGTGGTGCTGAACGAGCCGCCAGTAACGCTCGGCAAGCCCACCAGCACTGACCTGAGGGGCGGTACGCCTGCCGCCCCCGCGGTGTCAGCCGTTTTAGTCAACACCCACTACACACACATGACTGCGACCGGACTTGAAGCCTGGTCGCAGTCAGCGGCTGCCTGCGCCTTAACAATAAAAACAATCAGGGAGCAACACCATGAAACGCAAACACTCCAGCCTGCTGGTCAAGGGGCACCTCTAAGATGGCCCGCAACCGTGCCCTAATCTTGTTACAAGCGCTCTGTTACGGGGCACTTAAGCCATGCTGCGCGAGCCAGTATTCTCCGCGGCCGCCCGAATCCGCTCAAAAAAAAACTCCAGATATAAAACCTGACCAGATAGCCAGCTTATCCCGGCACCGGTTAGTCCCGAGGCATACCGAATCAAAATTGAATCAACTCTCAATCGACTGTTTCAAGGCAGCCGAGCGGGAGTTTTTTTGTTTTTTTTGCCTTGGTTCAGCTCTTGCTACCAGCAATAAAGCTGACCGATCGGATGATTTTTACAGCAACGAAAAAAGGCGCCACACCAGAGCGCCAACTTAAAAAATACGTGGAACAACCTACTTTGGGAGCAACCGAATGAAACGTACGTGCACCAGCCTGATGCTTGCCGGATCCTTGTTGGCGGGGGGGCAGGCGATGGCCGGCGATCTGCTGCAATGGCAGAACAACAGCCTGACTTACTTATGGGGCAAAGGCTTCAAGGTCAACCCTGCGATCCAGCAAACCGTCACTTTCGAACACGCCGATGCCTGGAAATATGGAGATAACTTCTTCTTTCTGGACCGGATCTTCTACAACGGTAAAAAAGACCACGATGTTGGCTCGGATACCTATTACGGCGAGTTCAGCCCACGCCTGTCATTCGGCAAGATCTTCGACCAGAAGCTGGAGTTCGGCCCGATCAAGGATGTCTTGCTGGCCATGACTTACGAGTTTGGCGAAAACGATACCGAGTCCTACCTGATTGGTCCGGGCTTCGACCTGGCGATTCCCGGCTTCGACTACTTCCAGCTGAACTTCTACCAGCGCCATCCCGAAGGCAACCGCCCGGGTAATAACGTCTGGCAGATCACTCCGGTGTGGTCCTATACCATCCCGATGGGCAAGTCGAACGTCTTGATCGACGGCTACATGGACTGGGTGGTCGACAACGACCAGACCGCCAAAGGCACCTACCACGCCAACCTGCACTTCAATCCGCAAATCAAATATGACTTGGGCAAGGCGCTGAACTGGGGCGAGAAGCAGCTGTACGTCGGTATCGAATACGACTACTGGAAGAACAAATACGGGATCGAGGACACCCCCTCCTTCACAACCAATCAGGACACCGCGAGCTTGTTGGTGAAATTTCACTTCTGATCGATAGTGCCGATCTTCCCGATGTGCCGTGACGGAAGATCAAAAGATCGCAGGCTTCGCCAGCTCCCACGGAATGTATGCAGGTTTTGTACAAGGAGCTGCCGCAGGCTGCGATCTTTTCGAGGCCATCACCCGTTCCCCTATAGATCAATCGAAAAACCAGATAACTACCCCGCAAAATTCGCAACCAATGATCAATTGGCCTGACGTAGCATGGGTCCATTCCACACTGATCAGGAGTTGCACCAATGACTCAATCTCGCAAAGTACTCAGCATTCATACCGGACAACCGGCGTCCGACGGTGCCGGGGTGAAACTGACCCGGGTCTTCGGTGGCCAGGGCGTTGAACGTTTCGATCCATTCCTGATGCTCGATGAATTTGGATCGCAAAATCCTGACGACTACATTGCCGGCTTCCCACCGCATCCCCATCGCGGTTTTGAAACCGTGACCTACATGCTGGAAGGCCGCATGCGCCACGAAGACCATCTGGGCAATGTCGGCTTGCTCGAGGGCGGTGGCGTGCAATGGATGACCGCGGCCAAGGGCATCATTCACAGTGAAATGCCGGAACAGGAAGAAGGCGTGATGCGCGGTTTCCAGCTGTGGCTGAACCTGCCGGGCAAGCACAAACTCGACACCGCCAGTTACCGGGATATTCAGCCGGCAGATATTCCACGGACAAAGACCAAAAACGGCGTCGAGGTGGTGGTGATCGCCGGTCGGTTCGATGACGGCCAGATACAGCAAGTCGGTGCGGTTGAGCGCCCGGATACCGAGCCGCATTACTTCGACATTCATCTACCGGCGGGCAGCAGCATCAGCCCTCGCCTGCCCGAGGGGCATCGTGCGCTGCTGTATGTCTACGAAGGCCAGGTGGAGCTGCCGGGGCAGGTCCAGAGCATCGGCGCCAGTAAGCTGATTCGCTTGTCCAATGAGGGCGAGTTACAGCTGAGCAGCCAGTCGGGCGCAAGGGTTCTGCTAATCGCCGGCAAGCCGCTGGACGAGCCGATCGTGCAGTACGGGCCGTTTGTGATGAACACCCGGGAAGAGATCGAGCAGGCACTGCGCGATTTTCGGGATGACCGGTTGACAGTCTGACTCAAGCTTTGCGTAGCCAGTCAGGGCTGCTATCGCGAGCAAGCTCGCGATAGCAGCAACCTAAATCTCAAGGCAACGTCGCAAACATCGGCAACCCCAGAAACCGGCATAACTGCTCGCGCTTGGCCAAGGCATCGCTGCGGCCAAGCTCGATCAGTTCGCTGCAATACCCCGCCTCGAACAGCAAATAACTGAGGACCCCGGCGCCACTGGTTTTGGTCGCACCCGGCCCGCGTAGAAACAGCCGCAAGGCCGCTGGCAGCTCTTGGCGATGGCGTGCAGCAATTTCATCAATCGGCTGGCTCGGGGCAATCACCAGCACCTCCACCGGCGTCAGCCCGAGGCTGCGGGTCGGCGTACCCGCAGGCAGCAGATGGCTGAGCTGGTTCAGACGTTGCAGCAACTCAATGTCACTCTCCAGGCTGTCAATGAAGGTACTGTTGAGCATGTGCCCGCCGATCTGCGCCAGGCTTGGCTGCTGGCCGGTGTAGGTGCGTTGCAGTGGTTGCTGTGGGTCAAAACCGCGCGGGTTGCCACTGACGCCGACCACCAGCACCCGGCTCGCCCCCAGGTGCAAGGCCGGGCTGATCGGCGCCGGCTGACGAACGGCACCGTCACCGAAATATTCCTGACCGAGTTTGACCGGAGCAAACAACAACGGGATCGCTGAGCTGGCCAGCAAGTGTTCGACCGTCAGCTGAGTCGGCACCCCAATACGTCGATGACGTAACCAGGCATCAATGGTGCCGCCGCCCTGATAGAAGGTCACCGCCTGACCAGACTCATAGCCGAAAGCCGTGATGGCCACCGCGTGCAATTGCTTTTGCCGGATGGCTTGCTCGATACCGGACAAATGAAGTTTGCGGTTCAACAAACGCCGTAACGGTGAACTGTTGATCAGCGCCACCGGCACTTGAGCGCCCACCCCCAGCAGGCTATGCCCGACAAACCGTGTGGCTTGGCTGATCACCCCTGGCCAATCGCTGCGCATCACCTGATGGCTGCGAATACCCTGCCAGAACGCCGTCAGACGCTGGATCGCGCCGCCAAAATCCATTGCCCCGCTGGCCAGGCTGACCGCGTTGATCGCTCCTGCGGACGTACCAACGATCACCGGAAACGGATTCGGCGTCCCCGCCGGCAATAACTCGGCAATCGCCGCCAACACCCCAACCTGATACGCCGCCCGAGCCCCACCGCCAGAAAGAATCAAACCTGTGACCGGTTCAGCTGAACTCATCGCAACACTCCATGGTGCCTGCAATCTAACGGCATTGCGTCAGCCACGCTTGGCATACAACTTCGGCTCACCCGGTGGCCGGCTCTTGAAGCGGCGATGGGCCCAGAGATATTGCTGCGGACATTCGCGCAGCGCACCCTCGACCCATTGATTGATCCGTAGACAATCAGCTTCTTCACTCTCTCCCGGGAATTGCGTCATCGGTGGATGGATGACCAAGCGGTAACCGCTACCGTCGGCCAGGCGTTCCTGGGTAAAGGGCACCACCAGCGCTTTGCCCAATCGAGCGAACTTGCTGGTGGCGGTGACCGTCGCCGCCTGAATGCCAAACAGCGGTACGAACAGGCTCTGCTTGGCGCCGTAGTCCTGATCCGGCGCATACCAGATCGCGCGGCCGGCACGCAGCAGTTTGAGCATACCGCGCACGTCGTCGCGCTCCACCGCCAGGGAGTCGAGGTTGTGCCGTTCACGGCCACGGCGCTGAATAAAGTCGAACAACGAGTTCTTGTGCTCGCGGTACATGCCGTCAATGGTGTGCTGTTGACCGAGCAAGGCTGCGCCGATTTCCAGCGTGGTGAAATGCAGCGCCATCAGGATCACGCCCTTGCCCTCGCGCTGGGCCTGCTTGAGGTGCTCCAGCCCTTCTACATGAGCCAGACCCGCCAGCCGCGACCTGGACCACCACCAGCTCATGGCCATTTCGAAAAAAGCGATGCCGGTGGAGGCGAAGTTTTCCTTGAGCAGGCGCTTGCGCTCGGCGGCGGACTTTTCCGGAAAACACAGTTCCAGGTTGCGCTTGGCAATGCGCCGCCGGTCAGTTGCCACCCGATACATCAACGCCCCCAAGGCGCGGCCGATCAGCAGCAGCACGGAATATGGCAACTGAACGATCAACCATAGCAGGCCGAGGCCAAACCACAGCGGCCAAAAACGCGGAAGAAAAAATGTAGTTCGAAAACGCGGGCGATCCATTACAGATTCCGGACAGACAACAAGGCCGCGCATTCTACAACGGTTCGACCCGGGTTGCGGCTAGCGGGCGTTCTCGTTATAAGTCTCGGCACTTTTAGTGACAAGCCGTTTAATGCCGACCATGACCCAAACCGAACCGCTAGACCAAGAACCTGTGTTCCAGTTGAAGGGCAGCATGCTCGCAATTACGGTGCTGGAACTGGCCCGCAATGACCTCGAAGGCCTTGACCGCCAGTTAGCGGCGAAAGTCGCCCAGGCGCCGAACTTCTTCAGCAATGCCCCGCTGGTGCTGGCCCTGGACAAACTGCCGGCCACCGAAGGCGCCGTCGACCTGCCAGGCCTGATGCGCATCTGTCGCCAACATGGCCTGCGCACGCTGGCCATCCGCGCCAGCCGGATCGAAGACATCGCCGCTGCCATTGCCGTGGATCTTCCGGTATTGCCGCCCTCCGGCGCACGGGAGCGTCCGCTCGATCCGCACGAAGGCGAGAAGAAAAAACCGGAAAAGCCGCCGGAACCGACTATCAAACCGACCAAAATCATCACCTCGCCGGTACGCGGCGGGCAGCAGATTTACGCCCAGGGTGGCGATCTGGTAGTGGTCTCCTCGGTCAGCCCCGGCGCGGAACTTCTCGCCGATGGCAATATCCATGTATACGGCCCGATGCGTGGTCGCGCCCTGGCTGGAGTCAGGGGCGACACCAGAGCCAGAATTTTTTGTCAGCAATTGAGTGCCGAACTGGTGTCGATTGCCGGCCAATACAAGGTTTCCGAAGACTTGCGCCGCGATCCACTGTGGGGCTCTGGGGTTCAGATCAGCCTGTCGGGTGACGTGTTGAACATCACTCGTCTTTAACGGA
This sequence comes from Pseudomonas sp. GW821-FHT01E05, assembly GCF_059422425.1. NCBI lineage: Bacteria > Pseudomonadati > Pseudomonadota > Gammaproteobacteria > Pseudomonadales > Pseudomonadaceae > Pseudomonas > Pseudomonas sp. GW821-FHT01E05. The sequence continues at coordinate 103,491 of NZ_JBWKWW010000009.1, forward strand.
TACTGCCGCATTTTCCAAGCATCTCTAAAACGTAGCGAAAACAGCTCAAACGAAGTAGGAATCGGCGCAAAGCAGTGTTTACCGCAAGTAAACCCCGCTTATTAATCGAATCCCAGCCAAGGCTGTCCGACTGCAGTAGTTTTCAAGAGATGTTTTTCAGGGGCTAAAAGTCCTTTTTCCTTAGGGGTGAAACACCTTGGCCAAGATTCTCGTGGTTACATCCGGCAAGGGTGGTGTGGGTAAGACCACCACCAGCGCCGCTATCGGTACCGGCCTCGCTTTGCGCGGTCACAAAACAGTCATCGTCGACTTCGACGTCGGTTTGCGTAACCTTGACCTGATCATGGGTTGCGAGCGCCGTGTGGTGTACGACTTCGTCAACGTGGTCAACGGTGAAGCGAACCTGCAGCAAGCGCTGATCAAGGACAAACGCCTGGAAAACCTCTACGTGCTGGCCGCAAGCCAGACGCGTGACAAAGACGCGCTGACCCAGGAAGGCGTGGAAAAAGTGCTCATGGCACTCAAGGAAGACTTCGAATTCGTAGTTTGCGATTCTCCGGCGGGCATCGAGAAAGGCGCCCACCTGGCCATGTACTTCGCCGACGAAGCGATTATCGTGACCAACCCGGAAGTGTCCTCGGTGCGTGACTCCGACCGCATGCTGGGTTTGCTGGCCAGCAAATCGCGTCGCGCCGAAAAAGGCGAAGAGCCGATCAAGGAACACCTGCTGCTGACCCGCTACAACCCCGAGCGCGTCAGCAATGGCGAAATGCTCGGCGTCGAAGACGTCAAAGATATTCTCGCGGTGACCCTGCTGGGTGTCATCCCGGAATCCCAAGCGGTACTCAAGGCTTCGAACCAGGGCGTGCCTGTGATTCTCGACGACCAAAGCGACGCCGGCAAGGCGTACAGCGATGCCGTCGACCGTCTGCTGGGCAAGACCGTGGAGCATCGTTTTCTCGATGTCACGAAGAAGGGATTCTTCGAGCGCCTGTTTGGAGGTAGATAATGAATCTTTTTGACTTCTTTCGTGCCAGCAAAAAGGTAAGTACCGCGTCGGTTGCGAAAGAGCGTCTACAGATCATCGTGGCGCACGAACGCGGCCAACGCACCACCCCGGACTACCTGCCAGCCTTGCAGAAGGAACTGGTCGAGGTGATTCGCAAGTACGTCAATATCGGGTCCGATGACGTGCATGTCGCGCTGGAAAACCAGGGCAGCTGCTCGATTCTGGAACTCAATATCACCCTGCCTGATCGTTGATCGATCCGGCTGGAGCCACGGCGACTCAGGTTCCTTCGGCCCTCTGTAGGAGCGTAGCTTGCTCGCGATGCAGGCAACTCGGTGAGTCTGGCACACCGGGTTGATGCTATCGCGAGCAAGCTACGCTCCTACAGAGGGCCGTGAGGGGCCCGAGTCGCCGTTGGCGTTTGTTACGAGGCTGTTTTAATGCCGTTGTCGAATATCCGCATCATCCATCAGGACGCCGCCGTTCTGGTGGTGGACAAGCCTACCCTGTTGCTTTCCGTGCCCGGTCGCGCCGAAGACAACAAGGACTGCCTGATCACCCGCCTGCAAGAAAACGGCTACCCGGAAGCGCGAATCGTCCATCGACTGGACTGGGAAACCTCCGGCATCATCCTGTTGGCCCGCGACGCTGACACTCACCGCGAGCTGTCTCGACAGTTTCACGACCGCGAAACCGAAAAAGCCTACACCGCGCTCTGCTGGGGCCAACCGGAACTGGACAGCGGTAGCATCGACTTGCCGCTGCGCTACGACCCACCGACCAAACCGCGACATGTGGTGGACCACGAGTTCGGCAAAAACGCCCTGACCTTCTGGCGTGTGCTGGAACGCTGTGGCGACTGGTGCCGGGTTGAACTGACCCCCATCACCGGCCGTTCACACCAATTGCGTGTGCACATGCTCTCCATCGGCCACCCGCTACTGGGCGACGGGCTCTATGCCCATCCACAAGCATTGGCCGCCTGGCCGCGGTTGTGCCTGCACGCAAGCATGCTCAGCTTCACTCATCCGCAAAGCGGCGAGCGCTTGCGCTTCGAGTGCCCGGCACCGTTCTGAGCCTGACGCCCCCCCCTGTAGCAGCTGCCGAAGGCTGCGTCCGGCTGCGTCCGGCTTCGAAGCAGTCGTAACAGGCGCGATTGCGATGTGTCTGGATAACCGCGAGCGCTGGATTACGACTGCTTCGCAGCCGGACGTAGCCTTCGGCAACTGCTACAGGAGCGTGCCGCGCCAAATCTGCAGTCAATACGGTAAACTTGCGCCACTGCTGTCTGGAGTTACTTATGCGCGAAGAGTTGAACCAAGGCCTGATCGACTTTCTCAAGGCCTCCCCTACCCCGTTTCATGCCACCGCCAGTCTCGTTCAGCGTCTGGAAGCGGCAGGTTATCAGCGCCTTGATGAGCGTGAGCCCTGGACCACCGAAACCAATGGTCGCTACTACGTCACCCGCAACGACTCCTCTATCGTCGCCTTCAAGCTCGGCCGACACTCACCGCTGCACGGCGGTATCCGCCTGGTGGGCGCACACACCGACAGCCCGTGCCTGCGGGTCAAACCGCAACCCGAGCTGCAACGCCAGGGCTTCTGGCAACTGGGCGTAGAAGTTTATGGTGGCGCACTACTCGCACCGTGGTTCGACCGCGACCTGTCCCTGGCCGGGCGCGTGACCTTCCGTCGTGACGGCAAGGTCGAGAGTCAGCTGATCGACTTCAAACTACCGATTGCCACCATTCCCAACCTCGCCATCCACCTCAATCGCGAAGCCAACATGGGCTGGGCAATCAATGCCCAAACCGAACTGCCGCCGATCCTCGCGCAGTTTGCCGGCGATGAGCGGGTGGACTTCCGCGCGGTATTGACCGACCAGCTTGCTCGAGAACATGGCCTGAACGCCGACGTGGTGCTCGATTACGAGCTGAGCTTCTACGACACTCAAAGCGCCGCGATCATTGGCCTGCATGGCGATTTCATCGCCGGCGCGCGCCTGGACAACCTGCTGTCGTGCTACGCCGGTCTACAAGCGTTACTCACTGCCGAGACAGACGAAACCTGCGTGCTGGTGTGCAACGATCACGAAGAAGTCGGTTCCTGCTCCGCCTGTGGCGCCGATGGCCCGATGCTTGAGCAAACCTTGCGCCGTCTGTTGCCCGAGGGTGACGAGTTCGTACGGACCATTCAGAAGTCACTGCTGGTCTCGGCCGACAACGCCCACGGCGTGCATCCCAACTACGCCGACAAACACGACGCCAACCACGGCCCGAAACTCAATGCCGGTCCGGTGATCAAGGTCAACAGCAACCAGCGCTACGCCACCAACAGCGAAACCGCAGGCTTCTTCCGCCACCTATGCATGGCCGAAGAAGTGCCGGTACAAAGCTTCGTGGTGCGCAGCGACATGGGCTGCGGCTCGACCATCGGCCCGATCACCGCCAGCCACCTCGGCGTACGCACCGTGGACATCGGCCTGCCGACCTTCGCCATGCACTCGATCCGCGAACTGTGCGGCAGCCACGACCTCGCACACCTGGTGAAAGTACTCAGCGCGTTCTACGCCAGCCGCGATTTGCCATAAGCCTGCATTTTGGGGGGCAATCGGGATCCCTTCCGGGCACCACGATCCCCCTGATTTCGTTTCTGATAGACATCAATCCGGATTGTGCAAAAGCCACCTAGACTTATGCCAATCCCCTCTGACAAGGCTGTCGCCATGTTTTCGATGTCTGCGTTCCACGCCATGCTTATTCCGATCCTGGCAGGCATGGTCCTGTTGGCCGTCGGTTTCAACTTCCGCGATAAAAACGCTGGCGTCTTCAGTATGTGGATCGGCATGTTGCTGATTCTCGCCACCGTGCTTTACAAGATCCTCGCCAAACTCGCCGAATAAATGCGCTCGCTGCGCTCGCATTGATTTTAAGTGACTCGTACACTCGGTCGACCCGCACTTCTCGAGGTTGACTGCCTAGTGTTCGCTCGTCTTTTTGCCCTGCCCTCCTGCTTCCTCATCTGTCTGTTGATGCTGCTTCCCATCGTTCCGGTTCAGGCTGTCGGTCTGCCGAGCCTGCTCCACAGCACGGCGAATCCCCAGCAGCAAGCGCAGGAACCCCTTGGGCAATCGCTGGACGAAGTGATCAAGTCGCTGGAAAACGATCAGCAACGCGCAAAACTGCTGACCGACCTGAAGAAACTCCGCGACACCACCAAAAAGGCCCAGCCCGTTACCGAAGAAGGCGTACTCGGGTTGATCGGCGGCACGCTGGCCAGTTTCGAAAAGCAGTTCTCAGGCGCTGACAGCCCCCTGTCCCGATGGTCAGAAGAGTTCGATCTGGCCAAGGATGAACTGTCCGAACTGATGCTGCCGGCCAGTGAGTGGCTGCCAATCATCTTCGCCTTCGCCTTGATTCTGATGCTCTGGAGCCTCCTGGCGGCCGCGCTGATCTGGCTCAGTCATCGGGTGCGCCTGCGCTTCGGTCTCACCGAAGAGTTGCCGCAACACCCCAAGACCTGGGACATGCTGCGCTTTGCCCTGCGCAAACTCGGCCCGTGGATGATCGCGCTGTTGATCACCGTCTATATGAGCTATTCCCTGCCCTCATCATTAGGCAAAGACCTGGCGATGGTGCTGGCCTACGCACTGGTGGTCGGCACCTGTTTCTCGGCGGTCTGCGTGGTGGCATTTTCCGTGCTCGACGGCCCGCACCGTCATCGCGCCCTGTACATCCTTCGGCATCAGGCCTTTCGCCCGTTGTGGCTGATCGGCAGCTTTGCTGCCTTCGGTGAAGCCCTGAACGACCCGCGCCTGGTGGCCAGCCTCGGCAGCCATCTGGCGCACACCGCCGCGACCTTTGCCAATGTGCTGGCAGCGCTGTCCACCGGCATGTTCATCCTGCGTTTCCGTCGGCCGATCGCACATTTGATCCGCAACCAGCCGTTGTCACGGCGCCTGACCCGTCGCGCCCTGAGCGACACCATCGAAATTCTCGGGACCTTCTGGTACTTGCCCGCGCTGGTGTTGGTGGCAATCTCGCTGTTCGCCACGTTCGTGTCGGCCGGCGATACCAGCACCGCATTGCGCCAATCGCTGATCTGCACAGTGTTGCTGGTGCTGTGCATGGTGATCAACGGACTGGTACGCCGCCATGCGCTCAAACCCCAGCGCGGGCTCAAACGCCATGCCCTGTATTCGGACCGTCTGAAAAACTTCTTCTATACCCTCGCGCACCTGGTGGTGTGGCTGGCGTTCATTGAACTCGGGCTGCGGGTCTGGGGGATGTCACTGATCCGCTTTACCGAAGGCGAAGGCCACGAAATCAGCGTCAAACTGTTCAGCCTCGGCGGCACGCTGATCTTCGCCTGGCTGATCTGGATTCTCAGCGACACCGCCGTGCATCACGCGCTGACCCGCTCGCGCAAAGGCCAGGCCAATGCCCGCGCGCAAACCATGATGCCGCTGATCCGTAACGTGCTGTTCGTGGCTATTTTCATCATTGCGCTGATCGTCGCCCTGGCGAACATGGGCATGAACGTCACGCCACTGCTGGCCGGTGCCGGTGTGATCGGTCTGGCCATCGGTTTCGGTGCCCAGTCGCTGGTCGCCGACCTGATCACCGGGCTGTTCATCATCATCGAAGACTCGCTGGCCATCGACGACTATGTGGATGTTGGCGGCCACCTGGGTACGGTCGAGGGCCTGACCATCCGCACCGTGCGCCTGCGGGACATCGACGGTATCGTCCACACGATTCCGTTCAGCGAAATCAAAAGCATCAAGAACTACTCGCGGGAGTTCGGCTACGCGATCTTCAGGGTAGCCGTTCCCTATAACATGGAAATCGACGACGCGATCAAACTGATGCGCGAAGTGGGTCAGAAAATGCGCACTGACCCGTTGCAACGCAGGGACATCTGGTCACCGCTGGAAATTCAGGGCGTAGAAAGCTTCGAGTCAGGCAGCGCGATTTTGCGGGCGCGCTTCAAGACCGCACCGATCAAGCAATGGGAAGTATCCCGAGCGTTCAACCTGTCGCTCAAGCGACATCTGGATGAAGCGGGGCTGGATCTGGCGACACCGCGCATGAGTGTGCAGGTTGTGACGCCGGGGGGTGGTGGGATGGAGAAGGAGTGAGGCTGTCGGGCGCCAGTCTGGACCTGCGTTGACGGTGTACATGTGCGTTTCAGCGGCAATGGATATGTACACCATCAAGAAATAGGCTGACTGTCAGGCCGTCATCGCGAGCAAGCTCGGCTCCTACAAGGGAAGGGATCTGTAGCCGGCGGGGCGCTTTACACCACGTCCACCCCGACATGAATCGCATCATGTCGCCAAAACTCCAGATCGCAATCGATCAGCCTTCCGTGCTGATCATAATTGACCCGGGCAATCCGCAGCCCGGGACTGCCCACCGAAACCTTCAACGCCGCCGCCGCATCCACCTGCAACGAAGTCGGAACGATCTCAAAACGCACCCGCCCGTAATGCAAATCGTAATGCCGCGCATAGAGCTCAGTGATCGACTGATTCAGGTCGAAATCAAGAATCTTCGGAAAATACTGCGGATTGAGGTAGTGCTCGACATATAGCACCAGGCGCTCATCGATACGTCGCGCGCGGCAGATCTGGATCACACTCGATAACGCCGGTAACTGCAGCCAGGCACAGACCGCCGCCGACGCGGGTTGCAAACGCGCCGAAATCACTTCGGTGGACGGCACCCGGCCCTGGGCGCTGACCATGGCGTGGAAGTGACTGCGCTGCATCAGGTTGTAGGCCAGGCGTGGCGGTGAGACAAACCAGCCGCGGCGCTCCTCACGGTAAATCTGTCCTTGCGCCTCCAATTGTAACAACGCCTCACGCACGGTGATTCGCGTGGTACCAAACAACTCGCTGAGTTTGCGCTCGGCCGGCAGTTTGACGCCGGGCGGCAACAGACCGTGTTCGATCTGTTCCTGCAAAACCTGCCCAATGGCTGTCACCGCTTTGGTTGCCTCTTCACGCATCAACGTTACCTATCTGGACTAGGCCAGCACTGTTTATGGGCAGAACCGCGCTTCAAATCGGCTCCTTCAACTCTATGCAAGCCTAGGCAATGCACATGACTGCCAGATGACAAAGCCGCCCAACGGTTGATCCAGACACCTGCAATTTAATAGCCAAGTCCTTTCAGATCAGCCTTTTAGCCATGGTCTACGCTTATCTCGCAGCGTCCACACAAGAGCTTCATAAATGCTTGCAGGCGAGATACCGACATCAAAGTGTCATCCCGCCCGCTTAAATTGGCTCAGGTATTGCTGACCTAGACCAACCAACCCCAAGACTGTAGCTAAAACGCAGCGTTGAAAACGCCCAAAGGAGCTTCGGATGAAACAGCTTTTCCTGGCATCACTGTTAGGCTCGACCATTGCCATGTGCACCTGTGCCATGGCAGCTAATACCGATTTAAAAGCCCTGGAAGCCGCTGCGAAAGCAGAAGGCGCGGTCAATAGCGTTGGCATGCCCGATGACTGGGCCAACTGGAAAGGTACCTGGGAAGACCTGGCCAAAAACTACGGCCTCAAGCACATCGACACCGACATGAGCTCGGCCCAGGAAGTGGCCAAGTTCGCCGCCGAAAAAGACAATGCCAGTGCTGACATCGGCGACGTCGGTGCCGCCTTCGGCCCGATCGCGGTCAAGCAAGGCGTGGTTCAACCGTACAAACCAAGCTCCTGGGCGCAGGTTCCGGACTGGGCGAAAGACAAGGACGGTAATTGGGCGCTGGCCTATACCGGCACCATCGCGTTCATCATCAACAAAAAACTGCTGCACGGTTCCGAAGCGCCAAAAAGCTGGGCTGACCTGGAGAAGGGTAAATACAAGGTTTCCATCGGTGACGTAAGCACCGCTGCCCAGGCGGCCAACGGCGTGCTGGCTGCGGCCATCTCCAAAGGTGGCAATGAAAAGAACATCCAACCGGCACTGTTGATGTTCGCCGAAATCGCCAAGCAAGGTCGCCTGTCGCTGGCCAACCCGACGATTTCCACCATGGAAAAAGGTGAAGTCGAAGTCGGTGTGGTCTGGGACTTCAACGGCCTGAGCTACCGCGACAAGATGGTCAACAAGGACGATTACGAAGTGCTGATCCCTTCCGATGGCTCGGTGATTTCCGGCTACACCACCATCATCAACAAATACGCTCAGCACCCGAACGCCGCCAAACTGGCTCGCGAGTACATTTTCAGCGATGCCGGCCAAATCAATCTGGCTCGCGGTAATGCACGTCCGATCCGTGCCGAGCACTTGACCCTGCCGGCTGACGTAAAGGCCAAACTACTGCCCAATGAACAGTACAAAAACGTGACACCAATCAAAGATGCCGATGCCTGGGAAAAGACCTCCAAGGCTCTGCCGCAGAAGTGGCAGGAAGAAGTCATCATCAATATGCAGTAATGCTGCATCTGTAGGAGCGAGGCTCGCCCGCGATGCAGACAACCCGGTCTGTCTGGCCACCGCGGTGATTGCATCGCGGGCGAGCCTCGCTCCTACAGATATTTCTCCTATTTTTGCGGAGTCCTCGCCCAATGAAGCACAACGTCATCCTTGTGGTGCTCGACGGCCTGAACTACGAGGTCGCGCGGCATGCCATGGGGCATTTGCAGGCCTACGTAAACGCCAGACGTGCCGCACTCTACAAACTCGAGTGCGAACTGCCGGCACTGTCCCGACCGCTCTACGAATGCATTCTTACTGGCGTTACGCCGATCGACAGCGGCATCGTCCACAACAACGTGTCGCGCCTGTCCAACCAACGCAGCGTGTTCCACTACGCCACCGCCGCCGGGCTCAGCACCGCCGCTGCGGCCTACCACTGGGTGAGCGAGCTGTATAACCGTTCGCCGTTCATGGCTGCCCGCGACCGCCACACCGACAACGCTGACCTGCCGATCCAGCACGCGCATTTCTACTGGTCCGATCACTACCCGGATTCACACCTGTTCGCCGACGCCGAGAACCTGCGTCTGCGCCATGCGCCGAACTTTCTGCTGGTTCACCCCATGAACATTGACGACGCCGGGCACAAACACGGCCTCGATACCCCGCAATACCGCAACAGCGCGCGCTCGGCCGACATCATCCTTGCCGACTACCTGCAAGGCTGGCTCGACGCCGGATATCAAGTGCTGGTAACTGCCGACCATGGCATGAACAACGACCGCTCGCACAACGGCCTGCTCACCGAGGAGCGGGAAGTGCCGCTGTTCGTCCTCGGCGATGCTTTCAGTCTTGATCGCAATGCTGCGCCGAAACAGACCGAGCTCTGCGGCACCATCTGCGAGTTGCTGGGCGTTGCCCACGACAAACCTGTCTGCCGGGAGCTGTTGAAGTGAATTCAATCACTCGAGGCAAATGGCTGGCGGCGCTCTGCCTGGCTCCTTTCGCCCTGTTCTTTATGGTGTTCCAGATTGCCCCGCTGTGTTGGGTAATGATCCACAGCGTGCAATCGGAGGAGTTCGGTTGGGGCCTGGCCAATTTCAGCAGGATCTTCAATTCGAAGTTCTATTTGCAGGCGATTCAATACAGCCTGGAGATCAGCTTCTGGTCCAGCGTGTTCGGGATCATCATCGCCGTGCTGGGCAGCTATTCGCTGCGCCGGGTCGACTCGCGACTGCGCAACTTCGTCAATGCATTCGCCAATATGACCAGCAACTTTGCCGGCGTCCCGCTGGCTTTCGCCTTCATCATCCTGCTGGGTTTCAACGGCACGTTCACCATCATGCTCAAGCAGGCCGGAATCATTCAGGACTTCAACCTGTACTCCAAGACCGGGCTGATCATTCTTTACACCTACTTCCAGATCCCCCTCGGCGTGCTGCTGCTCTACCCGGCCTTCGACGCCCTGCGCGAAGACTGGCGCGAGTCCGCCGCGCTTCTCGGTGCCAGCGGCTGGCAGTTCTGGCGGCACATCGGCTTGCCGGTGCTGACCCCGGCACTGCTCGGGACCTTCGTCATCCTGCTGGCCAATGCCCTCGGTGCCTACGCCACGGTGTACGCCCTGACCACCGGCAACTTCAACGTGCTGCCGATCCGGATCGCCGCGATGGTCTCCGGCGACATTTCGCTGGACCCGAACATGGCCAGCGCCCTGGCTGTGGTGCTGGTAGCGCTGATGACGCTGGTCACCGTCGTGCACCAGTTACTATTGAAGAGGAGCTACCATGTCACGCGCTGAAACCGGCTCAGTCGTCCTCTACCACCGACTCGTGGTTTATCTGCTGTTTGCGATTCTGCTGCTGCCGCTCGCCGGAACACTGATCTACTCGATCGCCAGCAATTGGTCGGCAACCATTCTTCCCAGTGGATTTACGATCAAATGGTATGTCCAGCTATGGAGCGACCCGCGCTTTCTCAATGCCTTCGGCCAGTCGTTGCTGGTCTGTGTCGGCGCTCTGGTGCTGTCAGTGGTGCTGATTCTGCCGCTGCTGTTCGTGGTGCATTACCACTTCCCCAAGCTCGATGCGCTGATGAACATCCTGATCCTGCTGCCGTTCGCAGTACCGCCAGTGGTGTCCTCGGTGGGGCTGTTGCAGCTCTATGGTTCCGGGCCGTTCGCAATGGTCGGCACGCCCTGGATTCTGGTCGGTTGCTACTTCACCGTGGCACTGCCGTTCATGTACCGGGCGATCACCAACAACCTGCAAGCGATCAACCTGCGCGACCTGATGGACGCTGCCCAACTGCTTGGCGCCAGCACCTGGCAGGCGGCATTCCTGGTGGTGCTGCCAAACCTGCGCAAGGGCTTGATGGTGGCGTTGTTGCTGTCCTTCTCGTTTCTGTTCGGTGAGTTCGTGTTCGCCAACATCCTCGTCGGCACCCGCTATGAAACCCTGCAGGTCTACCTGAACAACATGCGCAACAGCAGCGGCCACTTCACCAGCGCGCTGGTGATTTCCTACTTTTTCTTTGTGCTGGTTCTGACCTGGGCTGCCAATATCTTGAACAAGGACAAAAGCCAATGAGCTTCGTCAGCGTCCAACACCTGAAAAAAAACTACGCCGGCACCACAGTGTTCAGCGACATCAACTGCGAAATCCAGAAGGGCGAATTCGTCACCCTGCTCGGCCCCTCGGGCTGCGGCAAATCCACCCTGCTGCGCTGTATCGCCGGACTGACCTCGGTGGACAGCGGCAAGATTCTCCTTGACGGCCAGGACCTCGTCCCGCTGAGCCCGCAAAAACGCGGCATTGGCATGGTGTTCCAGAGCTATGCGCTGTTCCCCAACATGACCGTGGAGCAGAACGTCGCGTTCGGCTTGCGGATGCAAAAGGTCAATGCCGAGGACAGTCGCAAGCGTGTGCTTGAGGTGCTGCAACTGGTGGAGCTGAACGACTTCGCCGCACGCTATCCGCATCAGCTTTCCGGCGGTCAATGCCAACGGGTGGCCCTGGCCCGCTCGCTGGTGACCCGGCCACGCCTGTTGCTGCTGGATGAGCCACTGTCGGCGCTGGATGCACGGATTCGCAAACACCTTCGCGAACAGATCCGTCAGATCCAGCGCGAGCTGGGGCTGACCACCATATTCGTCACCCATGATCAGGAAGAAGCGCTGATCATGTCTGACCGGATCTTCCTGATGAACCAGGGCAAGATCGTCCAGAGCGGTGACGCGGAAACCCTCTACACCGCACCAGTGGACGTATTTGCCGCGGGGTTTATCGGCAACTACAACCTGCTCGATGCCGACAGCGCCAGCAAGTTGCTGCAACGCCCGATCACCGGTCGCATCGCCATTCGTCCGGAAGCCATCGAACTGAGCCTGAACGGTGAGCTCGACGCCCAGATTCGCAGCCACAGCCTGTTGGGCAACGTGATTCGTTACCGCGTCGTAGCTCGTGGCGTGGAATTGGTGGTCGACGTATTGAACCGCTCGGCGGCTGATTTGCATGCCGACGGTCAACGCCTGGCGCTTTCCATCGATCCGACGGCCCTGTGTGAGGTAGCCTGATGCTCTTGATGGGCCTGATTATTTTGAAGAGAGAGCTGCGCTAATGGCTTTGGCAATTTTTGATCTGGACGAAACCCTGATCCATGGCGACTGCGCCACCTTGTGGAGCGAACAGATGGGCCGCCTTGGCTGGGTCGACGGCGAGTCCTTCATGCGTCGCAACAACGAGCTGATGGACGCCTACAGCCACGGCAAACTGAACATGGAAGACTACATGGCCTTCAGCCTGGAGCCGATTGCCGGACGTACTCCGCAAGAAGTTGAGCATTTGGTGGCACCGTGGGTCGAGGACGTAATCGAGCCCATCATTTTCAGCGATGCCTGCAAAGCCATCGCCGCACACCGCAAGGCTGGCGACCGGATCCTGGTGATCTCGGCCTCTGGCACGCACCTGGTCAAACCCATTGCCGAGCGTCTGGGCGTTGACGAAATATTGGGGATCGAGCTGGAAGTGACCCATGGGGTCTATAGCGGCAACACCGTCGGCACCCTGACCTACCGCGAAGGCAAGATCACCCGCTTGCTGGAGTGGCTGGACACCGAAGGCGAAAACCTCGAAGGCGCGAGTTTCTACTCAGACTCACGCAATGACCTGCCGTTGTTGCTGAAAGTCGACTTCCCACATGTGGTCAACCCGGATCCCGTGCTGCAGGAGCACGCAGAGAAAGCCGGATGGCCAATCCATCTCTGGAAGTAACCCATGATCGCTCCCATGCTCCGCGTGGGAACGATCTGTCAGACCAGGCTTTCGTCAATCACCAACACCAACTTGCCCGACACCTTGTTGGTCGCCAGTTCGGCAAACGCGGCTTCAGCATCCCTGATCGCAAAGGTCTTGGCCAGTTGCGGGCTCAACCGCCCTTCGGCGAACAGCGGCCAGACGTGCTGACTCAGATCGCTGAACAGATCGGCCTTGAATTGCTCGTCCCGACTGCGCAGGGTCGAACCCAGTAGCTGCACCCGCTTGGCCAACACCTGCGCCAGGTCCAACTGCGCTTCACGCCCGCCCATCAGACCGATCAACACCCAGCGGCCATCGCGCGCCAGCAGTTTCACGTTCAGCGCGGCATAGTTGGCCCCCACAGGATCGAGGATGACGTCAAACGGGCCGAACTCATTCAAACTTTCCAGACCATCGGTACGGACCACTCCGCCCTGTGCGCCCAAAGCCTCGCAGTAGGCCAGACGATCCGCCGAACCGACACTGACCCAGCACGGGTTGCCAAATGCCTTGCACAGTTGAATAGCCGCCGACCCAACGCCGCTGGCACCCGCGTGCAACAGCACTTTTTCACCGGGCTTGAGCGCTGCCAGCTGAAACAGGTTCAGCCACGCGGTGCTGTAGACCTCGGGCAGTGCGGCCGCTTCAGTCAGCGACAGACCTTGCGGCACAGGCAACACATGACGGCCATCGACCACCACTTCTTGCGCCATCCCACCACCGGCCAGCAGCGCGCAGACGCGATCACCCACTTGCCAGGGCGAACCCGCCCCCACCTCGCTGATCACCCCGGAACACTCCAGCCCCAGCACTTGACTGGCACCAGGCGGCGCGGGATAGAGTCCTGCGCGCTGTAACAGATCGGCCCTGTTCAAGCCCGCAGCCGCTACTCGAATACGAACTTGCCCTACGTCACACGTCGGACTCGGCTCTTCAACCCATACCACTCGACCTTCAACGCCTTGCAATGCTTTCACAGTGCCTCCATAGTGAGTCTGGACTGAGCCCGTTGCTGTAGCGTCGGGCTTTTTGCATTATGCGACCGGTTCCTGCGGAACCGGCGACTTCAAAGACGGCCTAATATGCGTGATCAATTGTCCCCGCGTCGAATCAGCATGAAGCATTTGTTCCCCAGCACCGCCCTAGCTCTCTTCATTGGTCTCGGCCTTATGCAGCTGTCGACCAATACGTTCGCAGCCAATAGCTGGGACAATCTTCAGCCCGATCGTGACGAGGTGATTGCCAGCCTTAACGTCGTCGAGTTGCTCAAGCGTCACCATTACAGCAAGCCGCCTCTCGATGACGCGCGCTCTGTGATCATCTATGAAAGCTACCTGAAGCTGCTGGATCCGTCGCGCAGTTACTTTCTCGCCAGCGATATTGCCGAATTCGACAAATGGAAAACCCAATTTGACGACTTCCTCAAGAGCGGCGACCTGAATGCCGGGTTCACCATCTACAAGCGTTATCTGGACCGCGTCAAAGCGCGTCTGGACTTCGCCCTGCTTGAACTGAACAAAGGCGTCGACAAATTCGACTTCACCACCAACGAGTCGTTGCTGATCGATCGCAAGGACGCTCCTTGGCTCAAGACCACCGCAGAACTCGACGACCTGTGGCGCAAACGCGTCAAGGATGAAGTGCTGCGCCTGAAAATCGCCGGCAAAGATACCAAGGCTATTCAAGAGCTGCTGACCAAGCGCTACAAGAATCAGCTGGTGCGACTGGATCAAACCCGTCCTGAAGATATCTTCCAGGCATACATCAACACCTTCGCCATGTCCTACGACCCGCACACCAACTATCTGTCGCCAGATAACGCGGAGAACTTCGACATCAACATGAGCCTGTCGCTGGAAGGCATCGGCGCTGTGTTGCAGAGCGACAATGACCAGGTAAAAGTCGTGCGCCTGGTGCCGGCAGGCCCGGCGGACAAAACCAAGCAAGTCGCACCGGCGGACAAGATCGTCGGCGTTGCCCAGGGCGACAAGGAAATGGTCGATGTGGTCGGCTGGCGTCTGGATGAAGTGGTCAAACTGATCCGCGGACCGAAAGGCTCGGTGGTGCGTCTGGAAGTGATTCCGGCCAGCAATGCACCGAATGACCAGACCAGCAAGATTGTCGCTATCACTCGCGAAGCGGTGAAACTGGAAGAGCAGGCGGCGAAAAAGTCGATTCTCAACCTGAAACAGGATGGCAAGGACTACAAGCTCGGGATTATTGAAATTCCGGCCTTCTACCTTGACTTCAAAGCCTTCCGCGCCGGTGACCCGGATTACAAGAGCACCACCCGCGACGTGAAGAAACTGTTGACCGAACTGCAAAAAGACAAAGTCGATGGCGTGGTCATCGACCTGCGTAACAACGGCGGCGGCTCGTTGCAGGAGGCCACCGAGCTGACCAGTCTGTTCATCGACAAAGGTCCGACCGTGCTGGTGCGTAATGCCGATGGCCGGGTCGACGTACTTGAAGATGAAAACCCTGGCGCGTTCTACAAAGGCCCGATGGCCTTGCTGGTCAACCGTCTCTCGGCTTCCGCCTCGGAGATTTTTGCCGGCGCCATGCAGGACTACCACCGCGCGCTGATCATCGGCGGCCAGACCTTCGGTAAAGGCACCGTGCAGACTATCCAGCCGCTCAATCATGGCGAGCTGAAACTGACGCTGGCCAAGTTCTACCGGGTTTCCGGGCAGAGCACCCAGCATCAGGGCGTGCTGCCGGATGTCGACTTCCCGTCGATCATCGACACCAAGGAAATCGGCGAAAGCGCCCTGCCTGAAGCCATGCCGTGGGACACCATTCGTCCGGCGATCAAACCGGCGCTCGATCCGTTCAAACCGTATCTGACGCAGTTGAAATCCGAGCATAACGCACGCTCGGCCAAGGACGCGGAATTCGTGTTCATCCGCGACAAACTGGCCCTGGCCCAGAAGCTGATGACCGAGAAAACCGTCAGCCTCAACGAAGCCGAGCGCCGCGCGCAGCACGCTGATATCGAAGCCAAGCAGCTTGCAATGGAAAATATCCGTCGCAAGGCCAAGGGTGAAGAGCAGCTCAAAGAGCTGAAGAAAGAAGACGAAGAAGCAATCGCGGCCGAGCCGGACAAGACCAAACCGGAAGACGATGCCTACCTGAGCGAAACCGGGCGGATTCTGCTGGATTACTTGAAGCTCAACACTGCGGTAGCGAAACACTGACAATGATGGCAATTTAATCTAGACGTTCCGCGAATCGTCATCAAATAGTCATCATTCTGTCGTGAAATACAGGACTGGGCGCCCGCGGCGCCCAGTCCTTTTTTTATCGACAGAGAACGCCATGACCACGACCGAACAGCTGAGCGCCTTGAGTTCAATCCTGGCTCAAAGCGGTTTACACAGTCTGTTCCAGCCGATCATTTCCCTCTCTGAAAGACGTATCCTGGGCTACGAAGCCCTCAGTCGCGGCCCCTCCAACAGCCCATTGCACTCTCCCATCGCATTGTTTGCCGTAGCCCGTCAGGCCGGTCGCCTCAGCGAACTGGAAATGGCTTGCCGTCACAGCGCCTGTCGACGTTTCAACGAACAGAAGTTGCCGGGCAAACTGTTCCTCAACGTCTCCCCGGAATCCCTTCTGGAGGCGGCTCACCAGCCAGGCCGTACACTGCAATTGCTGCAAGACTTCGGGATTGAGCCGAGCCAGGTAGTCATCGAACTCACCGAACAAACCCCGACCGACGACTTCCAACTGCTGCAAAATGCGCTGCATCACTATCGGGCCATGGGCTTTTCGATTGCCCTGGACGATCTCGGCGCGGGGTATTCAAGCTTGCGGTTGTGGTCCGAGCTGCGCCCGGACTACGTGAAGATCGACCGACACTTCATCGACGGTATTCATCTGGACGCCCTCAAGCGCGAGTTCGTGGGCTCAATCCTGCAAATCGCTAAAGCCTCCCGGGCACAAGTCATCGCTGAAGGTATCGAACTGCCGGAAGAACTCGCGGTGCTGACCGAGATGGGCGTCGACCTGGTCCAGGGCTACCTGCTCTGCCGTCCGCAGGAGCATCCGCCGAAGGATGCGCGAGTAATGATGCCCAAACGCGACAGCACTGCTGTGGCCCTGAACGACGAAGGGCGCGACCTCAGCGCCCTGCTCAACGAACAACCGGCAGTGGCTCGGCAAACCCCTACCGCGACAGTTCTGGAAGCCTTCCGTCGCCAGGCCAACCTCAACTCCCTGGCAGTGCTGGATGATCAAGGACACCCCTGCGGGATCGTCCACCGCCATTCGCTGTCGGATTCGCTGCTCAAACCCTTTGCCACCGACCTGTTCGCGCGCAAGCCCATCAGCCGGCTGATGAGTGAAGACTTCCTCGCGGTCGAACTGAGCCAGTCACTGCAACAGGTCAGCCGCCTGATTACCAGCCGCGCCCGACAACGGATCGAAGAAGACTTCATCATCACCCTGAACGGCATCTACCTGGGCCTGGGGCGGGTAATCGACGTCCTCAAACTGATTACCGAGCTGAAGATCCAGCAAGCCCGCTACGCCAATCCATTGACCCTCTTGCCGGGCAACGTGCCGATCCAGCAGTGCCTCACACGGTTGCTGCAACAGGCCCGCGAATCGGTGATCTGCTATGTGGACATCGACAGTTTCAAACCCTTCAACGATATCTACGGTTACGGCCGGGGGGATGAAGTCCTGCTGTGTCTGGCGCAGTGTCTGAATGATCGAGTGGACCCGGGCCGCGACTTCGTCGGGCATATCGGCGGTGACGATTTTCTGCTGGTGTTAGGCCCGGAAGACTGGCGGAAACGTCTCAACCAGCTACTGGACGACTTCCACAGTCAGTGCCGGCGCTTCTATAGCAATGAGCACCTGGAAGCCGGCTGCTTTATCGCGCCCAATCGCCAGGGCGTACGCCAGGAATTCCCGCTGCTGTCGCTGTCCATCGGCGTCGTGCATTTATATCCACAGGCCTGTGGACAACTCGACTCCAGCCAACTGGCAGAACTGGCTTCGCAAGCCAAGCATCATGCCAAGAATGTGCCGGGTCACAGCATTCACGTGATCGACAGCCTGGAGATTGGGTTGCCGGTGGTGGAGGGGTTTTAAATTATCTTGCGAGCGCAGTCAGTTAAGGAAATGAGGTCTCTATGTAGGAGCCGAGCTTGCTCGCGATGGGCGTTAACGATAACGCGTGTTTTCTGAATAAACGCGTCGTCCCTGAGTCCATCGCGAGCAAGCTCGGCTCCTACAGGGAACCACCGCTTGATTCCAACTGCTTGAGCTTGATCTCCGCCAGCGGATGCCCGGCCTTCGCCGCCATTGTCCACCAACGGGCCGCCTCAGCCGCATCAGGAGCTTTACCGGGTGTTCCGGCAAGGCTGATCACCCCCACTTGGTAGGCCGCCTTGGCGTCCCCCGCCAGCGCCGCCAGGCGCAGCAAGCGTACACCTTCTTCGCGGGCGCCGAGGCCTTGGCCACGGAAGGTCAGGATATGGCCGTAGAAGCTCTGAGCACCGACATCACCCAGGTTTGCCATGCGCGCGAACTGACCTTCGAGCCAGTGCCAGCCACGGGGCTGACGCACGAACCACGGCCAATGAAACAGCCGACGCGCCAACCAGTAGCTGGCTCGCGCCTTAAGTCGCCAGAACACTCAGGCCTCCGCCGATTCGGGATACTCGTATTCGAAAACCCGCACTACTTCGGACGCATGCCAGGAAGCCGCAGCAACACCATCGGACGGACCGGAGAAACGTCCAAGACGCTCGACACACTCGAAGAAGCCGGTACGAGGCAAACGGCTTGCACCTTGGCTGATCACCAGCGAACTGCGCAATGGCTGCTCCGCTCGGGCATCCAGCGCTGCCAGATGCTCCAGGGCCGCGGTCAGGGTTTGCATGGCCGGGCTGGGTAACTGCAAACGCTCAAGCAAAGCCCGGTAAGTCAGTAGATGACGCTGGCGGCGGGCGTGATCGAGCTCGCTCAGCAACCCGTCCCAATGTTGTCGACTAATGCGTACGCTCACGTCTCGTCCCTCCAGCCTGGCACCGTCAACTCCCAGGCCAGGCTGCGGCGAATCGCGGCGTCCGGCAGACGCTCACCGCTTTCAATCAAGGCCAGATAAGACGGGCTGATTCCTACTGTGCGGGCTAACGCCTCAATGGCGATGCCCTTCCCTTCGCGCAAACTGCGGAGTTGATCCAGGCCAGGAAGAATCTGGTCTGGTGGTGCCGCGTGACGGACTGTGGCTTCTCGCGGCGGCTGCTCGGTAATACCCGCAGCTTTTAACAAAGCCTGATACTGAGCCCACGGCAGAACCGCATACTCGGGCTCGCCATCGCGTGTAATTATCTGAATATCCATTACTACCCCGTAGGACAACAACACTTAGCGAGTCAGCACTTTTCCCTAGAAGTGTAATCCTAACAGCCGCCAAGGTCGCGAGGGGGGTATCAATATGTGGAGGACCCTGAATCGGCTCAGGTTTTTTTCGGGCCCTGCAGCTGGAGTTGCTCCAGCGTATCCGGCAATTGCTCGACCACCGCCAGCTTTTCCGGCAGCTGCCGTAAGCGCCAGGCACGGAAGGCACTCAACTCGTCATCGAGGGTTTTCATCACCCAAGCCAATACCGCGATGTCATCGAGCATGCCAAACACTGGAATGAAATCCGGGATGGCATCGAGTGGACTGAGGAAATACATCAGGCCCGCCACAATTATCAGAATCGATTTGTGACTGATGGCCCGGTACTCCCCACGCCAATAAGCCAGACACAACGCCTGTAACAATCGCAGATCATCTTTGAGTTTGCCCAGGCGGTTGCCTTGGCTCGCTCCTTTGCTCGCCACGGCGAAGAGCAATGTCGGCAAACGTCCTCGGCTAAGCAACCGTCCTGCCATGGGCAAGAAGCGCGCGAAATTCCAGGGTGCTTTCATCATCCCTCCCACTGAAATGTTATCCACACAAATTGTGGATAACCTTGTGAACAGAGCCGCTTTAAACGCTTGAAAGCCCCGTTTTATAAGGCCTGAGCTCAGATCGGGCGTTTTTTACTCACATAAAAAAACCCATTATTTCATTGACTTGGCAACCCGTCTGGGTCTAACACCAGCAACTTCAATGGTATGACTCTACCCGGCGGCGTCCGTTCGCTTACTTTGCCCTCCAGCAATCGCCAGATGCAACAACGCCCCGTATAGACGGGGCGTTGTTTTTTATCAGACGCTAATTACTTGGTAGCGTCTTGTTTTGCCTGATCCTTGATCGCCAGCAGTTCCAGGTCGAACACCAGCACCGAGTTGGCTGGAATCGCCGGGCTTGGGCTTTGCGCGCCGTAAGCCAGTTCGCTAGGGATGTACAGCTTGTACTTCTCGCCAACGTGCATCAGTTGCAGGCCTTCGACCCAACCCGGGATCACACCGCTCACTGGCAGGTCGATCGGGCTGCCGCGCTCGACGGAGCTGTCGAAAACGGTGCCGTTGGTCAGCTTGCCGGTGTAGTGAACCGTCACTACGTCAGTCGACTTGGGCTGAGGGCCATCGGCTTTCTTGACCACTTCGTATTGCAGACCCGAAGCGGTGGTGGTTACACCTGCTTTCTTGGCGTTGTCTTCGAGGAATTTCTTGCCAGCGGCTGCCGACTCTTCACTCATTTTGGCCATACGCTCTTCAGCGCGCTTTTGCAGCGCAGCGAAGGCTTCGACCAGTTCGTCATCCTTCAACTTCTGCTCTTTCTTGCCGACGGCATCTTCGATGCCCTGGGCTACTGCTTTGGAATCCAGATCATCCATGCCTTCTTGGGCAAGGCTTTTGCCCATGTTCAGGCCGATACCGTAGGAAGCTTTTTGCGCCGGGGTTTTCAGCTCAACGCTGGTCTGCGAGTCACAACCCGCGAGTACCAGGCTAACCAGGGCCACCGCCGCCGCCAACCGATGCTGTTTCATGCTATTTCCTTGTTCATGCGCCTAAAGGGCAATCGAGTAAAGCCGCGAGCTTATCAGGCCGCCACGACCAATGGCTACCGGCATGAGAGCAGGAAACTTCCGATAAGTTCACGTCCTTGAAACGCATTTCGCAGCGGCAGTCGAATTTGACTGTCGGCGCAAACTCACAATCGGAAAAGACGTTTCTCACTGCATCAGGCGTAATGGCCACTTGCCGCATAAGCTGAGCTAGGGCATAAGGGTTATAAATTGACAAGGATGTTTATTTTGCGCCTCATTTTCCGCGTATTTCTACTCATTATCGCTCTGCTCGGTCTCGGCCTGATCATCGTCCTGTATTACGTCGTCAACCCGAAACTGCCCGGCTACGTGCCTGCCAAACAGGTGCATTACCTGGAACAGTGGAGCACCGCTGACCGCCAGACCTATTACTTCACGCCCCAAGGCACCCAGGTTAAAGGCCTGCGTTATGACTGGTTCGGCGCGCTCGAATTACCGTTCTCCGAACAGCGCTTCGCGGCCCCTGAGTACCTTGCCCGCTTCGGTTTTCTCGTCGACCCGGATCAGAAAGCCACCCCGGGTAATCCCGGCAATCTGCCGGTCGGTTTCGCTCGCCATCAAAATCCTGGCAGCAAAGATGAGTTTCTGGATATTACCTGCGCCGCCTGCCACACCGGCGAGCTGCGTTACAACAGCCAGGCCGTGCGGATCGACGGTGGTTCGGCCCAGCATGTTCTGCCGTCCAGCGTTCCCACTTTGCGTGGCGGAAGCTTCGGCCAGGCTCTGGTGGCCAGCCTCGCCGCTACCTACTACAACCCATGGAAATTCGAACGCTTCGCACGCAATGTCCTCGGCCAGGACTACGAGGCGCAATACCAGCCACTGCGCAAAGAATTCAAAACGTCCCTGGATACCTTCTTGCATGTTGCCTGGAACGACACTCATCGCGGCCTCTACCCCACCGAAGAAGGCCCCGGCCGCACCGATGCATTCGGACGCATCGCCAACGCCAGCTTTGGCGACGCCATTTCTGCAGACAACTACCGAGTGGCCAACGCACCGGTGGACTATCCACAGCTGTGGGAGATGTGGACCTTCGACTGGGTGCAGTGGAACGGTTCGGCTCAGCAGCCAATGGCACGCAACATCGGCGAAGCCCTTGGGGTCGGCGCCACACTGAATTTCTTCGATACCGCAGGCCAGCCTCTCAAAGGTGACGCTCGTTACCCTTCAAGTGTGCGTGTGCGCGACCTGCACCTGATCGAAGAAACCCTGCAACGGCTCAAGCCGCCAGCCTGGCCCGAAGAATTGCTGGGCAGCATCGACAAACCTTTGGCCGCCAAAGGCCGGGCCCTGTTCACTGAAAATTGCGCCGGCTGCCACGTACCGTCCGTGATTCAAAGCAATGGTCGCCCCTTGCAAACATTGAAAATGCTGCCGGTTGGAGTGATTGGCACCGATCCCGGCGCCGCCAATAACATTGCCGACCACCGCTTTGATCTGACGGCCCTGCAATGGGATCCGGCGGAGCTGGCGGACCTGGACGTCAAACTGCATCCAACCCCCGCAGAGCCTCTGGACTTGAGCAAAATCTCGGTGGCCAAAGGGCTGGCCTACGTCACCGCTTTCGTTGAGAAACGGGCTTATCGCGACGCGAATGTGACGCCGGCAGAGCGCCCGACCCTGGATGGGCTCGGCCTGCCGATCGGGGTTCGTGAGTTACGTGCTTACAAGGCCCGACCGCTGGCCGGTGTCTGGGCCACTGCGCCGTTCCTGCACAACGGTTCGGTCCCGAGCATTTACCAACTGCTCTCACCACAGGACGAACGCGCGGCCACTTTCTACAAAGGCACCTTCGAGTACGACCCACGCCACTTGGGTTATCGCACCGAAGCCTTTACCAACGGCTTCGTGTTCGACACGCGGATCACCGGTAATCACAACAGCGGTCACGAATTCCGTGCCGGCAAGCGTGGTAACGGGGTGATCGGCCGCCTGTTGCAACCCGAAGAACGCTGGGCCTTGCTGGAGTATTTAAAAGTGCTGGGCGGCCCGTTGGAGTCGCAACTGCCATGATTATCGCCGCCGTAAAAAGGACTTTCGCATGTTGATCACTCTCTGGCTGCGCATCGGTGCCCTGCTGGGCAAAACCCTTCTGTTGCTGCTGGGTCTGGGCCTGTTCATCTGGGCGCTGGCCACAGCCTGGTTCGCCTGGCACTACAGCGGCCCGGTTTCGGCCGAAGAACAGATCCCGCCGGGCGAAGCCGCCATGACTCAGGACATCATTCAGACCGCCGTGCGCATCGTTGACCAGCACCGTGAAAACACGCGCTATCTGCGTGACGCCCATGCCAAAGCTCACGGTTGTGTCAAAGCCCAGGTTCAGGTGTTGCCTGACTTGTCGCCAGAACTGCGTCAGGGTGTATTCGCCGAGGCCGGCAAGACCTGGCAAGCGACAATGCGCCTGTCCAATGGCAATGCTTACCCGCAGTTCGACAGCATTCGGGACGCCCGCGGCATGGCGATCAAACTGCTGGATGTTCCGGGTACGCAGCTATTGAAAGAACAACAGAGCCGTGGCGAACAGGATTTTGTGATGTTCAGTCATCCGAACTTTTTTGTCAGTGACGTCGCCGAGTACCGTCAGAACGTAGCTGCGCAGGCCGATGGAAAGACGGTCAGGGCGTTCTTCCCGAACCGGGACCCGCGTAGCTGGCAGGTTCGTCATCTGTTTATCGCTCTGGCCACGCTGGCTCCGGCACCTGCAAGCCCGGCCCAGACCACCTATTTCTCGGTGTCGCCGTACAAGTTCGGCACGGCCAATGCCAAGTTCCGTGTCGCGCCAGATCCCGAAAGTTGCCCGATCTACAACCTGCCGACTCAAAATCAGGCGCTGCCTAACTTCCTGCGCAACGCACTGAACCAGCAGTTGTCGACCGATCGTGTCCCGGCGTGCTTCGTTTTGCAGATTCAGCGCCAGGATCCGGCCAAATACATGCCCATCGAAGATACCAGCATTGAATGGCGTGAAATCGACGCCCCTTTCGAGACCGTAGCGCGCATCAAGATCCCGGCTCAGGACTTCGACACCCCGGCGCTGAACCTGCAATGCGACAACCAGTCGTTCAATCCCTGGTTCGGCCTGGAAGCCCATCGGCCGATTGGCGGTATCAATCGTTTACGCAAGGCGGTGTACGAAGCCGTCAGCGATTACCGGCACACTCGCAATGCCGGGCAGTGAGACAGAAACGAAGCCTGCTTCTGTGCATGTCATACCTTTCCGAAAATTTTAAGCACCCCAATGATTGCAGGACCGATGGCCACCAGGAAAAAGCTCGGCCATAGACAGAAAATCAGTGGGAACATCAGCTTGGTGGCTATTTTCGCTGCCGTCTCTTCGGCAAGCTGGGTGCGCCGGTCGCGAAACTCTTCGGCATAAATACGCAGGGTGGAGCCGACACTGGTGCCGAAGCGGATGCTCTGCGCCAGCAAGCTGACCAGCCCACGAATGTCCTCAAGGCCGGTGCGTTCGGCCAGGTGTTTGAGCGCTTCGGTACTGGGAATGCCGGCGCGGATTTCCGCATTGACCAGCGCCAGTTCCAGGGCCAGTTCGGGCTGACTGACCGACATCTCGTCGGCCACCCGCTCAATGGCCTGGGGCAACGCCAGGCCTGACTCCACGCAGACCACCATCAGGTCCAGGGCATCGGGGAAGGCCCGGAGCAGCCGAGTCATCCGTGCCTGCTTGCGCTTGTTGACATAGATTGCCGGCGCCAACCAGCCCACACAGAGTGCCGAAGCTAGCAGCACCATGCCAATGGTCAGGGATAGCTTCGGGATAAACGGCAAAGCCAGAAGCGTAAGGCCCACCAGTATCAATGGCGACAGCAGGCGAATCGCCCAGTACATGTGTACTGCCGCAGGCGAGCGATAACCCGCGTGAATCAGCAACGTTCGAGTGGGCGAGACCTGCCCCTGTTCACCGGAGGCAAAGCGCTGCCCCACTTGCTCCAGCAGCAATTGCAGGTTACTCGGCGCATTCTGCTCGAGGCTCTCCCCGCCATGACCCCGTTTGATCAGCGCAAGACGGCGCTGCACCGGATCCTGCAACCCCAACGCCAGCAATACCAGGGTCGCCGCAGCGAACACCACGCACAGGCCGACAGCCCCAACGAACAAGAGACGTGCCAGCTGTTCGTTGCCCACCACCCGATTGAGCAGACTTAGCAGATAGTCCATGACCAACACCTCTCTACGATTGCTGGCGCTTAAACCTGAATCCGGATGATTTTACGTATCCAGAAAATTCCGATCAGCATGGCAACAAAAGCCCCCATGACCAGCTTCTGGCCCACAGGCTCCTTGATGAGCAAGGGCAAATAGTTTGGGCTCGAGATCACAATCGCCGCCGCCAATACAAAGGGCACAGACACCAATATCCAGCCCGACATGCGTCCCTCGGCCGAGAGGGTCTTGACCTTGCGCTGAAAACGGAAGCGTCCACGAATCAGGCTGCTCAAACGATCCAGCACCTCAGTCAGGTTGCCACCCGTCTCGCGGTGGATCAGCACCGAGGTCACCAGCATCATCACCGTCATGCTCGGCATGCGTTCCAGAAGACCGAGCATGGCCCGGCGCACATCATTGCCATAGTTGATATCGGCGAAGGTCAGGCCGAACTCAACAGCCACCGGCCCCTGATGCTCCTCGGCTACCAGTTGCAGGGTCTCGTTGAACGGGTGCCCGGCACGCAAAGCCCGGCACATGGCATCCAGTGCATCCGGCAGCCCCTCCTCGAACAGAGCGAAGCGCTTGTTGCGGTCGAAGGAAATCTTCAGCACCGGCAGCCAGAACACTGCCATGGCCGCCGGAACAGCCGCCCACCAGAGGTGCGTGAGCAACCAAAGCCCAAGCCCCGTCGCTGTCGCCAGGACCAGCCCGAGTAAAAGCACCCGATAGGCGCGGTAGTCATGCCCGGCTTGCTCGATCATCTGCGCCAGCGCCTCCATAGCCGGTAACTGCTCCAGGCGGGCCTCCAGCGGCGACAGGCGCCGCAGGTATTTCTGCCGCAGCACCGTCTGCATATTCGGCAGGTTGCTGGCCCGTTCCAGCAGCTCAAGGCGACCGCGGATACGTTTACGCACCTGGCCGGCCTCTCCGAACACCGGCACCACCAGCCCCTGGCTGAGGAGGAACATAGCGGTGAACACCATGCCGAGGAACGCCAGGATGTATTCACCAGGGATCTGACTCATGACTGCGCCTCCATCCATTCCGGCCGGAACAGGTTGAGCGGCAGCTCGATACCACGCTTGGCCAGTACATCGCGAAAGGCCGGCACCATGCCGGTGGGGCGGAATTCGCCCAGTACCTCACCGTGTTCGCCCATGCCTGAGCGGACGAAAGAGAAGATCTCGGTCATGGTGATCATTTCACCCTCCATGCCGTTGATCTCCTGCAAGCTGACCAGCCGTCGCTTGCCATCTTCCTGACGTTCCAGCTGTATCACCACGCCGATGGCCGAGGCGATTTGCTGGCGCATGGCCTTGATCGGAAAGGTCGCACCGGTCATCGACACCATGTTCTCGATCCGCCCCAGGGCATCGCGCGCGGTATTGGCGTGGATCGTGGTCAGCGAGCCGTCGTGGCCGGTGTTCATCGCCGTCAGCATATCCAGCGCCTCAGCGCCGCGAACCTCACCGATCACGATGCGGTCCGGGCGCATACGCAGACTGTTGCGCACCAGTTCGCGCTGGCTCACCTCGCCACGGCCTTCGATATTCGACGGGCGGGTTTCCAGGCGCACCACATGGGGTTGCTGCAGTTGCAACTCGGCCGAGTCTTCGATGGTAACGATCCGCTCGTTATGCGGAATGAAGCTGGACAGCACATTGAGCATGGTGGTCTTGCCACTGCCGGTGCCGCCGGATACCAGCACGTTCAGCCGCCCACGGACGATGGCCTTGAGCATCAGCGCGATGGCCGGAGTCAGGGTGCCCATCTGCACCAGACTCTCGGTATTGAGCAAATCCACCGCGAAACGGCGGATCGACATGCTCGGCCCGTCGATGGCCAGGGGCGGGATAATGGCGTTGACCCGCGAGCCGTCCTTCAGGCGTGCATCCACCAGCGGCGAGGATTCATCAATGCGTCGCCCCAGGCTGGAAACAATACGGTCGATGATATTCAGCAGATGCTGATCGTCACGAAAGTGCACATCGGTTCTCTGCAGTTTGCCGAAGCGCTCGACATACACCGAGGCATGCCCGTTGACCAGGATGTCGGACACACTGTGGTCGGCCAGCAGCGGCTCCAGTGGCCCGAGGCCAAGCACCTCGTCGGTGATCTGCTTGATGATCAGCTGGCGGCTGGTGGCACTCACCGGTGCCGAATACTCATCCAGCAAGCGCAGGCTGATCTCGCGGATCTGCCGCCCGGCCTCGGCCGGTTCCAGAGAATCGAGCAATGACAGGTCCATGACCTTGAGCAACTGCTGGTAGATCTTCTCCCGCCACTCGATCTCCATCGGATTGAGTTTGGTTCTGGTCTCGTAGAGGACGTCCGGCACGCTGGCCTCCCAGGCCATTAGCTCGCTGACGCAGTCCTCGCCGTCGATGGGTGCTTCCTGCCCGTCTGCCGGAACATTTTTGCCGGACTGCTGACGCAGGCGATTACGAAATTCGCTAAGCATGGCTTACCCCCCGAACAGGCGGCTAAAGGTACGTTTCAGCAAGCCCTGCTCGCTGGCCTGGATCCCGATAAGATCCTGGCTCAACTCACGCAAGGCGACGGTGACAGAGGCACGTGGCGCATGGAGCTCCAGTGGCACCCCAGTGTTCTGGCTTTCACTGACCACCGCATAATCATTGGGCAGTTTCTGTAGATTCACGCAACGCAGCCCCTCGCTGATATCCTTGAGGCTGACAGGTGAGGCTTTGTTGAAGCGATTGACCACCACTTGCAGGCGACTACCCTGCAACCCCAGGTCGTCACGCAGGATACGCGTCAGACGGGTGCCGTCCTTCAGATGACTGAGACTCTGCTGCACTACGATGTAGACCTGGTCCGCCTGCTCCAGAGTGACACCGGTGAGGTGGTCGATCTGCCGCGGCAAATCCACCACCACCCAGTCATAGGTGCTGCGTGCCAGGCGCAGCAGGGTTTCCAACTGTTCCAGACCCACATCCTGGGACAGAAACAGCTCACTGGCACGCCCGCCGAGCACATGCAGGGTCGGACTGAAATGATTGCAAAAGCCGCGCAAGGCGACACTGTCCAACGCCTCGATCTGCCGCAGAACCTCTACGTGGCAGTGCGTCGGCCGCACATCCAGGCAGTGAGCCACGCTGCCGAACTGCAGGTCCAGATCCAGTAACAGGGTTGCGCCGCCACGGACACTGAGCTGATGAGCCAGATTACAGGCCAGCATGGTTGCGCCCGAGCCACCCTTGGCATTCATCACCGCAATCAGTTTGCCTTCAGTCGCCTGCCCCGCTTTGGCCTCCGTCAGCATACGGCCCAGTGCCGCCTGCAACTCTTCTGCGGCCACCGGCTCGGCCAGAAAGTCACGGGCTCCGGCCTGCATCGCCAGGCGCATGCCCTCGCGCTCATCCAGAGGTCCACACACCAACAGGGGTGGACGCTCCTGTGCAGGACGCCGCAACAGCGCCGCCAGTTCTTCGCGCCACAAGTGGCTGACACGCAGCAACAGGAAATCAGGCATCTGCTCCAGCCCGTACAACGGGTCGGTATGGCCATTGCTCACCAGCCGCGTGCTCACTTGCAGACTGGGCAGACATTGGCTCAACGTAGTCAGATGTTGCAAGGCCTCGGCATCGCGGCTACTGATCAGCAGGCGCAAGCCCTGCTTATGGGCAGAGGTAGTAATGGGGACGTCCCGGGCGCTTAACATGGCGTAATATCTCCCGCCTCGGGATGACGGCCAAGGCTTTCTCGAGGCATGGTTGACCTGAATGCTGGCAGGGTGAACACCCCACTGAATCCAGGTATAAGCAGGTTGAAACTGAAGTTCGCTATTCGCAGCTGAACATAGCGGACGGCGCGAAACCCGGTGGCGCTGACCAGATCGTTGGGGCTGGTCACCACCGCACCGTTCACGTCCAGATAAGTCAGGCTCAGATCGGCCGTTCCCAGGTTGTTGATCAAGCTACTGGCGCCACCGTTATTGGCTGCATTGAAGATCGCCCGGCGCAGAATGATCGGGTCGCTGATGTCACACACCGCAGCCAGCCGAGCACCGCGGCGCACGGTTTCATTCAGTGCATTGACGGTGAAATACAGCCGGCCCATTTCCATTACGCCGAACAACAGCGTGAACATCAGCAGGCCGACGATGGCGAACTCGACCACATACACCCCGCGCATACGCTTGATGTTCATCACAAGGCCCTCATCACGACCGTCGAGGTCAAGGCAATGCCGAGCGGCACTGCATTGCCAAAGAAAGCTGGCAATGCGCTGCCGATCACCGGCTGGAAGGTATAGGTAATGCTCACCTGTACATGGTCAGTACCTGATGCAGAAACCGAGACATTGCCGGTGGTCAGCCCCGGCACCACCGGTGGGTAGTTATTCGGGTTGGCAGGCGCGCCGTAAAGGGCGACGTTCTGGGTCTGGGACTGCAGAGTGGCGTTCAGATCGAGCTGGCCAAGGGTCGCGTTCCAGGCCTGGCCGGCAACAAAACGCCCGGCATCACGACTGGCCTGCATCAGGCTGTTGTACTGAAACAGCAAGCGGCCGAACTCGCCGATCGCACACAGCAGCAGCAACAACAGTGGTAGAGCAATCACCAGCTCCACCATGGCTACCCCGCGCTGGGCCTGCGGCCGTTTGAATGCACGACGTCCCATATGACCTCCTACGAGTCGCTGCTCGGTGTCTGGTTGTTGTCGATATAGGTCTTGTACAGCTGAATAATCTGCGGGCCCGTGGCATTTGAAGGGTTGGGGCCCGACACGTTGTCGCCTTCGCACTGTTTGACGAACTGACCGAATATCTGCGAAGAACTACCCTGTTGAGACGCTGGCTGCAGCACGAAGAAGCAGCCAAAGCCAAGCACCGGTATCGTGGACGACCCGTCGTTCTTGCCAGCGCAATTACCAATCACGATCTTCAGCATCCGTCGTTCGAACGCGCCATTGGCCTGGCAGCCGCTGCCCGTGCCAGCGACACACGCGGCGACGCTCTGCACCCAGTCGTTGTAATCGAGCAATGCGGTGCCACCGGCGGAGAGATTGCCGTTGCTGGAGGTGACCGGTTGACCGTTATACAAAATCTGGGCGGGCGATCCGGTGAAAGTCAGCGGCTGGGGGTTGGTGGTGATCACCAGGTCCGGCGGAAAGTCCGCGGCACTGAGGCCGCCGCCTGAATACTGGCCGAAGCGAGTATTCAGGCCCTGAACGGCAGGCCCCACGGAGTTGCCTGGCTTGGTGTTGACAGTCGAGCCGACGTTGTTGCACTCATTGATCCCGCCCGCCAATGCGTTTCTGACGGCGTTGCCACCGGAACCAAAATCGAGCAGTTGGAAATTGCCGGAGCCGATCGCCGAGTTATTGCCTGAGGCGGTTTTCAACACCTGCACATCACCGAATTGGTAACCCCAGAAATTCCCGGCGCTCGGGTTGTACTGAGCGGGGTCGCCGCAGATCATCAGCGGCGCGACATCACAGGGGCTGGTCGGGCTGGGCCCGGCGGTGGCGACGGCTGCCACGGCCTTGTTCGGGGCGGCGCCATTACCTGTCGCCTGCAACATGCCCCAGAAAAAACCGCTCAGAGGGTAGTTCGCTACCGTTACCCGCACATATTTCGCATCCGCCGGGCCAGGGAAGGAGAAAGGCCCGTAGACGTTGTTGGCCAGCTCCACCGTGGCAAAGCCGGCGACATTATTGCCGATGGCGGTGGCCAGTTCATTGTTGCCCGTGGCATTGGCATTCAGTGTCAGGGTAGCGCGTGCAGCGCTTTGCGTCTGGGTGGCCGCACCAGTTGCGCCGGACACCATCATGAGCGTCTTGGCCCCGCTCAGCGCCGCCGCATCCACCGCATTTTGCAGGCGCGTCTTGTTCACCAGCATATGGCCGCCGTCCAGCGCCAAGGCACCCATCAGCAGGATGGAGGCCAAGGCAGCCACGACCAGCACAATCGTCGCACCCTGCTGACGTTTCGCATAAGTGGTGAATGGCCGTTGGATACGGGGTCTCATCATCAAGCCCTCATTTCTGCCACTATTGATCTGAAACGGCTGGCTGGCCTTGACCTGTGAAGTGGACCTGTTAAGTGCGTTCGCCTGCCAGAGCAATGCCAAACTTTCCGATACCCAATGGGGTCCATCCGACGCAATGCCTACAACGATTGCGCCTGATGACTTATAGGGCTTTCACTACATTGACCTCGATACCGCGAATCACAGTGATGCTGCTGCTACCGCCACCGCCACCTCTATGATGGCGTACTACCGGTTTTGGAGCTGGCGCTGGAGCCGGGACCTGGGCCAGTGCAACCGGCTGAGCGATCGCTGGTTGTTTCTGGTTATCCAGCGGATTGCGCAGAGCCAGTTGCAGCTTCCCTTCGGTCATCCCTTTGACCAGGACTTCCGTCTGACCCGGAGTCATCTCCAGGGTCACCGCGCGCACCACCACCGGTTGGGTCTTGTCGGTGCTGGCAGTCTGGTCCACTGCCAGCACCCGCAAATCCTCCAGTATGGTTTTAGACTCGGCATTACCGTTGTTTCCCGTCTGTCTGGTGGCCAATACATCGACCCTATTGCCCGGCAACAGGAACCCACTCACCCCGACCACATCGTCCACGCGCAACGATATGGCACGCTTGGTGGGTTCGATCAGCGAGGCCAGTGTGCTGCCGCCGAGGTGCTCGGCCAGGCGTGCGCCGCGCAGAATGTCGCCGCGCAGCATGGAGAAAGTGGCGATCTTGCCCACCACCTTGTCGGTGGCATCGAAGGCATCTTCCGGCACTGTATCCTTGGGCATCCGCACCAGCGTGACCTGTTGGGCTTCGACCATCTGCCCGAAAGCAATCTCCACCGTGGCCACTACCACGTTCTGCTGATTGTCGTCCGGACCGGCGTTGAGCCGTGCGCTTAACCAGGTGTTGGCCATCCATGCGGCGCCCAGGCCCAGGATCAGGGATAAGGCAATCAGGGTGAGAGTACGAGAACTCATGTCGGTATCTCCTTATCCAAGAAAGTCGAGCTGAACGAAATAGTTGCGCCAGGCCCACTCCAGCTCCAGCGACGACAGCGGCCCGGAGCCGCCCAGGTAACGCTGGCGGTCGAGCGCCATGCTCAACAGGTCGCGGGGGTGGCAAGGCACCAAGGGCATGTTTTCGGTTTCATAGAGTTCCAGCAGCACATAGCGCAACAGCAGCGGGTCATAAGGAATGCCTTGCCGCTCGGTTTCCTGGCGCCAGATTCGTTCGTAATCAACGGGATCCAGGTAGCCAAATTGCAGCTTGTAACCAATGCGCCGCAGGAACGCCTCATCGGCCAGCTCTAACGGGTTGAGGTTGGTGGAGAACACCAGGATCAGGTCGAACGGCAGCTCGCAGTGCCGCCCACCGCCAAAGTTGAGGAAGTCACGCTTCTCCTCCATCGGCACGATCCAGCGATTAAACAGCTCGGCCGGGGCCACGCGCTGGCGGCCCATGTCGTCGATGATGAACAGGCCATTACTGGCCTTGAGCTGCAAGGGGGCCTGGTACTGGCGGGTGAAGGGATCGTAGCGAACATCCAGTTGTTCCATGCTCAATTCACCGCCGGTGATGACGATCGGTCGCTTACAGCAGAGTAGTCGACGATCGATCCCTTCGTTGAGCAGCAGGTGGTTCTGCGTTTCGGTAGCATCCAGGCGCTGGTGTATCTGGGGATCGAAGATCTCGATCACCGCTTCGTTGATCGCAATGGCATGGGGTACCCAGATGGCTTCGTCAAACAGGCGGATCAACCGGCTGCTGATATAGGTCTTGCCGGTACCTGCGGGCCCGTAAAGCATGATCGCGCGCCCGGAGTTCAGCGCCACCCCCAGTTGATCGAGCATGCTGTCGGCGAGCACCACTGCGCCGAAAGCGCCATGCATGTCGTCCGAGTTGATATGACCGTGGTGGATGGTTTGCGCCTTGATCAGGGAGCGGTAGGCACTCACCGGATAGGGTGCCGCGCCGATATAGCCGCTGCGCGCCAAGGCATCGCGGGCGGCGCTGCGACCGCGCTGCGTCAGGCTGTAGCGCAGTGCCTGAGCACCGTTCTGGCCGAGTATCTCGACGCGGCCATCCTTGCGCAGGAAGCTCAGGACTTCTTCCAGTACCGTGCCGGGCAGCGCCAGGCGCTCCACCAGTCGCGGCATATCCAGCACGCCGGCATCGTGCAGATGCTTGCAGACCAGATCACCGAGAAAGTTCTCCGCAAGGCCCGTCTCACTGACAGTGCGCGGCTGCGGAGCCAACCGCTGCACCGCTTCCCGCTCGTTGGGGCAGACGTTGCTGTCACTGATGGCGTACATAGTGTTCTCCCGAACTAATGGCCGAAGGGCAGCCAGAGGACGCTGGTTAAAGTGCCGAGCAGGATCGCGATTGCGTAAGGGAAGCGTTGCCGGGCGGCATCATCGGCTTGCGGCTGGATATAGGTGCGCAGACTTGTCATCGCCCAGTACCGTTGAATAAAGCGGCCCAACTGCTTTTTGTAGAGCAGAACCGAAATCCCAAGGACGCCACCAACAATCAACGTTAAAGCCGCCGCCCAAAAAGCAGTTACAGGACCGAGAAAACTTCCCACCATAGCCATTAACTTGACATCGCCTGCGGCCATTCCAGCAAAAGCGTAAAGCGGCAGGAAAATCACTAACCCGACTGCCAGCCCGATCAGCCAAACTGTCATTCCAGAGAAACCGTAAAGCCAACTCTGAATAACTGCCGAGCAGATCAAACCAGCTAAAACAAGAATGTTGGAGATACGGTGAGCGCTTAAATCAGTGATCACCGCAATCCCGAGAAAAATGAGCACGGAGGTACTTAATAAAATATTCATAAAAGCCACCTCCGTTTTACCGCGAAAGACCAGACCAAGAATGCCAGCCTTAGGCGGCAGGGGTAATTGCGGTGGTCAAGGCAGTAATCACGACGCTCACTTCCCCGCCAAGCGCCGTAAAGGCCCCAACCACTGTCAAAGAAATAAGCCCACCGGCCACGGCATATTCCACGACGGTCAGGCCATCTTCGTCTTTGATGAACGTCGCCACTGAAGTCTTGATTGTTTTCAGATTCACTTTGCCCACCTCATTTAATCAATTGAGTGCTGGTCTTCCAAGACATGAGTGTTGATCTTCCAAGACGTGAGTGTTGGTCTTCGCTTAATGCACTGCCTGGCTGAAACCTTAGTTGGAAGGGCAACATAAGCCGCCGACCAAAAAATGGCTACAGGGCCGAAAAATTTTCCCACCATAGCCATTAACTCGACATCGCCTGCGGCCATTCCAGCAAAAGCGTAAAGCGGCAGGAGAATCACTAACCCGACTGCCAGCCCGATCAGCCAAACTGTCATTCCAGAGAAACCGTAAAGCCAACTCTGAATAACTGCCGAGCAGATCAAACCAGCTAAAATAAGGATGTTGGAGATACGGTGAACGCTTAAATCAGTGATCACCGCAATCCCGAGAAAAATGAGTACGGAGGTGCTTAATAAAATATTCATACAAGCCACCTCCGTTTTATCGCGAAAAGCAGGACTAAAAATGCCAGCCTAGGCAGCAGGGGTAATTGCAGTTTTCAAGGCAGTAATCACGACGCCCACCTCAGTGCCAAGCGCCGTAAAGGCCCCAACCACTGCCAAAGAAATAAGCCCACCGGCCACCGCATACTCCACGACAGTCAGACCATCTTCGTCTTTGATGAACGTCAGCACCGAAGTCTTGATTGTTTGCAGATTCATTTTGCCCACCTCATTTGATCAATAGAGTGTTGTTCTTCAAGGACGGTGCTGATTGCACTGCCTGGTTGAAACCTTAGTTGGGAGGGCAATAGAAGCGTTAGGAGTTTTTTGTCGATTGCAAGGATTTTTTTGCTGTCATTGTCAAGCCAACAAAAACAGCAGGGGCAGCGCCTGAAACGGCAACTGAAAGCGTAAGAAAAGGAATGACTTAAGAATCCCTCTGCAACTGATTCGCAAGCGACGAGCGGTCAAGCCCGAGCCCATCGAAAAAGGAATGGGGGCGCCCCGATTCTGGCACCCTCAGCAAGGTATAGAACCTGACTAACTGAATTTTTGGTTTCTTATCAGGATTTGATCCTTCGTAGTCATGGCACAGTGACAATACTGCTGAGCAAAGAAGAACCAAGAAGAACCAAGAAGAAGAGAAAACGAGGCACAGGAATAAGGATCAAGGAAATGAAGCCCGACTCGGCCAAAAAACCATTCCTTTTATGGTTCGATCTCACTCGAGATCGATCGGCTGAAGAATTGATCGCGCAATTCCGCTCAGCCTGCGATTGTCGGCTGGCAAAAGACGCCACTTTTCCCGAGCGCGATCATGACCCACTACCGGACATGATCTGCATGCACTATGATCGCCCTGACATGCCGGGCCTCAGCCTGTTGCTGGAGATCAAAAGCGCCGTGCCCTCCGTGCCTGTCGCCATGTTCACCGTGCAGCACTCCGAAGAGCTCGCTGTGTGGGCCATGCGTTCTCGTGTCTGGGAGTACATGGTGCTGCCTCTCCCGGCCGCCGAGATAAGCCGGTTTCTGCGCGCCCTGGAGCAGCTCTGCGAGCTGCGCTGTAACACCCATTTCCACAGCAACAAACCGCCGATCGAGCATGGCCCGTCCCTGCCGGACAGTATTCGATTGACCGCAGAACATCAGAAGCATCAGGCACTCAATAAGGTATTGCTGTACATCGACCAGCATTTTCGGGACAACATCGACCAAAAAGATATGGCCAAGCGCTGCGCAATGACGACATTCCGCTTCAGCCGGCTGTTCAAGGAGGTCAATGGCCTGGGCTTCATGGACTACATCCTGAACAAGCGTATGGACTACGCCAAGGAGCTGCTCGAAAACAGCCAGATGCCCATCACCAGCATCGGCTATGAGGTCGGCTTCAAGGACCCCTCTTACTTCGCCCGGGCCTTCAAGCAATTCGCCGGCAGTACTCCCAGCGAATACCGCCAGGCGCGCCGCGCCGGAGTGCCCATACCTTTACCTGTAAAACCAAGACCGGCATTGGAGACTATACCTTCAGCGGTGATCGACAGCCTGCTGTTACGCAACGAAGCCTGACGGGGCCGATGCAGAAGCGGGCCGCCCCCGGAATAATCCGCGGAACAAAAAGCCAAACCCCAGACAGCAAAAAGCCCGCACTAGGCGGGCTTTGCGTGGTGACCTGGCGTTCAGCGTTCCAGGTTACCGAATATGGCGCAGCGGACGGGACTCGAACCCGCGACCCCCGGCGTGACAGGCCGGTATTCTAACCGACTGAACTACCGCTGCGCGTAACACTTGAAGCGAATGGTGGGTGATGACGGGATCGAACCGCCGACATTCTGCTTGTAAGGCAGACGCTCTCCCAGCTGAGCTAATCACCCTTCACTTTCGGTGTGGGCGCATTCTCTCACAAAATTTCATAACGTGCTGATTTAAATAATAATTTTATTAAAAAAGCTGAAATCCGGTGAAACACTGGGCTTTAACACGAAAGACAGACAGCAAAAAGCCCGCACAAGGCGGGCTTTCTGTGGTGACCTGGCGTTCAGTGTTCCAGGTTACCGAATATGGCGCAGCGGACGGGACTCGAACCCGCGACCCCCGGCGTGACAGGCCGGTATTCTAACCGACTGAACTACCGCTGCGCGTAACACTGAATGCGAATGGTGGGTGATGACGGGATCGAACCGCCGACATTCTGCTTGTAAGGCAGACGCTCTCCCAGCTGAGCTAATCACCCTTCACGTTCGGTGTGGCGCGCATTCTACGGAGCAGCCCCACCTCTGGCAAGCACTTTTTAAAATAATTTTTTCAGGCCTTCCAAAGGCTTAGCGAAGGGTTGGCCTATGACGCTGCGCGGAGAATAATGCCCGCCTTTGTATAAAGGAGAGATTCACCCCATGTGGTTCAAAAACCTGCTTATCTATCGCCTGACCCAAGATCTGCCTTTTGATGCTGAGGCGCTGGAAACCGCACTGGCCACCAAACTGGCGCGTCCATGTGCAAGTCAGGAGTTGACCACCTACGGTTTCGTCGCGCCGTTCGGCAAAGGCGAAGATGCCCCCCTGGTGCACGTCAGCCAGGATTTCCTGCTGATCGCCGCACGCAAGGAAGAACGCATTCTGCCGGGCAGCGTCGTACGTGACGCGCTCAAGGAAAAGGTCGAAGAGATCGAAGCCGAGCAAATGCGCAAGGTTTACAAGAAGGAGCGCGATCAGCTCAAGGATGAAATCATCCAGGCCTTCCTGCCCCGCGCCTTTATCCGTCGTTCGGCCACTTTCGCCGCCATCGCACCGAAACAGGGGCTGATCCTGGTCAACGCTTCCAGCCCGAAACGTGCCGAAGACCTGCTATCGACCCTGCGTGAAGTGATCGGCTCGCTGCCGGTTCGCCCACTGACCGTGAAGATCGCTCCAAGCGCGACCATGACCGATTGGGTAAAAACCCTAAAAGCTGCGGACGACTTCTTCGTGCTCGATGAATGCGAACTGCGCGATACCCACGAAGATGGCGGCATCGTGCGTTGCAAGCGTCAGGACCTGACCAGCGACGAAATCCAGTTGCACCTGAACACCGGAAAAGTGGTGACTCAGCTGTCGCTGGCCTGGCAGGACAAACTGTCTTTCGTGCTCGATGACAAGATGGTGGTCAAGCGCCTGAAGTTCGAAGACCTGCTGCAGGATCAGGCAGAACAGGACGGTGGCGATGAAGCCCTCGGCCAACTGGACGCCAGCTTCACCCTGATGATGCTGACCTTCGGCGAATTCCTCCCGGCGCTGGTTGAGGCGTTGGGCGGCGAAGAGCTTCCGCAAGGGATCTAAAAGGCTTGTGATCTCTACTGTGGGAAGAGCCGGGCGACGTTCGCTTGCTCGCGATAGCGCACTGTCAGTTGGCGTAGATGTTGACTGTTATGACGCCTTCGCGAGCATCGGAACGCCGCCCGGCCCGCTCCTACAGTTGTTTTGTGGTGCTACTTAATAACAAGGAACAGGTCATGCGTGCATTGGCAGCACTGAGTCGCTTTGTCGGCAACACCTTCGCTTACTGGGTATTGATCTTCGCGGTGGTGGCCTTCCTGCAACCGGCGTGGTTCATCGGTTTGAAAAGCGCCATCGTGCCGCTGCTGGGGCTGGTGATGTTCGGCATGGGCCTGACCCTCAAGCTTGAAGACTTCGCTGAAGTTGCCCGCCACCCGTGGCGCGTGGCGCTGGGCGTGGTCGCACATTTCGTGATCATGCCCGGTGTGGCGTGGTTACTTTGCCAGGCGTTTCACCTGCCGCCAGAAATTGCCGTCGGGGTGATTCTGGTCGGATGCTGCCCGAGCGGCACCTCGTCGAACGTGATGACCTGGCTGGCCCGCGGGGACCTGGCTCTGTCGGTGGCGATTGCCGCCGTCACCACCCTGCTCGCTCCGTTGCTGACGCCGGCCCTGATGTGGCTGCTGGCCTCGGCATGGTTGCCGGTATCGTTCATGGAACTGTTCTGGTCGATCCTGCAAGTCGTGTTGCTGCCGATCATGCTCGGTGTGGTCGCCCAGCGTCTGCTGGGCGCTCGGGTCCGCCATGCGGTTGACGTGCTGCCGCTGGTTTCGGTGGTCAGCATCGTGATCATCGTCGCCGCCGTTGTTGCGGCGAGTCAGGCAAAGATTGCAGAGTCCGGCCTGTTGATCATGGCCGTGGTGATGCTGCATAACAGCTTCGGCTTCCTGCTGGGTTACTTCACCGGACACCTGTTCAAACTGCCATTGGCACAACGCAAGTCCCTGTCACTGGAAGTCGGCATGCAGAACTCCGGCCTGGGCGCGGCGTTGGCCAGCGCACACTTCTCGCCGCTGGCGGCGGTACCCAGCGCGTTGTTCAGTGTTTGGCACAACATTTCCGGGGCGCTGCTCTCGACGTATTTGCGCCGGATGAGTGAGAAACAGGACCGCGAACTGGCCGCGCAGCAATCAGCCGACTGACCCTGGAACTTGATCCCCAGGTTAATAATGGGCACTATACTGCGCATCGCGAGGACGACCTCGCGGCTCGAACGAGTTATTTATCTGGGGACGACCCCGTCAATCGATGGAGGTCTTCATGTCCTGGATCATCCTGTTTTTCGCTGGCCTGTTTGAAGTCGGCTGGGCCGTTGGCCTGAAATACACCGACGGCTTCAGCCGCCCCCTTCCCACCGTCCTGACCATCGGCGCTATGGCGATCAGCCTCGGCCTGCTTGGCCTGGCGATGAAGGATCTGCCACTGGGCACTGCCTACGCCATCTGGACCGGCGTCGGCGCAGTGGGCACGGTCATCGCCGGGATCATCCTGTTTGGTGAATCCATGGCGTTGTTCCGCCTGGCCAGCGTCGCGCTGATCATTGCCGGGTTGGTTGGGCTCAAAGCCAGCGCTTAGGCCGCTACCGCCATCGCGGGCAAGCCTCGCTCCTACAGAGTTGCGTCAGGCCACAATCATGTGATCGATACACCCCCCGTAGGAGCGAGGCTTGCCCGCGATGGCATCAGCGAAATCACCGACTATCTAACGGTTCCACGCAACTGCCCAACCAACGCCTGCAAGTGCGCCGGTTCTGCAACTTCCACTGTTACCGCCGGCCCGGCCACCAGGGTCACACGCGACCAGAGTCGGTGGAACAAACCCTTGCTCGGATCGCGACTGAAGAAGCTGCCCCACAACCCCTGCAAGGCCAATGGAATCACCGGCACCGGTGTCTCTTCCAGTATCCGTGTCAGCCCACTCTTGAATTCATTGATCTCGCCATCGGCAGTCAGCTTGCCTTCCGGGAAGATGCACACCAACTCGCCATCCTTCAGGTATTGGGCGATGCGCTTGAAGGCTCTTTCGTAAATCTGGATATCTTCCTGGCGCCCGGCAATTGGAATGGTCCCGGCAGTACGGAAGATGAAGTTCAACACCGGCAGGTTGTAGATTTTGTAATACATCACGAAGCGAATCGGCCGACGCACCGCGCCACCAATCAGCAAGGCGTCAACAAACGAAACGTGATTGCAGACCAGCAGCGCCGCGCCTTCATCGGGAATCAACTCGAGGTTGCGGTGCCGCACGCGGTACATGGAATGGCTGAGCAGCCAGATCATGAAGCGCATGCTGAACTCGGGAACGATGCTGAAGATGTAGACGTTTACACCGATGTTCAGCAGCGACACCACCAGGAACAACTGTGGGATCGACAATTTGGCAAGGCTGAGCAGCACGATCGAGACAATCGCCGAAACCACCATGAACAAGGCATTGAGGATGTTGTTCGCCGCAATCACCCGCGCCCGCTCGTTTTCAGCGGTGCGCGACTGAATCAGCGCGTACAGCGGCACGATATAGAAACCGCCGAAAATGCCCAGGCCAAGAATATCGATCAACACCCACCAGGCCGGGCCGTAGCTGAGCACCGCGATCCAGTCATTGGCCTGGACGTTCTGCGCAAAGCCGCCGGAGTGCCACCACAGCAGCAGGCCAAACACCGTCAGGCCGAACGAGCCGAACGGCACCAGGCCAATCTCCACTTTGCGCCCGGAGAGTTTTTCGCAGAGCATCGAGCCCGTCGCGATGCCTACCGAAAACACCGTGAGAATCAGCGTGACCACGGTTTCGTCGCCGTACAGCCACTCTTTGGCGTAGGCCGGAATCT
Organism: Pseudomonas sp. GW821-FHT01E05; assembly: GCF_059422425.1. NCBI lineage: Bacteria > Pseudomonadati > Pseudomonadota > Gammaproteobacteria > Pseudomonadales > Pseudomonadaceae > Pseudomonas > Pseudomonas sp. GW821-FHT01E05. The sequence goes on from NZ_JBWKWW010000009.1 coordinate 144,018, forward strand.
GCGTCAGGTAAATTGCCCCGACAAACCAGAACCACGAGTTACCGACAATCGAGCGGGACACCGCGGGCGTTTGTCCCAGCCCCATACGCAAGGTGGCCCAGGACTGGCTGAAAATGTTCCAGTTCAGGCGCATTTGTGGAGTGGCCGCTGCAGCCCGGGGAATGCTACGGCTGGCCAGATAACCGAGCACCGCAACGCCGACGATCGCCGTGGAAACAATCGGTGCGTAATGACTGGAAGACATCATGATCCCGGCGCCGATGGTCCCGGCCAGAATCGCCAGAAAGGTGCCCATTTCCACCAGACCGTTACCGCCCACCAGTTCCTCTTCGCGCAACGCCTGCGGCAAGATCGAATACTTCACCGGACCGAACAGCGCCGAGTGAGTGCCCATGGCGAACAGCGCCACCAGCATCAGCGACAGATGATCGAACATGAAACCAACGGCGCCGACCGCCATGATCGCAATTTCGCCGAGCTTGATCAGACGGATCAACGCGTCCTTGGCGAACTTCTCGCCGAATTGCCCGGCCAGGGCCGAGAACAGAAAGAACGGCAGGATGAACAGCAGCGCGCAGAGATTGACCCAGATCGACCGGTCACCCTCGATAGTCAACTTGTACAGAATGGCGAGGATCAGCGACTGCTTGAAGATGTTGTCGTTGAACGCCCCAAGGGACTGCGTAACAAAAAACGGCAGGAAACGCCGTTTGCGAAGCAAGGTGAACTGCGACGGGTGACTCATCTTCCATGTCCCTGAGTGGCTTGGATGCTGTTATTGGATTGGAATGCCGAACTTCGATCCAGGCCACAACCTTAGCTAATCTTTGCCGGTTATTTTGCTAATCCTGCAATGCACGGCGAAACAAACAACTCACCTCGATAGGCGCCTTGTACGGTTCGTTTCGACACAATCAGCCACATAATCGCCAATGCAGCCACCAGAACGCAGCCAAACACACTGAAGAACGTCAGGTTCAAGGTGCTGGCCAGCTTCAAAGTGGCCAGTGAATAGACACCCAGCGGGAAGGTAAAACCCCACCAGCCAAGATTGAACGGGATTCCGGCGCGCAAGTAACGAAGGGTGATCAGCACCGCGATCAGCATCCACCACAGCCCGAACCCCCACAGCGTAATACCGGCCACCAACCCCAGCCCGGCTGCAATTTCGCCGACGCCCGGCAAACCGTTTGCGGCAAAGATCGCTGGCGCATCGGCACCCAACAGCAACATGCCCAGCGCTCCGGTACCAATCGGCCCAAGGGCCAGCCAACTCGAAGCGGCCATGTTTGCAGGGGGTAATTTATGCAACGCCATGCGCAGCAACAGGATAGTCAGGATGCTGAAGGCTACCGGCAGTGAAAAGGCCCACAACACGTAGCTGGTGACGAGCACCACAAGCTGCGAATGGGCATCAAGCAGATGTGGGGCCAGCAAGCCACCGCTGGCCGCCGCGACTTCAGCCGCAACCACCGGCAAAAGCCAGACGGCAGTCATCTGGTCAATGCTGTGTTCCTGGCGGGTGAACATCATGTAGGGGATGAGTACGCCGCAAGCCAGCGACATGGCGACATCCAGCCACCAGAGCACTTCGGCCAGCTGCACCACGCCTTCACCCCAACGCGGCACACCGAACAGCAGAAAGCCGTTGATGATGGTCGCAAGCCCCATGGGGATGGTGCCGAAAAACATCGACACCGTGGAATGCCCGAAAATCCGCCGCGCCTCATCGAAGAACAACACCCAACGCGCGGCATAAACACCACTGAACAACACAAACAGGAAGATATTGAACAGCCACAAACCTTCGGCAAAAGCCTGCAGGCCGGGAGCGTGAACCGGCAATTGGGCCAGGGCCAGAGCCAGCACACCGGTGCCCATGGTCGCGGCGAACCAGTTGGGGGTGAATTGACGGATGGCTTCGCGCGGATGCTGCAAATGGCTCAGTGGCCGCAAACCGTTGTTGACGCTGTTGACGCTGTTGGGGCATGTCATGGTGAACTCCTGTCCTCTGGTGAGGTGGAGCCCATGATAGAACTGAATAGAATATCTATATAACGGGTAATATCTCTAACTGTTATCTGTTTTACCGATAATAACTAAACACTGCCTTCGGTTTCGACCACCAGAACCCTGGCCGCGCCCAGCGGATGGGCGACATGTTCGGTGCCAATATCAGCGTAGAAGATGTCCCCCACCTCCAGCAGCGCAGACGGCTCGATCCCGCGCTTGCTGATTCGAGGCGGGAATCGATGAGCGCTGGAGCGCCGCTCCATCAGCCACTGCTGTCAACCATTGTGCGCTGCCTGGCGTTGATCGGCTGATCAATATGGTCGTAGCGCCAACGGTGTTCCGGATCCTGTTTTCCGCCGCGCCGCTGGCGCTGCAAGAGCTTCATGAACTGATCGAGATTGCGTTGCGTCAGTAAGGCCTCATCGCGAGCAAGCTCGCTCCTACATGATCTCGGCGTGACCCAGCGATTGCTGTAGGAGCGAGCTTGCTCGCGATGAGGCCGGTACAGACAATAACAATTCAACCGAGGCTCTCCTGCGACACCTGGCCGCGCCGAGACCTTGGTCGACACTGACTAACCCCAAACATCATGCGAGACTGTCTTGCCGGGCTGTAATGCCCGGGTGTTTTTTGCCTGGAGTTCCCATGTCGCTGTCCAGCGGGCTGATCGCCGCCGTCGCCCTGGCCTATATGGCCATCATGTTCGCCATCGCCTTTTACGGTGACCGTCGCAGTGCGCCCCTGCCGCCGCGGGTGCGTGCCTGGGTGTACAGCCTGTCGCTGGCGGTCTACTGCACCAGCTGGACCTTCTTTGGCGCCGTAGGCCAGGCAGCGGAACAACTTTGGGCGTTCCTGCCGATCTATCTGGGGCCGATCCTGCTGATGCTGCTGGCACCCAGGGTGCTGCAAAAAATGGTGATAATCAGCAAACAGGAGAACATCACCTCCATCGCCGACTTCATCGCCGCACGTTACGGAAAATCGCAGTCATTGGCGGTGGTCGTAGCGCTGATCTGTCTGGTTGGCGTACTGCCCTATATTGCCTTGCAGCTTAAAGGCATCGTTCTTGGTGTGAACCTGTTGATCGGTGCCGGTGCCGACGCCATGGGTACCCGCGCCCAGGACACGGCGTTGATCGTTTCGCTGGTTCTGGCCTTGTTTACCATTGTTTTCGGTACCCGCAACCTGGACGCCACGGAACACCACCGCGGCATGGTGCTGGCGATTGCCTTCGAGTCGCTGGTCAAGTTGTTTGCCTTTCTGGCGGTTGGCGCCTTCGTCACCTATGGCTTGTACGATGGTTTCGACGATCTGTTCGATCAGGCCATGCTCGCGCCACGCCTGGAGCAATACTGGAAAGAAACCATCAACTGGCCGTCCATGGTGGTACAGACTGGCGTCGCGATGATGGCGATCATCTGCCTGCCGCGACAGTTCCACGTCACTGTGGTGGAAAACATCGAACCCCACGACCTGCGCCTGGCCAGGTGGGTGTTCCCGGCCTATCTGGCGCTGGCCGCGTTGTTTGTGGTGCCAATCGCGCTGGCCGGACAAATGATGTTGCCCGGTTCAGTGCTGCCCGACTCTTTCGTGATTAGCCTGCCGCTGGCCCAGGCCCATCCGGCGCTGGCGTTGCTGGCATTTATCGGCGGAGCGTCGGCGGCCACCGGGATGGTGATCGTCGCCAGCGTCGCGCTGTCGACCATGGTCTCCAACGACATGCTGCTACCGTGGCTGCTGCGCCGAAAAAACGCCGAGCGGCCGTTCGAAGTGTTCCGCTACTGGATGCTGTCGGTGCGCCGGGTGAGCATCGTGGTGATTCTGTTACTGGCCTATGTCAGCTATCGCCTGCTGGGTTCGACGGCGAGTCTGGCAACCATCGGCCAGATCGCCTTCGCCGCTGTCACCCAACTGGCGCCAGCGATGCTTGGCGCACTGTACTGGAAGCAAGCCAACCGCCGTGGTGTGTTTGCCGGGCTGGCCACCGGGACCTTTCTTTGGTTCTACACCTTGGTACTGCCGATTACTGCCCACAGTCTTGGCTGGTCGCTGAACAGTTTCCCGGGGCTGGCGTGGCTGCACGGCAATCCGTTGAACCTCCCGATCAGCCCGCTGACCCAAGGCGTGGTGCTGTCGTTGGCGGGCAACTTCACACTGTTTGCCTGGGTCTCGGTACTGTCGCGCACCCGGGTTTCCGAGCACTGGCAGGCCGGACGCTTTATCGGTCAGGAAATCAGCGCCCGCCCTGGCGCTCGCTCGATGCTGGCGGTGCAGATCAACGATTTACTCAGTCTGGCCGCGCGCTTTGTCGGCGAGGAACGAGCACAGCAAAGCTTTATCCGCTTTGCCTATCGCCAGGGAAAAGGCTTCAATCCGAACCAGAACGCCGACGACGAATGGATCGCTCACACCGAACGCTTGCTGGCGGGTGTACTCGGCGCCTCTTCGACGCGCGCCGTGGTAAAGGCCGCCATCGAAGGTCGGGAGATGCAGCTTGAGGACGTCGTGCGCATCGCCGACGAAGCCTCGGAAGTGCTGCAGTTCAACCGTGCTCTGCTGCAAGGCGCGATCGAAAACATCACCCAAGGCATCAGCGTGGTCGACCAGTCGCTCAAACTGGTGGCCTGGAACCGGCGCTATCTGGAGCTGTTCAACTACCCTGACGGGCTGATCAGTGTTGGTCGACCGATTGCCGACATCATCCGCCACAACGCCGAACGCGGGCTGTGCGGCCCGGGTGAAGCCGAAGTACACGTAGCCCGGCGCCTGCACTGGATGCGTCAGGGCCGGGCGCATACCTCCGAACGTCTATTCCCCAACGGCCGGGTGATCGAGCTGATCGGCAATCCTATGCCCGGCGGCGGTTTCGTCATGAGTTTCACCGACATCACCGCGTTCCGCGAAGCCGAACAGGCGCTGACCGAGGCCAACGAGGGTCTGGAGCAACGGGTCACTGCGCGCACCCATGAGTTGTCGCAGCTGAACGTCGCACTCACGCAAGCCAAGGGCACGGCAGAGTCTGCCAACCAGTCGAAAACCCGCTTCCTCGCGGCGGTCAGCCACGATTTGATGCAACCATTGAACGCCGCGCGGCTGTTCTCTGCCGCCCTCTCCCATCAGGACGACGGCCTGTCCGCCGAGGCGCAGCAGTTGGTGCAGCATCTGGACAGCTCGCTGCGTTCGGCCGAAGACCTGATCAGTGATCTGCTGGACATTTCACGCCTGGAAAACGGCAAGATCAACCCGGATCGCAAGCCGTTTGTACTCAACGATCTGTTCGATACCCTCGGCGCCGAATTCAAGGCATTGGCACAAGAGCAAGGTCTGAAGTTTCGCCTGCGTGGCAGCCGCTTGCGGGTCGACAGCGACATCAAATTGCTACGGCGGATTTTGCAGAACTTCCTGACCAACGCCTTTCGCTACGCCAAAGGTCCGGTGTTGCTGGGCGCACGACGCAAAGACGGGCAACTCTGCCTGGAAGTCTGGGATCGCGGGCCGGGCATTCCGGAAGACAAACGTCAGGTAATCTTCGAGGAGTTCAAGCGCCTCGACAGTCACCAGACACGCGCCGAGAAAGGTCTGGGCCTGGGCCTGGCAATTGCTGACGGGCTCTGCCGGGTACTTGGGCATCAGTTACAAGTACGCTCCTGGCCGGGCAAGGGCAGCGTGTTCAGCGTCAGCGTACCGCTGGTTCGTGCGCAAATCAGCGTCCCGGCCAAAGTCGCTGAGCTGAACGGCCATTTGCCAAGTGGCGCGCAAGTACTGTGCATCGACAACGAAGACAGCATCCTGATCGGCATGAACAGCCTGTTGACGCGCTGGGGTTGCCAGGTCTGGACAGCCCGCAATCGCGATGAATGCGTGGCGCTGCTCAGCGAAGGCATTCGGCCGCAGTTGGCGCTGGTGGATTACCACCTGGATGACGGCGAGACCGGTACCGGCTTGATGGCCTGGCTGCGCACCCAGCTCGGCGAGCCGGTGCCCGGCGTGGTGATCAGCGCCGATGGACGGCCTGAAATGGTCGCCGAGGTGCATGCCGCAGGACTGGATTATCTGGCCAAACCAGTGAAACCGGCGGCACTGAGAGCGCTGTTGAGTCGGCATTTGCCTTTGTAGGAGCAGCCTAGTGGCCTGTGTGGCTAGTTCTGTTAGTCAACTTCGGCGCCAGCAGCCCATATCCTGCGTTGCTGTTCCTCGCCATAGCGGGCTATGACTCGTCACAGCGCCTTGGCTCTGGGCCGCCGGCATCCGAATTTGAGCTAACGAACTAGCCACACAGGCCACTAGTCCGGCATTTCCACCATCCCGTCCGCATCACTCATCGCGCGCTCCAGCAGATCCGCCGGCAAACTCTTGCTGGCCCGCGCACCCAATAGCTTGAGCTGCTCGCTGCGGCTGACCAGATTGCCGCGGCCTTCGGTCAATTTGTTGCGTGCCGCGCTGTAGGCCTTGTCCAGTTGCTGCAGGCGATTTCCGACTTCGTCCAGGTCCTGAATGAACAACACAAACTTGTCATACAGCCAGCCCGCGCGCTCGGCGATCTCCCGAGCGTTCTGGCTCTGGCGCTCCTGCTTCCACAAGCTGTCGATCACCCGCAACGTCGCCAGCAAGGTGGTCGGGCTGACGATCACGATGTTACGGTCAAAGGCTTCCTGAAACAGATTCGGCTCCGCTTGCAACGCGGCGGAAAAAGCCGCTTCGATCGGCACAAAAAGCAGCACGAAATCCAGACTATGCAGGCCTTCCAGACGTTTGTAGTCCTTACCGGCCAAACCTTTGACATGGTTTCGCAGGGACAACACATGCTGTTTGAGGGCCGCCTGACTGATTACCTCGTCATCGGCAACCACGTACTGCTGATAAGCAGTGAGACTGACCTTGGAGTCGACCACCACCTGCTTGTCACCCGGTAACATGATCAGCACGTCCGGCTGAAAACGTTCACCATCCGGGCCCTTGAGGCTGACTTGTGTCTGGTACTCGCGGCCTTTCTCCAGACCTGCATGTTCAAGTACCCGCTCGAGAATCAACTCACCCCAGTTGCCTTGGGTTTTCTGGCCCTTGAGGGCGCGAGTGAGGTTGGTCGCCTCGTCGCTCAGGCGCAGGTTCAACTGCTGCAGCCGCTCGAGCTCTTTAGCCAGAGAGAAGCGCTCGCGGGCTTCGGCCTGATAGCTTTCTTCAACACGCTTTTCAAACAACTGAATGCGTTCTTTCAGTGGATCGAGCAACTGACCCAGGCGCTGCTGGCTGGTCTCGGCAAAGCGCTGCTCACGCTCATCGAAGATCTTCCCGGCCAACTCCGCAAACTGCGCACGCAACTCATCCCGCGAACCTTGCAGGTCGCTCAGGCGTTGTTGATGGCTTTCCTGTTGTTCGCGCAGCTCGGCGCTGAGTGACGCGGCCTGGGCATCCAGCCTGCGTAACTCGCTTTCTTTGCTGGCGCGTTCAAGACTCCAGGCGTGGGCGGCATCGCGAGCGTTGTCACGTTCGATCTGCAACAGTTCGATTTCACGGCGAACGGCCGCCAGATCCGCTTGCTTGGTGGCATTGGCCTGGCTCAGGTCGCTGACTTCATCGCGACTGGCATCGAGCTGGGCATTGAGCCCCTCTTGCGCGAATTGAGCCGTGCTCAGACGCTCCTCGAGCAGCGATAACTCGGATTGCCGGGCACTCAGGCGTTGCTGTAATTGCCAAACCAGCACCAATAACGGCAGTGCAGCACCCGCCAGCCCCAGCAATATGCTGGTCAAGTCCATAGCCATAGCCACTCCTGCCGATTAAATAAAGCACGAAGGTTAACCAAGGCGTCGGGCCAGGGACAGCTCAATCCTGGATCTGACCGAGCTCGCGCATGGCATGTCGATCGCCTGCACGGGCGGCCTGACGCAACAAATCATGACCGATCCGCCGATCCCGGGCATTGCCGCATTCGCGACACATCAATTGCCCCAGACGGCTTTGCGCGGCCACCACCCCCTCACGTGCCGGTTGCTTGAGCAAATGTCCGGCAAAGTGCTTGACGTTAGGGTTATTGCCCAGACGCGGACTGTCGAGCAGCCACATGGCGACACGTAACGAAAAGCGCTTGGGTTCGATAACACCTGAAGGTGTGGAGGTGGCAGAAGGAGATACTGAGCGAAACTTCATAACGTACTGTGGGGCAGATCGGAAGGCGCGCCACTCTACTCTTTTTTTCGTACGGGTAAAGCCGAAAAAATCCTGTACGCCCGTGCTAGAGCAAGCGCTTGGGACAATCCACAGAAGCTGTGGATAACTCAGTGGACAACCGTCCTGCAACTCCCTCAAACCCCCATGGAACGTGGCCCGCAGTCAAACTGACGATTTTTTCACCAGTAAAAAAAAACGATGTTTTTCATTGACTTAAATTTTTGCTACAGGCAGCGATCGCTCAAGAACACGAGGTGACAGCGCGATGACACGCTGCGCAACAAATGTGCACAAGTCCTCTCGAGGCGGTTATATCGGCGCACTTTTTTGGTACACGCTGCGGGAAGAACCCAGTGGCAAGCATTCAAATAGGTGCCTTCCAACCGGCACCTGCGGCAGCCACACTGGCCAACTGCCGGTCAGATTGTCTGCTAGCCTTCTCCTGTTCACCCTCTTGCTGCTCGCGGAGTACGGTTGCGGCTTTGGCCGAACAACAGTTTTTTGCCTAACACACTTCCATTCTTGAATTCAATCCGTTACTATCCGCGGCGTTAGTACCAAGCTGAAAGTCAATTACGGTCGAACAAGTCCCCCGGTACACCTTCCCTAAAGAGAAGCCTCTACCGACAACACGGGATCGACCACCTCGATGGTTTCCAGGTAAAACTTGCGACGACACAGCCTTTGAATCGAATGCAAAGGGTGTTGCGAAGTTCTCATACTCTGACCGAACCAACCTGCAGATTGATCAGGATCTTCACCCTGGGCCCAGAACCTTTGCCCCTGATGTGCTGCCTGCCCTCCTAAGTACCTACCTGCCAGCCCAAGCGCACATAAATCAAAGCGCTTCTAACTGGCTGCTTTGTTCCAGTCGGGTTCTTCGTCAGACCAATGGTGGTCGACGTTACTGGAACGTTTTAACGTTGCACGGTTCTTATCCGTGTCATTTGCAGGAACACCAACATGTCTACTCAAATCCACACTCAGGATGCCATTCGCACCCTCACCAACGCTTTTGCACCAATGAACTGCCTGATCATGGCCGCTCGCAAAGGCTGCTTCAGCTTCACTCTGGTCAACGAACACGGCATCGCCCGTCACAGCGAACGCCTGTACCCCGATCAATACTCCAGCGCCGAGCCGCTGCAGGCTGTGATCGAGCGTACCCGTCAGGCACTGATTGCCTGATACGCCAGACTGCTGAAAATCCAAAACCCTGCCTGACAGCAGGGTTTTTTTATTGCCCAAGGTTTCTATTTCATTCGAATTGGCTTATAGCACCAACGGATCTAACGGTTATAACTCGAAGCCAGAAATATTTTAAAAACAGACCTTTACAGCACGAATATGACACTAGACTTCAACTCAAGCGGCGTGATCCGCTTCCGGCGAGTCTGAACCGATCCACTGCTGCCAAGCCCCTCAGACCTCGCCGCCCAATAACGCGCCTGGAGGGCTTATGGGTATCGCCGCCAGCGAACTATGCCGTTACGTCATTCGCCCGACGCTGATCTACCTCGGGCGCCACAGCCCTACCGCCGAAGCGTTGCTGCTGGGTATCGCTGCCAGCCAATCCGCACTCGGCTCCGCCCTTCACGACCGCCGTGGACATGGCTTGTACCGTATCGCCGAGCCGCGCCATCAGGCGCTCTGGGACCATTACCTGGCCCTGGATCCGGAGCGTGCGAGCCTGGTTCGTGGCCTGGCCAGTCAGCACGCCTTTCTCAGTGGCCCACACCTCGAACTGACAGTCAACCTGCGTTATGCCACCGCCATTGCCTGGCTGCTGATAGAAGAGCAAAACACGCCCCTGCCCGAAGCAGATGATCTGCTGGGAATGGCCCGGATTTGGCGCCAGACATTTCAGCCTCAAGGCCGCTTAAGGGACTTCACGTGCGCCTGGCAAACCTGTGTATCACCTCTGAATCAACTCGCCTGCTGACCGGGATCCGTGCAAGATTGCGCGAAAATCCCGGATTCTGGTCTGATTGTCCTACAAAACCGCTCTATCTCAAGCGATACCACCTATAGCGCTCGGATGAAAATGTTGGTAATTTTCGCGTCGGTGATCACCAGGAGTTCTAATAATGAAAAAAGTAATACTCAAAACCACGCTTAGCCTTGCCGTTACGTTGGCATCCACCCAGATTTTCGCAGCTGGCTTTGCCGTCAACGAACAAAGCATCAGCGGGATGGGTACTGGGTTCGCCGGACGATCGTCTTCTGCCGATGATGCAAGCACAATTTATGGTAACCCTGCCGGTATGTCGCGCATCAAGCGTGAACAAGTCACCGGTGGCGCTGCCCTGATCGACGCTCACACCGATATCAGCCACGCCAGCTCCAGCCCCAACGGCGGCACCAACAAAGGCGACATGGTGCCACTCATTGCCGTCCCGATGGCCTACTACGTCAAGCCAATCGACGACCAATGGGCGTTCGGTATCGGCATGTACGCGCCATTCGGTCTGGTAACAGATTACGAAAACGGTTTTGCCGGCCGTTATTTCGGCAGCAAAAGCCAAGTCAAGGTTTTGACCCTCCAACCAACCGTCAGCTATGCGTTCAACGATAAGGTTTCCATCGGCTTCGGTCCGACCATCAACCATATCGACGGCACACTGGAATCCAATCTGTCGATCACCCAGGCCGCCCCTGATGGCAGAGTCAAGATCAAGGGTGACGATACCGCGCTGGGCTACAACGTCGGCGTCCTGGTACAAGCTACCGACAGCACCCGCGTAGGCCTGACCTATCACTCGAAAGTGAAGTACAAGCTCAAGGGGGACACCGAGGTGGACTATGGCGTGCTGAACGCTATAGGTCTGAGCGCCAGCCAGAAGTATGACGCCTCGCTGAAAATCGAAACCCCTGAGTCGGTCGATTTATCGCTCACTCACGAGTTGAACGACCGGTGGACCCTCTATGCAGGCAGCACCTGGACCCGCTGGAGCCGCCTGGAAAACATCACGGTCGAGAACAAGGGCGTTCAGCCTGTGCTGGCCAGCCAATTCAGCACCATCACCGAAGAACAGAACTGGCACGACACCTGGGCTCACGCCATCGGTGCTTCGTACAAGCTGAACAAACAATGGGTGCTGCGTACCGGCCTGACGTTTGACCAGGCACCCACCAACAACATCGATCGTTCTCCACGCATCCCGACTGGCGATCGGAAGATCTTCAGCCTCGGCGCCGGCTGGAGCCCGACTGACGATCTGACCATCGACGTAGCGTACTCGTACCTGCACGAAGAGTCGGTCGGTATCAACAACAGCAACGACCGTGGCCAAACCTACAACGCCAAGTATCAAAACTGGGCAAACGGTTTCGGTGCAGGCGCGACCTACCGTTTCTGATTCACAGCGAGCCTGAACGGCTCGCCAGTTGAATTGAAAAGCCCCGCACTCTTGTACAGAGGCGGGGCTTTTTAGTGGCCAGCGATCAGGGATTTGAAGCCACGGCTTTTTCCACCGCCTCAAGTCAGACGGCGAAGTTACTCGCCCCTGAGCGCCCCCGACAAGTAGCCTCTAACAAGTACCGATGCCCAATTGCATCAGCGCCAGGCCGCCCTGATGCCAGCCCCACCAGGCCAACGCCAATAGCAGCGCGCAGACACTCAAGCCGACGGACCATGGCCAGAAGCTGTTCATACCGCACTTGCCTGCATTTGCAGGCGCGCAACCGGACGTTCGCGCACCGGCCAGTTCAGCGCAGCGGCCATCAGGCTCAAGAGAATCGCAACCTGCCAGATCAAGTCATAGCTACCGGTCCGGTCGTAGACAACCCCGCCCAGCCAACCACCAAGGAACGAACCCAATTGATGGAACAGGAAAACGATGCCACCAAGCATCGACAGATTTCGCACGCCGAAAAGTGTCGCCACCGTGCCGTTAGTCAGCGGTACGGTCGACAGCCACAAGAAGCCCATGGCCATACCAAACAGATAGGCGCTGATCTGCGTCACCGGTGCCCACAGGAACAGGCCGATCACCACCGCACGCAACAGATACAGCCCGGTCAGCAGGCGCGGCTTTGACATCCGCCCGCCGAGCCAGCCAGCGGTGTAGGTACCGAAGATATTGAACAGCCCGATCAGCGCCAACACGGTGGTTCCGGTGGTGGCGGGCAGATGCTGATCCACCAGATACGCCGGCAAATGCACGCCGATAAACACCACCTGAAAACCACAGACAAAAAAACCGAACGCCAGCAGCCAGAAGCCGGAATGCGAGCAAGCCTCACGCACGGCCTCGGACAAGGTCTGCTCATGCCCGAATACCGGCAACGGGTTGTCCTTGAGCATGCTTACCAACGGCACGATCAACGCCACCAGCAAACCCAGCACCAATAGCGCCGCCGACCAGCCAAGCCAACCGATCAACCCCAGGGTCCCGGGCAACATGGCGAACTGGCCGAAAGAGCCGGCAGCGCTGGCGATCCCCATAGCCATGCTGCGTTTCTCGGGAGGAACAGCGCGCCCAACCACCCCCAGAATCACCGAGAAAGAAGTGCCCGACAGACCGATACCGATCAACAAACCAGCACTGAGCGATAACGACCAGGCCGAATCGGACAACCCCATGCACACCAATCCGAGGGCATACAACACCCCGCCGAGCAGCACCACTTTCGCCGCGCCGAAACGGTCGGCCAGCGCACCGGTAAAGGGTTGCGCCAGGCCCCAGATCAGGTTCTGCAAGGCAATGGCGAACGCAAACACCTCACGCCCCCAACCAAACTCCGCACTCATTGGTGCGAGGAACAACCCAAAGCCATGCCGCACTCCCAAGGACAACGCGAGAATCAGCGCACTCCCGAGAAGAACCCAACCACTGGTACGCCACATCGATGTCATTCTTGTTCTCCGGTAGCGGGTATATACCCGCTTATGATCGGACTTATTGCCTTCAGGCAAGCTCGTCCAGCAAGGCCAGCAAGGTTTCCCGCTTTTCTGCACCCAGTTTCTCGATCAAACGCTGCTGCGCCGCTTCCCACGCCGGCAAGGCCGCCGCCAGTCGCTCTAGCCCGGTTTCAGTGAGCAATACAACACGATTGCGATGATCTTCACCCTCGACCAGCGTAACCAGACCTTCACCCTCCAGCACCCGCAGATTGCGCCCCAGGGTACTGCGGTCCAGGCCCATGGCCTGCGCCAGGGTCGAAATGCTCGGTTGGTCCAGACGTTGTAAATTGCACAGTAAAGAATACTGCGCAACGTTGATCCCGAAGCCGTCGAGAGCGCCGTCGTAATACCTGCTGACGCCTCGGGCGGCACGACGCAGGTTGGTGCATAAACATTGGGAAGGAAGCATAGTGCGTGTATATACCCGCGGTTGAGGGAAAGCAAGTTTTGAAGGATTTCTACGGTACGCTCTTCATCGCCCTACAAATCATCAGACCAACGCCAATCCCACCAACACCGCCACTTCCAGCAGCTCCAATAAGGCGCCTGCGGTATCGCCAGTAGTCCCACCCAGCCGCCGCATCATTACTTGTCGCAACCAGAAGAACACCGCTGCCGCCAGCACTGCGGCAAACACACCGTGTAATCCCGCGATCAGCACACAGGCCACCGTGCTCAGCAACAAAACCTGTTTACCGGCCATACGCGGAAGATGATCAGCCAATGCCTGTCCCAGCCCACCGGCTCGTACGTAAGGCGTCGTCAGAAACAACCCCAGCAACGCGCTGCGGCCGATCAAAGGCGCCAGGATCAACGCAATGCTGTGCTGCTGCTCGATCAGCGCCAGCAACGCGGCAAATTTGAGCAGCAGCACCAACACCAGCGTCACGACCGCAATCGGCCCGCTGCGCGGGTCCTTCATGATGGTCAGGGTTCGCTCACGATCACCAAAACCACCCAGCCAGGCATCGGCGCTATCGGCCAGGCCATCCAGATGCAAACCACCGCTGAACAAGACCCAGGCAGTCAGCAACAGCGCAGCGTGCAACAACAAGGGCGCCCCGGCGAGCCCCCAGTTCAACGTCCACAACAACCCGCCGAGGAGCAACCCCACCAGCGGATAAAACAGCAACGAACGGCCCAGTTCCTGCGGCTGCGGCATACCCGGCAGACGTATCGGCAAGCTGCTGAGAAATTGCAGGGCGATCCAGAAAGGCAGCATGTTCAGATTCCTTCGCTCAACCTGAGATTGGCCTCGACCCGCAGCGAAAACAGCGCACCGTGGCCGACTTCAACGTTGAGCAATTGCTCGCGGGGCAGACCACGAGCCTGGGCCAACAGCAAACGCATGACCCCGCCATGGCTGATCAGCAACACCCGCTCACCGGCATAGGTTTGGTGCAGCCGCTCGACCGCCGCCAGCACCCGTGCCGAAAACTGCGTCACCGGCTCGCCCCCTGGCGGGGTGAACCCGTAGGGATCCGCCCAGAACAGGCCCAGCGCTTCGGCGTCGGTTTCCATCAACGCCGCTGCGCTCTGCCCTTCCCAGGTACCGAAATGCAGTTCTTGCAGGTCTTTTTCCAGCTGCACCGGCAACCCAAGACGTGCGCCCAGTTCCTCTGCGAAACGTGCGCAACGTTGCAACGGCGAGCTGACCAGTCGATCCCACGGCCCCTTTGCCAGCACCGCGGCGCGCATTTGCTCCAAGCCCTTGGCCGTCAACGCGTCATCCAGACTGCCGCGCAAACCGCCACCGAGTTCGGTTTCGCCGTGGCGCAGCAGGTCCAGTTGCATCATGCCGGGCGATCCGCCACAGCCGCTTCCGCGAAGGTTGCCATTTGGCCATGCAGGTCACAGGCCAGTCGCAACAACGGCACTGCCAACGCGGCACCACTGCCCTCACCCAGGCGTAAGCCAAGCTCTAGCAAAGGCTCGGCCTTCAATGCCTCAAGCACATGACGATGACCCGGCTCGGCACCGCGGTGACCAAACAGCAGCCAGTCGCGACACGCAGGATTCAAGCGCACCGCGACCAACGCCGCGACGCTGCAGATGAAGCCGTCCACCAGCACGGCCACGCCTTCCTGGGCACAGGCCAGATAAGCCCCGACCAGCGCCGCGATTTCAAAACCGCCGAGATTGAACAAGGTCAGCAGCGCATCGCCGCGCTGGGCGGCATGCAATGCCAGCGCGCGCTCGATGACGTGCACTTTATGGCTGACGCCCGCGGCATTCAGGCCAGTGCCAGGCCCAACCAGATGCGCCACCGGACAATCGAGCAACGCGCAGGCCACGGCGCTCGCAGCCGTGGTGTTGCCGATGCCCATCTCACCGCCGATAAACAGCTCGGCACCTGCCGCAATGGCACGGCGCACGCTGTCCCGTCCGGCTTGCAGGGCTAATTCGCCTTGAGCATGCGTCATGGCGGGGCCGTTAACAAAGTTCTGTGTGCCAGCGCCAATGTTCAGATGACGCACGCCCGGCAGATTCAGCGAAGGCGTGACAGTGCCCAGATCGACTACTTCGAGCTGCGCCCCCAGTTGCCGCGCCAACACGCTGATTGCCGCACCGCCGCTGACGAAGTTGTGCAGCATCTGCCCGGTGACTTCCTGAGGGAACGCCGAGACGCCTTCAGCGACTACGCCGTGGTCACCTGCAAAGATCGCAATCCATAACTGATTCAGACTCGGCTTGATACGCCCTTGCAACCCGGCCAACTGCACCGCGATGGACTCAAGCTGGCCCAGGGAACCGGCCGGCTTGGTCAATTGCTGCTGACGGACCGCCGCCTGCTCGTAAGCCAGTGCATCGATCGGTTTGCACGGGTTCAGCCACCAGGAGTTATTCATAACGCAGTTCCTTTCAAAATCAGGGGCAGGCCGGCGACGGTCAGTACAACACGCTGACAGCGCTCAGCCAGGGCTTGATGCAACCAACCGGCTTCATCGACATAGCGGCGAGTCAATTCGCCCAGCGGCACGACACCCAGACCGGTCTCGTTGCTGACAAAAACAATTTCACCCGGCAAAGACCCCAGGCACTCCAGCAGCGCCTCACGCTCAAGGGCCAGGCGCTCGGGGTTTTCCAGCATCAGCAGGTTGGTCAGCCACAAGGTCAGGCAATCCACCAGCAGGCAACGTTCGGCGCTGGCGGTGTCGCGCAATACGCGGGCCAGCTCCAAGGGTTCTTCGATCAACGACCATTCAACCGGACGACGCTGGCGATGATGGGCAATGCGCTCGTTCATTTCGCCATCCAGCGGCTGGCTGGTCGCTATATAAGTCACGGCCAGACCGCTGTCGCAGGCGAGTTTTTCAGCCAGACGACTTTTACCGGAGCGGGCGCCGCCGAGGATCAGTTGCAGCATGGTCATATCCCTTCAATTTAGCGGTGCGGCCACTGGCCCCATCGCGAGCAAGCTCGCTCCTACAGTGGATTTTCGTTGTGCCGCAATTGCGTGCCCTGCCGGATTAAATGTAGGAGCGAGCTTGCTCGCGATAGGGCCATAACACTCACCCTAAATCCCACAGAGTTCGCGCAAATAGCTCGTATCAAGATGCTTTTCCACCAGATCGGCCAAGCGCTCAATGTCACGCTCGCGCAAGGAGTGGTAGTCCACCTCCTGCACATTCTGCAAACCCGCCCAACGCAACAGCGCACTGCAAGCCGCCGACGACTCGAACAGGCCATGCAGATAGGTGCCGAAAATCTGCCCGTCCGTACTTTGCGCGCCATCACTGCGGCCGTCATCCAGATACACGGCAGCCCGCTCCAGCGCGGCACCGGTAGTGACTCCGGCATGAATCTCATAACCGTTGACTGGCGCGTCTTCCAGCGCCAGATGGCCGCGTACGTTGCGCAGTTGCTTCTCTTCTTCAAGGACTGTGGCGAAGGCCAGCAGGCCCAGACCGGCACTGGACCCCGGCGCACCTTCAAGCCCCAGCGGGTCATGCAACTGCTCGCCGAGCATCTGCAAACCGCCGCAGATTCCCAGCAGCTTGCCGCCGTAGCGCAGGTGCCGCGAGATAGCCGTGTCCCAGCCGTTGGCGCGCAAGAACGCGAGGTCGCTGCGTACGCTTTTCGAACCGGGAAGAACAATCAAATCAGCCGGAGGAATCGGCTGGCCCGGACCGACGAATTGCAGATCGACTTGCGGGTGCAGACGCAGCGGATCGAAATCGGTGTGGTTGCTGATGCGCGGCAAGACCGGCACCAGCACTTTCAACACCTGCCCGACCTTGTCGGTCTGACGCTGATCGATGCCGTCTTCAGCCTCCAGGTGCAGGTCCATCACGTATGGCAACACGCCAACTACCGGCTTGCCGGTGCGCTCCTGGAGCCAGTCGAGGCCCGGTTGCAGCAAGGCAATGTCGCCACGAAAACGGTTGATGATGAAGCCTTTGACCCGTGCCTGCTCGCTGGCCGACAACAATTCCAAAGTGCCCACCAAATGGGCAAACACTCCACCGCGATTGATGTCAGCGATCAGCAACACCGGGCAGTCCACCGCTTCGGCAAACCCCATGTTGGCGATATCGCCAGCACGCAGATTAATCTCGGCCGGCGAACCCGCGCCCTCGACCATCACCACCGGGTAGGCAGCACTCAAGCGTTGATGGGAAGCCAAAACCGCCTGCATGGCGATGGATTTGTAGTCGTGATAGGCCACGGCGTTCATGCTGGTCACCGCGCGACCATGAATGATCACCTGCGCGCCGGTCTCACTGTTGGGCTTGAGCAGCACCGGGTTCATGTCGGTGTGCGGTTCAAGATTGGCGGCCTGAGCCTGCACCGCTTGTGCACGACCGATCTCGCCGCCATCCGCCGTTACCGCGCTATTGAGCGCCATGTTCTGCGGTTTGAAGGGCACGACGCGGACGCCTTGGCGGGTCAGCCAGCGGCACAGCGCCGTTACCAGCGTACTTTTACCGGCGTCCGAGGTGGTGCCTTGCACCATCAGCGTGGTCATGGTGTTTGTTCCTTGGTGTAGGCCTCTAACGCTTGATTGAGGCGCAGCCAATCGGCTTCATCGGCCGGCAAGCCGAAACGCAGGCTGCTGTTGTGGGTAAACAACCGCAACAGAATGCCGCGTTGAGCCATGAATTCGTGCAGATGTTCAGCGCGCTCAGTGATCAGCCATTGGAACAAGGCGCAGCCGCCCTGTGGCTTGAATCCATGGTGCTCAAGCACTTGCGTCAACCGTTGACTGGCTTCTTCGCTGCGCAGACGTTGCCGGGCATGCCCCACCGTATCGCGCAGGCAAACCTGCCCCAACACCCGTGTCGGCCCACTGACCGCCCAGGGTCCGACCTGTTCGGCGAGCAATTTGAGCAGTTTGCGCTCGGCCAGCACGAAGCCCAGACGTACACCGGCCAAACCGAAAAACTTGCCGAATGATCGCAAAACGATCAACCCGACCTGATTGGCATGAGCGGCCAGACTGAGCTGCGGTGTGTTGTCCATGAACGCTTCATCGACCACCAGCCAGCCGCCGCGTTGCGCCAGTCGAGCATGCCAGTCGAGTAACCGATCCGGGGTCAGGCTCAGGCCGGTGGGGTTATTCGGGTTGACCACCACCAGCACGTCAAGGTGGTCGAGAAAGAAGTCTACTTCCTGCTCCAGCACCTCACGCACGATGTAGCCGCAGCGGCGCCATGCCTCGGCATGCTCGGCGTAACAGGGCGAGAGCACGCCAACCTTGCCGGCACGGCGTAATCGCGGCAGCAACTGGATCGCCGCTTGCGAGCCCGGAACCGGTAGCACTTGAGTCGCGCCGTAGTAATCGCAGGCGGCTTGCTCAAGACCATCATCGGTTTCCGGCAAACGCGCCCAGGCCCGCAGAGGGATCTGCGGTACCGGCCACGGCCAAGGCGCAAGGCCACTGGACAGGTCCAGCCAATCCGCTTCGGCAATACCGTATTGCAGCGCGGCCTTGCGCAACCGTCCGCCGTGGTCAAGCATAGAGCTCAGCTCCCACGCAGAAAATCAGCAACCATAACCACACCCCGCGCTGCACCAGTTGCCAGCCACGGTCGATGGAGTTGGCATCAGCCGGCACGCCCTCACCCAGTTGCGGACGCTGGTGCAGTTCACCGTGGTAGATCGCTGCCCCGCCCAACTCTACGCCCAAGGCCCCCGCGCCCGCTGCCATTACCGGACCTGCGTTCGGGCTGTCCCAGGTGGGTCCCTGAGTCCGCCAGCACTTCAGCGCCAGACGGGTCTTGCCCAAGAGCGCGTAGGTCAGGGCAACCAGGCGAGCAGGAATATAGTTAAGAGCATCGTCGATCTTCGCCGCCGCCCAGCCAAAGCGTTCGAAGCGTTCATTGCGATAGCCCCACATCGCGTCCAGCGTATTACTCAGGCGATACAGCACCACCCCCGGTGCGCCGGCGACGGCAAACCAGAACAACGCAGCGAACACCGCATCGCTACCGTTTTCCAACACCGACTCAGTGGCGGCCCGGGCGACTTCCGTGGAATCAAGCTCACTGGTCTGACGGCTGACCAGATAGCCCACTCGACGTCGTGCTTGCTCCAGGTCATCGCTGCGCAGAGCCTGAGCGACCGGATTGACATGCTCGCCAAGGCTGCGCAAGCCAAGGGCGCAATACAACGCGAGGATCTCGACCAGCCAACCGATATATGGCAGCCAGGCAAAGGCGGTCACCAATAGAGTCAGCGGCAACACCGCCATCACCCAGGCAGTGACGCCGTGACTGCGCCAGCCACGACCGCCGGAGTTGAAACGTTGCTCGATGCGATCGGCAAAACGGCCGAACGCCACCAGCGGATGCCAGCGCCTGGGTTCGCCCAGCAGCGCATCCAGCGCGACCGCGGCGGCACTCAACAACGCCACACTCATTGACTCACTCCCCAATAATTCTCATACAGCAATTCACTCAGCGGGCGCGGCTGCGCCCAGCCTTCAAGCACCAACATGGGGGCCGGATAAAACGCCGTGACCGGACCCAGGCACAATACCGCCAGCGGTTTGGCCCCGGCCGGCAGACCCAGCAAGTCGGCCAGCGCCTGGGGCTCGAACAGCGACACCCAGCCCATCCCCAGGCCTTCGGCGCGGGACGCCAGCCAGAGATTCTGAATAGCGCAGGACAACGACGCCATGTCCATCTCCGGCAAGGTCCGGCGCCCAAAGATATGCCGCTCGCGATCGTCCATCAGCGCGGCGACCAGCACTTCAGCGCAGTCGTTGATGCCTTCGACTTTCAACTTCATGAAGTCGTCGGAACGTTCGCCCAGCGCCTCGGCAGTGCGTACACGTTCTTCTTCGACCAGTTGCTGAATTTTGCCGCGCAACGGGCGGTCGGTGATGCGGATAAACCGCCACGGCTGCATCAGGCCCACGCTTGGAGCTTGATGGGCGGCCTCGAGCAGACGCCTGAGCAGTTCGGGCTCGACGGTGCCGCCAGCAAAGTGACGCATGTCGCGGCGCTCGCCAATCACGCGATAAACAGCCTCACGTTCGGCCGGACTAAAGGCGTTGTCGGTCATGGCCTCTTCGCGAGCAAGCTCGCTCCTACAGGAAGTACACGATCTAGTGTGGGAGCGAGCTTGCTCGCGATAGCGGTTTGCGAGCCAGGCGCAAAAAGTGCGGCCACCGCAGAGGGATTGGAAGGGAAATAGAAGTGCACATAGGAAGCGGTCATTCGACCGTCACGGTAGACCGCTTCGGCGCCACGCCCACCGTTAGGACTCAGGCCCCGGGCTATCGGCTCAAGCGCTGTACTGGTCAGCGAGTGATGATAGGTGTGGCCGCGCAACGAGCCCTCTGGCAGATCAACCGCCTGCAAGGCCAACGCCGCGAGACGCTTTTGCATCACCGCTTCGCCGGCGAGCAACCCCACCAGTTCGGCGCGCTGACCGTCGACATCGGTCAGGGAGTCGAGCAGATACAACATGCCGCCACACTCGGCCAGCAACGGCTTGTCGGCCTCATGGTGCGCGCGGATCGCAGCCAGCATCGTGGCGTTTTCCGCCAGCGCAACATGATGCAATTCCGGGTAGCCGCCCGGCAGGTACAAGCTGTCAGCCTCGGGCAGTTCGCGATCATGGATCGGCGAAAAGAACAGCAACTCGGCGCCCATCGCCCGTAGCAGGTCCAGGCTCGCCCCGTAGGTGAAAGCAAATGCCTCATCGCGAGCCACGGCAATCCGCACACCGGCCAATAATGGCTCGGCGACGACAACCTCAGGCGCAGCGAACCCGACTGCCGGCGGCAACGCCACCTCACAACTGCTGGCCAAGGCTTCGGCCGCCGCGTCGAGGCGCAGATCCAGATCATTCAGTTCGCTGGCCTGCACCAGGCCCAGGTGGCGGCTCGGCAGTTCGATCCCGGTTTCGCGAGACAGCGCGCCATACCAGCGCAGGCCTTCGGTCAGGCTGCCTTCGAGCAATTGCGCGTGGCGCAACGTGCCAACCCGGTTGGCCAGAACGCCGGCAAACGGCAAGTCCGCCTGATAGCGCGCCAGCCCCAAGGCCAGAGCACCGAACGTCTGGGCCATGGCCGTACCGTCGATCACGGCGAGCACCGGCACGCCGAAGTGCCGCGCCAAATCGGCGCTGGACGGCGTACCGTCGAACAGGCCCATGACGCCTTCGATCAGGATCAGGTCAGCCTCGCCCGCCGCTTCCCACAGCAGTCGGCGGCTTTCTTGTTCGCCGACCATCCACATGTCCAATTGATACACCGGCGCGCCGCTGGCGCGCTCGAGAATCATCGGGTCGAGAAAGTCCGGACCGCACTTGAATACCCGCACCTTGCGTCCCTGATTGCGATGCAAGCGGGCCAGCGCGGCGGTCACGGTGGTCTTGCCCTGACCGGAAGCCGGTGCGGCGATCAATACCGCCGGACAATGACGTGCATCACTCATGCTTCAATACTCACAGCTCAATGCCCTTTTGCGCTTTGATCCCGGCCTGGAACGCATGTTTGAGCACGCCCATTTCGGTAACCGTGTCGGCCAGATCAATCATTTCGGGCTTGGCGCCGCGGCCGGTTACCAGCACGTGCTGCATTGGCGGGCGAGCCTGCAAATCGCTGAGAACCAGGTCCAGGTCGAGATAACCGTGCTTGAGGGCGATATTCAGCTCGTCAAGCACCACCAGGCCAATGGCCGGGTCACGCAGCAGTTCACGGGACACTTCCCAGGCCGCTTCGGCTGCGGCGATGTCACGCTGGCGATCCTGGGTTTCCCAGGTGAAGCCTTCGCCCATGACGTGAAAGCGTACTTGCTCGGGAAAGCGTCGAAAGAACAGCTCCTCCCCGGTGCTGTTGCGACCCTTGATGAACTGCACCACGCCGCATTTCATTCCGTGGCCCATGGCCCGTGCAAGCATGCCAAAGGCAGAACTGCTCTTGCCTTTGCCGTTGCCGGTCAGGACCAACAACAGCCCGCACTCGTTCGGCGAGTTGGCAATACGCTCGTCGATCACGGCTTTTTTGCGCAACATACGCGCCAGATGGCGTTCGTCACGATCGGGGGATTCAGTCATGGCAGCTCTCCGTTGGAACGATAACGGGGGGGCAGGAATAAAAATAGACGGCATAAGCCTGGCATCGCCCACCGTGATGCCGCTGGATGGATCAGGCCGGTCTCCGGGCTCATGAGGGGCATCGCTGCCGAGCTGCACGCCTTCCCGTATCGACAGTCGACACAGTGGCCAAAAGCACAGCCTTGACTCATTTACCGTTGCGGGGGCAGCGCCGGGATCGCTGTCCGTTCTGTTAAAGAACGGACACTCACCGGCTTCCCTGTTTCACTCTGTCGACCTTGGGTCACAGAGCACCTGAAACAAGTCGCGAAGGTTAGAGGGTTGGGGGTGGAGCGTCAATTAAACCCGGGGCGTTCGCCCGCGATATTATGTGCTGTCGTTCAATAAACTGACGCCAATCTTGTGCCACACTGAAAGCAGTGATATCAAATAGCCACAACACTAACATCACAAAAATAAAGGTGGGCAACATGCAAGGCATGATCATCAGCAATCCGAAGCTGGAATTCCTGCGCCCAGTGCTGGAGCGCTGGTTTGAATGTATCGATCGCTACATCCAGGTACGCGGTGATAACGAATCCCCTTATTGGTTTGATGAACGCGCCAATCTTGGGCTGCTCTCGGCTGCCGCCTGGATGTCGGAAATGGTGACACTGGAACAGACCCCGACGAAAAAACAGCAGGAAGACGGCGACCGCAATGGACGTGCCGACCTCTACATCGCCACCAATGAGGAACGGGTCTACATCCAGGCCACCCAGCGCTGGCCGCGGGTCAATAACCTGAACCTCACTCAAGCGCTGCTCGACGCCGTGAGCGATGCCAGGAAGATCAGCTACGCCAGCGATCTGAAGCTCGGTTGCCTGTTCGTAGCGCCACACAAACCACAACACAGCGCCACCCCAGAAGAACTCCAGGACATGGTCGACGATCTGCAAAAGGAACATACCTGCGCCGTGGCCTGGTACTTCCCTTACCCCTATCACAAGTTGCGCAATGAAGCAGGCAACTATCATCCGGGCGTCGCCGTGCTATTCAAAGAAGCCCGCGGCTGAAACGCTGAACCACCGGGCAGCTTCGCCTCTCTATGGTTACATCGGTGCATTCATAGGGGAACCAGCATGCTCAAGCCGCAACTCGCCATCGCCATCGCCATCGCCATCGCCATCGCCATCGCCATCGCCAGCAAGCTGTGCTCCTACAGTTTGCGGCACAACGTCAGGCCATCGCCTAACGGCAACAGTGACAAGTCGACACGCAAGTCATCCTTCAAGGCGCGGTTCAATGCCTGGATGGCTCGAGTGTCTTCACTCTCAGGATTCACCTCAAGCACCCGCCCGCTCCACAGCGTGTTATCGAAAATCGCCAGACCGCCACTTCGCAGCAGACGCAAGGCACTCTCCAGATAGGCTGGATAGTTGGCTTTGTCAGCATCGATGAAGATCAAGTCGAAACAGCCACCCTGCCCTTGCTGCTCGATCTGCGCCAGGGTTTCCAGTGCAGGCGCCAGACGCAAATCAATTCGCTGCGCCACACCCGCCTCCTGCCAGTAACGGCGTGCAGTGGCGTTGTAATCACCCGGGATATCGCAGCAAATCAAGGTACCGTCATCCGGCAAGGCTGCGGCCATGCACAAGGCGCTGTAGCCGGTGAAAGTACCGACTTCCAGCAAACGCCTGGCGCCGGTCAGCTTGACCAACAACGCGAGGAACTGACCCTGCTCGGGCGCCACCTGCCAGCGGGCCATGGGCAAGGCCTGGGTTTCGTCACGCAAGCGGCGCAACAACGGCGTTTCGCGCAGGGAAACATCCAGCAGATAGCTGTAGAGGGAATCGTCGAGATTGAGAGTGCGAGCGGTCATGACAACCTCTGCAAAGGTGCGACCTAAGGGTTGCGCGCCAGATGCTCAGGCTGCAATACCCGCTTGGCGCTTAGATAGGCTTTCTGCCAATAGGTTTTGGACAGACTGTCCAGCTTAACCGTTCCGCCAGTGGCCGGCGCGTGAACAAACCGGCCTTCGCCGACATAGATTCCGGCGTGACTGACTTGCGAGCCGCCATTGGTGGCGAAAAATACCAGATCGCCGGTTTGCAGTGCATTCTGGTCGACATCCTGAGCGCGCATGCCGATCATCTCGCGGGTCGAACGCGGCAGAGTGATGCCAGCTGCATCGCGATAGACATAGCCGATCAGGCCACTGCAATCAAAACCCGAATCCGGCGTATTACCCCCCCAACGATAAGGCGTACCCACCAGGCCCAACGCACGGAAAAGCACGTCTTCAGCGGCAGGCGAATAGGTTTGAGGGGAAGCGAAAACAGGAGGCCGAACCACCGGAGCTGGCGGCGGAGTATGGCTGGCGCATGCACTGAGCAGTGCCGCGAAAACGAGAAGGGCGAGGCGGGCCGACGTCGACATATGCAGAACAATCCTGATCTGGATGCGGCTTTCTCTGCCGTGAGGCTGAAAACAAAACCGCGTAAGCAGGGCTTACGCGGTTAGGTTATCAACAATAGGTCAGGATTCTAGCGGCTACGCGTCAAACTTCAAGTAAGACTTTAACTTAACCTTACAAAAAGATTGATTACTTGCGAACAGTGACCGTGGTCGGGGCCATGGCGAGTGCGCGCTTGGCTTCGATGAAGGTCTTGCTCCAGTAGCTGTCGCCCAGGTTATCGACTCGAACACCACCGCTACGACGGCTGCTGGAGTGGATGAACTGGTCATCACCCAGGTAGATCCCCGCGTGACTGACACGGCCACGGCGACCACTGGTGCTGAAGAACAGCAGATCACCGGGCTTGAGGTTGTTGCGAGCGACCAGCGGTGCGTCAACGTTGATCATCTCGCGAGTGGAGCGCGGCAAATTCATGCCCGCCTCTTCACGAAACAGATAACCGATGAAGCCGCTGCAATCGAAGCCAGCCTCGGAGGTGCCACCGAAACGGTAGCGGGTACCGATCAGAGACATACCACGCTCAAGGATGCTGTCGGCCAGAACTGGCAGCTGGTACGGCTTGCTGCCGGCGAAGTCGGCCAGTTCTTTTTCAGTCGCCAGTTCTTCCCGGTAAGCAGCGGAAGATTGGGCAGTAACAGAATTTTTAAACTGTTGTTCTTGCTGTTGCGACACCGGAGAGTGAGCAGCGCAACCAAACAACAGGGTGACGAGTGCGAGAGGCACGAGGGGTGCGAAGCGCTTTAGCATGGGCACGACCGTGGCTGAAGATATAAAGAAGCCGCGACTATGCCTTCTATCATCCTCATTTGCAAATTCAATCGATGTAAATGTGACTTATCGGTTTCTCGTTTACATCTAAGGCCTTAAGCCCGATATAAACGCTCGCGCACCCTGGAAGCATCCCTGGAGCGGGTTTTCTGGCGCCTTGAAAGTGCCAAAAAAGCGCTACAGACTGCGGTTTTACCAGCCCAGGGTTTCTTTAAGGAAGGGAATGGTCAGCTTGCGTTGCGCCTGCAACGAAGCCTGATCGAGACGTTCCAGCAGCTCGAACAACGCACTCATGCTGCGAGTGCCGCGAGTGAGGATAAAGTGCCCGACCTCATCGGTCAGGTGCAGACCACGACGCGAAGCACGCAATTGCAGAGCTCGCAGCTTGTCTTCATCGGACAGTGGACGCATCTGGAAAATCAACGCCAGGGTCAATCGTGATTTCAAGTCCGCCAGCTTCACCGGCAATTCACGTGGAGAGGTTGAAGCGGCGATCAGCAGACGCCGACCACTGTCACGCAAACGGTTGAACAGATGGAACAACGCCTCTTCCCAGTCCGCTCGCCCCGCTACCGCCTGCAAATCATCCAGACAGACCAGCTCGTATTGCTCAAGGTTGTCGAGAATTTCGATACCGCGATCCAGCAACTCTGCCAGCGGCAAGTACACCGCCGGCTCGCCCATTTGTTCAAAACGCAAGCAAGCGGCTTGCAGCAAGTGCGTACGCCCGACGCCATCCTTGCCCCAGAGATAGATCAGGCTTTCGGTCCAGCCGGCGTCGGCTTCGCAAAGCCGCTCGACATAGCCGAGTGCAGCGGCATTGGCGCCTGGGTAGTAGTTGATAAAGGTGGCGTCGTCACGCAGACGCACACCTAGGGGCAGCTGAATCGGTTTCATGCTGACTGAACAGTTCCAAACGAACCGTTAGTGGCCTCTGTGTAAAGTTTGCAAAGTTTATACCCGTGACGCCGGGCGCACAATGCAGCAGACCATAAGCAAAATCAAAGGTTTGCGTTAATTTACGGGTACCGACGGGGTTTGTTTGACGGCGGATGTGACAGCCATGAACACCCTACAGGCCTGCCCGGCAATGAGCCGGGCAGCCTTGGGCGCTTAATCGACAGCGCATCTCAATCAGAATCTTCCACACCACTGTACATGCCAGAATCTTTATACAAATCATGCACATGGCGCACCAGCACCATGATCACCGCTGCCACCGGCAACGCCAGCAGGATCCCGGTGAATCCAAACAGCTCACCGCCAGCCATGATCGCAAAGATCACCGCCACCGGGTGCAAGCCTATCCGGTCCCCCACCAACAACGGCGTTAGCACCATGCCTTCCAACGCCTGACCGACCATGAACACCGCGACAATGCCAATCATCGAATACAGATCACCACCAAACTGAAACAACCCGACGATCAACGCCGCGCCAATCCCGATGACGAACCCCATGTATGGCACGATGGCCGCCAGGCCGGCAATCAGACCGATCAACAGCCCGAGCTCCAGCCCGACCAGCATCAAGCCTGCTGCATAGATCACACCCAAGGCCAGCATCACCAGCAACTGACCGCGAACAAATGCCCCAAGTACTTCGTGGCACTCTCCTGCCAATGACACCGCACGCTCTTCACGATTGCGAGGTAGCAGGCTACGGATTCTGGCCATCATCAGATCCCAGTCCCGAAGTAGGTAGAAACTGACCACCGGGATCAACACCAGGTTAGCCAGCCAGGCGATCAACGCCAGGCCGGAGGCCGTTGCCTGGCTCAGTACCACACCGACAATGTCGGTGGTCTGCCCCATATGCTCACTGATCGCAGCCTTGACCTTGTCGAACTTCCAGAAACCTTCTGCAAGCCCCAGTTTCGACTGCACCCAAGGCATCGCCGTGTGCTGCAACCAATCGAGCATTTGCGGTGCCAGCTCATACAGCCGGAACAACTGCTTGGCCAGCATGGGCACAAGAACCAGCAACAACGTCATGACGATCAAGGTGAATAGCGCGAACACTGCCACAACGCCCCAGGTTCGCGAGAGGCCGAGCTTTTCCAGCCGATCCACCAGAGGGTCGAACAGATAGGCCAGCAGCAGCGCCACCAGGAACGGTGAGAGGATCGGATGCAATAGATACACAAACGCGCACAGCAGGATGACCCCACCCAACCACACCCAACGACGCGTATCAGCCATGAACCACTCCAGCTTGTATATAAGGAAAGAAAAACTTACCAGCGGAAACGCAGTTGCGCGGTTGGTGCCGGAGCACTAACCGGCGCTGCACCTTCGACCGCTGGCTGAGCAGACGCTACCGGCGCCACCGGCACACCCGCGGGAACCTCTTGCAGCTTCGCCAACCCCAATTGCGCTCGCAATTGCTCGGCGCTGCCATTGACCCGATAAATGACTCTGTCACCCTCGACACGCTGCACTTGCGCGCCAAACGGCTCAAGTAAATGCCCAAGCGCCGCGTAGCGCTCCAGGGTCATGCCTTGCACCTCCAGCAGCTGCTCGGTCGACGCTCCCGGCCTGGCGACGAAGCGTGGTGCCAGCTTCTGACTGACGGCCAGCAAAACGGCATCGGCCAGAGCTGCGGTATCGGCGCCCTGCACACTGCCCTGTTCACGCTGATCGCCTAGCCACAGACGCCATTTGGCCTGCCACTGCCCACCCTCCTGACGGGCATGTACCGCCAGCAAGGCGTCAGCGGCGTAGCGTTGCGAAGCTGCATACAGCGGCGCCGGGTCGGTCCCTTCAAGAATCGGTGCGGTGCCGACGATCTGTTCACTCAGATCCCCCAACGGCAAACGCAGTGGCAAACCGCGGTGCTGGGCTGCTCGGCGCAGCGGCTCGGCGCTGGCCTGGCCGTCGCCCATCAGGCTGGAGCCTTCGGTCGAATCGTTCAGCCACCAAATGAGAATCGACGGACGATTGCTACCCCACAATGCCAACCCTGCCTGACGTAATGCGCGATCAGTGCTGACCGGATCGAAATCGACTTTCAGGCTTTCAGGAGGCCCGGCGTCATAGCCGTATTGGCTGATGATCTGCTGCGGATCCTTGCGAATAGCCGCCAGCCCTGGGCCCTGCGCGGCTTTGGCATCACCGGTCAAGCGCAGCACCAGAGTCTCCAAAGCCTTTTGCGTGGCTTGATCGCGCTCTTGCGGGGTCTGACCGCTGACGGGTTCGCGCACTTGATAGAGACCACTAAGGGCTTCGGCATGACTCGCCAGACTGACAAATGACAAACAACCCACAAATAGAATTTTACACAGACGCATGGAAGATTCCCGACGGAAAAAAGCGGCTGGAACAGACCGCATGAACACGATTGAGCAAGGCTGTGACCACACGCCTGCGCAAAACATTCACACGACCAATGGAAGTTTTTGCACTGTCATAACGATAGCTGGTTAAAGGCTATACCTTATACAGCTGCGAGCGAGGCTACCAACACGAGCAATAACGGCTTTTTTTAACGCGATATGTCCCTACCCGTCGGCCCGAGGATGGCCGCTGCCCCTCAAGCCTGATAAAATCGCGCGCCTTCGCAGACCGGCAACAGCTGGGCACCCTGAAATACTCGCGCGGCAATCGCGCATTGGTTTTTTCAGTGGTCTCACTGGACTCGGTCGATATCCCTGAATCCCCCCTAAAGGCCTGGATCATGAGCAAGCAACCCTCCCTGAGCTACAAGGACGCCGGTGTAGACATCGACGCCGGTGAAGCATTGGTCGAACGCATCAAGAGCGTCGCCAAGCGCACTGCGCGCCCGGAAGTCATGGGCGGCCTGGGCGGTTTTGGCGCCCTCTGCGAAATCCCGGCAGGCTACAAACAGCCGGTTCTGGTCTCCGGCACCGACGGCGTCGGCACCAAGCTGCGTCTGGCGTTGAACCTGAATAAACATGACAGCATCGGCATCGACCTGGTCGCCATGTGCGTCAACGATCTGGTGGTGTGCGGCGCAGAACCGCTGTTCTTCCTCGACTACTACGCCACCGGCAAACTGAATGTCGAGACCGCTACCCAGGTCGTGACCGGTATCGGCGCAGGTTGCGAGTTGTCCGGCTGCTCGCTGGTCGGCGGTGAAACCGCTGAAATGCCGGGCATGTACGAAGGTGAAGACTACGACCTGGCCGGTTTCTGCGTCGGCGTCGTGGAAAAATCCGAAATCATCGACGGCTCGAAAGTCGCCACTGGCGATGCCCTGCTCGCCCTGCCGTCTTCCGGCCCGCACTCCAACGGCTACTCGCTGATCCGCAAGATCATCGAAGTGTCCGGTGCAGACATCGAAAACATCCAGCTCGACGGCAAACCTCTGACCGACCTGCTGATGGCCCCGACCCGTATATACGTAAAGCCCCTGCTCAAGCTGATCAAAGACACTGGCGCAGTCAAAGCCATGGCCCACATCACCGGTGGCGGCCTGCTCGACAACATCCCGCGCGTTCTGCCTGAAGGCGCTCAGGCCGTGGTCGATGTCGCCAGCTGGCAGCGCCCGGCTGTCTTCGACTGGCTGCAAGAGAAAGGCAACGTTGACGAAGTGGAAATGCACCGCGTGCTGAACTGCGGCGTTGGCATGGTGATCTGCGTGGCTCAGGAGCATGTTGAAACGGCCCTCAACGTACTGCGTGAAGCAGGCGAGCAACCGTGGGTCATCGGCCAGATCGCTGCTGCCGCCGAAGGCGCTGCACAGGTCGAGCTGAAAAACCTCAAGGCTCACTAATGCGCGAGCAGATGCCGACCACCTGTGATGTAGTGGTGCTGCTTTCCGGCACCGGCAGCAACTTGCAGGCTCTGATCGACAACAGTCTGGCCGGGGACAACCCGGTCCGCATCCGCGCGGTGATTTCCAACCGCGCCGACGCCTACGGCCTGCAACGTGCCAGAGAAGCGGGTATCGAAACCCGCTCTCTCGATCACAAGGCTTTCGAAGGTCGTGAGGCCTTCGATGCCGCCTTGATCGAACTGATCGACGCCTTTAAACCCAAGCTCGTCGTCCTTGCCGGATTCATGCGCATCCTCAGTGCCGATTTCGTTCGTCATTACCAGGGCCGCCTGCTGAATATCCACCCATCGTTGTTACCCAAATACAAAGGGTTGAACACTCATCAGCGAGCGCTGGAGGCCGGTGACACCGAGCACGGCTGCAGCGTGCATTTCGTAACCGAGGAACTCGATGGCGGGCCACTGGTCGTACAGGCAGTGATCCCGGTAGAGTTAGACGACTCGCCGCAGAGTCTGGCGCAACGAGTCCACGTCCAGGAGCACCGGATTTACCCGATGGCAGTGCGCTGGTTTGCCGAAGGTCGGTTAACGCTTGGTGAACATGGTGCATTATTGGATGGTCAGTTACTTGCGGCCAGCGGCCACTTGATTCGAATCTAGGAGATTTTATGCGTCGTGCCCTGCTCTTCGCTTGTGCTCTGCTCGCCCTGCCTGTTGTGCAGGCAGCGGACCTTCAACCTTTCTCCGCCAGTTATACCGCCGACTGGAAGCAACTCCCCATGAGCGGTTCGGCCGAACGCAGCCTGTCGAAAAATGCCAACGGCTCCTGGACCTTGAATTTCAAGGCCTCCATGCTGGTCGCCAGCCTGACCGAGGAAAGCACCCTGAAGCTGGACAAGGACGCCTTGCTCCCCCAGTCATATCGCTTCGAACGCGGCGGTCTGGGCAAAGCCAAGAAGGTCAATCTGGACTTCGACTGGACCACCAAGATGGTCACCGGCACTGATCGCGGCGACCCGGTCAAGGTCCCGCTCAACACAGGCATGCTGGACAAGTCCACTTATCAACTGGCCTTGCAGCGCGATGTAGCAGCCGGCAAAAAAAGCATGAGCTATCAGGTGGTCGAAGGTGAAGACACAGACACCTACGACTTCCGCGTGATCGGCTCTGAGAAAGTCCAGACCAAGGCAGGTTCAGTCGATGCGATCAAGGTCGAACGCGTCCGCGACCCGACACAGAACAAGCGCATCACTGAAATGTGGTTCGCCAAGGATTGGGGCTACATTCTGGTAGCCCTGCGTCAGGTCGAGACCGACGGCAAGGAGTACAACATCATGCTCCAGGACGGTACGGTCGACGGCAAGGCTGTCAAAGGCAGCTGATCCGGATCGAAGTGAATAAGCCTCGCGAATGCGGGGCTTTTTTTCGCCTGCAGTTTTTGCAAAGGCCGCGCAGGAGCAGGGGGACGCCTACGATAACAATGCCGTCGAAGATGAAACTTTTGTCAGAAAAGCCGGAGGCCTGCGACCGTATGTCACGTCTTTCGCGGGCTGCGGGACTGTTTCATTTTTTGCACAAGACCGTTACCAGTCTGAGGTATTTACTTAGCAAGCTAAGAAATAATATAACCAAGGCCTGCAGATGCCTTGCTGCAGATCAATAGAAATTGGAGCCCGCAGATGACTGTAAAAGTAACTGAACGCGACGATTCGCATATGTCCCACGAAGGCCTGGCCGCCGGTATCCGGATCTGGGACGTGCATCAACAAGACATGCTGGTGGGGATGTTCCACTCCGAGAGCGACGCCCACCGCTATAAGGCCGAACTGGAAAACCTGGAACAGCAACGCGACGCCTGATCGATGAAATGACAGGCCTGGAAAACCACAAACCCCGCCAATGAGCGGGGTTTGTCGTCAAGCCGTGGGGCTTACCACATCAGGTCGTCAGGGATCTGGTAGGCCGCGTACGGATCATCCGCATCCACTTCTTCAGTCTGGGTATTGAGCTGGACGATACGACGAGGATCGCGCTCCTGGATCTTCAGCGCCGCCTCACGGGGAATGACTTCATAACCGCCGGCATGGTGGACGATGGCCAACGAACCGCTGCTGAGCTTGTTGCGCATCAGGGTGTTGACCGACAGGCGCTTGACCTTTTTGTCGTCGACGAAGTTGTAGTAGTCCTCGGTGGTCAGCTTCGGCAGGCGCGAAACCTCGATCAATTGCTTGATCTGCGCGGCACGGGCTTTCTGCTCGGCCTTTTCCTGCTGCTGACGATTGAGCTCCTGGTCGCGCTTGACCTTCTCTGCCATAGCCTCCTGGGCTGCACGCTGCTGCGAGTCGTCAAGTTCAATCTGACCCTTGTGGGCCAAACGCTGTTGTTTCTGCTTGTCTTTGCCGACCTGTTTGGCCTGCTTTTGGTTGACCAGCCCTGCTTTGAGCAACTGGTCGCGAAGGGAAAGGCTCATGTACTTACTCACTTAGGCAACGGCTCAGCCGCAGCTGGGCAAATTCTTTTCCTGACGTTTGGCTTCGCCCCACAAGGCGTCCAACTCTTCGAGGGTGCAATCTTCTATGGGACGGTGGGTGTCGCGCAATGCCTGTTCGATAAATCGGAAACGTCGCTCGAACTTGATGTTGGCGCCACGCAAGGCAGTTTCCGGATCGACCTTGAGGTGCCGGGCCAGATTCACCACGACAAACAGCAGATCGCCGACTTCATCGGCGATGGCCGCAGCGTCGTTATCGGCCATGGCCTCGAGCACTTCATCGAGCTCCTCACGGACCTTGTCGATCACCGGCAAGGCGTCGGGCCAGTCGAAACCAACCTGAGCCGCACGCTTCTGCAATTTCGCCGCGCGGGATAGCGCAGGCAACGCGCCAGGCACATCATCGAGCAAGGACAACTGCTCCGGGGCATGGGACTTCTCAGCCCGCTCCTCGGCCTTGATCTCTTCCCAACGCTGCTTGACCTGGTCTTCGTCGAGCCGCGGGACATCCAGTGGCGCATAAAGATCGCCGGTCGGAAACACATGGGGGTGACGCCGAATCAATTTGCGGGTGATGCTGTCGACAACGCCATCAAATTCGAAGCGCCCCTCTTCCCGGGCCAACTGACTGTAATAAACCACCTGAAACAACAAATCGCCCAGCTCGCCCTGGAGGTGATCGAAGTCACCGCGCTCGATGGCGTCAGCAACCTCATAGGCCTCTTCCAGGGTGTGGGGCACAATCGTGGCGTAAGTCTGTTTGATATCCCACGGACAGCCGTACTGCGGGTCCCGCAGCCGGCTCATCAGGTGCAACAAGTCTTCAAGTGAATACATCTATAGGTCTCTGCGCAACCTGTAGGAGCGAGCTTGCTCGCGATAGCGGTGTGTCAGGTAAAACTCTATCGCGAGCAAGCTCGCTCCTACAGGGGATCGCATTTCATGGCGTCCGGTTGCGGCGGGTTTCAATGATGTTCGGCAACTGGGAAATTCTCCCGAGCAACCGCCCCAACGCATCCAGCCCCGGAATCTCGATGGTCAAGGACATCAACGCTGTGTTGTTTTCCTTGTTGGAGCGGGTATTGACTGCCAGCACGTTGATCCGCTCGTTGAGCAGCACTTGCGAAACGTCGCGCAGCAAACCAGAGCGGTCATAGGCGCGAATGATGATGTCGACCGGATAGGTCAACACCGGCACCGGGCCCCAACTGACCTGAATGATCCGTTCCGGCTCACGACCGCTCAATTGCAGCACTGATGCACAGTCCTGACGGTGAATGCTGACGCCCCGGCCCTGGGTGATGTAACCGACGATCGCATCCCCCGGCAGCGGCTGGCAGCAACCGGCCATCTGAGTCATCAGGTTGCCTACGCCCTGGATCTGGATGTCGCCGCGCTTGCCGGGTTTGTAGCCGGTGGCCTTGCGTGGAATCAACTCCAGCTGTTCGTTGCCACGCTCCGGCTCGACCAGTTGCTGGGCCAGGTTGACCAACTGCGCCAGGCGCAAATCGCCAGCCCCCAACGCGGCAAACATGTCCTCGGCGGTTTTCATGTTGGCCTTGTCGGCCAGCTTGTCGAAATCAACCTGAGGCAAGCCCAGACGTCCCAGCTCACGTTCGAGCAAGGTTTTACCGGCGGCTACGTTTTGATCACGAGCCTGCAACTTGAACCAGTGGACGATCTTCGCCCGGGCCCGGGAAGTGGTGATGTAACCCAGGTTCGGGTTCAGCCAGTCGCGGCTCGGCGTGCCGTGCTTGCTGGTGATGATCTCGACCTGCTCACCGGTTTGCAGGCTGTAGTTGAGCGGAACGATGCGCCCGTTGATCTTGGCGCCGCGGCAGTTGTGACCGATCTCGGTGTGCACGCGGTAGGCGAAGTCCAGTGGCGTCGCGCCTTTGGGCAAGTCGATGGCGTGGCCGTCCGGGGTGAAGATATAAACCCGGTCCGGCTCGATATCGACGCGCAGCTGTTCGGCTAGGCCACCGATATCCCCCAATTCCTCGTGCCACTCGAGCACCTGACGCAGCCAGGAGATTTTCTCTTCGTAGTGATTGGAGCTGGATTTAACGTCGGTGCCTTTGTATCGCCAGTGCGCACAAACACCCAGCTCGGCCTCTTCGTGCATCGCATGGGTACGAATCTGGACTTCCAGCACCTTGCCTTCAGGACCGATAACCGCGGTATGCAACGAGCGATAGCCGTTCTCTTTAGGGTTGGCGATGTAGTCGTCGAACTCTTTCGGGATGTGCCGCCACAGGGTATGGACGATGCCCAGCGCGGTGTAGCAGTCACGCATTTCCGGCACCAGCACTCGAACGGCGCGCACGTCGTAGATCTGGCTGAACTCCAGCCCCTTGCGCTGCATTTTTCGCCAGATCGAATAGATGTGCTTGGCCCGGCCACTGATGTCAGCGTCGACGCCAGTAGCGTGCAGTTCGCTCTGCAATTGGTTCATCACATCGGTGATGAAACGTTCGCGATCGAGGCGACGTTCATGCAGCAACTTGGCGATCTGCTTGTACTGATCGGGCTCCAGGTAACGGAAGGACAAATCCTCCAGCTCCCATTTGATATGCCCGATACCAAGACGGTGAGCCAGGGGCGCGTAGATGTCGAAAACTTCCCGGGCGACCCGGTTGCGCTTTTCGTCATCGGCGGTTTTCACCGCACGAATCGCGCAGGTGCGTTCGGCCAGCTTGATCAGCGCGACGCGAACGTCATCGACCATGGCCACCAGCATCTTGCGAAGGTTTTCGACCTGCCCTTGGGTGCCGAGCACCAATGACTGGCGCGGGCTCAAACTGGCACTGATCGCGGCCATGCGCAGCACGCCGTCGATCAGCTTGGCCACCACCGGACCAAAACGCTGACTGACCACCGGCAACTGGATCTGTCCTTCACGAACACCGCGGTAAAGCACCGCAGCCACCAGCGAATCCTGGTCCAGTTTGAGGTCAGCGAGAATTTCTGCGATTTCCAGACCGGTACGGAAACTCGACATCCCCTCGGCCCAGAGATTCTTCGCCGCATTGTCTTGCTGTTCAGCCTGGCGAGCGAACTCGCAGGCTTCTTTCAAGGCTTCACGGTCCAGCGCCATATCGACACTGACCGCATGATCGAGCCATGCCTCGAGATTGATACTGCCGTCGGTGTTGATCGGCTGGTGTGCTCTCACCTGTACCATCTTGCTTACCTTCCCTACGACGCACATTCAATGCGTCAAAATCGCTGACCTTCGTTGCCAATGGTCCCTCGCTGGGCTGGCGAGGGTCATGCATCAGCGGGCCAGTCGGACCAGACGAACCATCCTAGTTCGCTTCAAATAACGCCATGGCCTCGACATGTGCCGTCTGAGGAAACATATCGAGGATCCCGGCACGTTTTAACCGGTAGCCCTGCTTGATCAACTCAACCGTGTCACGGGCCAGCGTCGCCGGGTTGCATGACACATAAACCAACCGTTCTGCGCCCAGGGTAGCGAGCTTGCGCACCACTTCGAAAGCACCGTCACGAGGTGGGTCCAAGAGTACCGCAGAAAAGCCCTCGCTGGCCCATTTGGCATCAGCCAAAGGCTGGGATAAATCGGCCTGAAAAAACTTCGCGTTATGCACATTATTGCTGGTGGCATTGCCGGCGGCACGTTCGACCATGGTCGACACCCCTTCTACCGCGACCACTTCTTTAACCAGTCGAGCCAATGGCAGAGCAAAGTTACCCAAGCCGCAGAACAGATCGAGGACGCGCTCACTGGACTTCGGCGCCAGCCATTGCAGAGCCTGAGCGACCATCGCTTCATTGACCCCGGCGTTCACCTGGATGAAATCCCCTGGCCGATAAGCCAGTTGCAAATCCCACTGTTCCAGTCGATAACCGAGCTGCTGATCCGGCTCGATCGGTTGCGGCTCGCCTTCGCCGTGTAGCCACAACTGGGCCTCATGGAATGCGCAGAATTCTTTGAGTATCGTCAAATCAGCGTCAGACAGTGGCGACATGTGCCGCAGCAGAAATGCGATGGCCGAACCACTGAACAACTCCACATGGCCCAATGCCTGAGGTTTGCTCAAACGCCGTAGCATCTCCGGCAAGCGTTTCATGATCGGCTGCAAGGGCTGTACCAACACCAGGCAATCATTGATGCCGACGATGTCCTGGCTGGCTGCAGCACGAAAGCCCACTTCGAGCTTTTTCGCCTTGGCATCCCAGCGCACCGCCACCCGGGCGCGACGTCGGTAACCGAATTCCGGCCCGCTCAAGGGAGCGGCCCACTCCTCGGGCTCGACCCCTGCGACCCGCGACAACTGCTCGGCGAGCATGCGCTGTTTCAGGGCAAGTTGTTCGTTGTGGGGCAGATGCTGAACGCTGCAACCGCCGCAGCGCCCGGCGTGGGCGCACGGTGCCGGACGGCGCAGTTCACTGGCCTGCAATACCCGCTCGGTACGTGCTTCGACAACTTTGCCGTGGGCACCCAGGACCCGCGCTTCGACGTCTTCACCGGCCAGAGCGCCGATGACGAACCAGGTGCGACCTTCGAAAAACGCGATACCGCGACCGTCATTAGCCAGGCGTTCAATGCTCAGGCGCTGCTTTTTGCCGGTCGGGACTTGCGCGGCCTTGCTGCCGCCAGTGGGCTGGAAGCGCAGGCCTCTCTCTTGCCTGGCCATCAGTTGGGCGCGTCGAAAATGCCGGTCGACAGGTAACGGTCGCCACGGTCACAAATGATCGCGACCATCACCGCGTTTTCGACTTCCTGGGACAGCCGCAGCATCGCCGCTACGGCACCGCCCGAGGACACACCACAGAAAATACCTTCTTCGCGGGCCAGTCGACGGGTCACGTCTTCGGCTTCGCTTTGGGCCATGTCGACTATCCGGTCGACCCGATCGGCCTGGTAGATCTTCGGCAAGTATTCTTGCGGCCAGCGGCGGATACCGGGAATGGCCGAGCCTTCCATCGGTTGCAGGCCAACGATCTGCACCGCCGGGTTCTGTTCCTTCAGGTAGCGCGAAACGCCCATGATGGTGCCGGTGGTGCCCATGGAGCTGATGAAATGGGTGATGCTGCCCTGGGTCTGGCGCCAGATTTCCGGGCCGGTGCCGGTGTAGTGCGCCTCGGGGTTATCAATGTTGGCGAACTGGTCGAGCACCTTGCCGCGACCCTCGGCCTGCATCCGCTCGGCGAGGTCACGAGCGCCTTCCATACCCTCTTCCTGTGTGACCAGAATCAGTTCGGCGCCATAGGCGGTCATTGCTGCCTTGCGCTCGGCACTGGCGTTGCCGGGCATGATCAGGATCATCTTGTAACCCTTGATTGCCGCGGCCATCGCCAAGGCGATCCCGGTATTACCCGAGGTCGCTTCGATCAGCGTATCGCCGGCATGGATCTGCCCACGCAACTCCGCACGGGTGATCATCGACAGCGCCGGACGGTCCTTGACCGAACCCGCTGGGTTATTCCCCTCAAGTTTGAGCAGCAGGGTATTGCTGGTGACGCCGGGCAGGCGTTGCAAACGGACTAGCGGGGTGTTGCCGACGCAATCGGCGATGGTTGGGTACTGCAAGGTCATGGCGTATTCGCAATCCAGACTGCGGGGACGCCTATCATACCGGCAAACGTGCGCAGGCCATATCACGCAAAGTAAGGGGCTTATGGCTGAATGTTATAAGCCGCACCTCATCGGCTCGCTCGCAGGCAAGCCTCGCTTCAGAAAACGCGCAAAAACCTGTAGATGCGCGGCTTGCCCGCGAAGACATCGTGATGGCATTTCAAGGCTAACTTGTAGGATGTAGGAAGTTTCCCGCAAGTTGTGGCGGTTTGCATGAACTGGTGCGCTACGGGCTTCATCGATAGTCTATGGGTGTCACTGCACATTCAGTGGCAGGAGCCCCTATGCGGCTCAGGAGTTATCTACTCATGTCGCAAGTGCGGTTCAGGATGCAACCCTGCCAGCAAAGCTTTTTTATCGTGTGACTGTCGCACTCGATTCGCAGACGGTTGCCGTGTACGGCTATTCGCAGCCCCTGCAGGCCGGGTTGTTAGAAGCCGATATCGTCCAAGACAAGCGTCGTCTCTATGAATGGGTTCTGGAGCCGATCTACTCACTGACGGGCAAGCGCCGGGAGTGAGCAGAATTTAAACACGAATGGCATGGGGCGTTAAAAACATGACAAAAAGGGAACAAGAAGTCCTGCAATCACTTCTGCAAGGCAAAACCAATAAACAAATCGCGTTGTTACTTGGGATAAGTGATTTCACAGTGCGCGATTATGTGTCTTCAATTCTTCGCAAGAAAGGGGTCGGCTCGAGGGCGGAGCTATTCGCAGCAGAAATGAGAAAAGAAAAGTTCTGAGTCACCCTACATCTATAGGGTTATGAAAATCAATCAGCCAGATGATTCTTCTCATCACAGAACAAAGTCCAACTAGGCACCTCAGACGCTGTCAGCGTATTTAATATTCAACTAGCGATCGCTGGCTGAGTTCGGCTGACTGCAAATTTATTGATCCAATCGAATATGACCGCAACTTTTGCGCCTACTGATATCAATATATAGAGCATAGAGATCAAACATGAAAAACGCGATAGAATTCACGCACTTCAATTTCCCGCCCTACATATTCGGAGGCGCACTACTCCCCAGCCTTTTTAAGCGCCTTAGATCCCCCCAAAAAAACACTTTTGATTTTCATCTTATTCGGGACAGGTTTTTTATCCTCACCTACATTAGAGATCGTAAGACCCTATGGGTTGAAGGAGACTTTTTGTATCTGAAAAAAGGACGGGCATTTACGGCGTGCAGTTCCACGGCAGCAAGGCTTCGAAGTCTTCTACTGCGACGGCTTGCGGCAATCGTTCAAGTGCGTGGCGCACGCCACGCATAGGGCTCTTGGCCGTTGGCTTTAGCCGTCTCGACCAAACTGTAAAGTTGAGCGCTGGCCGGCGCGCCTTTGGGCGTGTCGCTGAACAGCCAGTTCTTGCGCCCGATCACGAAGGGCCTGATCGCACGGTCGGGTAGTCAAACGCGGTCGGTTGTTGAAATACAAATTTGTACATCACCTCCCCCTTACTAACGACTTAGTTAACTCTCCTCGACATCTATCCCATCAGTTGTAGCACCCCCTCAAGACAACCCTAAACAGGCCATCAATCGCGGAACTATAGCCATGACCAAAAAGACAACAGCGGGAACATAAAACACATCAAGATATTTATTTGAAAACGTAAATCCAAACGTCACTTTCACAAAATCATTCGCACCCCTACAGGCAAGCGCGATAAACAAGCACAAAACCGCATACAACAGTATTTTCATAGCATCACCTGCTAGCCGACCGATATAATAAAATAAAAGCGCAAAAAGGCTAATACAGCCAATATTCTAGGATAGACGCTGTAATTAAAGCGCTTTTTGCGCTCCTTTACCTAGTATTAGCCTCCGCGTGGTTTCATTTCTCGGCCTATACCTCCGGCGACTATCCCTCCGCCATAGCCGAGCCCAACTCCTTTTATTGCGTTAACTAGACCAGTCGGCCCACCAACAGCTCCAACTAATGCCCCTCCTACCGTAACGCCGACAAAATCTCCAGTATTAAATGCCCCCCCTCCTACTGTAGTTCCAATATAGCCTGCCGCTGCCGACGCAGCACCTATGGCTGCACCAGCCAAAACCGCGCCATTAGCACCACCGACCGCCTCTGCTTCAACCAAGGAAATCTCACGCATTGCTAATCCTCCAATTAAATATTCTGATGATACAGACTAAAAACTCACACAACTACTTCCCTCTCTTATGCTCTCCTCTAGCAAACGGCTTAAAACTCCTACGACATAGTTTTAATCCTCCCCAACACCTGCACGGCACTTTAATTGGAAGTTACCGACTTTACGAATCGTATAGTCTTCATTTCGACGTACCCAGAATACTTTTTCAATACCCTCTTCCTGAAGATAACTTTTAATTATTTTTAAAGCTTCTCTTGCACCGCCACAAGGAAAACAAAAATCAATAATCCAGGTACTCCCGCCCTCGTTCCACTCATCGGAATGGATTAAAAAATCAGGACATTTAAGTAGCCGCTCCTCACTGTCGCTCGCTAAGTGAGCCCATGTTACGTAGCCGATAGGAGTGGACGCTTTATCGAAGAAAAATAAAATTTGTTTATGATCGATTGCAGGACAGATCCAAAACCTTAATGTACGCATTGAAAAAGATGAGTAGCGTCTACACACAGACGTGACCAAGCAAGCAAAACCAAGCAACTGTGCCTTACCAAAAACCACAGAATTTTTACAGGCAGTATTTAGTTCAAACGTTCTTTTCATGGACAAAGCCCCATATATCACCATAAAAAGAAACCGCCTTAGCCAGTTCAGCTTTATCTATATCAAGTTCAAACAAACACCTTACCAAAAATAGAGTACCACTTGCTTGCTTTATGACATACAAGCCACTCTTAATGTCGTACCATATTTTTAGGGAGCCACTAAACCAGAATGGAATACTTACCCCTTTCTCAGTACTAAATTGAAGACATGCTGCGTCAGCAGCATCTTCAACCAGCGTTCCATACCCCTCCTCAGTTCTCCCCTTCCGCTCCATGGTCTCGGCAATATGCTCTTCAAGATCAGCCAGCAAGATACTAGTGTGATTTATCCTGGTAAGATTTACAGCAGTACCAAAAATAACATTCGCACGACTAATTCCCATTGAGCGTGCCCTACCACACACCAGCTCAAACAGCTGACTATATGTTGCAGCCAACTTTCTTAATAGCGTTAATTCTATATTCAGCATCGAGAGATTTTGCTCCACATTAAGAGCCTTCCCTCTCAGCAGTGCCGCATAGAAACGATACCCCCAAGACTCATAGCCTTTCCAACCTGCCTCAGTGGAGATTGACATCATTGAAAAATCATCAGAAGCCAGTACTTCTTGAAGAACTCCAGAAAACTCTGAAAAAATATTACTTTCAGCTACCTTATTAAGCAAACATGATGGAAAGCCCATCCGCATGACACAATGCAAATTGAATTTTTTGTTATACTCCAGAACAAACTCACTCACGGCCTTTCTAAAAATTTCGTTTGAATCATCAGCACTAACAACCCCATATTTACCCAAGAAATAACAAATACTTTCAATACTCTCTATAGCCGAAATGTGTTCTCCAGTAAAATTCTCAAAATCAACTCTATCTCCGCAAATCAGATTCGAGAATATTCTTGTACTACTAAAATCTAACCATGCCCCATCCAAAGATATATTTGATGCGCTGATATTGTAATGAATTATTCGCTTTGCCCTGGCAGTAGCGAATTGCCTGGCGAAACGCTTTGCCAGTTCACTCAAACCTATACTCAACTGCTCACACAAAGTACCTGTAATTAATCCATATTTATTAACAGGCAGAAAACCAACAAGCCTCTTTACAACCGCACGCACACGCTTAGCGTCCTCACTCATTGAACCTGTTTGTCTTTCTTTAAAATAAGTAGCTCTGATAAAGTGCGCAGGCCGCACTGCCGGCATTCGAACCAACAGGCCTCGAGGATAACTTTTACCTCCGTGCTCAAAATCATACCCAGCATCTATAACCGCTACTGCTCTAACCGCTCCGTAAGGAAGTGCGATATGTATAATTTCGGCCCATATTGATTCATAGATCGCCGAATCAAGAGACATAAAGCCATTTCCATCAGCAGCATCTACATCCCCTCCAACTAACTGATTAGGGCCAATC
This sequence comes from Pseudomonas sp. GW821-FHT01E05, assembly GCF_059422425.1. Classification (NCBI taxonomy): domain Bacteria; kingdom Pseudomonadati; phylum Pseudomonadota; class Gammaproteobacteria; order Pseudomonadales; family Pseudomonadaceae; genus Pseudomonas; species Pseudomonas sp. GW821-FHT01E05. The sequence continues at coordinate 186,805 of NZ_JBWKWW010000009.1, forward strand.
CCTTTGACTTGAAAATCACCATCAAAACCACAACGGCCACCGCCGCCATTCCTTAAAATGCCGTCTCCGCCGTACCGCTCAGCGAAAAATGTTTTTTTATCTGTTCCTATCTTTCCGACAGAACTGCTATTAGCGACAACGTAACTGTATTTTGAGAGCACTTCCTCTTTGCTCAAACCACATTTTAATTTTTCGTTAAAAAATACAATTGAAGTTCCTTTAGCTTCGACTGCTTCAAAGCGTACGAAAACTTCCTGCAAGTCAGATAACCTGTTATGTCCCATAAGAGCGACAACACCCTTCCGTGATTACGGCCAATTGCTGATCCCAGACAAGATAACCATTCTACTGGCCGGAAAAAATCCTACACATGTAGGGGTGATGATCGCGAGCATAAGGCCGTATAGTTCCATCGCACCGACAGCCTATGATGCCTTGAACACCACAACAAGCTGTGCGCTATCACGTATTGCTCTCTTTACGTTAGATACAATAGCAACTCCATATCGTTACGCTGCCATGCCAATTTTTTCCCACCAGAATCAGAGAAAGAGACGTTTTGTATCGATGGAAAAAACTCCGTTATTTAGAACTGAGGCATTAGAAGCGAAGCAAGTACGATTATTAGGAGAAATAGTTCTAATTCGGCCTGTATCCTTCGCCGTATTCACGCTGTTTTCCACACTGCTAGCATCGCTGGTAGTAATTTTCTTCATATTGGGCAGCTATACAAAGCGGACCACCGTGCCAGGCCAGCTCATATCGTCTTCGGGACAAATCAAGATATACGTCCCACAACATGGTCGAATACTGGAAAGCTTTGTCCATGAAGGACAAAACGTTACGAAAGATGCCCCCTTATTAAGTGTATCTAGTGAACGATATAATGCGGGCTTGGGACCTGTCCAAGCGGGGATTAGCGATTCTCTTATACAGCGTAAAACGTCCTTGCTTGACGAACTGGAAAAACAAAGAAGCCTACAGAGTGAAGAAAGAAACAGCCTCCTTAGTAAGCTGAGAAGTCTTCAACAGGAAATAGTGACGCTATCTGAGCAAACCTCGAGTCAAAAACAATTAGTCCTATTGGCTTCAGACGCCTCAAGTCGCTATCAGGGATTGATGGAGAAAGGTTACATCTCCATGGACCAGCTACAGCAGCGCCAAGCGGAACTACTTGGCCAACGACAAACATTACAAGCACTCGCACGTGAGCGCACTACGCTCCAGCAACAAATAGTAGAGCGTAGCAATGAGCTTTCTGGCTTATCAGCCAGACATGCCAACCAACTATCAAGTATAAACCGTGTACTATCAGGCGTGGAACAAGACATTGTAGAAAGCGAGGCTAAACGCACATTAGTTATTACGGCCCCTCAAGAAGGAACTGCTACTGCGGTTCTCGTGGAACCTGGTCAGACCGTGGACAGCTCTCGACCACTTTTGAGCATTGTTCCGACTAATTCACTTTTACAGGCCGAACTCTATGCGCCTAGCAAGTCCATCGGCTTTATCAAGTCTGGAGACACCGTAAGGATTCGCTATCAATCCTTTCCTTATCAGAAATTTGGCCAGCACCGTGGCGTCGTAAAATCTATTTCCAAAGCTTCTGTTTCCCCCTTTGAATTGGCAAGCATGACGGGCGGTGTGCCTGGGCTTGGTGGGGATGGCGAACAGTTTTACCGCATACGTGTAGATCTTGAAAAGCAACAGGTCCTGGCCTATGGCGAGCAGCGCTCGTTACAAACGGGCATGCTGCTTGAGGCCGACATATTGCAGGAGACTCGTCGCCTCTACGAGTGGGTGCTCGAACCGCTTTACAGTCTCACCGGCAAACTCTAGGAGCGGCATATATGGCATATTTGGACGCGATATCGCTGCGCTTAGCTCGCAAGCTACCACTGTTTCTTCAGACTGAAGCCACAGAGTGCGGACTAGCCTGCCTTGCAATGGTGCTCGGTTATCATGGCTACAGATCCAATTTGACAGAGTTACGACGCCGCTTCAATGTGTCGTTGAAAGGGATCACACTAAAACACATCATCCAGACAGCTGATGAGCTAAAATAGGCTCTCGCGCAATCAGGCTAGAGCTAGAAGATCTTGCTAAGTTAAAGTTACCTTGTATCCTTCATTGGAATTTTAATCATTTTGTAGTATTGAAGTCTGTACATAAAAATCGTCTGACGCTACATGATCCCGCTAATGGCGTCCGCCATCTGAGCCTTAACGAGGCAAGCAGATATTTTACCGGTATCGCCTTAGAATTGTGGCCCAACAGCGGTTTTGAAAAACGGGAAGCCAAGCCTAGAATCAAGCTTTTGAGCATGCTAGGAAAGGTAACTGGACTTTATCGTTCATTATTGCAGATCCTTTTACTGGCATTGGCATTAGAAGTGTTTTCCCTGGTAAGTCCTTTTTTTCTTCAATGGACCATCGACAATGTACTTGTTAGTGAAGATAGAAATTTGCTAACGACCTTGGCGATAGGTTTCGGCTTATTGATGCTTATGCAGCAAGCGGTGACTGGCATTCGTGCTTGGGTGATGATGCACATGAGTACCATGCTCAGTGTGCAATGGCGCGCCAACGTATTCAGTCATTTGCTGAGATTACCGATTCAATACTTTGAAAAACGACATCTTGGTGACGTCGTTTCGAGATTCGGAGCTGTCGATAACATTCAACATACTCTTACAGCCGCTTTTTTTTCTACCCTCCTTGACGGTCTTATGAGCGTCGCTACGTTAGCGTTTATGTTTATCTACAGCCCAACGTTGGCGTGTATCGCTCTTATTGCAATGGTATTGTATACCTTTGGGCGTTGGGTCTGGTACTGCCCCTTGCGCAATGCGACTGAAGAGCAAATCATCCATGCTGCTCGTCAGGAAAGCCATTTTCTAGAGACAGTGAGGGGTATTCGGCCACTTAAGTTATTCCAACGTCAAAACGAACGACGCTCCGCTTGGCTTGGGCTCCTCGTTGAACAGATTAATGCAGGCCTTCGCACTCAGAAATTGCAACTAATGTATGTACAGCTAAACGGTTTACTCTTTGGCATGGAAAATATAATTTCCATCTGGTTTGGCGCGAACATGGTAATGAGTGGTCAATTCACTGTGGGTGTACTGATGGCCTATACCGCTTACAAAACTCAGTTTATTAGTCGGGTCGCTAGCCTGATCGACCATTTATTTGAGTTACATATGCTCCAGCTACAAGGTGAACGTTTAGCTGATATTGTCATCCACCCTCCAGAGGACAGTCGAGCAAAAATAGACTCCGCAACGCTGGCGGCACGCGAAGCAAGCATTGAGATCAAAGGGCTAATGTACCGTTATTCAGAACAAGAACCGTTCGTTCTCGATAATTTAGATCTATGGATTGCAGAGGGCGAGTCTGTAGCTATTACTGGTAGCTCGGGGAGCGGCAAAAGCACGTTAATCAGCCTCATGCTGGGTATCCTACATCCGAGTTCTGGCCAAATACATGTAGCCGGAATTGAGCTAGGTCGAATGGGTATGGATGCTTTTCGAGAAATGGTTGGAACAGTACTGCAGGATGATCTTTTGTTTGCAGGGTCACTAGCGGAAAATATATCGTTCTTTGAACCAAACACAGATATGGCATGGATAATACAATGCGCAGAAATGGCAGCAATTCATAGCGAGATTGAGGCAATGCCAATGGGCTATAACACATTGGTTGGTGATATGGGCACGGTGTTATCAGGAGGACAGAAACAACGAGTATTACTGGCCAGGGCTCTATACAAGAAACCCAGGATACTATTTCTTGATGAGGCTACCAGTCACTTAGACGTTCTATGTGAGCAGAAGGTTAACAACGCCATTCGCGCCCTTCATATGACTAGAATCATTGTGGCTCATCGGCCAGAGACGATTGCGTCAGCTGACCGAATTGTAACATTGGATTTTGGAAAAAAAGTTTCGGACAAACACACCAAAACCTCTATAAATCAATAAATTTTTGCTACGACAGAACAATGAATGATATTCTTGCTGGAACATTGTTTTTTTCATTGACTTTCTGTTCCGCGACATCCTTCGCAGCTAGTCTGGATGTATTGGGTGTTCAGAGTACCGTTTCAGGCACTTCTGTAAAAGACCTTAGTCGCGGAAATATGCCATGTCTATTCGGTAGCCTACCCAAAGAGCTGACGCTGGAAGAGGCGATAGAGAGAATACTTTGCAACGACCCACAGACACGTTTGGCATGGGCCAATGCTAAAGCACAAGCGGCTCTAGTCGGGATAAGCGAATCTTCGTATCTTCCAAGACTGAACGGCGGTATCGGCATTTCCAGTGGACGCAACGTCAGTGATTACGAACAACGGCCAGAGCTTTCCAGCAAAGGCAAACAGCAACAAACCACCAATAGATTGAGTTTTAGCTGGGTCCTATTCGATTTCGGGCGTAGAGAAGCTGCACTAAGTAGTGCCAGGCAACTGCTAGTAGCTGCCAACTCCAACCAGGATGCGACTCTTCAAAGCTCCTTCGTCTTGGCAGCACAGCTCTACTACAACGCTCTCTCCGCTCAACGCAGCTTAATTGCTTCGACTGAAGTCGAGGCGTTGGCCGCAGAAAATCTTAAAGCTGCTGACGCCAAATATAAGGCAGGAGCCGCAGCACTCTCAGATAGATTACAAGCTCAGACGGCTTACTCTCAAGCACGTCTTGGCCAAGTTCGTAACGCTGGAGCATTGCGTAATGCAACTGGAATTATTGCACTGCGCATGGGGATCCCCCCAAATACGCCCTTTAAATTGGCTGGGAATCTTACTCCCTTACCTGACACATACTTCGTTCAGGCAATTGATGAACTACTTAAACAGGCTCGACAGGATCATCCTGCCCTAATAGCAGCTCAAGCGAGGATCAAAGCGGCCGAGGCCACACTTGAAGAGCGCCGAGCGACAGGAAGACCGACATTATCGTTAACTGCTGACATCTCCGAAACCCAAAGCAATCGATCACAGGCGCTCAACGGAGATAGAAGCGAACGCGACAGAACGATCGGTTTGCAGCTAAATATTCCCTTGTTTGAAGGATTCGAACGCACTTATCAAATACGTAATGCCCAAGCACGCCTTGAGGCAAGCAGGGCTGAGCTTATCGATGCGGAACAGATAGTATTAGTTGATTTATGGGCAAACTATCAAGCACTTAGTATCGAAACTCTCAGCCTGGAACGTACAGGTGAATTGGTGGCGCAGTCGCGCCAGTCTCTTGAGATAGTTCAAGGTCGTTATCGCTCTGGTGTTGGTAGCATGATCGAATTGCTTAACACATTGACGTCTTATGCTTCAGCGGAAGAGCAACACATTAGAGCGTTGAGCAATTGGCAAGTTTCTCGTTTGAAATTGGCCGCTAACCTGGGGCGCCTTGGGTTCTGGACACTGCAGTAACTGAACCCGGCGGTGCCGACTGTCATTCCAGGGGTGAACACCAGCATCCCTGTCCACCAGATCCATACATGGACATTGTCCTGGAGGCCGGTGATGCCTTCTATCTCCACGTGGTGGGTGGCATAACCCATTGCCACTGGGAGAAGCTACCTTTTATCTGGCGACAGGTACCTTCCCGGCTTATACCGTCGATTGTCCGATCCAGCACGAGGTGGTCTCCTATCGCCAGCATACGGGGATGGCCAATAGATACGGGCGTCATTATCTTCTGTAATTAATTCTCAGTTACCCATTATTCAAGTTTGCTCCCCGACGAGTAACCTGAGCTCTCTCTCGCAGGGCGGGTTTTTTGGTGGATAGGAGATCGCTATCGCGAGCAAGCTCGGCTCCTACATAGCAGACGGCTGGCGGCGTTAATTTACAAAGATTGCCCGCAAGCAAATGGCTACACTGCGCAGGTGGCGCGTACCGGATGTGCGCATCAGTCATTCGTCTGTCATTCAAAATGGCGTGGTAGCAGGAGAGTTGCGTGCTTAAGAAACTGGGGATAAAAGGCCGCGTGCTATTGTTGAGCCTGTTGCCGACCAGCTTGATGGCATTGGTGCTGGGCGGCTATTTCACGTGGATGCAGCAGTCCGACCTGCAAACCCAGCTCCTGCAACATGGCGAGATGATCGCCGAACAACTGGCACCGCTGGTGGCCCCTGCCATGGGCCATAACAACTCGGATTTACTGGAACGCATCGCGACCCAATCCCTGGAACAGACGGATGTTCGCGCCGTATCCTTTCTCGCTCCCGACCGCACGCCTCTGGCCCATGCGGGCCCGAGCATGCTCAATCAGCCACCGATCGGTAACAGCCCCCACATGCTGCGACGCACCGGCAGTGACGCGACGCGCTATCTATTGCCGGTGTTCGGCCGACACCGCAACCTCGCCGGTGACCTGATCCCTGATGAGTCCGACCGCTTACTGGGCTGGGTGGAGCTTGAACTGTCCCACAACGGCATGCTGCTGCGCGGTTACCGCAGCCTGTTCGCCAGCCTGCTATTGATCGCCGCGGGCCTTGCCGGCACGGCCCTGCTGGCGCTGCGCATAAGCCGCACAATCAATACGCCGCTCAGCCTGATCAAACACGCTGTTGCGCAACTCAAGGAAGGTAACCTGGAGACCCGCCTGCCGGCACTCGGCAGCCAGGAGCTGGATGAACTGGCATCAGGCATCAACCGCATGGCTGGCACTCTGCAAAACGCCCAGGAAGAATTGCAACACAGCATCGACCAAGCCACTGAAGACGTTCGGCAGAACCTGGAGACTATCGAAATCCAGAACATCGAACTGGACCTGGCACGTAAAGAGGCGCTGGAAGCAAGCCGGATCAAATCCGAGTTCCTGGCCAACATGAGCCACGAGATCCGCACGCCCCTCAATGGCATCCTCGGCTTCACCCATCTGCTGCAGAAAAGTGAGTTGACACCTCGTCAGCTGGATTACCTGGGCACCATCGAGAAGTCCGCCGACAGCCTGCTGGGGATCATCAACGAGATTCTCGACTTCTCGAAAATCGAGGCCGGCAAACTGGTGCTCGACAGCATTCCCTTCAACCTGCGAGACCTGCTGCAGGACACCCTGACCATCCTCGCCCCGGCGGCCCACGCCAAGGAGCTTGAACTGGTGAGCCTGGTCTACCGCGATACCCCATTGTCGCTGGTCGGCGATCCCCTGCGCCTCAAACAGATCCTCACCAACCTGGTGAGCAACGCGATCAAATTCACTCGCGAGGGCACCATCGTCGCCCGCGCCATGCTCGAAGAAGAGCATGAGGACAGCGTGCAACTGCGCATCAGCATTCAAGACACCGGTATCGGCCTGTCCAATCAGGACGTGCGTGCCTTGTTTCAAGCGTTCAGCCAGGCCGACAACTCGCTGTCCCGACAACCCGGCGGCACCGGTCTGGGCCTGGTGATTTCCAAACGCCTGATCGAACAAATGGGCGGCGAGATCGGTGTCGACAGCACGCCCGGCGAAGGATCCGAGTTCTGGATCAGCCTGAGTCTGCCGAAAGCCCGCGACGACGCCGAAGACCTGCCGTCTGCGCCACTGCTTGGTCGCCGCGTCGCTGTGCTGGAGAACCACGAACTGGCCCGCCAGGCCTTGCAGCATCAACTGGAAGACTGCGGCCTGGAAGTCACCCCGTTCAATACCCTGGAAGCGTTGACCAACGGCATCACCGGCACCCATCAGACCGATGAGGCGATCGACCTGGCGGTGCTTGGCATCACCACCAAAGACATGCCGCCCGAACGCCTCAACCAACATATCTGGGACCTCGAACATTTGGGCTGCAAAGTGCTGGTGCTATGCCCGACCACTGAGCAGACGCTGTTCCATCTCTCGGTGCCCAATCCGCATAGTCAATTGCAGGCCAAACCGGCCTGCACCCGCAAGCTGCGCCGAGCCTTGTCTGACCTGGTCAATCCGCGCCCGATGCGCAACGAGCCCGGCGAGCCCATTTCCAGCCGTGCGCCGAAAGTGCTCTGCGTCGATGACAACCCCGCCAACCTGTTACTGGTGCAAACCCTGCTTGAAGACATGGGGGCCAAGGTGCTCGCGTTGGAGAGCGGCGATGCCGCGGTCAAGGCAGTGCAGAAGCAGGCCTTCGATCTGATCCTGATGGACGTTCAGATGCCCGGGATGGACGGCCGCCAGACCACCGAAGTGATTCGCCACTGGGAAAGCGAGCGTCATAGCACCCCGCTACCGATCGTTGCTCTGACCGCCCATGCCATGGCCAATGAAAAACGCGCCCTGCTGCAAAGCGGGATGGACGACTACCTGACCAAACCCATTAGTGAGCGCCAACTGGCCCAGGTAGTGTTGAAGTGGACTGGCCTTGCGCTGCGCAATCATGGGCCGGAGCGCGCCGGCGAGTCCTACGGTAATAGCACCGAGTTGCTGGTGCTCGATCATGAAGAAGGACTGCGCCTGGCCGCCGGCAAAGCCGATCTGGCTGCCGATATGCTGGCGATGTTGCTCGCCTCTCTGGAGGCTGACCGTGAAGCCATCCGCGTCGCCCGGGAAGCCAAAGACCAGAATGCGCTGATCGAGCGGGTCCATCGCCTGCACGGTGCCACCCGCTACTGTGGCGTACCGCAACTGCGAGCAGCCTGCCTGCGCAGTGAAACCCTGCTCAAGCAAGAGGACCAAAAGGCCTTTGCCGCTCTGGATGAACTGGACCGAGCCATCAACCGCCTGGCTACCGAAGCCCGCATCGGCGCTTGACCCACGGCAATACTGGCAATGCAGGTGAACGTTAAGCTCATCGCACCTGCAAACAAGGATGAAGCCATGCGCACGATTCTCTTTAGCTGCCAGACCTATGATCGCGACAGTTTCCTCGGTACCGAGCAACCGGCCGATGTCGAGTTACAGTTTCAATCGGCACGGCTGAGCCTGGACACGGCGGCTCTGGCTGAGCACCACGAAGTGGTCTGCGCCTTCATCAATGACGACCTCAGCGCACCGGTGCTTGAGCAGCTGGCGGCCGGCGGCACCCGCTTGATCGCCCTGCGCTCGGCCGGCTACAACCATGTCGACCTGCCAGCAGCCAAACGCCTGGGGCTGAGCATCGTCCGGGTTCCGGCCTACTCACCCCACGCGGTGGCCGAACATGCCGTGGCCTTGATTCTGGCGCTGAACCGACGCTTGCATCGCGCTTACAACCGGACCCGCGAAGGTGATTTCAGCCTGCACGGCCTGACCGGTTTCGACCTGGCGGGCAAATCCGTCGGCGTGGTCGGCACCGGCCAGATCGGCACCACTTTCGCCAAAATCATGGCCGGGTTTGGCTGCCAGCTACTGGCGTACGATCCGTATCCCAACCCGCAGGTGGAAGCCCTCGGTGCCCGATATCTGAGCCTGCCCGAGTTGTTGGCGCAAGCTCAGATCATCAGCCTGCATTGCCCGCTGACGACTGAAAGCAAACACCTGATCAACACTCAGTCACTGGCCCATATGCGACCGGGCGCGATGTTGATCAACACCGGCCGAGGTGGCTTGGTGGACACACCGGCACTGATCGACGCACTGAAAATCGGCCAACTGGGCTATCTGGGTCTGGATGTGTACGAGGAAGAAGCACAACTGTTCTTCGAGGATCGCTCTGATCTGCCGCTGCAAGACGATGTACTGGCGCGCCTGCTGACGTTCCCGAACGTCATCGTCACCGCCCACCAGGCCTTTTTGACCCGCGAAGCTCTGGCCGCGATTGCCGCAACCACCTTGCAGAACATTACCGCCTGGGCGGCGGGCACACCACAGAACCAGGTGTAAGGCCAAGCCACGGGTCGACTGCCTGATCGAAGGTCACAAGCCCGGGCCATGCTGGATTCGTCCGCGTGCTAGCATACCGCCCATACTTGGAGGACCCATGGTCGAACACGATTTCCGCTACAGCCTGATGAGCCCGCAACACACCCTGATCGAATGCCGCGCCTTAGTGCCGGGTCGTTATCAAGTCACCGGTAACGGCGGCTCGATACAGAACGATGACGTCCTGGTGGTCACCCTCAAAGGCAGCAAGGACTTGTCCATGCGCCTGACCGTAGAAAAAGTCCGTCACCTGATCAACCCGATCGGCCAATGGGTCGCCGTGGCCCGTGGTCCGGTGTTCGGTGAACTGGCGATTCACACGTGGCAGGTCAACTGCGACAGCTGTTCAGCCGAGCTGAACTTCGAGTTCGCGGTTGACGCCAAACTCGGCAACAACGCACAAAAGCCTGCCGCCACAGCGCGCATAGCCGAGCTTGGTTGGGTAAGCAAAGGCGAGAAGCACCTGTGCCGCAAATGCCAGGAGCCAGGCTAATGAAACATCTGACCATGATGGGGATGGTCGGTGCCAGCCTGTTGGGATGCGCTGCTGAGCCAGTGAAACTGCAACAGGATCACAGCTACATTCTGGAGTGGATCGGCGAACGCCCGCTGATCGATAACAGCCACCTGACCATCACCCTCGGTGAAGACGGTCGGGCCTATGGCAATGGCGGCTGCAATCACTGGTTTGCGCCTTACACCCTGGACGGCGACAAACTCAGCTTTGGCAAGGTCGGCAGCACCCGCAAAATGTGCGCGCCGGCATTGATGGAGCAAGAAAAACGCTTCCTGCTGGCACTGGAAACCGTGCAACGCTGGGACATCTCGCCGATCGAGCAAGTACGTTTCTGGCCGGCCGAAGGCAAGCCGCTGCGTTGGTGGCTGGAAGAGGGCTGATACAACAATCCCTGTACCTGCAGGAGCGAGCTTGCTCGCGATGAACTTGAACTTGATGCGTTTCTTCAATGAGTACGCGTTATCGTTAACGACCATCGCGAGCAAGCTCGCTCCTACAGAGATCTATGTTGTTCCCATTAGACTCTTCAATTTTTCGCCTGCAACGCCGTAAGCTTTGCCATCACTCCCGCCGCCGTTTGCTCACCCATCAACTGCTCACGCACTTTGCCCTTGTTATCAATGATGTAGGTCACCGGCAATGCCTCACTGCGCGGCAACTCGAAAAAATCGGCCGGGTCCTGGGCCAACACGGTGAACTTGATCCCCAGCGCTTCACTGGCCTTCTTCAGCTCCTCCCCCTGCACATTGTCGAAGTTGACCCCAAACACACTGATCGACTTACCCTTCAATTGCTCAGCCAGGACATTCAACTCGGGAATCTCTGTTCGGCAAGGGCCACACCATTCAGCCCAGTAATTGATCACCACCCATTGTTTGTCCAGACGCTCGGACGCGATCTTCTGCCCCTGCTGATCGACGCCGTAATCATTGCCGCAGCCGCCGAGCAGCAAGGTTGTGATGATCGCCAATACCGCCGCCAGTCGCCTTGTCATGTCTTGGTCCTTTGAAAAGATTGGTTCTGAATCCACTTTGACTGCGACCCATCGCCTCCCAAGGTTCAGGACTGCTCGCCACACAGGTAGAATAGCCGCCACTTTACGCAAGATGCGACCCGCACATGACCGATCTGACGCTTTATCACAACCCGCGCTGCTCGAAATCCCGCGGTGCACTGGAACTGCTGCAAGCTCGTGGCCTGGCCCCGACCGTAGTGCTCTACCTGGAAACCCCGCTCGATGCCGCACAACTGCAAAGCCTGCTGGACAAACTGGGTGTTAGCGCCCGCCAGCTGCTGCGCACCGGCGAAGACGAGTACAAGACCCTCAACCTGGCGGACAGCAGCCTGACCGAGGCACAGCTGATCGCCGCCATGGCCGCGCACCCGAAACTCATCGAGCGACCAATTCTGCAAGTCGGCGACAAGGCCGTGATCGGCCGTCCGCCGGAGAAAGTGCTGGAGATCCTGCCGTGAGTGCGCCGTATATTCTGGTTCTGTATTACAGCCGCAGCGGTTCGACCAACGAAATGGCCCGGCAGATTGCCCGTGGTATCGAACAAGGCGGTCTGGAAGCTCGTCTGCGAACGGTACCGTCGATCTCCACTGAATGCGAAGCGGTAGCGCCGAGCATCCCGGACGAAGGCGCCTTGTATGCCAGCCTCGACGATCTGAAAAACTGCTCGGGTCTGGCCCTTGGTAGCCCGACCCGCTTCGGCAATATGGCCGCACCGTTGAAGTACTTCCTGGACGGCACCAGCAACTTGTGGCTGACCGGTGCACTGGTAGGCAAACCGGCCGGAGTCTTCACCTCCACCGCCAGCCTGCACGGCGGCCAGGAAACCACCTTGCTGTCGATGATGCTGCCGTTGCTGCACCACGGCATGCTGATCACCGGCCTGCCCTACAGCGAATCAGCTCTGCTGGAAACCCGCGGCGGCGGTACGCCTTACGGCGCCAGTCACCACGCTGGCGCCGATGGCAAAAGCCCGCTGAACGAGCACGAAGTCGCCTTGTGCCGGGCGTTGGGCCTGCGCCTGGCGAAAACCGCCCGGCAACTGGAGAGCAGCCGTGGCTAAAAAGCCCAAGATCCTGCCCTCAATCGAGTGGCTGGAACCACGCGTACGGGTAGCCCGAGTATTGAGCCTGCTGTGCTTTCTCGGTTTGATCGGCCTGTTGTGCGCGTACTACCTGATCATCGCCGACCTGCATGGCGCGAGACCCTGGGTGATCCTGCTGATCGAGCTGGTGCCTTTGCTTCTACTGACACCGGGCATGCTCAGCGGCAGCGCCCGTGGGCATTCATGGATGTGCTTTGTGGTGAACCTGTATTTCATCAAAGGCGCATTGGCCGCCTACGATCCGAATCGACAGATGTTCGGTCTGCTGGAAATGGCCGCGAGCCTGGCCGTGTTCTGCAGCGCGCTACTGTATGTGCGCTGGCGGTTTCAGCTCAATCGCAAGCTGGCGGGGGAAGGTGAAGTGCTGGCTTGATAGATGAGAGTCGCCGGACCAACCACCATCGACGACCCGACTTCCTATCTAAAGCCTTATTTATTAAAGCCTGAGAGCTTGCGGCAATCGTTATCCAGTCAGGAGAGGGCATGCACGACTACAAATGGTTAAACGAATATTGTCTCAATCGCTTCGGTTCAGTGGCGGCCCTGGAGGCACACCTGCCCTCCCCTGCATCTGCCCAACAATTGAGAAAAATCAGCGACGATCGCTATTTATCGACCTTGGCGTTAAGAGTTTTCCGTGCCGGATTGAAGCACAGCCTGGTGGATGCAAAATGGCCGGCGTTCGAGCAGGTTTTCTTTGGGTTTGATCCGGAAAAAGTCGTGTTGATGGGGGCTGAACATCTTGAACGCCTGATGCAGGACGCACGCATCATCAGGCATTTAGGCAAGCTCAAAAGCGTACCGCGCAATGCTCAACTGATCCTCGATATTGCTCATGAACATGGCAGCTTTGGGGCCTTCATTGCTGACTGGCCCACGACCGATATCGTTGGCCTCTGGCAATATCTTGCCAAACATGGAAGCCAACTGGGTGGTCTCTCGGCGCCGAGGTTCCTGCGAATGGTCGGTAAAGACACGTTCATTCCGACATTCGACGTGGTTGCTGCGCTGAACGCCCAGAACATCATCGACAAAGTTCCAGGCAGCAAGCGGGACCAGGCGAAGGTACAAGAGGTTTTCAACCTCTGGCATAGCGAAAGCGGACGGCCGCTCTGTCAGTTATCCGCCATGCTGGCTTATACGGTAAACCATTGATCCGCGATCAAACCCGGCCACCTGGAAACCGTTCAGGGTGCACTGCCCTTTTGTAAACAAGTACGCGGCAGTGCACCAGCTGAGATCTCCCTCGCCAGTGCGCTAAACTGATCGCTCCCGGTCTCGATACTTTTCATTTTGCAAACTCCCCCTCATTTCTGGCAGCCTGTTAGATATCGTCAACTTCAAACGTGATTTCCACAGCAAAATGAACTAAAGCGGATGTGTCATCACACCAAACTTCAGCCCCTCCCTGAATAAGGCTTCCCTGTCACAAGGGAAGCCTGCCCCCCCTCCAAATTTTTCACATTCCTTTCACCAATCCCCCACCTGGCTTGCCCTAGATTTGCGTTCAGGTCACTGTCCAGGGTCTTCGCGCGCACTGAAAGTTTTCGTTTGAGAATCATACAAGGGTGAACAATGTGGTTAATTCCGTCCCGGCCGGGTCGCCATCGAAACGAGTCATGACAACCAGACTCAAGAAACTGCTACTTGGGGCTGGCATCGCCACGGTGAGCTTGATTCTGGCCACCGGATTCGTGTTATGGCCAAAAACGCCGTTGAACCTGGGAGAGGGAAACCACATGAACACCGCTGGTGTTTATGAACACTGGAAGGCCGGAGACGTTATCGTACTGGTCAGACATGCTGAACGCTGCGACCGTTCCAGTAATCCCTGCCTCGGCCCGGCAGACGGCATCACCCGTGTCGGCAGCATCGCCGCGGCAGAAGTGGGTAAAGCCTTCCAGACCATCGGGATGGTGAACGCCGATGTACTCAGCAGCCCGGCGACCCGCACCCTGCAGACATCGCAGTCCATGTTTGGACAAGCAGCCGCCGCTCAAGACTGGCTGGCCAGCTGCGGCAAGCCCCTGTCAGATGACGCGCTCGCCCATAAAGTCGCCCATCGCAATCTTGTGTTGGTTACCCACAGTGGATGCATCAGCGACCTCGAAAGTCAGTTGGGTTTTAAACATGCGCCTACAAGCGAGTACACCAGCTCCCTATTCGTCTCTGTCGGAGCGGGCGGCCAACTAAATGTGCTGGGTGTCATGAATGAGCAAGATTGGGCGTCCACACTAAAAAAAGTCGCCAAATAATTTGTTACTATTTTTAATCGCTGCACAATCATGCCCCATCAGTAAAATGGCGGACCGGACGTGCCAGACTTTATTCGACGCCTCAGGAATCGCTACTAACAACCGCGTTACGACAGCAACTTCAATGATCGCTTATTCGTAAACATGCGCCGCGACGAAACTCGCAGGTTGCGAGCACATGCTCTGGAAACGTAATTATTTGCGCTGAGCCACCCGACTTTTTTGTTTAGACGCTTGAGTTCTCTTGAGTAAGTCGAACCTTTAGTCTGTGGCACATTCAGGCTTCAGGCATGCCTTTAAAGGTCTGAGCGGCAGAACACCAAAATTCTAAAACAACATATACAGAGGTAGAACGGATTCTGATGGCTAACGATTTTCGCCCACTGGCGACCCACACCAGTCAGCGTGACACTCATCTTCACTTCTTCGGCAACCTGCTGCCAACACGCATCGACAGTTTGCCCAAGGGTCTGCTGCCATGCAGCGCCCTGAACGATCACAAAGACTGCCTGGGAGCACAAAGCGCATGATTAGACGTTGGGCGTTGCCATTACTGCTGTTGGCCTTTGGCCTGTTCTATCTTCTGCCACTGGCTTCTCACGGGCTGTGGATTCCAGACGAACCCCGTTATGCCCAAATCAGCCAGGAGATGCTGCTGAGCGGCGATTGGGTTTCCCCGCACTTCATGGGCATTCGTTATTTCGAGAAGCCTATCGCCGGCTATTGGATGATTGCCATCGGCCAGGCGATATTCGGCGATAACCTGTTCGGAGTCCGCATCGCTTCTGCTGTGAGCACCGGGCTGAGCGTGCTGTTGACGTACCTGATCGCCCGACGCCTCTGGAATGATCCGCGCAAGAGTTTTGCTTCGGCCTTGCTTTACATGAGCTTCGGCCTCATCGCCGGTCAAGCCGGGTACTCCAATCTCGATCCGCAATTCACTTTGTGGGTCAACTTGAGCCTGGTGGCGTTGTGGTTTGCTATTGACAGCACCACACAGCGGGCCCGATTGACGTCATGGGCGGTACTTGGCTTCGCCTGCGGCATGGGCTTCATGACCAAGGGGTTTCTCGCCTGGCTGCTGCCGGCGTTGATCGCCCTGCCCTATATGCTCTGGCAACGGCGCCTGGGGGAACTGCTGCGCTACGGTCCGCTGGCCGTCATCGTTGCAATCATCGTCAGCTTGCCTTGGGTGCTGAGCATTCATGCTCACGAACCCGACTTCTGGAGGTTTTTCTTCTGGAATGAACACATTCGTCGCTTCTCCGCAGAGGATGCCCAGCACACTCGCCCATGGTGGTTCTACCTGCCGATGCTAGTGGTCTCCAGCCTGCCCTGGGCGGCATTGCTGCCTTCTACATTCACGCAAGCGTGGAAGAGCAAACAGCAAGCGGGCACCGGTTTCCTGCTGCTTTGGCTGGTGCTGCCGCTGGCATTTTTCAGCCTTAGCCGAGGCAAACTGCCGACTTACATCATGCCGTGCCTGCTGCCGCTGGCGGTACTGATGGGCAACACATTGATCGACCGGATCACACAAACGCAAGGCCGCGCTATCCGTATCAATGGGTTGCTCAATCTTGTCATCGGTACGGTTTCGCTGCTCGCGCTGATCTATCTGCAATTGACCAAGCCGGTTTACGGGCAGCAAGAAATGATGAGCCTGTCGCTGACATTCATCGTATTGATGGGCTGGATCATGGCCAACATGCTGCAGGCCGTCAGACCATTGACCATGTGGGCCGCACCAGCCCTGGGTATCTGGCTGCTGATCGCCTTGTTGCCTGCCGGCATGCCCAACAGCATTGTTCATAACAAGATGCCCGACCAGTTCATCAACGAACACATCGAAGAACTCAAGCAAACCACAAAACTGCTGAGTAACGATCTGGGGGCCGCTTCTGCTCTTGCCTGGAGCCTGAAGCGTCCTGAAGTCGAGTTGTTTAACACCGCTGGCGAACTGAAATACGGCCTGACTTATCCTGACTCGGTCAACCGTCTGGTTGACACCAAGAGCGTCCAGCAATGGATGACCGATGCCCTCAAACAAGGCTCGGTTGGCGTGATCATGCGAGTCAAGAACGTGGAGGAGATACAGGAGGTCGAACTGCTGCCCGTGGGCGGCAAGCGTTACGAACAGGGCAATCTCGTGATTCTGATCTTCCCTCAGAGTCAGCCATGACCTTGCCTGATTCCCGATGACACGGCTTTCGCATATCCCTGACGAATCGAAGACATGACGAACTGCTTAGCCTTGGCGCATCTATCATTCACGGCCCCCCATGGGGGCCTTCACTCTAGACGGGCCCATTTGTCGCCCTTGGAAATACTCAAATGAAGCTATGGAACAGCGACAAGAAAGCGCTGGTGCTGTTGCTCGGCGTATCAGCACTGCTTCTGTTGTTGGGTTTGGGGACGAGAGAGCTCTGGGGGGCGGAAACCCGCTGGGCGAACATCGCGCTGCAAATGATGCAGACGGGTAACTACTTCGACCCCTACCTCAAAGGCATGCCGTATTACGACAAGCCACTCCCCTCTTACTGGCTGATTACCGCCACTGCCTGGCTGATGGGCGGGCTGGGTAATTGGTCACTACGCCTGACTTCGGTCATCGCCGCCTGGCTGAGTATCTGGCTGATCTATCTGATCGGCGAGCAGCTGTTTCGCAAAGGCACCGGCCTGATCGCCGGGTGGATGCTGGCGACAACCTTCTATTTCATCTTTTGGGCACGGGTTGCGACGGCCGATATCCTGACTGTATTCGGCATACTCGCGGCCGTCTGGTGGTACTGGCGCGACCCGAATGACACCCGACTGGGCCGCTACACCGTGTTCTTCCTGCTGCTGGCAGCGACCTCGCTGCTCAAGGGTCTGATCGGCTTCATTTTGCCGGGGTTGGTGCTGTTGCCGCACCTGCTCAGCGAGAATCGCTGGAAACGCCACCTCAACCTGCGACTGTGCCTGGCCGTGTTGATCGCCGGCCTGGTGTACATGGTGCCGTTCATACTCTCGCACCTCTACGGCGCCCCCACTTACGGCGCGAGCGGCCTGGGCCTGGTGTTCCGGGAAAACGTGGTGCGTTTCTTCCAGCCGTTCGACCAGTTCGGACCGATCTACACCTATCTGATCTACCTCCCGGTCTATACATTGCCTTGGGCGCCGTTCTGGATACTCGGGCTGTGGCTGGCGGTACGCAATTGGCGGCAAACCGAACCCAACACCCGCTGGCTGATCTGGGGCCTGGGCCTGTTGTTCCTGTTCTTCACCGCCAGCGGCAGCCGGCGTAGTTACTATGTGTTGCCACTGGTGCCGTTCGCCCAACTGTTAGCGGCCTGGTGGGTCACCCGCCGAATTGACGAAAAACGCGCCGCCGGCAAGGTCAGCGGCCCTGGTTGGAAAAAGGGCTTCGGTGCGGCAGCGGCGCTGTTGATCGTGGTGCTGGGCATCATCTACCCGTGGACCAATCTCGGCGGCGGGGTCGTCCAGTTCAGCGCGGACGTACGCGCCGAGGCCAGCAAGAGTGCACCCTGGAATCAGTGGCGCATGGTGATGGTCGAGGTTGATAACAAACTGCCTATGTACATCCAGAATCAGGGGGCACCGTACTTTTACGTTCGCGATACCGACGACTTTCCGCGTGAAGGCGATAGCGCAACCCTCATGGCATGGCTGGAAAAAAACAGCGGTCAGCGCTGGGATCCGCAGCGCACTATCATCATCGCGCAATATAAGGATGCGGATAAGCTGCCGCTGAACTACCTGACCGCCGACCATCAGGTGATTCTCACTAAACCTAACAATGGTGAGCGGATGTTCCACAATCGTGACTACGGCAGCGTTGCGTTTCTCCCCAAAGCAACGACCCCTTGAGTGATAAATCGAGAGGCCTGGCAGGCCTCTCGATCCATCAGAGGTTCAGCACATTGACGAACCGCGAAGCTGCGGTTTCGTCGATCCGCAGGTTGGTGAAGTCGAACAGGTTACGGTCCGCCAATTGCGAAGGGATAACGTTCTGCAAGCTGCGGAAGATGCTTTCGGTCCGACCCGGGGTCTTGCGCTCCCATTCCTGAAGCATTTCCTTGACCACCTGACGTTGCAGGTTTTCCTGAGAACCACAGAGGTTGCACGGGATGATCGGGAATTGCTTGAAGTCGGAATACGCCTGGATGTCTTTCTCGTTGCAGTACGCCAGCGGCCGGATCACCACGTTACGACCGTCATCGGCACGCAGTTTGGGCGGCATGGCCTTTAACGAGCCGTTGTAGAACATGTTGAGGAAGAAGGTCTCGACGATGTCGTCGCGATGATGACCGAGGGCCATTTTGGTCGCACCGATTTCATCGGCGAAGGTATACAACGTGCCGCGGCGCAGGCGTGAACACAGCGAGCAGGTGGTCTTGCCTTCAGGAATGAGCTCCTTGACCACCGAATACGTGTCTTTTTCGACGATGTGATATTCCACACCCAACTCTTTCAAGTAGGCCGGCAACACGTGCTCTGGAAAGCCCGGCTGCTTCTGGTCCATGTTCACCGCGACGATCTCGAACTTGATCGGTGCAACTTTCTGCAGATGCATCAGCACGTCGAGCATGGTGTAGCTGTCCTTGCCGCCGGACAGACAGACCATGACCTTGTCGCCCTCTTCGATCATGTTGAAATCGGCGACGGCTTCACCGGCCAGCCGGCGAAGGCGTTTCTGCAGTTTGTTCTGGTTGACCGTAAGAGTGCCCATGGCGCTTGAAATCCGCGAGGTATGACGAAAGGCCGGCATTTTACGCAAAAACTCTGCGTGGGCGAAGAGTCTGCCCATGAGTAAACCCGGTAAGGCTGGCGCACGCCCTGTGGCGAGGGGGTAACCGTAGATGCAGGACAAGCTCCCTCGCCACAGAACCTGCATGTTTCCAGAAGATGCAGCGATTAAGCCTCGCGTTTACAGCGCGATTTGCTCTAAAGGGCCGCACCTTTGCCGGCAACTCCTTCCTATACTGCGACATAAGGTCGTACACATATAGAGACCTTTACTTACTTCGGCCGCTTGGCCCGTAGGCGCTCCGTTTGGGGGGCGATGGTAATAGCAAAAGGAGTGAATGGCATGATCCATCACGTTGTGGGGCTCTTCACCCACCCTGATCAAGAATGGCGAGAAATCCGTGGCGATGCAGAGGAAAGCATCAGCCACATGTACCTTACCCACACACTGATTCTCGCAGCGATTCCAGCGATTTCAGCCTTTATCGGTACCACTCGTGTCGGCTGGGTCATCGGTAGCCGCGCTCCAGTCATGCTCACTCAGGAAAGTGCACTGTGGATGACGATCATGTCCTATCTGGCCATGCTCGGCGGCGTGGCCGTGATGGGCGCCTTCGTTCACTGGATGGCGCGTACCTATGATGCCAGTCCGAGTCTGGCCCGTTGCGTCGCGTTTGCCACCTACACCGCTACGCCGCTGTTTGTCGGAGGTCTTGCGGCGCTGTACCCGCACATGTGGCTGGGAATGTTCGTCGGTACTGCGGCCATTTGCTACACAGTGTATCTGCTGTATGTGGGCTTACCGACCTTCATGAACATTCCATCGGATGAGGGTTTTCTCTTCTCAAGCTCGGTGCTGGCCGTAGGGCTGGTCGTGCTGGTCGCGATCATGGCTTTCACCGTGATTGTCTGGGGCCTGGGCGTTGGTCCGGTCTATACCAACTGACGCGGGCAACTGACATCGTCACAAAAAAAAATAGAAATCTGCCAACACTACAGGCCGCCGCAAGGCGGCCTTCTATTGATACGCTGACCATTCGGCGCCTGAGCGATTCGGAATGCGCGTGGTTTGCGGCATACTCGGCACCTCTGGAGATCCGTACAGCATGCCCGAGCAACTCAATACCCGCGTCGAACACTGCTTCCAACAAGCCGAATCCTTTTTCAAACGACCTTTCAAACGCCCCGCGGTCAGCCTCAAGTTGCGCGGCCAGAAAGCCGGCGTCGCGCATTTGCACGAAAATCTGCTGCGCTTCAACCCGCAGCTGTACCGGGAAAACAGCGAAGACTTCCTCAAGCAGACCGTGGCCCACGAAGTCGCGCACCTGATCGCCCATCAGCTGTTCGGCGAGCGCATCCAGCCCCATGGCGAAGAGTGGCAATTGATCATGCGCGGGGTGTACGAGTTGCCGCCCAACCGCTGCCACACCTACGCGATCAAACGCCGCAACGTGACCCGTTACATCTACCGCTGTCCTTGCGCTGACAGCGACTTCCCGTTCTCGGCCCAGCGCCACAGCCTGGTCAAACAGGGCCGGCGTTATCTGTGCCGCAGGTGCCGGCATACACTGGTGTTCAGTGGGGAAATGCGGGTGGAGTGAAGCTGTCGACTTTTCACCCTCTCTCTAATAGCTCCACCGGCCTCATCGCCAGGGCGCTAACCAATCACCCTGGCACTACGCAGCTCTTCAATCTGCTGAGCGCCATACCCCAACTCCATCAAAACCTCATCGGTATGCGCGCCCAACTGCGCACCAATATGCCGAGGCTCGGGTAATCCATCTGAAAACTTCAACGGACAGGCCATCTGCGACTGCGTACTGCCATCGACCCGAGGCACCTGGCTGACCAGTTCCCGCGCTTTCAACTGGGGATGCTCGAAGGCCTCGGCCAGGCTGAGCACCGGCTCGACACAGGCATCGACACCTGCGAACAACTCGCACAACTCGGTAAAGGCATGCTTCTCGAACTCAATCTGCAACTCCAGTTTGAGCGCCTGCTGCTGTTCAGGCTCGGGCGACAAGCCCTGTCCCACCAGTTCCGGGCGCCCCAGCGCCGCGCAGAGCTGCCGCATGAATGCAGGTTCAAGACTGCCCACCGACAGCCAGCGGCCATCACGAGTGCGGTAGTAGTCGTAGAAGCTGCCGCCGTTGAGCATCTGGTTTTCCCATTCGGGCTCGACACCACAGGCCAGATAGCCAGCACCGGCCATGGCGTTAAGACTGAAGGCGCAGTCGGTCATGCTCACGTCCAGGTGCTGACCCAGCCCGCTGTGTTGACGGGCAATCACTGCCGCCAGCAGACCAATCACCCCATGCAGCGAACCACCGGCAATGTCCGCCACCTGAATTCCCAACGGCAACGGCCCGCTGTCCTGACGCCCGGTGTAACTGGCCAGCCCGGCCAGGGCCAGGTAGTTGATGTCATGACCGGCGCGATCCTTGTACGGGCCGGTTTGACCATAGCCGGTGATCGAGACATAAATCAGCTTTGGATTGATCGTCTTCAAGGCTTCATAACCCAACCCAAGACGCTCCATGACACCTGGGCGAAACTGCTCCAGAACGATGTCGTAGTCCTGCACCAGTTGCTTGACCACGTCCAGCGCCGCGGGCTGTTTGAGGTCCAGCGCCACGCTGCGTTTATTGCGGTTGAGGTAGGCGTGGCTGGCGGATATGCCCTGATCATGGGGCGCCAGCACGCGCAGTAAATCCATGCGGGCCGGCGACTCGATGCGCAATACCTCGGCGCCCATGTCCGCCAGCAACAGCGAGGCGAACGGCCCTGGCAGCAAGGTGGAAAAATCCAGTACTTTGAGTGATGCCAGAGGACCTTGCATGAACGCTCCACAATCCAGATCGACTACCTCCAGAGTAGGCAGCTGGCAAGCCCACGGCAATCACCGCAAGCATCAGCTGGACTGACCGTTGCGCTCAAACCGCGCCCATGAAAAAACCCGCCGAAGCGGGTTTTTCATTACAACGCGGTCTTACTTGACGGACGTTGAGGTCGGGGTTGTGGCTGGGCTTTCAGCCACAACCAGATCGTCTTCGTCACGGACGTTGGTAATGCCGCGACCACCGGAAGCCAATTCGACATGCAGCGTGTCTACGTCCAGCTCCTTGACCCACTTGGCCACAACCAGGGTCGCAACAGCATTGCCCACCAGGTTGGTCAGGGCACGGGCTTCGGACATGAAGCGATCGATACCGAGGATCAGTGCCAGACCGGCAACCGGCAGGTGACCAACGGCGGACAGGGTGGCGGCCAACACAATGAAGCCGCTACCGGTCACGCCAGCGGCGCCTTTGGAGGACAACAACAGCACCACCAGCAAGGTGATCTGATGAGTAATGTCCATGTGTGTGTCGGTCGCCTGAGCGATGAACACCGCGGCCATGGTCAGGTAGATCGCAGTACCGTCGAGGTTGAACGAGTAACCGGTCGGGATCACCAGACCCACTACCGATTTCTTCGCACCCAGGCGCTCCATCTTGATCAGCATGCGCGGCAACACGGATTCCGAAGAGGAAGTGCCGAGTACGATCAGCAGCTCTTCACGGATGTAACGGATCACCTTGATCACGCTGAAGCCGTGAGCACGAGCGATACCGCCCAGCACCACCAGCACGAACACTACGCAGGTGATGTAGAAGCAGAGCATCAGCTGGCCCAGTTGCACCAGCGAACCGACGCCATAGGCACCGATGGTGAAGGCCATGGCGCCCAACGCACCGATTGGTGCGAGCTTCATGATCATGTTGATGACGTTGAACATCACGTGGGCGAAGCGATCGATGAAGTCCAGCAACGGCTTGCCGTAGGAACCCAGGCGATGCAGGGCGAAACCGAAGATCACCGAGAACATCAGCACCTGCAGGATATCGCCGGTGGCGAATGCGCCGACAATGGTGGTCGGAATGACGTTCAGGAGAAAGCCAACGACACTTTGATCAGCACCGGCAGCCACATAGGCAGCGACCTTGGAGGCATCCAGCGTGCTCACATCGATGTGCATGCCGGCACCCGGCTGGACGATGTTGACCACGACCAGACCCACCAGCAAAGCGATGGTGGAAACAATTTCGAAGTACAGCAGCGCGTAACCGCCGGTCTTGCCGACCGACTTCATGTTCTGCATGCCAGCGATACCGCTGACAACGGTGCAGAAGATGATCGGCGCGATGATCATTTTGATCAGTTTGATGAACCCGTCACCCAGCGGCTTGAGCGCCACGCCTGTCTGAGGATAGAAATGGCCGATCAGAATACCGATAGCGATGGCTACGATCACCTGCAGATACAGGGATTTGTAAAATGGCTGACGAGTCGTCATTGCAAAGTTCCTCAAGAATGTCGCCCGGCAATCATCCCTCTGACGCCCACGACACCTACAGTGCGAACCCTCCTGCACTGGAGGGATTTGTTTTGTCGAGCTGCGCGCTGGCAGATCTCTCACCCTTACCGCAAAGCCCGTGCCACCTTGCCGAAAAAACCCTGAAAGCCTTTAGGCATAAGGGGTAAGCAAAAATAACCGGAACATTCCTCCTGGCCAAAGTGGCGGATATCCGCCCATAGACCGGCCATCATCCTGCAATTTGGCGGATATCCGCCTTGTCCATCGCCAGGGGGCGTGGCTAACATCGCCCCCTCAATGGACGGACCTACCCTTATGCGCGAACGTACCATCGCCAGCCATTTCGCCCGTGCCGCCCTCGGCGGAGCGCGCAGGCAGGGCTTTGACTATTCGGGCTTGCTGCAACAACTGGGCATCGGCGCAGAGTTGCTGGAGGAGCCCAAAGCACGCCTCGCGCCCGAGCAATTCACTGGCTTGTTGCAATTGCTCTGGCAGGCGCTCGATGACGAATACCTGGGGTTTGGCCATGGCCCCAGTAAACGCGGCACCTTCGCCATGATGTGCCACGCGTTGATTCACTGCCGCAACCTGGAAAAAGCACTCAATCGCGGCTTATTATTTTATAGCCTATTCCCCGAGGCTCCGCGTCTGAGCCTGACCCGCGAGGGCGAAATGGCCCGCCTGAGCCTGGACGATTCGCAGTTTTGGGACCCCGACCACTTCCTCTGCGAGTGCTTGCTGGTGATCTGGCATCGATTGGGCAGTTGGCTGATCGGCCAGCGCATTCGCCTGGAGCAAGCCACATTCAGCTACCCGAAACCCGAACACGGCGCCGAATACGACTTGCTGTTCCCTTGCCCGCTGGTGTTCTCGACACCAGACAGCAGCCTGCTATTCCACAGTCGCTACCTGAGCATGCCTGTGCTGCAAGACGAACGCACGCTCAAACATTTCCTTGAACGCTCGCCAGCCGATCTGCTGTCACGGCCAGATGACGGTGACAGTTTGAGCAGCCAATTGCGGCGCCTGCTCAGCCGTGACAGCTCACACTGGCCCGATCTTGAAACAGTCGCTCAACACCTGCACATCAGCCCACAGACCCTGCGCCGGCATTTGCGGGAGGAAGGCTCGAGTTTTCAGGAGTTGAAGGACCAACTGCGCCGCGACATTGCGATTTACCACTTGGGACGCGCCGATCTGTCATTGCAACAGATCGCCGAGCAACTCGGTTTTTCCGAGCCCTCGGCCTTCCACCGGGCGTTCAAGAAATGGACCGGTCTGACGCCTGGGGCTTATCGCGCCCAGGAGAATTGAGCGCACGACCTTTACCGATTCAGCCAATCTGCTAGGTGAAGTGCATTCAAACCACCGGAAAATGAATCCGGAACGCTGCCCCGCCCAGCGGCGAATCATCCAGCGTCAGCCGCGCGCCGTAGCTTTCGATGATGTCCTTGACCACCGCCAGACCGATGCCCTGTCCCGGATGCTGTATGTCCAGGCGCTCTCCTCGCTGAAGTATCCGTGCGCGCTGGCCCGACGGTACGCCGGGGCCGTCATCTTCCACGCACAACTCGATGCCGCTCAAGGCTTCCCGCACGCTGATGCGTACCTCGCTCAGGCATAAACGGTAGGCGTTCTCCAAAAGGTTACCCATCATCTCGAGCAAGGCGCCCTGCTCGATCGGCACATAGCAATGCTGCGACAGGTCCAGGGAAACCCGCACCTGCTTGTCGCGATAGACCTTGTCCAGTGTATCGCAAAGGCTTTGCAGCACCGGCCGTAGCCGGACCTGATGGCGCACCAGGCCACTTTTACGCAGGCTCGCGCGCTGCAATTGATAGCTGATCTGCTGGCTCATGCGTTCGATCTGGGTTTGCAGCACCCTGGCCTGATCCCGCCCCTGCGGTCGCTGAGCCATGTCCTCACTCACCCCTTGCAAGACCGCCAACGGGGTTTTCAAGCTGTGGGCCAGGTCATCCAGAGAATCCCGATAACGACTGCGCTGCTCGCGCTCGCTATGCAACAAGCGGTTCAGCGAACCGGTCAATCGCAGCAGCTCACGAGGGTGCTCTTCACTGAGGCTTTCAAGGGTCCCGCCCTCGATCTGGTCCAGCTCCTGACTCAAGCGCCGCAATGCCTGCAAACCCCAGGTCAAACCAATCCAGAGCAGCGCCAGCAATACCAACAACGCGGCACCGAAACCCAGATAGAGATTTTCCCGCAGCCCTTCCAGCGTCAGCTGGTACTCACGCACCGGTTGCAGGGCAACAATACTGAACGCCGCATTTTTACCGCCGAGCAATTTGACCTCGACGTCATAGACGAAGAACTCCTGACCATCGGCCTCACGAATCCTCGCAAACTTACTGCCACGCCCGTCGTAACGTGGCGTGTAGTTGATGTTTTCTTCCTTGGTCGCTCTCGAGCGCCAGACCAGATGCCCTTCGCGGTCATAGATGTAACCGAGCAAACGGCTGTCGGTGAGATTAAAACGCTCATCCGGCAACTGCTCCGGCATCAACAGACGATTGTTTTCGACCCGCGCCGCAGAAATCAGCGTGGTCACATCCGAGGCCAGGCGCTGCTCGATGGAATCCTGCAATGCCAGGCTGAACGCCCCCTGCATGGCCGGCAACAGCGCCAGCATGAACAGCACGGCCAGGGTCGTCGCCGCCAGCATCAAGCGCAAGCGTAGCGAACGGATCACCGGCAGCGCTCGTTGAACAAATAGCCCAGACCGCGCACGGTATCGATCGGCTTGAACCCGGACGGCCCTTCCAGTTTACGTCGCAAGCGCCCGACCAAGACTTCGATCACGTTCGGATCACGCTCCTCGTCATCCGGATAGAGCTGCTCCATCAGGCGGTCCTTGGCCACCACCTGTTGATGATGACGCATCAGGTACTCGAGGATTCGGTACTCATAGGCAGTCAAGGCCAGCGGCTGTTCATCGAGGGAAGCTTGTTTGCGATTCAGATCAAGCAACAAGGGCCCGGCGATGATAGTCGCCTGGGTAAACCCGCTCGAGCGGCGTAACAGCGCATTCAACCGCGCATCCAGCTCTTCGAACTGGAACGGCTTGACCACATAGTCATCGGCGCCAGCGGCCAGCCCTTCTACTTTGTCCTGCCAGTTACCGCGGGCAGTAAGAATCAGGATCGGAAACGTCTTGCCTTGCAAGCGCAACTGGCGGATCAGATCAAGACCGCCCATGCCCGGCAGGCCGAGATCGATCACCGCCAGGTCATGGTTGAACTGCTCGGTCTGGTACAGTGCCTCCTCGGCATTGGCCACCGCCTCGACCACATGACCACTGTCCGTGAGTCGGGTTTGCAAATGATGACGCAGCAGCGCCTCATCTTCGACAACCAGCAGTTTCATAAAGCTCTTCCAGGCAAAATCAACTCTCCAAGGGCGCTTCATCGCGCCCTGATCGCTTATAACGGTAACCCAGTTCAGCTGAAGTGTTCTGCGAAAACTGCTGCAAGGTTAACCACCTGCCCCTGAACTCCCCCTGAACGTTCTCTGAACCTGAGCTGAACCAAATCGACTACGCTGTCTGGACGTCTTTCAAAGGAGAACTGACCATGCGCGTGTTCCTTGCTTTCGTATTATTGGCCTTGAGCGGGCTGAGCCAGGCGGCGATCAAGACCCAGGAAATCCCCTATCAGGGCTCCGATGGCACCCGGCTGATCGGCTACTACGCCTATGACGACAGCATTCAGGGCGCTCGCCCCGGCATCGTCGTGGTTCATGAATGGTGGGGGCTCAACGACTATGCCAAGCGCCGCGCCCGTGACCTCGCCGCTTTGGGGTACAGCGCGCTGGCCATCGACATGTATGGCGAAGGTAAAAATACCGAGCATCCGAACGACGCCAAGGCCTTTATGCAGGCGGCATTGAAAGACAACGCGACAGCCAGCGCCCGCTTCAATGCCGGGCTCGATTTATTGAAAAAGCAGCCGCAGACCGACCCGAACAAACTCGCCGCCATCGGTTACTGCTTCGGCGGCAAAATCGTGCTGGATGCCGCACGCCGGGGCGTGCCACTGGCCGGTGTGGTGAGTTTCCACGGAGCGCTGATGACTGACACCCCGGCCACAGCCGGTAGCGTCAAGGCCAAACTGCTGGTTGAGCACGGCGCCAGGGACAGCATGGTCACGCCAGACAACGTCAGCGCCTTCAAGGCCGAAATGGACAAGGCTGGCGCCGACTATAAATTCGTCAGCCTGGAAGGCGCCAAACACGGTTTCAGCAACCCGGACGCCGATCGCCTGAGTCACGGCGACCATGGCGGGCCGGACATTGGCTACAACAAGGCCGCCGATGAACACTCATGGGCGGATATGCAGGCTTTCTTCAAGAAGATCTTTGGGTGATATGCCCGCAAGCAAGAAAATTCCGAGCCAGGCATCAGTACCGTGGCGAGGGAGCCAGCTCCCTTGCCACAGGGATCGCATCAGGCTACTACCCAGCCTGAACGCAACCCGGCAAAATGCCCGACATGAATCCGCCCTCCGCACTTCCCGCCTGTTGCACTCCACTCGATGCCCACTGGCCGTTGCCTGTCGTTCTGCCGCACACAGTGCTGCTCGGTACTCACTTCGATCCGTCACAGTTGGCGCCTGATGATTTCCAGCGCTGCGCTATCGAACCGCCCGCGAGCATTCAACGTTCGGTGGCCAAGCGCCAAACCGAATTTCTTGCCGGACGCCTCTGCGCCCGGGCCGCCTTGCAGCAGCTTGAAGGGCTCGACTGCATCCCGGCCATTGGTGAGGATCGCGCACCGGTGTGGCCGGCGCACATCTGCGGTTCGATCACCCACAGCACCGGCCGGGCTGCAGCCATTGTTGCGCATAAGGAACATTGGCGCGGATTGGGGATGGACCTGGAAAACCTGCTCAATACAGAGCGCGCCCAGCGACTGGCCGGAGAAATCCTCACCCCGCCCGAGTTGCAACGCATGGCCAGCGCCCCCCAGGAACAGATCGCCCTGTTAGTGACCCTGACGTTCTCAGTGAAAGAAAGCCTGTTCAAGGCGCTCTACCCGATCGTCCAGCAACGCTTCTATTTCGAGCATGCCGAGGTGCTTGAATGGGACGAAAACGGGCATGCCCGTCTGCGCCTGCTGACTGACCTCTCCAGCGAATGGCGCAACGGCAGTGAGCTTGATGCGCAGTATTGTACAGGCGATGGGCAGTTGCTGAGTCTGGTCAGCATTGAGGCCTGAGAGATTTTTAGTGTCTGTCAGGCCGCCATCGCGAGCAAGCTCGGCTCCTACAGGATTTGTGTTGGTCGCGGGATATGGGCACAACCTATATGCCCTGTAGGAGCCGAGCTTGCTCGCGATGGCGATCTAACAGCCAATAGATATGCCAGGGACCAAACTCAACGCTTCTCCTGATGCCGTGGCCAGCTCAGGCTAAAACACGCCCCACCCAGACTCTTGCTCTTGCTGATCAGCGCCCGGCCGTCGTGCCAGTGAATGATCCGCCGCACGATCGACAACCCCAGGCCATGCCCACCGGAGGCGCGGGTGCGACTATCGTCCAGGCGCAGGAACGGCGTGAAGATTTTTTCCCAGGCGGTTTCCGGAACCCCGGGACCATCGTCCTCGACATCCAGCCGACAACGCTGCTGGCCGACCTGATAGCTGATGAACACCTGTGACTCGGCGTGACGCATGGCGTTGCTCAGCAGATTTTGCAACGCTCGATGCAAGTAGCGCGGCTCGGCCTCGACCCAGGCGTCATCACAGTCGTTGGCCGACAGACAAATGCCCCGCTGGACCTTGACCTCAGCTCGCAAAGGCGCCAACTCGCTGATGACCTGATTGACCAAGGCATCCAGATCGACCCGCTGGAAATTCAGTGCCGGCGAGCCTTGCTCCAGGCGTGCGTAGGTGAGCATTTCGTCCACCAGCCGATCGAGGTCCTGGATATCGTTGTCCATGCCCACCCTGTACTTCTCCCGCGCTTGCGGTGTGGTGGCAGCACCGATCATCTCCAGACCAAAACGCAAACGCGCCACCGGTGTGCGCAACTCATGAGACACGGCCCGCACCAGCTCGCGCTGAATCGCCAACAGGCGCTGCAGGTGCTCGGCCATGCCATTGAATGCGGCCGCCAGACGCCCGATCGAGTCGGCACCGCGAGCCGGCACCCGGGCTTCCAGGCTGCCCTTGGCGATCCGCGTCGCAGCCGATTCCAGACCGCTCAAACGCCGTTCCAGTTGCCGCACCAGCAAATACACAATCAAACCGATCAGGCTCAAGCCAAGCGCAGCAATCAACACCAGCCATTCAGGTGGATAAGGGTTCATCTGATACAGCGGACCGATTTCCAACACCCAAGGCGTCCCGACCATTCCGGCAAACACCCGGATCGAATCGCCCCCCTTGCCCAGCGCCATCACCGTATCGCCTTCGGCGACCCGGCGACTCTGGTCCTCATCCATATCTGCCTGATCGAGGGTGACCAGTTGCAGCTCAAAGCCAAAGCCCTTGTCTGCCTTCAGCGCCGCCAGGCGCTGCGGTTGCTCGGCGACCGGGTAACGCACCAGCTCATCGGCCAACAGGTAAATCGTTGCCCGCGCCAGTTGCTCACTGATTTGCTTTACTTCACCGGTCAGCAGCAGTTGCTCTTTATCGCTGACCAATCGATAGACCTTCGCCGCGTGCGGGCCGGTCTGTTCCACCAGCACCTGACCTCGCTGCACGCGATTGCGCTGGCTCAGGTCAAGGCTGGTTTGAGTGAAGGTCTGCAAGGCCAGAGGAATCCCCAACAAACGCTCCCACACCACCAACGCCCGGTGCCGCTCGATCTCGCTCATCGGTTGCAGGTTGTCGGCCATCAACGAAAACGTACCGTGCGCCAGGCGCTCGCGGTATTGCTCACTGCGCACCTGATTGAGCAGGTGCAAGGCCAGTACGCCAAGCACCGCGACCAGAATCAGCGCTGCGCACATGCCGCCGTAGATACGCAGGAAAATCGAGTTCACAGCACTACGTCTACGCAAGCTTCGGGGACAAACAGATAACCTTTGCTGCGAATGGTCTTGATCAGCCGCGGATGAATCGGGTCATCACCGATCTTCGGACGGATGCGCGAGATCCGCACATCAATGGAGCGATCCTGACCGTCGTAACCGATGCCCCGCAGCGCGGTGAAAATCTCTTCGCGGGAAAGAATCCGCCCGGCATTGGCCACCAACAACCACAGCAGATCGAACTCGGCACTGGTCAGCTCGATGCCGTTGTCATGCAGCCAGGCTTCGCGTAGTGCGTTGTCCACCACCAGCGGGCCGAACTGCAGACGCCTGAGCTTTTCAGGAGCCACCGCTTCAGGCGGTTCACTGCGGCGCAGCAAAGCCTGGATCCGTGCCAGCAACAAGCGCGGGCGTACCGGTTTGCAGACGTAGTCATCGGCGCCCATGTCCAGACCCAACACCTGATCCATGTCGTCGGTACGCGCGGTCAGCATCAGGATCGGCCCGTCATAACGATCACGCACATTGCGACAGATGCTCAAGCCGTCTTCGCCAGGGAGCATCAGATCAAGGATCACCAGGTCCGGTTGCTCGGCAATGATCCGAGCCGCGGCCAGCGCACCGTTACCTTCGATAGCAACCCGCAGACCGTTGCTCTCCAGGTACTCGCGGGTCAACTCAGCCAGACGCTGGTCATCCTCGACAATCAATACCTGCCAGGCTTCTTGCTCCACGGGTGACCTCTTCTTGGCAAAACCACATTCAGGAAGGATCCACCCGTCTTTTTGTAATGATTTGGGTGGATAAGACTGCATAGAGATGGGGCGATTGTAGCAACGGCTCCCCTTGAAAATACAAGCAGGTAAATGCGCTCGGTACCTGCGTTATTTTGTGATAGGGTTCGCGCCCGCAAAAATCCGTCCAAGGCTGTTTTCAACGGCAAAATTCAGTGACAAACGGTCTACTCCAGTGCTGTCGCGGCCTACACTGCGTTTGGCGGTTTCATACACAATTTACGCACAGCTTTATCCACAGGTAGCACGTTGCAATCGCCCCCCAAAACGCATTATCTTGTAGCCCAACGACAAAAAAACCCTACATGTAGGGTTTCACACAAAAAACCAAACACAAATCAGACAAGAAACTCAAGAGCTTTTCTTGCTCCTGCTTGGTTGAACTAAACACTTTTTCAGAAGACCAAACCGCGTGTGCGGATGGCAGCTGTTTTCCAGCCTCTGGCCGCGAAAACGGTACGGGTGTCGCAGTACAAATACTGTCACCCATCAGGAATTCGGTTTTGAGCCCTGTGGCTGCAAACCAAAGACTTCGGCATGGAAGCGACGCCCGAAAGAGCTCCTTCCTACTGTCCCGAAGTCGTTATGCCCGACGCTTGTCGGTTGTAGTGCTTCAGGACAGAACGGTGGGCGCCGTGACGGTGCCCAAACAAACATAGAGAACGTGGAGACACCCATGCAAACCGACACAACTCGCGAGAACCCGCAGGGCACCGCGCCGCAGGCCACTGATTCGAATCTGGATCTGTCCGCCACGGCGCCTGGCCAACTGCGCGTGATCAAGCGTAACGGCACTGTCGTTCCTTACACCGATGACAAAATCACCGTCGCCATCACCAAAGCGTTCCTCGCAGTTGAAGGCGGCACCGCCGCTGCCTCGTCGCGAATCCACGACACCGTTGCCCGCCTGACCGAACAAGTCACCGCGACCTTCAAGCGTCGCATGCCATCGGGCGGCACTATCCATATCGAAGAAATCCAGGACCAGGTCGAACTGGCCCTGATGCGTGCCGGCGAGCAAAAAGTCGCTCGCGACTACGTGATCTACCGTGATGCCCGCTCCAAAGAGCGCGCCACCCGCTCCACCACCGACGAGCCGGTACAAGCCCATCCATCGATCCGCATCACCCGCGCCGATGGCAGCCTTGCGCCGCTCGACATGGGTCGTCTGAACACTATCGTGACCGAGGCCTGTGAAGGCCTGGAAGAAGTCGACGGTGATCTGATCCAGCGCGAAACCCTGAAGAACCTCTACGACGGCGTGGCGCTCAAAGACGTCAACACTGCTCTGGTGATGACCGCACGTACTCTGGTTGAGCGTGAGCCGAACTACTCCTTCGTGACCGCTCGCCTGCTGATGGACACCCTGCGTGCCGAAGGCCTGAGCTTCCTCGAAGTTGCCGAAAGCGCCACCCATCACGAAATGGTCGATCTGTATGCCAAGGCGCTGCCGGCGTACATCGCCAAGGGTATCGAGTTCGAATTGCTGAACCCGGTTCTGGCCAGCTTCGACCTGGAAAAGCTCGGCAAGGCGATCAACCACGAGCGTGATCAGCAGTTCACCTACCTGGGCCTGCAAACCCTGTACGACCGTTACTTCATCCACAAGGACGGCATCCGGTTCGAACTGCCGCAGATCTTCTTCATGCGCGTGGCCATGGGCCTGGCGATCGAAGAGAAGAACAAAGAAGACCGCGCCATCGAGTTCTACAACCTGTTGTCGTCCTTCGACTACATGTCCTCGACACCTACCCTGTTCAACGCCGGGACCCTGCGTCCACAGCTGTCGAGCTGCTATCTGACCACCGTGCCGGATGACCTGTCGGGCATCTACCACGCCATTCATGACAACGCCATGCTGTCGAAATTCGCTGGCGGTCTGGGCAACGACTGGACTCCGGTTCGCGCGCTGGGCTCTTACATCAAGGGTACCAATGGCAAGTCCCAGGGTGTCGTACCGTTCCTGAAAGTGGTGAACGACACCGCAGTGGCCGTGAACCAGGGTGGCAAGCGCAAAGGCGCTGTCTGTGCCTACCTGGAAACCTGGCACATGGACATCGAGGAGTTCATCGAGCTGCGCAAGAACACCGGTGATGATCGTCGTCGTACCCACGACATGAACACCGCCAACTGGATCCCTGACCTGTTCATGAAGCGCGTCTTCGATGACGGTCCGTGGACCCTGTTCTCGCCGTCCGAAGTACCGGATCTGCACGACCTGACCGGCAAGGCCTTCGAAGAGCGTTACGAGTACTACGAAGCCCTGTCCCAGTACCCGGGCAAGATCAAACTGTTCAAGACCATCCAGGCCAAAGACCTGTGGCGCAAAATGCTCTCCATGCTCTTCGAAACCGGCCACCCATGGCTGACGTTCAAAGACCCATGCAACCTGCGCAGCCCACAGCAGCACGTTGGCGTGGTTCACAGCTCGAACCTGTGCACCGAAATCACCTTGAACACCAACAAGGACGAGATCGCTGTTTGCAACCTCGGGTCGATCAACCTGCCGAACCACATCACTGACGGCAAGCTGGACACCGCCAAGCTGCAACGCACCGTGAACACCGCCGTGCGGATGCTCGATAACGTGATCGACATCAACTACTACTCGGTGCCACAAGCGAAGAACTCCAACTTCAAGCACCGTCCGGTCGGTCTGGGCATCATGGGCTTCCAGGACGCGCTGTACCTGCAGCACATTCCGTACGGTTCCACTGCAGCCGTCGAGTTCGCCGACAAGTCGATGGAAGCCGTCAGCTACTACGCGATCCAGGCTTCTTGCGACCTGGCTGATGAACGCGGCGCCTACGAGACGTTCCAGGGTTCGCTGTGGTCCAAAGGCATCCTGCCACTGGATTCGCAACAGATCCTGATCGAACAACGCGGCCAGAAGTACATTGATGTCGACCTGAACGAAACCCTGGACTGGGCACCGGTCCGTGCCCGCGTACAGAAAGGTATTCGTAACTCCAACATCATGGCCATTGCACCGACCGCTACCATCGCCAACATCACCGGCGTATCGCAGTCGATCGAACCGACCTACCAGAACCTGTACGTGAAATCGAACCTCTCGGGCGAATTCACCGTGATCAACCCGTACCTGGTTCGCGACCTGAAAGCCCGCGGCCTGTGGGACTCGGTCATGATCAACGACCTGAAGTACTACGACGGTTCCGTGCAGCAGATCGAACGCATCCCGCAAGAACTCAAAGAGCTCTACGCGACTGCTTTCGAAGTGGATACCAAGTGGATCGTCGACGCCGCCAGCCGCCGTCAGAAGTGGATCGACCAGGCTCAG
This sequence comes from Pseudomonas sp. GW821-FHT01E05, assembly GCF_059422425.1. Lineage (NCBI taxonomy): Bacteria > Pseudomonadati > Pseudomonadota > Gammaproteobacteria > Pseudomonadales > Pseudomonadaceae > Pseudomonas > Pseudomonas sp. GW821-FHT01E05. Next base: position 221,675 of record NZ_JBWKWW010000009.1, read on the forward strand.
TCGCTGAACCTGTACATCGCCGGCGCATCGGGCAAGAAACTTGACGTGACCTACCGTATGGCTTGGTACCGTGGCCTGAAAACCACTTACTACCTCCGTGCCCTGGCCGCGACCAGCACCGAGAAGTCGACCATCAGCACCAGCAAGCTGAACGCTGTTTCCAGCGGCGGCAACCACGGTGACGATTCGGTACTGGCAGCTCCTGCCGGTCCCGCGCCAGTGCCAAAAGCCTGCGCTATCGACGAGCCGGATTGCGAAGCTTGCCAATAAGCTGAGCCGATAAGCGCTGCAAGGCGCTTGTCTGAACCCCCGATAGATTCTCCGGATTTATCGGGGGTTTTCTTTTGCCTGGATAAAAGTGGAACGTTGATCACTCCCATGCTCCGCAGCACTGTCGAGAGCCGGCGCGATGACGCCAGACCAGGCACCGCACGATCATCATGTCTAGTCCTGAAATAGGTTTACACCTGTTTCACCCTAACGCTCGATGACGCTGAACTCGCCTTACGCGACGTTCATGGTCTTGATCGTTCCCACGCTCTGCGTGGGAATGCCGCCCCGGACGCTCTGCGTCCGCTGTAGAGGTGACGCAGAGCGTCACAGGATGCATTCCCACGCGGGAGCGTGGGAATGATCAATGCTGGGCGCACACAAAAAAGCCCCTGCAATGAGGGGCTATTTTTGAAGCGCTGTCAGCCAGCCAGGCATCAAGTCATCTGAATGATGGTCTGCATGATGGTGCTTTGCGTCGAGATGGTCTTGGCGTTGGCCTGGTAGTTGCTCTGCGCCTTGATCAGATTGACCAGTTCGTTGGTCAGGTTAACGTTGGACTCTTCCAGGGAGTTGGAAACCACCGAACCCAAGGTACCTGTTGTCGGGGCGTCGTAGGCCGGAATACCCGAAGCGAACGTTTCTTTCCAGCTAGTACCGCCTACCGCCTGCAGACCTTGCTCGTTGGTAAAGCTGGCCAGGGAGACTTGGCCAATAGCCTTGTTCTGACTGTTACTGAAGTTGGCGAACAAGGTGCCGGTAGTGTCGATGGTCAGGTTGGTGATCTGACCAGTTGCATAACCGTCCTGGGTCGGCAGCGAGCGAGCAGTGTCAGCGTTGAACTGAGTCGTATTGGTCAGGTCGATCGCCACACCCGCAGCATTCGCACTCGAACCGTTGGCCGCCCAGACTCCGTTGGTCACAGTGCCTGGAACCCAGCCGACCAATTGCAGGCTGTTGGTTGCGTTAGGTGCAGCCGGCGTATTCGGTGGTGTGGCCACCGATACAAGTTTGCCTGCCGAGTCAAAGGTAATAGTCGAAGCGACGGGATCTGTCGCACCACCCACCGTCGGTGTACTGCCATTGAGGTTACGACCATCTACCAGGGTGTAGGTACTCCAGGTGTTAGCAGCGGTCTTGACCATGTATTGATCCATGGTGTGCTGATTGCCCTGACTGTCATAGATTGGCGTACTGAACGACTTGGTGTAGGTGTTGACGTTATTTGGATCGAACGGGAGAACGGTCTGATCGATAACCGCCGCGGTCGAACTCAGGTTGACGGTCGAAGACACCGCGCCAGTAGCCTTGGGCGCCAGGTTGGACGTGTCGATCCGCAGGTCGGTCAGCACACCGTTGACGATCTTGCCATTGGCATCCACACCATAACCTTGCAGACGAGCAGTGCCATCGGTGTTGGTGACATAGCCGTCCTTGTCGGTCTTGAACGTACCGGCACGGGTATAGGTCTGCGAGCCGTTGCTGCTCAAGACGAAGAAGCCTTGCCCTTGAATGCCCATGTCCAACACGTTGCCAGTGTTGTTCACATCACCTTGAGTGAACTGCTGGGAAACGTTGGCCAGAGCCACGCCATTGCCGACGCTTTTGCTACCCGAACCCAACTTGGTGGCCGAGTAGACGTCGGCGAATTCCGCACGGGAAGACTTGAAGCCTGTGGTCGCGACGTTGGCGATGTTGTTGCCGGTCACGTCCAGTTGTTTGTTGGCTGCATAGAGACCGCTAAGGCCGACATTGAAAGACATATTCCACTCCTTGCGCCGCGTAAGCTGGCTCTATAGACCAATAGTTTGTACTTTCGACAGGGCAACAGCGCCCAGACCGGCAAGGTTGAGCATCATCTCGCCACCTGTTTGACTCAAGGTCACGCTGTTGACCGTTGCCGGTAGATAAGTGACCAAATCCGTCGACTTGCTATCGATCGTGGCATTCGCCTTGAAGGTATAAGTGCCCGGATCGACCTTGACACCGGCATCGTTGGTGCCATCCCAGACAAAACTGGCGTTACCGGCGCTCTGGCTACCCAGGTCGATGGTTTTCACCGCATTGCCGTTTTTATCCGTGATGCTCACGGTAGCGTCGGCAACCGACGAGGGGATCACTGCACTGCCCGTCAGGCTCTTGGTTGTATCGACCACGGCTGTACCGGTTTGAGCAACCACCGAGCGACCCACCAGGGAAGAAGCCTGCAACGCCTGCGACGACTGGAAGGTACTCGCGATGGAGTTGACCGAAGTGTTCAGCGTGGTGATGCCTTCCAGGCTGCTGAACTGAGCCAGCTGAGCGACAAACGCACTGTTGTCCTGCGGCGACAGCGGGTTCTGGTTCTTCAACTGGGTGACCAGCAGCTGCAAGAAAGCATCCTTGCCCAAGGCATTCTTGCCCGTAGTGCCACTGGTTGCCGCCGCAAGACCCGAGGTGCTGGTGGTACTGGTCTTGACCGAAGAGTTAGCAAGGATCTGGCTGAGATCCAGGCCGCTCGTGGTATCGGTAACACTCGTCATCTGAGTCGCCCCTTATCACTGACCGAGGGTCAGGACTTTCTGCATCATGGTTTTGGCGGTGTTCATCATTTCCGCATTAGTCTGGAACGAGCGACTGGCGGAAATCATGTCGGCCATTTCCTCAACCACATTGACATTGGGGTAGTAGACATAGCCCTTGGCATCGGCTGACGGATGGTTCGGTTCGTAGCGCGCCTCCAGGTTGCTCTGGTCTTCAACCACACCCAGCACCTGTACGCCCTGGCCGGCGGCATCCTGGCTCTGGAACAGCGAACTGCTGCCGCCGCTCTGACCACCCTGAAACATGGTGGCGAACACTGGGTGACGGGCCCGGTAGGTCTGGTCGATGCTCGAAGACACGGTCTCGGCGTTGGCGATGTTACTGGCGACGGTGTTCAAACGAGTGGTTTGAGCACTCATGCCGCTACCGGCAATATTGAAAACACTGGCAAGAGACATGGATTACTCTCCGCGCAGGGCTGACACCAGCCCTTTGAATTTGCTGTTGAGCAGCGTGAAGCTGGCCTGGAAGTTGACCGCATTTTCCGCGTAGTTCGACTGTTCCAGCTGGGCGTCCACGGTGTTTTGGTCAATCGAGGGTTGCATTGGCGTGCGATACAGCAACGTCTCGTCGCCATTTCCCAGACCTTCGGCTTCGATATGACGGCTATTGGTCATGTTCAACGCGAAAGTGCCGCTCTTGGTCTTTTCATTCTGCGCAGCAAGCACGGCAGAGAAATCCAGATCCCGAGCCTTGTAATTAGGGGTGTCAGCGTTGGCGATGTTGTTGGCCAGAACTTCAGCACGCTGAGCGCGGAAGCCCAGGGCTTGTTCATGGATACCGAGCGCTTTATCGAAGCTGATGCTCATGCCGGGAAACCTTCGGGTGACCAGATTTTTCGTGCGATGAACATAGCAAGCGTCGTGCCAATTCACGAAAGGCCGTAAACCGGGGCTTTGCGGGCATCGGCAAGGTGGCAATGCCAGAAAAGCGGCAACTGATTTCCGCCGCCTGCCGCTTTTCTGCCGCTCGAGATGTCGGGATGCATGAGATCCGTGATCGTTCCCACGCTCTGCGTGGGAATGCCGCCATGGACGCTCTGCGTCCGCTTCGAGATGTGACGCAGAGCGTCACGGGATGCATTCCCACGCAGGAGCGTGGGAACGATCATTTCGGAGGACAAAAAACGGGAGTCCCTGAGGACTCCCGTTTTTTATGACGCTGGCAAATCACTTCGCCTGGTAGATGATTCCAGGACTGCACTGGACCATCTGGTAGTGATCCGGCAAGCCATTCAGCGCTTCGGATGCGCCGAGGAACAGATAGCCACCTGGCTTCAACGTACTGTGAATCCGCAGCAGGATGTCCTTCTTCACTTCAGCGGAGAAGTAGATCAGCACGTTGCGGCAGAACACGATGTCGAACTTGCCAAGACTTGCATAGCTATCGAGCAGGTTGAACGAACGAAACTCCACCCGACTCCTGATCGGTGCCTTGATCGCCCAACGCCCCGGCCCTTTCGGATCGAAGTACCGTTGCAGCCGCTCCGCGGAGAGACCGCGGCCAATGGCCAGACTGTCGTATTCGCCGGTCTTGCAGTTGTTCAGCATGGTGCCGGACAAATCGGTGGCAACGATCTGCACACCCATTTTCAGCTGACCCATGTTGGTCCGCTCGAACTCATCGATCGACATGGACAATGAGTACGGTTCCTGCCCCGACGAGCACGCCGCCGACCAAATGCGCAGGCGCTGGCCAGGACTGGCCTTGATCGACTCGGGCAATACTTTGTTCTTCAATACTTCAAACGGATAGGTGTCACGAAACCACAGGGTTTCGTTGGTAGTCATGGCATCCACCACCATCTCGCGCAACCCGCTGCGCGGCTGGGTCTGAATGCGCTGAACCAGCTCACCCAACGATTTGATGCCCTGCTGCTCCATGAGTTTATTGAGACGGCTCGACACCAGATACTGCTTGTTTTCACCGAGCAAAATGCCACAGGCTTTTTCCAGGAAGACCCGGAACTGTTCGAAATCCAAATTACCCGTAGACAATGATGCCGCCTCTTAAATCGTGTTGACCGCCAAGGGCAAACGCCCTAGCTGTTATCTGCTGCTTTGATCCGGTCGATTACCCGGGACGCCAGGTCATCAGGACGGAATTTGGCAAGGAAGTCATCGGCACCGACCTTCTTCACCATCGCCTGATTGAATACACCTGACAACGAAGTATGCAGGATGATATGTAGCTTTTGCATGCGTGGATCGCTGCGGATCTCGGCCGTGAGCGTGTAGCCGTCCATTTCGGGCATCTCGATGTCGGAAATCATCATCAAGAACTCTTCTTCCGGCTTCTTGCCCTCCTCGACCAGCTTGCGCAGGTAATCCAGCGCCTGTCGGCCGTCGTTCAATGCCACTACATCGACCCCGACGGTCTGCAGACAACGCGTGACCTGCTTGCGCGCTACCGACGAATCGTCGACCGTCAGCACCCGCAGGGAAACCGCCTTGCGCTGCGTTTCAACGTCCACCACACCCGCCGAAATGGATTCCGACGCCGGCGCCACTTCAGCCAGGACCTTCTCGACATCGATGATTTCGACTAACTGATTGTCGACCCGGGTCACTGCCGTCAAATAATGATCGCGCCCGGTGCCCTTGGGTGGCGGATGGATCTCCTCCCAGTTCATGTTGACGATGCGCTCGACCGACCTGACCAAAAAACCCTGGGTCTTGGTGTTGTACTCCGTGATGATTACGAAGGGATTGCTTTGATCCTGCAAACCGCCAGAACCGGTCGCCATTGCCAGATCAAGAATCGGAATGGTCGCCCCCCGAATATTTGCGACACCGCACACGACAGGACTGGATTTAGGCAGCAGGGTCAGTTTGGGGCATTGCAGCACCTCCCGAACCTTGAACACGTTGATCCCATACAGCTGCTGGCCGTCAAGACGGAACAACAACAGCTCAAGGCGATTCTGCCCTACCAGTTGCGTGCGCTGGTTCACCGAATCCATTACACCAGCCATGCCCAGACTCCTACACCAACGCTTAAGATCCGATGCACATTCATCACTAAACGGCACGGGGCTTGCTTTTTAACTGCTATGAACGCAAAAACGACATTTTTCCGACACCTGACATCAACGTATCGCAAATTGCTTTGCGCGTTGTCAGCGTTGTGCTTTTTCACCGCTGGCAGCCCTGCCGTTGCTGACCCGGTTACCTTGCCTGATCTGCTTATCGGCGTCACTCAAGGCTTTCTTGAATTCACCGTAGAAGATTATCTGGCAACCAGCCACACCGAAGGACGCTACGAAATTCAGGTCAATCAACTCGACCCTCGCTTGCGCATGCCGCTATGCGACAAGGAATTGACAGCGACGCTGGAAAGTCCGGCTCAGCCTTTGGGCCACGTAATCGTAAAGGTGCGTTGCGATGGCGCCTCGCCCTGGACCGTCTTCGTTCCCGCTCAAGTGCGCCTGTTTCGAGAGGTCGTTACCACCACTCGCCCACTTAAACGCGCCGGCATCATCGAACCTGAGGACGTCATCCTGCGCGAGCGCGACATCAGCCTGATCAATCAGGGTTATCTGACGTCGGTCGATCAGGCCATCGGTCAGAAACTCGTCCGACCAATGGTCAGCGATCAGGTCATTACCCTTGTCCACATGGAACAGGCGGAGGTCGTTCGCAAAGGCGATCAAGTGGTGATATCCGTTCGCAGCGGTACGCTCAATGTGCGAATGCCCGGCGAAGCGTTGTCCAACGGCGGTCTGAGCGAACAGATCAGGGTCAAGAATCTGAACTCTCAACGGGTAATCAAAGCGCGCGTGACCGCGCCGGGCCAGGTGGACGTCGCCATGTAGGGAACTGGCGCTGCACTCAGGCGTTCCCTAAACTGTGCCTCAAGCAAGGCAGGTGCCGACTCGCGCCGGCTCATCGAAAATTGAGCCTAAAGTTTTACCGGGTATGGCCGAAAACATGGCAAGCGTCCAAATACCCAGAGGTTTTCTATCATGGTCATCGATTTCAGCCGTTTAAACAGCTCCCCCTCACCCACAGGCAGTACGCGTACCAGCGGCAGCAAGGAAACCGGCGACGCCGGCAAATCCGCGCCGGTGATTACCCCGGCCGAACAGGCCAGTACCAGCCAAAGCGGGGAGTCGGTTCACCTCAGTAATGAGGCTCAACAGTTGCAGAAGGTCACTGACACGCTGCGCGATCAACCTGCTGTCGACAAAGCCCGCGTGGCCGAGTTGAAGCAAGCGATTGCCGATGGCAGCTATAAAGTCGACAGCAACCGTGTAGCCAGCAAACTGCTCAACTTCGAAGCCCAGCGCTAGCCAAAGGCCTGCGCCAGGCTTTTGGACGCTTAAAACCCAAGGCCAGCCATGCACGACACAAATTTACTGCAACTGATCACTGACGATTTTGCTCCAGCTCAACAGTTGCTGGAGTTGCTGCAAACCGAGGCCCTCGCTTTGCACGGTCGCGACATGCCACTGCTCGAAGATATTCTCGCGCAGAAACAGGCGCTGATCATTTTGCTTGAACAGCATGGGCGTTTACGCAGCCAGATCCTCATCAGCCTGAACCTGCCGGCCAGTCGAAGCGGCCTGGAACGACTTGCAGAGCAATCGTCCATTGGCGATCAACTGCTGTCTCAGAGCGACGAACTCAATCAGCTTCTGGCCAACTGCCAGGCAGCCAACGAACTCAACGGTCGTTCGATCCAGATACAGCAAGCCACCACCGCCAATCAGTTGAAGATTCTCACCGGTGGCGAACCTCCTGCCCTTTATGATGCCCGCGGATCAACCTCCAAGCTTGCGAAGCCCCGCCCACTTAGTCAGGCTTGAATTCAGAGATGAGCGCTCTATCAAGACGCGAAACATGCTGGCAAAATGCCGGCTCTTGCGTGTGTCGTATTTGTCTGGAGATTGATGAACCGTGTTCAATGCCTTAAACGCAGAAGATGCTCCGCAGCCACCAAAGGCGCTCACTACCCCTTTGGAAATTGCCGCCAATCTGCGGTTGCTGCAAGAGAGCCATGATCCACTGATCATCACTTTTCATGAGCGCACCCAGCGCTTTCAGAGCTATCTGGTCGAAGTCGATCGAGACAGCACCATGATCGCCCTGGACGAGATGATTCCTCGCGATGGCGAACGCTTTCTGCTCAATGGCGAAGCGTTTCGCGTCGAAGGTTTCCACGACGGCGTGCGGATTGCCTGGGAAAGCACCGGCACTCTGACGATCGACGAATCCAATGGCAGTCGCTGCTATCGCGGCACAATGCCTGATGAAGTGGTCTATCACCAACGTCGCAATGCGTTTCGTGCAGCGTTGAAACTGGCTCAGTTGGTCAACATCGAACTCGGCGGCGAAAAGCTTAAAGCCCCGATCAAGGGTAAACTGCTGGATATCTCGGCTACCGGCTGCAAGTTGCGCTTTGAAGGCGACATCTCCGACCGCCTGCAACTGGGCGAGGTCTACGACCGATTCATTGCCGCCCTGCCCTTCGGCAAAATGACGGCGCCAGTCGAATTGCGTTATCTGCATCACGAAGAGCGGATCGACACCACCTTCGCCGGCGTACGCTTTCACAACATGAGCGGCCAGGTTCAACGCCAGGTCGAGCGTTTCGTCTATCAGCTTCAGCGCGAAGCACGCCGCTTTGATAAAGACGATTTCTGAGTCAACACCTCAATAAAAAACGGGCAGTCCCTTTCGGTGACTGCCCGTTTTTTTCTAAGGCCTTACCTGAGTGAAGCTTTGCGCAGGCTCCGGATCTGGCTCCTCGGGCGTTACATCCACTTCGTGCTCCGGCTCAGGCTCCAGGTTTACAGCATTTTGCATCTGTTCGTGCACGACCTGCTCATCGACCCGCGGGTCAAGCGCTGCCACCAGAGGCGAGCTCGACATACTGTCTGGCATGGCGACGTGATGCAGAGGCGCATCATCGACCTGATGCAAGTTTGTCACCGCTTTAGGCCGAATGCGCCACACCAGCACCAGCGCGAAAAAGCTGAAGAACGCATAGAGCATCTGACTGCCAAACAGCTTCATCAGCACACCCGCAGCCAGCGGCCCGATGCTTGCGCCGACGCCATACGTCACCAGCAACATTGCCGTTAGGGAAACCCGTCGGTCGCCTTCGACATGGTCATTGGAAAACGCCACCGCCAATGGATACAGACAGAACTGCACCAATGAGCAAAGGAAGCCGGCGACAAACAACACTTCAAGTGGCACCTCGGGCATTATCGCCAAAGGCAACGCGGCCAGCGCCAGAGAAAACGCAAAGCAACGGATCAACAACGCCCGATCATAGCGATCCGACAACCAGCCCAGCGGCCACTGCACCACCAAACCCGCAAAAATGCAGCTACCCATGAACAGGCCGACCTGCTCCGTGGAAAGCCCCTGCTGAGAGGCATACAGCGGCGCCAGACCGTAGAACGAACCAACGATCAACCCCGCCCCCAGCACGGTACTCAACGATTGCGGCACGCGTTTCATAAAGAAACGCGGCTCCATCGGTGCCGGATGCAGGGGCGCCGGGTGAATGCGCCGGGTCATGGCGACGGGCACCAGGCACAAGGCAAAACACAGTGCGACCAGCATCAACAACTCCAGACCCAGCGCCGGGTGCATGACCAGAATCAGCTGACCCAGGACCAACCCGAGGTAGGAAGCAATCATGTAGCCACTGAATACCAGGCCACGCTGCCTGGCTTCAGCCTGCTCATTCAGCCAGCTCTCGATGACCATGTACTGGCACATCATGCCCAGGCCGACGATCATCCGCAGGAACAGCCAGGCCGGCAACCAATCCACCAGACCATGCCCCAGCACCGCCGCGCCGACGATGCCGGCGCAGGTCGCGTAAGCCCGGATATGCCCGACCCGGGCAATCAGCCGGTGACCAATTTTCCCGCCCAGCACCAGGCCGGAATAGTTGGCGGCCATCAACGCACCGACCCACAAACCGTCGACATGGTCGGCAGCCAGGCGCAATGCCAGGTAAGTACTGAGTAAGCCCGAGCCGATCAGCATCATCAGCGAGGCGAAATAAAGCGCTCGAAAGGATTTCCAGATTTGGCGCATCGGCGTTCCGAGCGGCTCCTTGAATTGTGCATCGGGCTACCAGAAACGATAGCCCGACGGCGACGGGTCGGTTATGCCTGGGCCGCTAAAACACGCCGCTCCCAGGGCGTTATTTCATCATGGAAACTGCTCAACTCCATGGTCTTCGAAGCAATGTAGCCTTCGATGAACTCCTTGCCGAACAGTTCCTTTGCCAATTGGCTACGCTTCAGACGCTCAAGTGCTGCATGCAAGGTACAAGGTAACGACAAACTTTCCGGCACTTCAAATTCCCCCTGGACAGCCGGGGTCGGCTCCAGCTCGTTTTCTATGCCGTGAAGCCCGGCAGCGAGACTCGCGGCAATCGCCAGGTACGGGTTGGCATCGGCGCCAGGCAAGCGATTCTCGACCCGTCGCGCCACAGGCGAGCTTGCCGGAATCCGCAAACCCGCAGCCCGATTGTCGTGTGACCAACAGGCATTGTTCGGGGACGCGTAAGGATGGCACAAGCGTTGATAAGAGTTCACGTTCGGTGCAAAAAGCGCGGTGAAATCCGCCATGCCCGCTTGCTGACCACCGATAAAATGGCGGAAGGTCGCGGTCGGCTGGCCGGCATCGTCGTTGAACACGTTACGCCCGGTACCCAGCTCCACAATGCTCTGGTGAATATGCATCGAGCTTCCCGGCGTATGCGCCAACGGCTTGGCCATGCAGACCACCGTCAAGCCGTGCTTGAGTGCGACTTCCTTGAGTAAATGCTTGAACAGCAATGTCTGATCGGCCAGCAGCAACGGATCGCCGTGCAATAGATTGATCTCGAACTGGCTGATACCCATCTCGTGCATGAACGTATCGCGCGGCAAACCCAGCGCCGCCATGCATTCATACACTTCACTGAAGAACGGCCTCAAGCCATTATTGGAACTGACGCTGAAAGCCGAATGACCTTCCTCACGACGCCCGTCCAGACCGACCGGCGGCAGGAACGGTTGGGTCGGGTCGGTATTGGGTGCAAATACGAAGAATTCCAGCTCGGTCGCCACCACCGGCGCCAGACCTCGAGCCGCGTAACGTGCGATAACCGCCTTAAGCTGACCGCGAGTCGAAAGACGAGAGCTTTCTCCAGTCAACTCGTCTGCATCGCAAATCGCCAAAGCCCGAGGCTGCTTGCTCCAGGGCAGGCGATGGATGTGTTTTGGATCAGCATTGAGTGCCAGATCGCCGTCATCGCTGCCGTAAAAACGCACCGGCGGATAGCCGCCCATGATGCATTGCAGCAGCACGCCCCGCGCCATCTGCAACCGCCGCCCCTCAAGGAACCCCTCGGTGGTCATCACCTTGCCCCGCGGCACACCGTTCAGATCCGGAGTGACACATTCAATCTCATCAATGCCCGTCAATCGCTGCACGAGTGATTTGTGGCCATCGGTAGTCATGACTCAATCCTTGTTACTGTGCAAGCCGCGAACGGCGACCCGTACAAAATACGCACCACCCGTTCAGGATTTCAAGCAGGCACACGCAAAAAGCAGAGATATAGGGCGCAGGTCAGCAATGAAGTGAAGGCTGAAACGATAATTCAGGATTTCAGAGACAGGTTACGCAGGTGCACAATTGCAGCCCTTTGTCGTCAGCGCAGGCGCTCAAGGAAGATAGAGACTAAATAGTGCGCCCCCCAAGGGGCCGCCATTGCTGATCTCGATACGTCCATGCATGCCGTTGCGCTGATGCAGCTCGGCAATACGCGCGGCGAAGTACAGGCCCAGGCCAGTGCTGCCACTGCTCTGGTTGATGCCCTGCACGTAATCGGCCTGACGCTCGATCATCTGCCGCGGGTAACCGGCCCCATCGTCATTGACGCACAATACCAGCTGCCCAGCCTCCTCACGGACGCTGATCAACAGGGCATGGCGGGCGTAACGGATGACGTTGTTGACGATGTTGGCCACCACCGAGCCGATCAGTTCCCGATCAAAGAAACCGAGGGGGCTGAAGTCATCGACTTCATAGGTCGCGACAATGCCACGGCTGCTCAGTACGTCCTGGTGACATACCAGCTGCGCTTCGATGAAGTCATCGAGCTCATGGTAATCAGGCTTCAACGGCAGCTGGTTGACGCCCAGTTTGTACAGGCCCAGCAACTGCACCAGCATGCCATTGAGGTGAGCGAACTCGTACTCGATAACACCTTGCTCGCCGGTTTGCCGCTGGGAGTCAGGCAACCGTGCGAGCCACTGAGCGTGGGCCTGCATGAGCATGGCCAGGGAGTTCTTCATGTCGTGTACGGTGGAGGCAATCACCGTGGAAAAGTCGAGCCCCTTGTCACCGTCATTCATTCGCCAAAGGCCTTGCTTCGCAGCTTCTGGTAACGCGGATAGCGCGCGTCGCTCTCGGGCATCATGCCAACCATTTTCAAGCAGGCCCGGCACTCTTGCAGCAGTGCCGTGTCGAGACTGGCATCGGCCCCGTGCAACAGCGATTGCGCCATGTTCAGGGCGATACTGATGTTTTTCGGTTGCAGCACCAGCGCGCGACGGAAAAGCTCCCGGGCTTCGGCCAAAGTACCTGCCTTGTAACTGCGCACACCCTGGCGGTTCAGATCGGCCGCAGCGTTGCCGGAATTGAGGATCGCCGGGTCGTCGGTCAACTTGGCAATACCCTGCATCACCGCCGGGTCGTCACCATAGATTTCCGCACAGTTTTTCAGCATGGATGCACCGGCATCCGCCTGCCCCAATTGCTGGAGTTGTTTGGCAACCAACAGCGCCGCGTCGGCACTCATGAATTGCTCCATGCCCTCAAGACGGGTCATCGCCTGCTCGGTCAGCTTCTCGGCGGTTTCGGCATCGTTGAGCAGCAGGCTGGTGGCTTTCATCAGCCGTGCGCGCACCTGCAGCCCTGGATCGTTGACGTTTTCCTTGGCAACCTCGCTCAGGGTCTGATTGATCTCCAGCCGGGTCCGCGTATCCAGCCCTCTTTCACTGCCTTTACTGATCAACGCCTGGGCCAGACCGAGATTGCTCTCCGGGTCCTTGAAACGCGACTGCTGTCCCTGGGCTACAGCCTGGCGGTAGGCTTTCGACGCACTTTCAAAATCCTCGTTAGCCAACGCCAGTTTGCCGAGCAGCGATTGTCGGCGCACAGCCAGTGGCGACAAGCGAACGGCTTCCTCCAGCACACTCTGTGCGCGCCTGGAGTCTCCTTGGGCGACCAGCACATCAGCCATTCCGTCGTAGAGCGCCGGCATCATCGGGAAAGCCTTCAGCGCCGTTTCGTACAGAGTCTGTGCCTGGCTGACCTGCCCTCGCTTGAACAGCGACCGACCCAATCCCGCATAGGCCCAGGGCAAAGGGCGGTCTGCCAGAATGGTGTTGAGAAAGCGCTCCAGCGCCTCATGCTGATTAAGATCGCGCAGGGCATCAGCCCTGAACCGCAGGCACAACGGAGCAAACCGCGGATCCTGCTTGCAAAGGGCGGCGCAGGCAGCCAGGACTTCGGCGGGCTTGCCCCGATCGAGGGCTTGCAGGATTGGCTTGAGCAACGTCTTGCGCTGCACCAGCTTCTCTAGCCGCTGAGCCAAACCTGCGCGATTGAAGGGTTTGGTCAGATAAGCGTCCGGCTCATGCTCAAGGGCACTGAGCACCATGGCCTGACTGGTCTCGGCAGTGACCATGACGAACACGCTTTCATGGCTGATCAGCTTGTCGACCATCAGGTCTTCGAGCACCTGCTGACCGTTCTTCCTGCCGTCCCCAAGATGGTAATCCTGCAGGACGAAGTCGTAGCGCTTCTGCGCGCACATGCGCAGCGCCTGCTCACCCGTGTCGGCCGTATCTACGTCCTTCACACCCAGCTCGCGCAACATCGACCTGACTGAAGTGCGGAAATCAGAGAAATCATCGACGATCAAAAAACTTTTTTGTTGGTACGCCAGCATCGAAGATTCCAGGCAAATAAGAAGATGAACCCAAAGGAAAATGCAAGGACGAGCTCAGCTTCGCTGCCCATTTCGGCGCGCAGATGATAGCCAGTAGCCATGGGCTATCAAGCAATTTTACACAAACCTTCAATTACGCTTGCCTGCCGCACGCTTTGGGCTAGATCTACGGGTTTCCCTGGCACTGGGGCAGCTAACGAGGAGAACTGCCCATCGGGTTATCGGCCACTTGCCGCGTTCCCTTATAGGTACCGAGCAAGTAATCGCCTATTTACCTGGTGCAGTGGTGCGACTCGACTCAACGGGAGCGGATCAATGCCGCTTATGCGACACCTGCACTACCTAAACCCCGCCAACCCCACGATTCAAGACTCGCATTCCCAGCCTGCCAAGACGGTGATATCATTTTGGTGCGAGCGCAGAGCATGCTGACTCTCCCTTTAGACGTTAAAAAACGTCAGGAAATTTATATTTGATCTGCCAATCCATGAGGATCTCGCTCAAGGATATGTACCTGAATGACGTCAAGGATTGAGCAACTGATGCAGCCGTTTAGCATGTCTCCCGCAGTAATGATCAACAGCCTTCGTGTAAATCGAAACTTGATCCACGCCTTGATCCACAGAGAAATAGTCGGCCGCTACAAAGGTTCGATGCCCGGTATTTTCTGGTCGCTCTTCACCTCCGTTTTCATGCTGCTGGCCTGGCTGGCATTCTACGTGGTGCTGTTCGGGTTTCCCCCCGTAACCATATTTCATTTACCGTTAGTACTTCACCCCCTTGCACTGCTGACACCTGGAGTCTCCTGGCTCCTCGCGTCACTAAGCGTGTACCTGCGTGACATTGGCCTGTTCGTCGGCATTATTACCATGCTCATGCTCGTCCTCTCGCCAATTTTCCATCCTCTCTCGGCGCTCCCGAAAAACGAGCATGCCGCCCTGCAGATGAACCCGCTAACCTTTCCAGTAGAAATGGCTCGCAATGCCCTTTTCCGGGGTACGGCTCCACATTGGGGTAGCTTGGCCGGTTATACGGCCGTAGCTCTATTGGTTGCTTGGGCCGGGTTCGCCTGGTTCCAGAAAACACGAAAAGGCTTTGCCGATGTCATCTGAAGTTGCTATCCAGGTCGAACAACTCAGCAAGCTCTATCATGTCTATGAAAAGCCCGCACACCGTCTGTTGCAGATGCTCTCGGGACGGCGCAAGCAGTACTTCAAAGCTTTCCCCGTGCTAGACGATGTCAGCTTCGAGATAAGAAAAGGCGAAACGGTTGGCATCATTGGCCGTAACGGCAGTGGTAAGTCGACTTTGCTCCAGATGATCTGCGGCACGCTTAATCCAAGCAGTGGCCGCATTATTACCCATGGCCGTATTGCTGCACTGCTGGAACTGGGGTCTGGATTCAACCCTGAGTTCACGGGCCGTGAAAACATATATCTTAATGGCGCATTACTTGGCCTTACCTCCGCCGAAATCGACCAGCGCTACGCGGCTATCGAGGCTTTCGCCGAAATTGGCGAATACATCGACCAGCCCGTCAAGAGCTACTCCAGCGGGATGTATGTTCGCCTAGCGTTTGCAATCCAGGCCAATATTGATCCAGAAATCCTGATTGTTGACGAAGCCTTGGCGGTCGGCGACGCTTTTTTCGTTCATCGCTGCATGGACCGCCTGCACCAACTCCAGGAACGTGGCACCTCCATCCTGCTGGTGACCCACGACAGCATGCTGGTCAAACGATTCTGCGACCGGGCAATATGGCTGGATCAAGGCCGGATTCGAAGCATCGGCGCGTCCAACGAGGTCGTCGACAGTTACCTGGCCTGGCTCTTTCAAATGCCCGTTGCCACTCCAGAAACGGAGCTCGCCCCTGCCCTCTTCTCGTCCTCTAACGGCGACGAAGAACATATCGCCAACATTGACAGGCGTCTGGGAGACCAACGCTGTCAGATAATCGGTGCACGCCTTTACGATAAAGACCGAACGCCGACCGACGAAGTGCAAGGCGGCTCAGATGTCATCCTTCGATTCACCGTGGCCAATGCCAGCCTGACCCCGGATAACTCGCTGATATTCGGCTATATCGTCAGAAACTTCAGAGGCGAAGAAATAGCTGCAACCAACACCCGACTGGAGTGCATGACGGCAGAGCGATTCACCTCTTCTGGCGAGCGCATGACCATCGAAGCGCGCATCCACATTCCCCTCCTGCACCCGGGGCACTACTCCATAAGCGTCGGCGCTTCCTATGAGCAGGACGGTGGGTGTCAGCTAACGCTGGCGGATCGAATAATCAATTCAATTATCTTCAGCGTAAGTTGCCACAAGAAAATCAGCACAATGACCTGTTTCGATACCCAATTCAGCGTCCAGCGGGCATCGCAATGTTCATAATATTTGGCAGCCCACGCTCGGGCACGACATTCCTCAAAGAATCGCTCAACCAGAATCCGGCAATCGTTATTCCACACGAAACCGACTTCATTGTTCCACTCGCGTTCTTGATCGACCGTATACCTAACGCTCAAATCGGTCGCGAGCTGGTTGCAGAAATGATTGTTTCGACCAAGGACTTCGCTGCCAGCATTGGCTGCCACCTGAGCCCCAGCGAGGTCAAGGCATGTATTTACAACGCCGACTATAAGGTGCCTGCGATACTCGAAAGCCTGTATGCGTCAATCGCTCAGAAGACCGGTGCCATTATCGCTGGCGATAAATCACCCAATGATCTGGGTTCGCTTGGAATTTTGCGTAATACCCAATTATTCAAATCGAATATCAAACTGATTCATATCGTCCGTGATGTGCGTGACGTCGTGTTGTCTCTGCAAAATACATCCTGGGCACCGCAAAACATTGAGATGACGTTCCCCGGCATCTGGAACACGACCAACCTCAACTTGCAACGCTTTGCCTCACAAAATCCTGAGAATTACTTTTTTCTCCGTTACGAGGACTTCATCGAAGACCCCGCAACAATGCTCAAGCAAATGTGCAACTTCCTCCAGGTGACATTCGACTCTCGGATGCTCGACTGGAAGAGTTTCGGTAAAGACCTGCGACACCTGCCACATCATCAGAACCTTGGCCAGCCACCAATGAACGGCCGTTGTTACAACTGGAAAAGTCTCGGCGATGCATCCTGCCACCCTTGGGCAGAAAGAGCCCGGGAGGCGCTGCAAGAGTTTGGCTATGAACTTGCGCCGGCAATGTCCAGCGACTCCGCAAAGTAAAACCCTTGCCCACCAAAACTTAATTTTCAAAGCGCGCCCCCGTGACCATAGCACCTATCAACTCCAAGCCGACCGCAACAGCCAAAGGGACAGAAGACCGCATGGAACAGATCGACCGCCTTGTTGATCGCATCGAAAAACTGGCTCTTTCAGCAGAAAGCAAATCGGCCGAAGGCCTGCATTTAGTCAAAGAGATCGAGAGCAGAGATCGACTGCTCTGCGAGCTACGCGCAGATGAACAAGAGCTTCGCAATCGTCTTTCACTTCAAGGCCGCGAACTCGAATTGCTGCTAGAACAGCACGCACAAATCGAGGCTCAACTGCAGACGACTGAGCAGCAGCTCAAAAATGCCGAACAATTGCTCCAGGCGAAAACCAGCGAAGCCGTGGCCATTTCCGATTGGGCAGTCGACTTACGCACAAAGCTGGCCTTAAAACAGGCGGAATTGGTCAAGCTCTCGGACTGGGGCAGCACCATCGAGCGCACGCCGCTGCGTTACTTCATACGCAAACAGCTTTTTAAATGGTCGCGCAGAATTTACGCACTCCTGCCGCTCACACTCGCTCAAAAGAGCAAACTGGCACGTAGTATTCGACGCTGGTTAAAAACCAGTACAGCAACATCCGCCGAGTCATCTTCGTCGTCAAAAATCACGACGCTGCCGAGCGTACCGCCTCAAACAAAAGTAAATGTACAGTCTTCAGCTGCACAGCCTGTAGTGCTGATGTTCGGCGTCATTGACTGGCACTTCCGTATTCAACGCCCGCAAAACCTGGCCAAAGAGCTGGCGAAAGCAGGTCAGACGACGTTTTACATCTCAAATAACTTTCTTGATGACGATGCCCCGGGCTTCGAAGTAGAAAATCTGGATGAGGCGAGCGGACTGTTCCAGGTCCGCCTGAAAGTCAGCGGTGCACCACCTATCTATTATGCGCCACCCTCAACCGCAGCGATCTCGCAACTATGCCAAAGCCTGGCGCTGCTCATGCAGTGGGCGAATGTCGATGCCGTGCACTGTATTGTCCAGCATGCCTACTGGTTCCCACTCGCAAGGCGCATTCCCAACTCCACATTGATCTATGACTGCATGGATCATCATGAAGGCTTTGGCAACGTCGCTCAGGAACTGCTTGATCTCGAAATAGCCTTGATGCGCAGAGCGGATCTGCTGGTGGCAACGTCCGACTGGATCGAGCAGCACGGCAAGCGTGAAAACCGCAATGTGGCGGTAATCCGCAATGCCGGTGAATACAGTTTCTTCAGCCAGCGACCAGAAAACATCTACCAGGATCCCGAGAATAGAAAGATCATCGGTTACTACGGAGCCATTGCCGAGTGGTTCGATCTGGACCTGCTCAAGCAAATCGCCCAATCCTTCCCACAGCACCTGATATTGCTGATTGGCAACGATACGGTAAACGCCAGGAAATACCTCAAGGCCTACCCGAATATCCTCATGGAAGGAGAAGTCCCCTACTCCTCCCTCCCGCACTATCTCCATGCCATGGACGTCTGCCTGCTTCCGTTCAAAGTCATTCCTCTGACACTGGCCACCAACCCGGTGAAGGTCTACGAGTACTTGAGTGCAGGCAAACCCGTGGTTTCGGTGAAACTGCCGGAGCTCAGCCAATTCGGAAAACTGGTCAAGACAGCTGAAAACCCTGCTGATTTTGTCACGGCAATAGATGAGGTCCTGAAAAGCCTTCCGGAGCCAGAGTCCGCGCTTCAGGCACGTCAATTATTTGCAGAGGGTCAGACCTGGCAGCATCGAGCCGTAAGCCTGCGTCAATCGATCGATACACTGCCAATGCCCAAAATCAGCGTCGTGGTGTTGACCTACAACAATCTGGAGTTGACCAAAAACTGTCTGGACAGCCTGGTGACTCATAGTAACTATGCCAACCTTGAGATTATCGTCGTCGATAACAACTCCAGCGACGATACCCCAGCGTTCCTGAAAGCCTGGGCCGAGGGGCATTCGAACCGAATCATCATCCTCAATCACGACAACAAGGGTTTCGCCGCAGGCAACAATCTAGGTCTTGCAGCGGCCAGTGGTGATTATCTGGTTATCCTGAACAACGATACCGTTGTCACCGCTGGCTGGGCCAAGGGTTTGATGCGCCACCTCCTGGACAACCAGGACATCGGAATCGTTGGCCCGATCACCAACAATATCGGCAATGAAGCACGAATCAGTACCCGCTACACCCAGATAACAGACATGCACATCGAGTCTGCCGAAATCACACGCGCACGGATGGGCAAGTGGTTCGAAATCAATACATTGGCATTTTTCTGCGTCATGTTCCCGCGTTCGACCTACGAAAAGATCGGTGGCCTTTGCGAAGAGTACGGACTGGGCTTTTTCGAGGATGACGATTACTGCCGCCGTGTGCAGCACATCGGTATGCGTGCGGCCTGCGCCGAGGATGTTTTTGTTCACCACCATTTGTCTGCCTCGTTCAATAAATTGGGAGCAGAGAAAAAACAAGCGCTCTTCGAAAAGAACAAAGCGATATATGAGAGCAAGTGGGGGGCCTGGACCCCGCACACGTATCGAGACGCTTGAAAAACTGTTCAAGCGATTTGTACACCATTAACGGCTGAACACCAGAGACGATATTTTGCACAGAGACAGCATAAAATACGCAGTGATACTGGCCGTTTTATTGGCAACTACTGTGGTCAGTGTGTACGGATTTTCGACTTTCGAAATTCCCCACCGGGACAAGAACATCCTGGCGATAGTATTGTCGGCTTTATGCTTGGCCGCCCTGACTTTCTTTACCCGCCGCTCACCGATCGTCCTCGGTGCCGGGTTGATAGCCTGTGTCTCAATTGCCTGTGGACACGCGTGGCCGATCATTGTCGTGGCGGTGTTCGGTCTTTCCTCAACAGTGCTCGGCAGATGTATCCTGGGCCACAGGATCTCCGCCAGTTGGCCAACCCACCTCCTGATCGGAGCCGGCGCGTTCGGCACATTCACAGGCCTGGCAGCGTATTACACGATCAACTACTCCTGGCTTTATTCTGCAATGCTTTTGCTTGCGCTTTTGTTGGGTAGCAAACACACCGCATCGATTTATCATGAGCTGCTTATTCGAATACGAACCGCCCGATCTTCAGGAACGGTTACCTGTACGACGCTCGATATTTTGATCTCCAGCTTCGCGTGTTTGTACGTATTGATCGCGTTCATGCCAGAGATCGGACATGACGCTTTGGCCATGCACCTATTCGTCCCCTCCCACATGGCCCAGCAGCATAAATGGGGGTTCGATGCACAAAACTATGTATGGGCCGTAATGCCCATGCTCGCTGACTGGATCTATAGCATTGTTTACATGCTGGCCGACGAGACTGCGTCGCGCCTGATCAACTCCGCATTCATCTTGCTCGTTGCGTGGCAAGTCAGGGAAATGGTGATCTGGGCAGGAGGAACCGCGACCAGTTCCCGCTGGGCGATGCTTATCTTCCTGTCGACACCACTAGCCTTTGCCGAAAACAGCAGCCTGCACATCGAGGGTGTGTGGACCGCTTTTGTCATGGCCGGAACACTAGCAATACTGAAAGTTTCAAGTTCGACCCCTGACGCCAGGGAGCGACTGTCGCACCTTCTCCTGGCAGGTGTCATGCTGGGCTTTTCGCTGGCGGCCAAGGCCGTGACGCTGAGCGTTCTTCCTGTCCTTCTAGTTATTCTCTTATCGCAATACAAAGCTTGGGCCATACCGGGAGTCATCCGGACCATCCTCCTGGGCAGTGTTTGTTTGATACTGGCGGGTGCTATCCCTTATGTCTCCGCGTGGTACTTGACTGGCAACCCCGTCTTCCCGTTTTTCAATGCCATCTTCCAATCTCCATTCTGGCCAAGTCAGAACTTCGATCCCTCGGCGACCTTTGGCACCGGGGTTTCATGGGATACGCTCTATCGAATGGTCTTCAATTCAAATCGATACATTGAAGGCAAAATCGGCGCGGCAGGCTTCCAATGGCTACTGCTCCCCACCGCCGCAGTCGCTCTCGTCCTGAGTGGCAACAGAAACGCTTTACGTATCCTGCTTATCGGCGCAGGAGCATTGTTCATGACGTTTCAGTCCACTGCGTATCTACGTTATATATTCCCTTCTTTCGCACTACTGTCAGTCGTACTTGTCCTGCCCTTCTCCGACACCAAAATATTTCCCAAGACAGCAGGAATTATTGCCGGGATCCTGTTGATCACATCAAATATGTGGTTCCTCCAAGCGGCCACCTATTATGGTCAGCTAGTGCCGTCCGCCTTGCTCAGTGCCACAGGTCGTGATGCCTACCTGTCTGAACGCTTGCCGATACGGAAAATAGTCGACATCGTCAACGCACTCAATACAGAACACCGTCGCGTTGCAGTCTTTGCGTCCCCATTGACGGCGGGATTGAACAGCGATGCCCTTTACGCATCCTGGTATAACGTAAAATGGAAGGCCGAGTTCGATGCCGCCACCACTGAATCCCAACTTGTGCAGTTATTGCTGAGTCGCCAGGTCGATTGGCTGATCATCGATTCCTCGCAACTCCCTGAGGTTCAACTTAACCGACTACTCAAAGTGTCCTCCCCGGTCGCAACATTGACTGGAATCGAACTACGGAAATTCAATGATGCCTATCGCTACAGCCAGGAACGCTTGTTGAATACGGAGCTTTCCAACCTCGATGGCTGGACGCTGACTTCTCCATCGAGCTATGACGGCGCCCGGAAAATTCTTACGGTTAGTGTGAGTACACCCGCAATTCAGGCCGTCGAAGTGACGCCAGGACAAAGCTTTAAGAACAGCGTGCTCGCGCGCTGCTCTACCGCACCGGCACCAGGGCGAATTCAAGTCAACTGGATGGATGCCAAAGGCTCCTTCATAAGGGCCAGTATTGAGACGTTTGACTGCAAAACAGAATGGACAACTCATGAGATGACGGTAGTTGCACCGCCAAATGCTCATTCCGCTGTCATTTATGCTTCAGGCCATACTGA
This sequence comes from Pseudomonas sp. GW821-FHT01E05, assembly GCF_059422425.1. Classification (NCBI taxonomy): domain Bacteria; kingdom Pseudomonadati; phylum Pseudomonadota; class Gammaproteobacteria; order Pseudomonadales; family Pseudomonadaceae; genus Pseudomonas; species Pseudomonas sp. GW821-FHT01E05. The sequence continues at coordinate 243,741 of NZ_JBWKWW010000009.1, forward strand.
AACTCCATTGGAGTTCAAGTCACTCTCATTCAGACAATAGTCAGCGATATCGATGAACTTAAAAATAGAGCTTTCCACTGAAGAACAGCGTGTCGCGGTAGTGATCCCAAGCTATAGAGTAACCGCACACATAGCGGGTGTGATTGAAGCGATAGGCCCCGAAGTATGGCGTATCTATGTCGTGGATGACGCCTGCCCGGATGGTTCCGGTGGACATGTAATAACCTCTTGTTCCGACCCCAGGGTCAGGGTGCTACCCCATGACTTGAACAAAGGCGTAGGCGGAGCGGTGATGACCGGCTACCGAGCAGCCATTGCCGACGGCGCGAGCATCATTGTCAAAGTGGATGGGGACGGCCAGATGAATCCGGCTCTGATCCCGCTCTTCATTGAGCCCATCCTGGCAGGGGAAGCTGACTACACCAAAGGCAACCGCTTTTTTGATCTGGAGGAAGTTCAATCAATGCCGCGCGTTCGCCTCTTCGGCAACGCCGTATTGTCGCTGATGGCCAAACTATCAACAGGCTACTGGGATCTGTTCGACCCCACCAATGGCTATACCGCGATTCATCGTGACGTGGCAAGACTATTGCCTCTCGATAAAATCAGTGAACGCTATTTTTTCGAGACTGACATTCTATTCCGCTTGAATACCTTGCGCGCCGTTGTTGTTGATGTACCAATGGAAGCCAAGTATGGCGAAGAAGTCAGTAATCTTAAAATCTCGAAAATCATCGGCGAATTTTTGTTCAAACACAGCAGAAATTTTGCCAAGAGAATTTTCTACAATTACTACCTGCGGGACATGTCTCTCGCATCGATCGAGTTACCGGTTGGAGTTTTGATGCTCTGTTTCGGTCTGATCTTCGGCAGCTTTCACTGGTCTGAATCCGCTAACAATGGCATCCCGACGCCCGCTGGCACGGTCATGCTCGGTGCGCTTCCCATACTCATGGGATTGCAGTTGATTATGGCATTCCTTGGCTATGACATCGCCTCCGTTCCAAGCAGGCCGAGGCATGCCAAACGCCGTAACGTAAACCTGATGCGGGAAGACACCAAATGAAAGCGCTGAGAGACTTTTTGTCGGACCCTTCGCTCAAGACACTAGACGTCGATGGCGCCGAACGCCTTGAACTTCATGAAAAGGTTCTTCAGCGTAAGCGAATGCTGCGTGAAGTATTCATTGAGTTCCATCATTTATTTAATCGTCTGGCAGACCGTTACTTCAAGGTCGAGGGCCTTGAAGTAGAGCTTGGCGCCGGCATTGCCCCCATGCGCGACTCTTACCCTGAAGTATTGGCCTCGGATATTGTATTCGCCAAACACCTGGACCTGGAGCTGAATGCCGAGTCGATGAACCTGGATGATCAGTCGGTCAAAGCATTTTACGGGCAAAACTGTTTTCACCACTTCCCTCATCCCGACCGTTTTTTCGCGGAAATCGACAGGACATTAAAACCGGGTGGCGGAGCAATCCTGATCGAACCTTTTTATGGTCCTTTTTCAGCCTTTATCTATAAGCGCCTATTCAAATCCGAAGGGTTCGACATGAACTTTGAGTCGTGGGAAACACCTGCGACCGGCCCTATGAACGGCGCCAACCAGGCCCTCAGTTATATAGTCTTCGTACGAGACAGAAAGGCGTTCGAACTCAAACACCCTACCCTCGAGATCGTTCACCAGGAAATATGCGGTAACTACCCGAGGTACCTGATCTCTGGCGGGCTAAACTTTCGCCAACTGCTACCTGACCCATTGATTCCCTTGATAAAAGTCGTCGAAAAACTGCTTTACCCTTTAAGGCGTATTCTCGCACTCCACCACATCGTCGTTATCAGGAAAAAATCTTGACGTTTATCAAGTACGGTGTCATCCAGCTCTTGGCTTATGCCTTGGATATGGGATGTTTTCTCTTATTGATTTTATTATTCAAGGATGAGCCGATTCTGGCCAATATTGCCAGCAAGCTCATCGCGGGAGTCTTTGCGTTCTTTTTACATCGACACTTTACGTTCAAATCGACCAGCGGCAGCAGCAAGGCGCAAGCACTTCGCTACTTCTCCTTACTCGCCATCAACCTACCATTTTCATCAGCCTTGTTTGCCGCAGGCCTGTATTTCGTCAATAGCCCCACACCTGTCAAGTTTATCTCGGACGTAGCCTGCGTACTCTTGACCTACTGGATAATCAAACTGTTCGTATTTCATCCCGATACGACCAGGCCTGCCCCGTCCAATGGCCCTGAAAGCTTATGAGCATGAAACTTCTCATTACCGGAACGACAGGTTATATCGGTCAGCGGCTGGCATCCCTGGCGATAGATAAAGGGTACGAAATCATCTCCGCTACACGAAAGCCCTGCCCCCCGGCTTATACGTGGCTGCCTTACGACCTGCATGGACAAGCACCTGAATGCCCGGCGGGGACCCAGGCCTTTGTCCACCTGGCCGCGGACACATCGAAAAGTGCTCAGATTTCCTCGGAAGACGAAGTACAGGCGGCACAAGCGTTGATCCGCTGCGCCACACAAGTCGCGGCCAGGTTTATCTTCATATCCAGCCAGACTGCCGCATGCGAGGCCCCTAGCGCTTATGGCCGAACAAAGTGGCGCATCGAGCAAGAAGTGCTAGCCGCTGGCGGGATCGTGATCAGACCGGGACAAGTGTATGGCGGTCCAGAGAACGGGCTCTTTGGAATGTTATCAAGGCTGGTTCGTCGTTTTCCGGTCATTCCGATACTTCTACCCGCGCCCCAGGTGCAACCCGTGCATGTCGATGACCTTGCGGCCTCGATCCTGACCATCGTCGAGCGGGAAGATATTCGGGCAGAGACTTTTAACCTGGGCTCTGTGCAACCGGTTTCCTTTGGTCGCTTTCTCATGTCGATCGCCGACAACCGCATAAATGCAGTTCGTCTTCCAGTACCCTTCCCGGTAGCGCCCATCAAACTGCTCGGGTTGTTATTAGGGCAATCCCTGTGCGTGAAACTTGGCCTTGACCGCATTTTTTCACTCATCAACCTCCCGCACATGGACACCGAGATATCCATGCGACGACTGGGCATTGAGCTTCGACCGCTTGCTAGTGGCATGCATCGTTCAGGTCGTGGTCATCGCAGGCAATTACTCCAGGAGGGGATTGTGCTCTTGAGTTACTTACTCAAAAGCCCTCCGGAACAGAGCCTGGTTCGTCGTTATGCAAACGCCCTTGAGCGCACAGGCAGAACCCAAAAGGTAATCAGCTCACGCTTGATGGTGCGATGGCCGGCTCTCCTGGCCCTACTCGATAATCACAACTTCCTGAACCAGCCTTATGGTCGGGAATTATCCTGGCGGCTGCAGGTTGCAGTCAGCATCGCCGAGGCCAGCCCTCAGGGCGCAAGCGTATTTCTAGGCCCGCTGCAACAAGGCAACTTCTTCACGACCCTGATATCGCTGGGGCTGACCGCGGCTAAAGAGCTTACGTGGCGGATATTCGCCCTGCTGTGCCAACCCTTTGCTCGTCATCTATTTCTTGAAAGTGAAATCAAGCGTGAAGCCTGAGTTCGATGTAATTATTGTAGGTAGCGGCCCGGCTGGTACGTCTGCCGCCTATCCGCTCGTTAAGGCCGGATTGAAAGTGCTCATGGTAGATGCCCAAGCCGCGTCAGGCTCATCCGCCGTGCCGACCGCCCCGTACCTCGCCAGCCGGTCGAACGACAAGCATCAGTGGAAATGGATGATAGGCGAGAACTTCCATGCCTTGACCCAGCTGGATGCCGTGTCCCCCAAACTGAAAACCCCGACCCATGCCCATGTCTTTCAGGGGTTCAGTGCAGCCAATCACATAGAAGTGAACAACTTCATCGGCATAGGATCACTGGCAACCGGCGGCTTGTCGAATGCATGGGGCTGCGGTGTCGCACGCCTTCGCGCCAGTGACTTTCCTGGACTTTCCATCGATTACGCAGAGCTGGAGAAGTCCTACGAGACAGTCTCCCGGCGTATGGGCATCAGTGGCCAGGTCGATGACGACCTCTCAGGCTATTTTGGTCTTGATGAGTGGTCACAGCCACCATTGCCTCTGGATAAACTGCACCAACGGTTGCTCGATAACTATACCCGGCGCAGACAGGCGTTCCCCGACCTGGGTTTTCGCCTTGGCCGCTCGCGGGTGGCAGCCTTGAGTCAAAATCTGGAAGAACGAAAAGCCTGTGATCTTTCTGGAAACTGTCTGTGGGGTTGTCAGAATCAGGCGCTGTACTCCGCCTCCCTGGAACTTCCGAAGCTCAAGCAGTACCCAGGATTCCAGCACGTCCAGGATTTTTTGGTGGACGATCTCCTTAAGCAGGACGGCTCATGGACGATCACTGATCAACGTTCATCCAGGCGTTTTTCCGGCCAACGACTTCTACTGGCTGCAGGCACTCTGGCGTCGACCAGACTAGCCCTCAAGCACCTTGACTACACGCTACCGCTACCGCTGCTGTCGTCGCCGACAGCGGCCTTCCTGCTGTGGCTGCCAAGAATGTTGGGAACCCCTAGAGTTTCGACATTTGGCCTGGGCCAGTTGTCGTTCTCACTTGATATTGCTTCAGGCACTACAGCTTTCGGTTCGACTTTCAGCACTACGGGCTTGCCGATGTCCGAGTTCGTCAGCCGTGTTCCCATGAGCAAGCGCTACAGTGTCGAACTGCTGAAAAACCTCCTCAGTTCTTGCCTGGTCGGAAATATCTTCCTTCCAGGCCACATGTCCAAAAACACCGCCGTATTGGGCGCTGATGGTTCGCTGCGAATCAATGGCGGTCTGCAACCCGAGACGAACGCGATCATGAAAAGCGCCGAGGTACTGCTGCGTAAAAGCTACTGGAAAATGGGCGCGGTATTGATGCCTATGAGTTTCACCGTCGGCAAGCCGGGGGCAGATATCCACTATGCAGGAACCCTGCCCATGCACCCGACCCCCAGACTTGGACAGACAGATATTTTTGGAGAAGTGGCAGGACTCCCCGGCGTACACATCGTCGATGGGGCTTGCCTGCCAAGCCTTACAGAAAAGTCGCACACACTAACGATCATGGCCAATGCGGACCGGATAGGGCGCTCACTTGCAACACAGGTATAGGAAGTAGAAAGGAATGACCCACAAGGTACTCTGCATCATCGGTACTCGCCCTGAAGCCATCAAGATGGCTCCCGTGATCAAGGCCCTTCAGGCCGAAGGAAATATCAATTGCCGGGTGCTGGCCACGGCCCAGCATCGCGGCATGCTTGATCAGGTGCTCGAATTCTTCGGTATTACTCCCGATATAGATCTGGACATCATGCGTCCCAATCAGTCGTTGACGACGCTGACCGCACGGTTGCTACTGGATCTGGATGTCGTCCTGCAATCCGAGAAACCGGATGTAGTGCTGGCTCAAGGTGATACGACAACAGTGATGAGCGCGGCATTGGCCTGTTTCTATTTGCGGATTCCCTTCGGTCATATCGAAGCTGGCCTGCGCACCGGCGACATGCACAACCCATTCCCCGAAGAAGCCAACCGCGTGATCGCCGGTAAACTGGCCCGTTGGCATTTCGCGCCGACTCAGGGTTCCATGGACAATCTACTGCGTGAAGGCGTAGCCCCAGCGGATATCACCATGACGGGCAATACCGTCATCGATGCTTTGCTGATGACTGCTGCACGGACACTGCCGCTCGATATCGACCTGGATTCGAGTAAACGTCTGGTTCTGGTGACGTCCCATCGTCGAGAAAATTTCGGCGAGCCATTCCAGAATATCTGCCAGGCACTGAAAACGCTGGCTGAGCAAAATCCGGATATCCAGATTCTTTACCCTGTGCACCCCAACCCAAACGTCAAGGATGTTGCCTACCAGATACTTGGCCGCACACCCAATATCGTTCTTTGCACTCCGCTTGACTACGCACCGTTCATAGCAGCGATGAAACGCTCTTATATGATCATCAGCGACTCCGGTGGTGTGCAGGAAGAAGCACCAGCGCTCGGCAAACCGGTTTTGGTACTGCGCGAAGAAACCGAACGGCCGGAAGCCGTAGACCTTGGCGTGGTCAAGCTTGTAGGCGCCAATCGCGACACCATCGTCGAACAGGCGCAGCGCTTGCTCGACGATCCTGAGGCTTACAAGGCCATGGCTCGTGGAGTTTCCCCTTATGGCGATGGCAAGGCGGCAGAACGCATAGTCAGCGTGTTAAGGCAGCATTTCCAATAATGCGAATGATCTACCTCTCGCCAGTTCCGTGGGCCAGCTACAGCCAGCGCCCGCATCACTTCGTCAACTGGCTGAACAGTCAGACAGGAGAGCCGGTGCTGTGGGTGGACCCCTATCCGACACGCCTGCCGTCGCTGCACGACTTCAGGTCCAAGCCGCCTGTTGCCGACCAGCAAAGCGTTGCGGTTCCATACTGGCTGCAGATATGTAAACCCCTGGCGTTGCCGATCGAGCCCATTCCGGGCTCGAGCATCATGCAGAGGCTGCTCTGGCGCGATATCTTCAAGAAGACCGCAGCGTTTTCGGCTGGTCGGCCGTGCATGATTTGTGTCGGCAAACCATCCGAGCTCGCCCTGCAACTCTTGGCGCGCATGCCAGACAGCTATGCCGTCTATGACGCCATGGACGATTTTCCGGCCTTCTATCAAGGGCTTTCACGACGCGCCATGGAGGGACGCCAGCATCGACTCATTAGCCGGGTGTCTAAAGTACTGGCGTCTTCCACCGCCATTCGCGACAAACTCCTGGGCAAAACTGACAAGGTCGAACTGGCCCTTAATGCTTGTGATATGCAAGAAATTGCGCCCGTCGAAAGCCTCGATCTGGGCACCAAGCAGCGAATACTGGGTTATGTCGGTACCATTGGCCATTGGTTCGATTGGGATCTGGTCATCGCACTGGCGCGAGCCAATCCTGAAAACCGGGTCCAGTTGATCGGCCCCGTATTCACCCCTGCGCCGTGCACCCTGCCCACCAATATCGAGTTATTGCCCGAGTGCTCATATACCGATGCCATAGCGGCCATGGCCGCTTTTTCGGTGGGATTGATTCCATTCAAACTCAACCGCCTGACCGCTTCAGTCGACCCGATCAAATACTATGAATACCGCTCCCTCGGCCTTCCGGTCATATCCACCCATTTCGGTGAAATGACGCAACGAGGCAAGGAGCCTGAAGTGTGGCTAGTCGATGACCAGTCCGATTTACACAACATCAGCCTGGAAGCTCTCAACTTCCAGAGCAATCACTTGAGCATTCGCCAGTTTCGCCAGGATAATCTTTGGTCGACCCGCTTTGCGGCAACCCGACTACAGACACAAGCACACGCGGTGCTTACTGTGCCGGGCTCAAGTACGCAACGGAATGCCATATGAGTACGCGCGCTCAGCATCACTTGGCCAATAAACGTTTCCTTCAGCACTCACACTGGATTTAGCTATTTCATGGCAGACAAACACCCCCCCCTCCTGGTTTGGCATGGCAGTCAGGTCACACCCGAGGACCGTCGGCAGTTGCTGACGCAGAAGCCGATTACGATCTGGCTCACGGGACTAAGTGCTTCAGGAAAGTCCACCCTTGCTTTCGCCCTTGAGCGGAGCCTGATGGACAGGGGACAGCTGTCTTTTGTGCTCGATGGCGACAACGTCCGCCATGGACTCAATAACAACCTGGGATTCAGCCCTGAGGATCGTGCCGAAAACATCCGTCGGATTGCAGAAGTATCGAAGTTGATGAATTCGGCCGGCATAATTGTCATCGCTGCGTTCATCTCACCCTTCAACCATGACCGCAACCTGGCACGCAAAGTCATAGGGACCGAGAGCTTTCGCGAAGTGCATGTCAGTACCTCACTGGCCGTCTGCGAGTCCCGGGACCCTAAAGGGTTGTACAGCAAGGCAAGAGCGGGAACATTACCGGAGTTCACCGGTATCTCCTCCCCTTACGAAGCCCCTGAGCGTCCAGATCTGAGAATCGACACCGATATCTCGACGCTGGAAGACTCAGTTGATCAACTGCTCAAACTGATTGACTCGGTCTATACCTCAAATCAATGATCCAGAAGCCCTGAAACCTGCCGATAATGCCCTTGATGACTCTGTTGACCCTGTTGACAGAGGCAACAATCGACTTTCAGTTGACTCGGTCATAAACGGCCCCCTCAAGCGTCCCTTCCCCAGGAACAAAACAAGCATGACCCATGCGTTCGAAAATCTGCTGGTTTCCTCGCCCAATGGAGGTGGGCTGCTATTTATCCACCATGGCCAGGTGTTTCGTCTGGATGACATCAACACGACAGGTATCAGCCTGAGTGACGGCAAATTTTTGAGGGGATTGCAACCAGAGGGTTTGGTGTTTTACCAGGGCAACCGCACCACACAAGACTTGGGAACGCCGATTCATGACATCCATGATGTACTGATCGCGGACCCCGCTCTTTATGCGGTGGGCACAACAGCCAATGAAATCGTGCAGCTAGACATGAATGCGGCAGAGGTTCGTAGCTGGCGATTTCCTGGTGAAGACGATGCACGGCATATCAATTGCCTGACACAGTGGAATCAGCACATCGTGTTTTGTGCCTTCGGTGATTTCACAACCCACCGTCAGTACAAAGGTCAAACGGCTCAAGCCGGCTTCGTCCAGGACTTGCACACTGGAGAGCGCCTGATCGAAGGACTGTCACAACCTCATAGCTTGATCGCCTTTGGTGACAACCTGTTGCTCGCCAACTCCGAAACCAGAGAGCTACGCGAATACGACATCAGCGGGAGCTTGTTGAGAAGCAAGACGCTGGACGGGTACACCCGGGGTATCTGTATTCAGGGCAGCACTCTGTATATCGGCCTGAGTCGCTCACGCAATATCGATAGCAGCGCAATAGTGAACGCAAATCTGGTCGCGCTGGATGCTCAAAGTTGGCAGGAAACAGGCCGTATAGAATTACCGGTATCGGAAATCTACACCGTACTTGCCGTCGACGAACCTGACGCGCTCCCAGCCTTACTCGCGGGGATCAGCCAGCGCGCAGCAACTGATTATCGTCAATCCATAAACTCACGTGACGCACAAATCCAGGAGCTCGCGGAAAAGGCCGAACGATTCAAACTGATGAGTGGGTCGCTTGAGGAACATCTCGACACTCGAAATAAACAGTTTACCGAACATGTCGAGGCGTTGACCGAGCGCGATGCCCGCATTGCCGAGCTACTGCAGGCAAACGCATTACTGATACAAAAGCTCGAGCGCTACGATGCTCTCCATGCTGAAGATCAACTCAAGTTCGCTCAGAATGCGTCAAGCATCAAACTGCTTGAAGATGCACTTCAAGAGCAGTCAAGACAGTCCGCAGCCCTGCAAGAGCAATCCAACGATGTCTCTCGGCAACTGCTTGATGCCGTCGTTCAGATCCAGGCTCAAGAACAAAGAACTCAGAGCCTGGTCGCCGAAGCAACAGACAGGGAAAACTTTGTAGCCGAGCTCAAAGCCAAACACGATGTCACTCAACAGCAACTGGATCAGATCACTGAACGGTCCATGGTAAAGAAACAACAGCTCAGTCAGCTGTCGGATGTGCTTCAGGAAAAAAATGATCAGCTGGACGCCGCTCGTGCTTTGTTAGTCGATGTGACTCAGCAAAAAGATGAACAGCTGGACGCCGCTCGCGCTTTGTTAGTCGATGTGACTCAGCAAAAAGATGAACAGCTGGAAGCGGCTCGCGCTTTGTTGGTCGATGTGACCCAGCAAAAAGATGTACAGCTGGACGCCGCTCGCGCTTTGTTGATCGATGTGGCCCAGCAAAAAGATGTACAGCTGGAAGCGGCTCGCACTTTGTTGATCGATGTGACTCAGCAAAAAGATGAACAGCTGGAAGCGGCTCGCGCTTTATTGGTCGATGTGACTCAGAAAAAAGATCAGGAGCTGGAAGCGGCTCAAGGTTTGTTGGCAGAACGTGATTCGCAGCTGAAGATCATCAGCCAAAAGCTCGAAGATAGCGAACAAGTGGCCCAGCGATTACTCAACAGCAGCTCCTGGCGGCTGACACGCCCCATCAGAGGCATTCGACGCTGGCTGAGACTTTAGCCTACAACACTGAGACTCAGAGGCGTTGTGCGTCTTACTCCAGTGAACAGGTCTGAGAGCCAGAACACAGAACAGCTACTCGAATAACACGATCATCAGGCGACTATTACCCTTCACGCCAAGATGGTCGTGATCGGCAATCTCGTCATCGATAAAACCGATTTCATTTATATACAGGCTTCGTGCCCCCGTCTGTCTCTCCCGGCTCTTGACCTGACGGCGCATTATCAGACCGCAAATACAAATCCGACTGCTCTGAAATAACGTCCATACGTGTAGGGGCAGCCGGTCGACGCCCGAGTGCGCGCCATGGCGTCTTGGAAATCGCCATCGCGAGCCAGCCCGCGCCGACAAATCGCGCGCAAAACAAAACC
>NZ_JBWKWW010000010.1:0-248218 GCF_059422425.1 Pseudomonas sp. GW821-FHT01E05
GTCCCCTAGGGGACTCGAACCCCTGTTACCGCCGTGAAAGGGCGGTGTCCTAGGCCACTAGACGAAGGGGACGCAAACCCTTCTATACAACCGATCAGGCTGAGTCTGATCGATTCAAGGCCGGTGTGGCCAGACCTTGAACTGTAAAATTGGTGGAGCTAAACGGGATCGAACCGTTGACCTCTTGCATGCCATGCAAGCGCTCTCCCAGCTGAGCTATAGCCCCTCGTCGGTGAGGACGGGGCGAATCTTAAGGGCGTATTGGGAGGCTGTCAAATTCTTTTTCAACAATTTCCAATATTTTTTGTCGGCATAACAACCACTTACCGCCCTCCCCTAGAGAATCCGGGGAGGGCATCCACTCTGTAGCAGCTGCCGAAGGCTGCGTTGGACCATGAAGTGCTCCTGAATCGGGCGTCCTGCCCTTTATCAGCAAATTGAGTCGAGGCCATTTAAGGGCCGCTTCGCAGCCCAACGCAGCCTGCGGCAGTTGCTACAGAGGGAACGTGCCGACTCAGCCGTCTCAGGCGATAGCGCCCAGGAGTTTTTCCCACTCCTTGTTTTCCTTCTTCGACACACCACCGAGCAAGTCGATGGCCTGGCGCAGGCGGAAACGCGTCAGGTCCGGACCGAGGATTTCCATCGCATCGAGCACCGACACCGAGCTGGCCTGGCCAGTGATGGCAGCGAACATCAGCGGCATGGCGTCACGCAGCTTCAGCTCCAGGGACTCGACCACGGCCTGAATGGTCGCGGTGATGCTGTCCTTCTCCCACTGACGCAGGCTTTCCAGCTTCCACAGGATCAGTTGCATCAGCTGACGCACCTGGTCGCCCGAGAGCTTCTTGGACTCGAACAGCCTGGCATCCGGCGTCACGCCACCGGCGAAGAAGAACCCGGCCAACGGCGCGATCTGGCTGAAGGTCTCAACCCGACCCTGCACGTGCGGTGCGATCTTCATCATGTATTCAGGATTCAGCGCCCAGGTCTGCACGCGACTGGCGAACTCTGCCACCGGCAGATCACGCAGCCACTGGCCGTTGAGCCAGGACAGCTTCTCGATGTCAAAGATCGGCCCGCCCAGGGAAACCCGCGACAGGTCGAAGTTGTCGACCATTTCCTGCAGTGAGAACTTCTCGCGCTCGTCCGGCATCGACCAGCCCATACGACCCAGGTAGTTGAGCATCGCTTCCGGCATGAAGCCCATGCGCTCGTAGAAGGTCACCGAGGTCGGGTTCTTGCGCTTGGACAGTTTGCTCTTGTCCGGATTACGCAGCAGCGGCATGTAGCACAACTGCGGTTGTTCCCAGCCGAAGTATTCGTAAAGCAGGATCAGTTTCGGCGCCGAGGGCAGCCACTCTTCGCCGCGCAGGACGTGGGTGATGCCCATCAGGTGATCGTCGACCACGTTGGCAAGGAAGTAGGTCGGCAAGCCGTCGGTCTTCATCAGCACTTGCATGTCCATGCGATCCCATGGGATCTCGACGTCGCCACGGAGCATGTCCGGTACCACGCAGACGCCTTCTGTCGGCACCTTCATGCGGATCACGTGGGGCTCGCCAGCGGCCAGGCGGGAGGCGACTTCTTCTTTGGAGAGCAACAGCGCACGGCCGTCGTAGCGTGGGGTTTCTCCGCGGGCCATTTGCTCGGCGCGCATCTGGTCCAGCTCGTCGCTGGTGCAGAAGCACGGGAAGGCATGGCCCAGGTCGACCAGCTGCTGGCAGTACTTCTGGTAGATATCACCGCGCTCGCTCTGGCGATACGGGCCGTGCGGGCCGCCGACATCCGGACCTTCGCTCCAGTCGATGCCCAGCCAGCGCAAGGCATCGAAGATCTGCTGTTCGGACTCTCGGGTCGAACGCAATTGATCGGTGTCTTCGATCCGCAGGATGAACTCACCGCCATGCTGCTTGGCAAAGCAGTAGTTGAACAAAGCGATGTAGGCGGTGCCGACGTGGGGATCCCCGGTTGGCGATGGCGCGATGCGAGTGCGGACGGTGGTCATGGCATGTCTCGGAAAGAATATAAAAAGCGGAGATGAAACAAGGGGCGAATGGTAACAGGCGACACCGACCCGGCTCCAGTGAGCAGGGCATTTAAGCCAAGGTTGAGGCTACAAACCGCTCTAAAGCAGCTGAATGGCCGATTATCAGCAACCGGCATTTACCCCCCGCTGGCTATATGCCAGATTCGCCCCCCCTGTTAAATTTCCTTACACCTATCGACTACAGTCTGCCCATGCCTGCCCCACTCAAGCGTCGCCTGCTTACTTTTCTGTCGATCGTCCTGCTGATCGCACTGAGCCTTTTCGCCCAGTGGTTCTTCAAGGGACGATTTTATGAAAGCACCGATAACGCCTATGTCCAGGGCGAAATCACTCGCGTGTCCAGCCAACTGGGCGCACGCATCGACGAAGTGCTGGTGCGCGACAACCAGCACGTGGAAAAAGGCGAACTTCTGATCAGACTCGAAGGCGCTGACTTCCATCTCGCCGTCGACCGCGCCAACGCCACGCTGGCCACCCGCGAGGCAGAACGCCTGCAAGCCCAGAGCAAGCTGACCCAACAGGCGAGCCTGATCGCCGCCAGCCAGGCACAGGTTGCGTCCAGCCAGGCCAGCCTCGGACGTTCACAGATCGACCTGTCCCGCGCGCAGACCCTCCGTAAACCAGGTTATGTCTCGGAAGAACGGGTCACCACCCTCTCCGCCGACAACCATATCGCCCGTTCGCAAGTGGCCAAGGCCCAGGCTGACTTGCAAGCCCAGCGCCAGCAGGTCAATGCCCTCAGCGCCGAGATCAAACGCCTCGACGCGCAGATCGCCAATGCCAAAACCGACCTGGCTCAGGCCGAGCTGAACCTGGCCCGCAGTGAAATCCATGCACCGATCAGCGGCCTGATCGGCCAGCGCGCCGCCCGCAACGGCCAATATGTGCAGGCCGGCGCCTACTTGCTGTCGATCGTGCCGGATCAGGACATCTGGATTCAGGCCAACTTCAAGGAAACCCAGATCGGCCACATGAAGCCCGGGCAAAAAGCCGAGCTGACTTTCGACGCTTATGGCGACACACCGATCGAGGCCCGAGTCGACAGCCTGTTCGCCGCCTCCGGCGCGCAGTTCAGTCTGCTGCCGCCGGACAACGCCACTGGCAACTTCACCAAGGTGGTTCAGCGCATCCCGGTCAAACTGACCTTCGCCGCTGATAATCCGCTGCGCGGCAAAATTCGCCCGGGCATGTCGGTCACCGTCAAAGTCAACATCAAAGCCGACGCTGACGCAGAAAATGGCCGGTGATCAACTGATCCGTCCGGTCGGTGAACCGACCCGGCGCGACTGGATTGCGGTGATGAGCGCGATGCTCGGTGCCTTTATGGCGGTGCTCGACATCCAGATCACCAACTCCTCGCTCAAGGATATTCAGGGCGCGCTGTCGGCCACTCTCGAAGAAGGCTCGTGGATTTCCACCTCGTACCTGGTGGCGGAGATCATCATGATCCCCCTCACCGCCTGGCTGGTGCAGCTGCTGTCCGCACGACGACTGGCGGTATGGGTCTCGCTGGGCTTTCTGGCGGCCTCATTGCTGTGCTCCATCGCCTGGAGCCTGGAGAGCATGATCGTCTTTCGTGCCTTACAAGGCTTCACCGGCGGCGCGCTGATTCCGCTGGCGTTCACGCTGACGCTGATCAAGCTCCCCGAACACCACCGCGCCAAAGGCATGGCCATGTTCGCCATGACCGCGACCTTCGCTCCGTCCATCGGCCCGACCATCGGCGGCTGGCTCACCGAAAACTGGGGCTGGCAATACATCTTCTACATCAACGTCCCGCCCGGTCTGATCATGATCGCCGGGTTGCTCTATGGCCTGGAGAAAAAGGAAGCCCACTGGGAACTGCTGAAAAGCACCGACTACACCGGCATTCTTACACTTGGCATCGGCCTGGGCTGTTTGCAGGTTTTTCTTGAAGAAGGCCATCGCAAAAACTGGCTGGAATCGAATCTGATCGTGACCCTGGGCAGCATCGCGCTGTTGAGCCTGATCACCTTTGTGATCGTGCAGATCTCCAAGCCTGACCCGCTGATCAATCTTGGCATCCTGCGTAACCGCAACTTCGGTCTGTCGAGCATTTCCAGCCTGGGGATGGGTGTCGGGCTGTACGGATCGATTTATCTGTTGCCGCTGTATCTGGCGCAGATCCAGAGCTACAACGCCTTGCAGATCGGCGAAGTGATTATGTGGATGGGCGTGCCGCAGCTGTTTCTGATCCCGCTGGTGCCCAAGCTGATGAAGTTCATCCCGCCCAAATTGCTGTGCACTTTGGGATTCGGACTATTCGGGCTGGCGAGTTTCTTGTCGGGCGCACTCAACCCGGACTTTGCCGGACCGCAGTTCAATCAGATCCAGCTCGTCCGCGCCATGGGCCAGCCACTGATCATGGTAACCATCTCGTTGATCGCCACTGCCTACATCCTGCCGCAGGATGCAGGGTCTGCTTCGAGCCTGTTCAACATCCTGCGCAACCTCGGTGGTGCGATCGGGATCGCCCTCCTCGCCACATTGCTCGACGCCCGAACCAAGACCTACTTCGACTATTTGCGAGAGTCCATCGTCCCGAGCAACCCGCAGGTCGCCGAGCGTATGGCGGTACTGACAGAAAAACTCGGTAATGAGACCGCAGCGCTAGGCAAACTCAGCGAGATCGCCCATCAACAGGCGTCGATCATGGCCTACAACGATGCCTTTCATTTTGTCGGGATTGCATTGGGGATCAGCATGCTGGCGATTCTGCTGACCAAGGCATTGCCGGCGGGGATCAAGACTGGGGAAGCGCACTGACACCGAGTTAGTGATCGTTCCCACGCCGGGAATGCCACCCCGGACGCTCCGCGTCCGCTCTGGATGTGACGCGCAGCGTCACTGGATGCATTCCCACGCAGAGCGTGGGAACGATCGACCTCGATCATCAAACCACCATCAACCGCTCGCGCAGTTTGGCGATCTCGTCGCGCATTTGCGCAGCGGCTTCAAACTCAAGGTCTCGCGCCAACTGGTACATCTTCTCTTCGAGCTGGCGAATACGCTTGGAAATTTCGCTCGGCGAGCGCAGTTCGTTTTCGTACCTGGCGCTTTCCTCGGCAGCTTTGGCCATGCCTTTGCGCTTTTTGCTGCGCGAACCCGGCACGGTAGCGCCTTCCATGATGTCGGCAACGTCCTTGAACACGCCTTTGGGGGTAATGCCGTTGGCCAGGTTGAAGGCAATTTGCTTCTCGCGACGACGCTCGGTCTCGCCAATCGCCCGCTCCATCGAACCGGTGATCCGGTCAGCGTAGAGAATCGCCCGCCCATTGAGGTTACGCGCTGCACGACCAATGGTCTGAATCAGTGAACGCTCGGAACGCAGGAAGCCCTCCTTGTCCGCATCGAGAATCGCCACCAGTGACACCTCGGGCATGTCCAGACCTTCACGCAGCAGGTTGATCCCCACCAGCACATCAAACGTCCCCAGGCGCAAATCGCGAATGATTTCGACCCGCTCCACCGTATCGATGTCCGAGTGCAGGTAACGCACTCGCACGCCATGGTCGGCCAGATAATCGGTGAGGTCTTCGGACATACGTTTGGTCAGTGTGGTCACCAGCACCCGCTCTTCCAGTGCCACACGCTTGTTGATTTCCGAGAGCAAATCATCGACTTGAGTCAGCGCCGGACGAATCTCGATCTGCGGATCCACCAGACCGGTCGGCCGCACCACCTGCTCGATCACGCGACCGGCGTGCTCGGCCTCATAGTTACCCGGTGTTGCCGATACGAAAATCGTCTGCGGGCTGATGCTTTCCCATTCGTCAAAACGCATTGGCCGGTTGTCCAGCGCCGATGGAAGACGGAAACCGTATTCCACCAGGGTTTCCTTGCGCGAGCGGTCGCCTTTGTACATCGCGCCGACCTGCGGCACGCTGACGTGGGATTCGTCGATCACCAGCAAGGCATCGGCTGGCAGATAGTCGAACAAGGTTGGCGGCGCCTCACCCGATTCACGGCCCGACAGATAGCGTGAGTAGTTTTCGATGCCGTTGCAGTAACCCAGCTCGAGAATCATCTCCAGGTCAAAACGGGTGCGCTGCTCCAGACGCTGCGCTTCCACCAGCTTGTTATTGGAGCGCAGATATTCCAGGCGCTCCTGAAGCTCGACCTTGATCCCTTCGATGGCATCCAGCAGGGTTTCCCGTGGCGTCACGTAGTGGCTTTTCGGATAGAAGGTGAAACGCGGCAGTTTGCGGATCACTTCGCCGGTCAGCGGATCGAAGGCGGAAATCTTCTCCACTTCATCATCGAAGAGTTCGATGCGGATCGCTTCAAAATCAGATTCCGCCGGGTGGATATCAATCACATCGCCGCGTACGCGAAAGGTCGCACGGGCAAAGTCCATGTCATTGCGGGTGTATTGCAAGTCGGCGAGCCGGCGCAACAAGGCACGCTGATCGAGCTTGTCGCCGCGATCCACGTGCAGCACCATCTTCAAATAGGTTTCCGGACTGCCCAAGCCGTAGATGCACGAAACCGTGGTGACAATGATCGCGTCCTTGCGCTCCAGCAAGGCCTTGGTCGCGGACAACCGCATCTGCTCGATGTGATCGTTGATCGAAGCGTCTTTCTCGATAAAGGTGTCGGAAGACGGTACGTAGGCTTCAGGCTGGTAGTAGTCGTAGTAGGAAACGAAGTACTCCACCGCGTTGTTCGGGAAAAACGCCTTGAATTCCCCATACAGCTGCGCCGCCAGGGTCTTGTTCGGCGCCAGCACCAGGGTCGGGCGGTTGATCTGAGCGATCACGTTGGCAATGCTGAACGTCTTGCCCGAGCCGGTCACACCGAGCAGCGTCTGGTGCGCCAGCCCGGCCTCGATACCTTCGACCATCAGGCGAATGGCTTCCGGCTGATCGCCAGCGGGCTCAAAGCGGGTGACTAGCTGGAAATCAGACATAACGTACCTCTGGTGAAGGCCTGCCCGGCAATGCCGGACAGCAACGAGAAAGACCGCAAACGATCAATGTCGCCGGGAAAAAACTGGATTGTGCTCGATGTGGAGCCAAATGCCACAGGTTTCAAGGCAAACGCCCTACATCCTCACAACCCCCTTGATGTTGCAATTTGACTAACGGTCGAGAAATAAACCGAAAAACTTGCCTTAAAAGCCCAATCGCCTGTCGCAGCGATCGGTGATGGCCTCTATACTAGCTCCCCGTTTGTGCACCGCTCTAGTGCATTCGGCTGGAGCGCTGCACGTCCCTCCACACTCCATTCAGAGCCGCCGTAATAATGAGCCTGTTCTCCGCTGTCGAAATGGCACCACGCGATCCAATCCTGGGCCTCAACGAAGCATTCAACGCTGACACCCGCACTGACAAGGTCAACCTGGGGGTTGGTGTTTACTGCAACGAGGAGGGGCGAATTCCACTCCTGCGAGCCGTTGTCGAAGCCGAGACGATTCGCGCCGCTCAACATGCTTCCCGTGGCTACCTGCCGATCGACGGCATTGCCGCCTACGACCAGGCCGTGCAAAAGCTGCTGTTCGGTAAAGACTCGCCACTGCTCGCGGCTGGCCGGGTTGTCACCACCCAGTCCGTCGGCGGTACCGGCGCGCTGAAAATCGGTGCTGACTTCCTCAAGCAACTGCTGCCGAACGCCGTCGTTGCCATCAGCGACCCAAGCTGGGAAAACCACCGCGCGCTGTTCGAAACCGCCGGTTTCCCGGTTCAGAACTATCGCTACTACGACGCCGCGACTCACGACGTAAACCGCACTGGCCTGCTGGAAGACCTGAACGCCCTGCCAGCCGGCTCGATCGTTGTACTGCACGCTTGCTGCCACAACCCGACCGGCGTCGACTTGAGCCCGGCTGACTGGAAAAACGTTCTGGACGTGGTCAAGGCGAAAAACCTCGTACCGTTCCTCGACATGGCCTACCAGGGCTTTGGCGACGGCATCGACGAAGACGCCGCTGCTGTGCGCCTGTTCGCCGAGTCGGGCCTGAACTTCTTCGTTTCCAGCTCGTTCTCCAAGTCGTTCTCGCTGTACGGCGAGCGTGTTGGCGCGCTGTCGATCGTCAGCGAATCGAAAGAAGAAAGCGCGCGCGTACTGTCGCAAGTCAAACGCGTGATCCGCACCAACTACTCCAACCCGCCGACCCACGGTGCAGCCATTGTTGCCGCCGTACTGAACAGCCCTGAGCTGCGCGCCCAGTGGGAACAGGAACTGGCCGAGATGCGTCTGCGCATTCGCGGCATGCGCACGCAGATGGTCGATCTGCTGGCGAAAAACGCGCCTGACCGCGACTTCAGCTTCGTCGGTCGTCAGTGTGGCATGTTCTCTTACTCCGGCCTGACCGTTGAGCAGGTTACCCGCCTGCGCACCGAGTTCGGCATCTATGCACTGGACACCGGCCGCATCTGCGTCGCCGCGCTGAACCAGAGCAATATCGATGTGGTGACCAAGGCCATCGTTCAGGTGATCTAAGCCACACGCGCGACAGAAAAGGGGAAGCCGTTTGGCTTCCCCTTTTCGTTGCTGCCCAGAAAATCAACAGCGTGGCGCACATGCACTCTAGACTGATGGTCTAGCGCCCTGCCTATTCGAGATATCTTATGAAAAACGATGATTTACGCGCTGACCGCGATGAAGACCTGGATCACTTCGTGCCGCGCAACCAGACCAAACGCAGCAGCGGACTGGTGTGGCAGGTTGCCTTGGGCGTGTTTCTCGGTGGCCTGGCCCTGTGGCTGGTGCAACTGGCTGCCACCTCGCTGTACGCCAAGTTCATGCTCGGCACCTTTACCTTCGGCGGATAAGGTCGATCAGCCCGCCAGTTCGGTCGAACGCTGACTGGCGGCGTCTTCAAAGGCCACATACAGCGATTCGGCGACCTGGCTTTTGATCGCCTTGGTGCTTTCCAGCCCCAGCACAAACCCTTCGGCCTTGCCGCCAGCACGATTCAGGTCCTCGGCAGAACCGGCCTGAATGATCGCCTCGAAAAGCTTCTCGACGTGCGGGCCAACACCTTTGGGCAGGCTGATCTGGGCAATGCTCATGCGCTCACCGCCACAGGCTGTGAAACGCAAAACACTTGTTGATGGGTCATGACACGTACCTTTTCGGCTGGGGGCCGGCAGCGCGTGAAACCACTTCCGGGGCGTCATGGTAGACCTCTGCCTGCCTTCTGGTAACCGCCAATCGCATTTTGCCTGGCCAGCCATCCCCTGACCCGACTTGAAAAGCATCGAAGATGCCAAGCGGCACTTGACTTCTCCTTTTCAATCAGTAACATAGGCCACATTCCGCGATAGCTCAGTTGGTAGAGCAAGTGACTGTTAATCACTGGGTCCCTGGTTCGAGTCCAGGTCGTGGAGCCAGACAAGGCTCCAGAGAAGGCTTCCAAAATCTCTGAAACTCCCGAAAAACCCGCCTTCTTTTGGCGGGTTTTTTCGTTTTCGGCAACTACCTCATCGTTGGCCTCGCCGATGCGCGCCGCAAGCGCCTGGAGGTCAAGCGGATGCTGGCGGATGGCATTGCCCCCATAGGAGCCAAGAACCAAGCCAAGACCCAAGCCCTGATCAAAGGCCGCACCTTTGAAAGCGTTGCCCTCGGCTGGCACACGGAAATGTCAGCCAAATGGACACCAGACTATTCCAAGACAGGGATGAGTCGCCTCAAAACCCACCTCTTCCCGCTGATCGGCGCTCGTGCAATTGTCGACCTCGATACCCACGACCTTATGCAGCCCCTGGAAGCGATTAAGAAGCGCGGGACGATAGACGTCGCTTTAAGGGTACAAAACTACCTGCAGAGCATCATGCGCGAGGCAAAGCGCCTCCGGCTTATCACCGTAAACCCTGCTTACGACCTCGTAGGCTCGATCAAAGCCTCGCGAGTCGTCCACCGCGCCCGCTTTATCCTTATCGCGCTTGCCTGAATTGCAGGAACGGATCGGACCGCAAGCGCTGAAAGATCTATTTGGCAGCGGGCATTACGGCACGGTCAAAGCGCACAGTGATCGGTGGCAGGCGTTTGTACGCTGGTGTCGCTCGGAGGATGGACCAGGGTTTAACGATGCGCGACTAATTGATCGGCAGACCTTGCTGACTACGCCATATATCTGCGTCACCAAGTTGAACAAGGTTTTTTGAGACGATCCAGGCACGCAGGTATCAAGCAACATGAGTGTTCGCTGCAAGCTCATGCACGGGCTCAGGCTTGATCTTGAACCAGAGGGCGTACATCGCTGGCAGGAACACCAGGGTCAGCACGGTGCCGGCAAACGTACCGCCAATCAGGGTGTAGGCCAGCGTTCCCCAGAACACCGAATGGGTCAGCGGAATGAACGCCAGCATTGCCGCCAACGCCGTGAGAATCACGGGCCTCGCGCGCTGCACAGTGGCTTCGACCACGGCGTTGTGAGGCGACAGGCCGGCTTGCTCATTGGAGTGAATCTGTCCGATGAGGATCAGCGTGTTGCGCATCAGAATCCCTGACAAGGCAATCAGTCCCACCAAGGCGTTGATCCCGAATGGTTGCTGGAACAGCAGCAGAATTGGCACCACACCAATCAGGCCCAAAGGCGCGGTGGCGAACACCATCATCATTGCCGACATCGAGCGCACCTGAATAATGATGGTCAGCAACATCAGCGCGATCATGATCGGGAACAACGGTAGCAATGCCTTGTTCGCTTTGCCCGACTCCTCGATCGAGCCGGCAAACTCAATCCGGTAGCCCGCCGGCAGTTTTTCGATGATGGGCTGCAACTGCGTTATCAAGGCGTTGGAGACATCGGGAGGCTGAAGACCTTCAGCCACGTCACCGCGCACGGTAATCGTCGGCGTACGATCACGACGTCGCAGAATGGGCTCCTCCATGCGCACATCCACCGCCCCTACCTGGGACAGCGACACGCGCTGCCCTTGGGCGCCGGTCAGCGTGAAGGCGGCAATTTTCGACGGATCCAGACGCGTCTCTCCCGCCGAGCGAGCGACCACCTGAACCGAACGAATGTCCTCGCGCACCTCGGTGACAGGCACCCCCGTGAGCAGGAATTGCAACTGTTGCGCGACATCAGTCGAGGTCAAGCCGAATGCTTGCAGGCGATCCTGATCCAGCGTGAGATGAAGCGCCGGTGTGCGCTCGCCCAAGTCGGTGTTGACGGTCCTCATCATGGGGCTGGCGGTCATGACCTCACGCACCTGCGCGGCGATATCCCGCAACACCGCGGGGTCGGCGCCCATCACCCGAAAGGCCACTGGATACGGTGAATAAGGACCAAATACCAACTGCGTCACCCGCACCCGGGCTTCAGGCGCCAAGCCATCGGCTGCGGCTTGCCTGAGGCGGAGCTTGAGCGCCTCGCGCTCTTGCTGACTCGCGGTCAGGACGACGATTTTTGCGAAGGATGGATCGGGTAGCTCAGGGGCCATCGCCAAATAGAAGCGCGGCGCACCCTGGCCAATGTAAGCGGTGACGATCCTGGCTTCCGACTGCAGAGCCAACCACGCCTCGACCTTGGCCGCGGCCGCCTCAGTCTGTTCTATAGAGGTGCCGTAAGGCATCTGCACCTCAACCAGCACCTCAGGTCGGTCGGACGTTGGAAAGAACTGCTTCTTGACCACGCCCATGCCCAGAATCGCAACAACAAACAAGCCAACGACGGATGTCGCCACCAAGCCTTTGCGGCGGATCACACTGCCCAGCAGGCGCCTGAAACGCTGGTAGTTCGGTGTACCGTAAATCGCCGTATGCCCGCCTTCAGGCACCTTGATCTGCGGCAGCAGTTTGACGCCCAGGTAAGGGGTAAACACCACGGCCACCACCCAGGAAGTGATCAGCGCAATGCCAACGATCCAGAACATGTTCGCGGTGTACTCACCAGCCGTCGACTTGGCAAAACCGTTGGGCATAAAGCCGATCGCCGTCACCAACGTCCCCGACAACATCGGCGCGGCCGTGTGGCTCCAGGCATAAGCGGAGGCCTTGATTCGGTCGTAGCCCTCCTCCATCTTCACCACCATCATTTCAATGGCAATGATTGCATCGTCCACCAGCAGTCCCAGCGCCAGAATCAACGAGCCCAGGGTAATTCGATCGAAGTCTTTGCCCGTGGCCGCCATGACAATGAACACGGCCGCCAGGGTCAGCGGCACCGCCGCGGCAACCACAACGCCGACACGCCAGCCCATGCTGAGAAAACACACCAGCAGCACCACGCCCAGGGCAGCAAAAAACTTCACCATGAACTCGTTGACGGATGCGCCAATATTCACCGCCTGATCCGTGACCCTGGTCAGGCTCATGCCCAAAGGCATCTGCTCGTTGATCGTTGTCGCCTCGGCCTCCAGCGACTTCCCCAGATCCAGACCGTTCCAGCCATCGCGCATGACCACGCCGAGCAACAATGCGGGCTCGCCATTGTTGCGTACCAGGAACGTCGCAGGGTCCTCATAACCGCGCTTGACCTCAGCCACATCGGACAACTTGAGGGTTCTGCCCTGCACCGTCAGTGGGGTATTACGAATCTTCTGCAGGTCATCAAACGCGCCATCCAGGCGGATGAAAACCTGTGGGCCCTTCGCTTCAACCGAGCCGGCCGGCGTTATCATGTTCTGCGTGTTCAACGCACTGAAGATGTCTCGTGCAGAAATGCCCAGTGTCGCCAGACGCTCGTAGGACAGCTCGACAAAAATGCGCTCGGGCTGTTCACCGATGATGTTGACCTTCTTCACACCCGCCACATGCAGCAGACGCTGGCGCAAGCTCTCGGCTTCGCGCACCAACAGACGTTGCGGCTCGCCCTTGGCCTTGAGCGCATAGAGCGCGAAGGTGACATCGGAATACTCATCATTGACCATTGGGCCGATCACCCCAGACGGCAACCCCTTCTGCTCATCCAGGATTTTCTTGCGCGCCTGGTAAAACTCCTCCTGGACGGCTGGGGGCGGCGTGCTATCGAGCAGATAAACCGTGGTGAATGCCAAGCCGGGCCGGGTAAAGGTCTCGGTCCGGTCGTACCAACGCAGTTCCTGCATGCGTTTTTCCAGCTTTTCTACCACCTGGTCTTGGATCTCCTGGGCCGTCGCCCCAGGCCAGGCGGTGACCACCGTCATTTGTTTAATAGTGAATGCGGGGTCTTCCGCACGCCCCAGTTTGAAGAAGGCGTACAACCCACCCACAGAAATCAGCAGGATCAAAAACAGGGTGATTGAACGCTCGCGTACTGCCAGCGCCGAAAGATTGAAGCCGCTCATCGACTCACCTCAACCACCGTTTTTTGCGTGGCACCGGCAACTTCAGTCCTGACCTTCTCTCCCTCATTCAATAGGTGTGCACCCAATGCGACGACACGATCACCCACCTGGAGATCACCCGTCACGCGCACGCTGGCCTCGTTATTCAAGCTGCGAACCTTGATCGGGCGCCATACCACATGCTCCGGTTCTCCCCCAACCACCCAGACACCCGGGCCTTTACCCGCGTCGTAGAGGGCCCCCATGGGCACCTGTAATTCCTTGGCATCAGCAACATCCGTGTCGGCGATAACCACTGAGATCGTCGAACCCAGGGTGGTGTTGGAGAGCGCTCCCTCCAGCACATAACGCGCTTCAAACGTTCGGGTCTGTCGGTCCGCAGAGTCGGACAGCTGACGTAAACGGGCGCTGCCTGCACGCTGGTTCTGCCCGTAGAGCTCAACCGTCGCCGCCGAGCCCAGCTCAGGACGTAGCGTCTCGGGTAACTGGATCACGGCCTCGCGTTGCCCTGAATGGGCAACGCGTACCACCATCTGTCCTGCGCCAACCACCTGCCCCGGCTCCGCCAAGGTATCCACTACAACCCCATCAGCATCCGCCAGCAACGTCGAATAACCGGTCGCGTTTTTCGCCACATCAGCCTGAGCCTGGGCAGCGTTTAGCTGAGCTTTCGCCGAGTCGGCAGCCGCTTTGATCCCTGCGTAAGCTGAGGCAGATACCGCACCGACGGACACCAAATCACGGTAGCGAAGCTCATCATCGGAGGCCTGCCGCGCTCGGGCCATAGCGGCCAGCACCGCTTCCTGCTGCGCCCTCGCGGCCAGCGTCAGGTCGTTGGCATCGATGCGCATGAGTGGCTGCCCACGTTTGACACTCTGCCCAGAGTCCACCAAGCGCTCCAAGACTTTCCCAGGCACCCGAAAACCGAGATCGCTCTGAACTCGAGCCGCGACGATACCGGTGAATACCCGTGCCGCAGGCGCAGAGGGTTGAACCACGCCGATGCGCACCAAGGGCACTTGAAGGCGAGGATCGGCAGGTGTGGCCTCGTTGCAGGCTGCCAGGGCAAACGGCAACAAGACAATGAAAATGAGTGACATGCGGTGGCGCTGGATCATAAAGACCTCCCGGTAGCGGATGCACCATGCTTATTCAAGTGACCAATTCTGTCAATAGTCACTACCGAGACGAATGAACATTCCCCCACTTGATCAGAGCAAAGCAGAGAGGCTTGATATCTAGTTTTTTCAGGCGCACACGCCGATACGGATGCGCAGCGCATCCGTCAGCAGACGGTTTAAGGCATCAGGCTGCGCAGAACAAGATTGGAGATAAGAGAAGGGGCTTCTTCAACAAAATCGAGGTTGTACTGCAATAGCAAAGGATTGATGAAAGGCCGCAGAGCGAGATGAATCGCCTCTACCGTCTCGTCCAGTGGTGTCTTGCGTTCAAACTCGCCGAGCTCTCGCCCCTCACGCACGATTTGCGACACGAAGCTCTTGATCTGAGCGTCATAGACTTGTGAGCTGGGCCAGCGCTCCGACGCGGCGAACGCTGCGATGTCATAGAGTTTACGGTCGTTAAAGAACAGGCTCACACCTGTAGCGATTAAGGTTTTGACCAGGCGCCGAAAACGTTCAGTCGGCGAGATGCCGCCTACATTGATGGCCTGCTCCACTGCCGCAACGATTTCAGTCAGGCAATTTGTACAGATTGCGTCACCAATCGCCTGCTTGGACTCAAAGAATTTGTAGATGTAAGCCTTGGAAAAGCCGATGGCCTTGGCTAGGTCAGAAACCGTTGTTTTGCCATAACCGTACTGACTGAAATGCTCGTTGGCCGCCGCGACAATCTGGTCTCGAATGTCGTGATCGACTGGGCCACGGGCGCTGGGCGAAGAAACTGATGGCTGATTCATGCGAGCAGCTTACTCATCCCAAAGGTGGTTGACAACTTGTGACCAAATTGTAACATCGTCACAAAACGACCCTTTCGCAGGTATCGCATGCACCCTCCTCCTCGTTTCGCCGTCTTACTGTGTTTGGGTATGGTTGCAGGTTGCGCAGTGGGCCCCGACTACTCAGAACCCAGTGTGGAATTGCCCGAGCATTTCTCGGCGCAAACGTCCAAGGCACGACAAGTGGGCGCCGCAAATGCCGATCTCGCCGCTTGGTGGAACGCATTTAATGACCCGATACTCAATCAGCTGATAAATCGAGCACTTGAACAGAACCTCGATTTAGCCCAGGCAAGTGCAAGGATCGAGCAGGCTCGCGCCGGTTTGGGCGCAGCTAACGCAGCCCTCCTGCCGTCGGCTACCGTCAACGGTCAAGCGGCCCGAGCCCGTCAGTCATTGGAGACTCCGTTGGGCCAAGTGCTGAACTCAAACCCTTCCTATAATCGCTACGGCAGTGCCTATGAGGCGAATTTGAATGCCAGCTGGGAGCTGGATGTGTTTGGCGGGCTGCGCCGAGGTAAAGAAGCCGCCTTCGCCGATTATCAGGCCTCACAAGCCGGGGCGATTGCCACACGCCTGGCAGTGGTCGCGCAGACAGCCGATCTTTACATTAGCATCCGTGGCCTTCAAGCACGCCTGGAAATTGCCCGGCAGCAAGTAGACACACGACAACAACTGCTCACCACCATCGAACATCTCTACGCAAAAGGCCTGGCGGCTGAACTGCAGTTGAACCAGACCCAAGGCGCGCTGAATCAAGCGCAGGCCACCGTTCCGGTACTGCAAGCAGGCATTGACGCGGCAATGAATGCGCTGGATGTCATGTTGGGCAAGGCGCCCGGCACTTATAGCGCGCAGTTGACTAAGCCGGCGCCCATCCCTGATGTGCCAGGCCTCTCGGACATGGGTGCTCCGGCCGACCTGCTGCGTCGGCGTCCAGACTTGATCGTCGCTGAGCGCCGACTTGCGGCATCCAACGCACGCATCGGCGAAGCCATGTCCGAGTACTACCCCAAACTGTCTGTGGGGGCGCTGCTCGGCAGTGCTACCTCGGTATCCAGTGCAAACCTGTTCAGCAATGGCGCCAGTCAGGCTTCGGCGGCACTGGGATTACGTTGGAGGCTGTTCGATTTTGGCCGCATCAACGCTCAAATTGATTTGGCGAAAGGCCAAGAAGCCGAAGCCTTAGCCGCTTACCGCCAGTCCGTTCTGCGGGCCTGCGAAGATGTTGAAAGCGCTTTTTCGGCGCTGATCAACCACGAGCAACAATCGACACAACTCGCCCAGGGCGAGTCGGCGTATGCGAAAGCCCGAGCGACGTCGTTTGTCGCCTATGAAAAAGGCGTGGTCAGCCTGATCGAAGTACTGGATGCCGATGAACACCTTTTAGCGGCATCTGATGGCAGAGCTCAGGCACAAACCGAATCGGCTCGCGCTGCAGTGGCCACGTTCAAAGCATTGGGCGGCGGTTGGCAGCGGGACGACTCAGATGCTCGCGTTGCCTCAAAGACACAGTAGAACTGTGACCTGTGTCATCCCTCTTAACGATCTTAACCGGCCGTTTTTTTGGAGGGGTATCAGCCAGCGCCCTCCCTCAGCCCCAGCTAAGCTTCGTCCGCCAAGCGAATTAGCGAGCCCGAGGATTTGTCGTCGTTAAGTGGTTTCGACACGCTTTGCATGGTGCAGGTGACGGAGTTCGGCCCAGTCGATAAGCGCGGTCATTGTAGGGGCAAGTGCATGACCCAGCTCTGTCAGGGCGTACTCCACCCGCGGAGGCACCTCTGGGTAAACGGTTCGGTGAACGATGTCGTCTTGTTGCAGCCCCTTCAACTGCTGGATAAGCATCTTCTGCGTGACGTCGGGAATGAGCTTCTCCAGTTCGGAGAACCGAGTCGCCTCAAAACCCACCTCTTCCCGCTGATCGGCGCCCGTGCAATTGTCGACCTCGATACCCACGACTTTATGCGGCCCCTGGAAGCGATCAAGAAGCGCGGAACGATAGACGTCGCTTTAAGTACAAAACTACCTGCAGAGCATCATGCGCGAGGCAAAGCGCCTCCGGCTTATCACCGTAAACCCTGCTTACGACCTCGTAGGCTCGATCAAAGCCTCGCGGGTCGTCCACCGCCCCGCTTTATCCTTATCGCGCTTGCCTGAATTGCAGGAACGGATCGACACCTATAAAGGCCGCGCACTTACCCGGCTGACGGTTTTGCTCTCTCTGCACGTGTTTGTACGCTCCAGCGAGCTGCGTTTCGCCCGCTGGAACGAGTTCGACCTCAAGCGTGGCGTCTGGGAAATACCCGACACGCGACCCGCGTTGGAAGGCGTACCCTTTTCCACAAGGGGTACGAAGATGGCAGGCGATACCAGTTCTTGGAAACCGATGTCCGAAAACACAGCACTCTCGCCCGCACTCCAGGACGAGTATTTTCTCGGATCAGTCGCTCGACAAGATCTACTCCGATCACCGAGTGGTTACCGACCGCACGGTCGACAGCCATATCCGTAATCTGCGGCGCAAGCTCGAACAAGCCTGCCTGGGGGAGAACCCCAATCGAGTCGTTGTATGGCGTGGGCTATCGGTTTCAGTTCGCCGACGACTAATGCGTCATCGTGACTTACGTGCACACGTAGTCGACCTGATGCCGCGCGATGCGAGAATTCCCCAACTCGCCCCTCACCCGCAAATGCTCAGGGTGGGAGGCATAGGCATCCAGAGCTTCCTGCGAATCAAACTCGCTGTAGAGCACCACGTCGCAGGCATAGTCGATTCGACTCAAATCCACGCCGACCTCGATCTTCAGAAGTCCAGGTATCAGTCCGGCGAGCCCTTCAAAACGTTCCTTGAGGAACAGGCAAGCTTGCCTGTGCTGTTCAGGCGTTTCACCCTCCAGGTTCCACATCACAATGTGCTTGATCATCGCTGTCTCCCTGCGGCGCCAGTCATGCCTGCCATATCAACCCTTGCTCTTCTGATATACGTCCACGAATACCGCCGCCAGCAACACAGCGCCTTTGATCATCTGTTGGTAGTCGATACCAATACCCATAATCGACATGCCGTTGTTCAGCACACCCATGATGAAAGCGCCGATCACCACGCCGACCACCTTGCCAACTCCGCCGGATGCCGAGGCGCCACCGATGAACACCGCAGCGATAACATCCAGCTCGAACCCGGTACCGCCCCGCGGTGTCGCGCTGTTAAGGCGAGCGACGAAAATCAGACCTGCCACCGCCGCCAGCACGCCCATGTTGACGAAGGCGAAGAAGGTCACCCGCGAGGTGTTGATCCCCGACAGCTTGGCGGCCTTGAGATTGCCACCCACCGCGTAGATCCAGCGGCCGATCACGGTGCGGTTCATGATGAAGGTGTACACGCCGATCAACACACTCATGATCACCAGCACCGTGGGGATGCCGCGGTATGTCGAGAGCAGGTAGCAGAAGTACACGATGAGTGCCGTGATCACGCCATTCTTCAGCGCGAACAGGGTCATAGGGGCGACATTGCCGCCGCTCTTGAGGGTGCGTTTGCGACTGCGATACTCGACCACCCAGAACGCTGCTGCGACGGCAATCCCCAGCAGCAACGAGGTAATGCGCAGGTTTTCGTTGGCAAAGACATCCGGGATGAAGCCCGAACTGATCGCCGAAAAGGCTGGCGGAAACGGCCCGATCGACTGCCCTTGGGAGATCGCGATGGTCGCGCCACGAAAGATCAACA
The DNA here is from genome assembly GCF_059422425.1 of Pseudomonas sp. GW821-FHT01E05. Lineage (NCBI taxonomy): Bacteria > Pseudomonadati > Pseudomonadota > Gammaproteobacteria > Pseudomonadales > Pseudomonadaceae > Pseudomonas > Pseudomonas sp. GW821-FHT01E05. The sequence continues at coordinate 18,972 of NZ_JBWKWW010000010.1, forward strand.
TGCCAGCCAAGGTAACAATGAACGACGGCATGCCCCACACCGCCACCCAGTAACCCTGCGCCGCGCCAATCAGCGCACCCGCCGCCAGGCAGATCACCGTTACGGTGAAGAAGTCCAATCGATACTGGACCATCAGCACGGCGGCAAGCGCGCCGATCACGCCGACTACCGAACCGACCGAGAGGTCGATGTGGCCGCAGACGATCACCATCAGCATGCCCAACGCCATGACCACGATGTAGCTGTTCTGCAACAACAGGTTGGTGAGGTTGAGCGGCTGCATCAGCGCCCCGCCGGTAGCCACCTGGAAGAACACCATGATGACGATCAACGATGCCAGCAGACCGTATTCGCGCGCGCCGCGCTTGAATGACGTGAGCGCCGTTGGTTTGGATGTGAGAGGTATGCTTACTTCGCTCACTGGATCACCTCATTTTTCATGATTGCGTGCATGATTTTTTCCTGCGATGCCTCTGCGATCGGAAACTCGCCGACAAAGCGCCCTTCATTCATCACATAGATTCGGTCACAGGTACCCAGCAGCTCAGGCATTTCCGAGGAAATCATGACGACGCCCCTGCCCTCGCTCACTACCTGATTGACCACCGCGTAAATCTCGTACTTGGCACCGACGTCGATGCCGCGGGTGGGCTCGTCCAGGATCAATACCTTGGGATCGGAAAACAGCCATTTAGCCAACACGACCTTTTGCTGGTTACCCCCCGAGAGCTTGTCCACCGTCTGCAAAACGTCTGGGCTGCGAATGCGCAGGCGCGCCTGGAAATCGACCGCCACCGCGGTCTCGGCCAGTTCGTTCATCACCCAGCGTTTGGACACGGCGGCCAGGTTGGCCATGCTGGTATTGCGGGTGATGCTTTCACCCAGTACCAGACCGGCGCCCTTGCGGTCTTCGGTGGCGTACGCCAAACCTTGATCGATGGCCTTGCGGACGCTGCCAAGGTCCACTTCACGCCCTTCGAGACGAGCCTTGCCGCGGATGTTCGAGCCATAGGAGCAGCCAAATACACTCATGGCGAATTCGGTACGGCCAGCGCCCATCAGCCCGGCAATGCCCACCACTTCGCCGCGACGCACGTGGAAATTGATGTTGCGGATGCGGTCGCGCCCGGGGTGCTCCGGGTCGCCGACCGACCAGCCTTCGACCTCGAACAGCGTTTCGCCAATGTCAGGAACGCGCTTCGGATAGCGGTCCGACAGTTCGCGGCCGACCATGGAGCGGATCACCCGGCCTTCATCGATAGGCTCGGCGCGGCAGTCGATGACGTCGACGGTACTGCCATCACGGATCACGCTGATCTCGTCCGCTACCCGCCCAATCTCATTGAGCTTGTGCGAGATGATGATCGAAGTGATGCCACGCCCTTTGAGCTCGAGCATCAGCTTGAGCAAGGTGTCGCTGTCTTTTTCGTTGAGGCTCGCGGTCGGCTCGTCAAGAATCAGCAGGCGTACGTCCTTGGCCAGCGCCTTGGCGATTTCCACCATCTGCTGCTGGCCGATACCAAGGTTGCCCACCAGGGTCTGCGGCCGGGCATCGAGGCCGACCCGCGCGAGTAACTCGCGGGCCCGCTGGTGCGCTTCATCCCAGTCGATCACGCCATGACGCGCGATCTCGTTACCGAGGAACAGGTTCTCGGTTATCGACAGCATTGGCACCAGGGCCAATTCCTGGTGAATGATGCAGATGCCCAGCGCCTCACTGTCGCGCAAACCCTGGAAAGTTCGTGGCGCACCATCGAAGACAATTTCGCCGGTGAAGGTGCCATGTGGATAGACGCCGCTGAGGATCTTCATCAGGGTCGATTTGCCAGCGCCATTCTCACCGCAGATCGCATGGATTTCGCCATCGCCGACCTTGAGGTTGACCCGGCTTAGCGCCTTCACCGGGCCGAAGCATTTCTGGATATCACGCATATCGAGAATTGTTTTTGTCATTTTTCTTCTCTCCTGCCAGCACGCACCGATCGAGGGTTGCCTCAGCGCAACTGCTCCGGGGTGTAGAACCTGGTGTCATCGACGAGGACTTTCTGCCAGTTGTTGCCATCGACCAGTTGTGGGGTCAGCAACTGGGTCGGCACGATCATGGTGCCGTTGTCATAGGACGTGGTGTCGTTGACCATGACTGTCTTGCCCGTCAAGGTCGCGTCCATCATCTGCGCGGCGGCTTCGGCGAGGGCGCGGGTGTCCTTGAAAATGGTGGAGGTCTGGTCGCCGCGAATGATCGACTTGATGCTGGAAATCTCGGCATCCTGGCCGGTCACGATCGGCATTGCTTGCTTGCCCGTGCCATAGCCCACACCCCGCAATGAAGACACCACGCCATTGGCGATCTGATCGTTCATGGCCAGTACCGCGTCCAGGTGGGCGGTGCCGTAGAAAGCGCTGAGCAGGTTATCCATGCGCGCCTGGGCCTGGGCACCGTCCCAGTTGGGCGTGGCCACTTTGTCCAGGTCCTGCTGGCCGCTGCGAATAACCAACTTGCCGCTGTCGATGTAGGGCTTGAGCTGCGACATCACCCCCGCGTACACCACATGGGCATTGTTGTCGTCCGTGGAGCCGGCGAAGATTTCCAGGTTGAACGGACCTTTGCCCTGTTTGAGCTGCAGCTTGTCGACGATGGACTGTCCCTGCAGCACCCCGGTGCGGTAGTTGTCGAAGGTGACGTAGTAGTCGAAGTCTTTGGTGTTGCGGATCAGGCGATCATAGGAAATGACCTTGATACCTTTTTCCTTGGCCTGCTTGAGCACATCGGCCATGGTCGTGCCATCGATGGGCGCGACGATCAGGCCCTTGATGCCCTTGACCATCATGTTTTCGATTTGCGACAGCTGGGTCGGCGCTTCGTACTGGGCATACTGCAGGTCGGTGTCGTAACCGAGTTTCTTCAACGAGTCGACGATGCTGCTACCGTCTGAAACCCAGCGCGCTTCGGTTTTCGAGGGCATGGCAACGCCAATGGTGCCCTTGGTGCTGGTTTCGTTTTTCGAGCAGGCACTGACGGCCAGGCCCAACAATACTGCCGCGGCAACCTTGATGATCTTGTGCATAGTGTCCTCTTCTTTTTGTTGTTGGCATTTCTCGGGGATGCAACTCCCCTTCCGGCTCTGTTTACAGAGCCGGCGGGGTCATTTCGCCTATGGAGCTTTTGTCTAAAGAGCTACAAGTAGCTATTTAGCCAGGTTGACTTCCTGGCCATTCAACTCAGCGGACTCGAACAACGCTTCGAGTATCACGTTGATGTTATGCGCCTGGCTGGCTGGCACCGTCGAAGGACTACCGGTGCGTAACGACTGGACGAAGGCAGCGGCTTCACGATCGAAATACACCGGGTTACCGATCTCGGCAATTTCCGGGGAATAGACGGTTTTACGCACCGCCCAGATCTCCGGAAAACTGTTCTCGTTCCAGTGCGTCCAGCCTTGCTGATGGCCGTTCTTGCCATCGTGGTAAAGCTTGTACGACGCAGGCATCGGCGTGGAATGCATCACCCCGTGGGTTCCGTAGGCGGTAATGTCCCAGCTCTCGGTCCAGGGCATCGGGTCCCAGGACATGAAATCGATGGTGATCAACTTATCATCGTAGTTGAGCACCGCGCCCACTGCGTCCTCGCGCGCCGAATCACTCATCTGCCCGGCGAACTTGGTAATCCGCGCATTGACCGATTTGGGCATGCCGAAGTGCAACAGCAAACGGTCGATGGTGTGGCAGCCGATCACATAAAAGGCGCCGCCACGGTCGCCCGGTTGCTTCATGTGGTTGGTGTCGGCCTCGTCATGGGAGCAGCCAGCGTGCGCGCGAACCTGTAGAACCTTGCCGATTTCACCGCTCTGCAGAACCTGCTGCATTTTTTCCACCGACGGCGCGTAGCGCCAGCAGTAGCCGACCTGGAACAACCCGCCCGTGCGCTCGACCGCGTCGACGATGCGGCTGGTGTCGATGGTGCCGCGGCCCGCCGGTTTTTCGCAGAGAACAGCCTTGCCGGCCTCCAGCGCTTCGATGGCCCAATCAGCCATCAGGTAGCTCTTGGGGTGCACCAGCACCACATGCACGTTCGGGTCAGCGAGGATTTCTTCCTTGCTGCGTGCCTGCAAGTCCAGCGCATCGCAGAACGGTGCTAGCAGAGGGCTGTCGTCATAGGCGCCAAGAAACTGCACGCCGGGTATGCGCTTGAAGGCTTTGACGCGGCCCGACGTGTGTGGGTGGGTAATCCCCAGGCAGGCCACACCAATAGTGGCGCCACTCTCAAGCTTGTAAGACATGATGTTCTCCAGGTGTTCTTGTCCGAGATAGCCAATGACCGTTCAGGCCTCAGAGCCTGACCGCGCGCCCGGTCTTGACCGATTCGACCGCGGCATCGGCCAGCTGCAGGGCCTTGAGACCATCCTGCACGGTGGTCGGCATCGGAGTGCCCTTCACCAGCGCTTCGATATAGGCATCGAGTTCGGCTTTGTAGGCTTGCTGATAACGCTCAAGGAAGAAGTTCAGCAGCGGTTCGCGAGCATCGGTGACGTCCTGATTCCAGCGACGGATGGTCGTCGGACGCAGGTTATCCATCTGCAGCATGCCTTTGGAGCCAAACACTTCGATGCGCTGGTCGTAGCCATAGACCGCCTGGCGGCAGTTGTTGATATGGCACTGCTTGCCCGACGCCGTTTGCATCTGCACCATCGCGGTGTCGTAGTCGTCGTACTTTTCCATCATCTGCGGATCGATCAGGCGGCTGCCGATGGCGGTCAGCTCGACGGGTTCCTCGCCCAACAACCAGCGGCCGATGTCCAGGTCGTGGATGGTCATGTCGCGGAAGATACCGCCCGAATGCTGGATGTAGTCTTCAGGTGCCAGTCCAGGATCGCGGCTGCTGATGATCACCTGGCGCACTTCGCCGATATCGCCGGCGTCGATGGCCGCGCGCATTTCGGCGAACGTGGACTCGAAGCGGCGGTTGAACGCCAGCATGACCCGCCCATTGAGGCGCTCCACCTCCTCCACCGCAGCCAGGCTCTTGACCATGTCCAGGTCGATCGGCTTCTCGCACAGCACCGCTTTGCCCTGGCGCACAGCACGCAACATCAGGCTGATATGGGTGTGGGTCGGGGTGCCGATAACGATGGCCTGGACATCGTCGCGATCGATGGCCGCTTCGCAGTCGAGCATGGCTTCGGTGCCGAATGCATCGGCCAGGCTCTGAGCGGCATCGGCGAAAGGATCCACCACGACTACCAGCTTGGCGAACTTGCTTGCAGCGACATTGGCTGCGTGGATCTTGCCGATACGACCGGCGCCGAGAACTGCGATACCTACCATTTTTTATCTCCTGGAAACGCTATTGTTCGTTGTTGTAGACGAGCAAAACTTCAATGGGCTTTAACGCATCAATTCGGGAACTTGATCCCTTCGAATTGCGCGATGGTTGTGTCAAAGGCTTTCTTCGCCGCCACTTCCAGCGGCAGCTTGCGCAGCTCAGCGGAGATCAGTTCGACTCCCCAAGGCCCGTTGTAGCCAACATTGACCACTTGCTGAATAAAGTCCGGCACGTCGAGTTGGCCTTCGCCGCAGCATTTACGGTGGTGCGTGGAGTCGTTGAACAGCGTTTCGACGATAGCGTGGTTGGCATCATCCAACTCGATGGACTTGATCAGCTCCAGCGGAATCTTGGCGATTTCGTCGAAGCTCATACCGCCCCGTGCAACGTGCCAGGTGTCGACCAACAGGCCGCCGTTGGGGCGTACGCCCTCGGCCACCGCTATGGCGAGATCGATGGTGCGCACGCTGGAAAACGGCAGGAACTCGATCACCACATTGACGCCGAAGGGCTGGGCCCGGTCGCACAACAGGGCAAAGGTTTCACGCATGCGCGGTACGTCGGGCGGCCCATCTTCGAACAGGCCGGCGGCGACTTTGAGGCTACGCGCACCGAGTTCGCCGGCGACTTCCAGTAGTTCGTCGCGGATCTTGTCCGAAGCCGCGCGGCGTTCCCCGTCCAGGTGCCAGTCAGTCAGGAACTCGACTTCCAGGTGCTTGATACCATTGTCCTGGAGGATATTGCGCACCGTAGAGATACCCAGCTTGGCGACGTTGTGCACAAGGTCGGCGTGCACCAGGCCCATGCCTTTCCAGCCGGCTTTCGAGGCGGCTTGTGCACGGTCCTGCAAGGAAAACGGACTGATCTCGCTGGGTGCGCCGGGGTACGTATCGCCAGCGAGGGTCCAATAAGCGGCAAGCAGTTCAATATTGTTATTTGGCATGACGATCACTTTTGAGTGAGTGGTTTGAGGACGGTCGCTAACAGCTTTCGTTTAATCAGACCGGGGTCAGGACGAAGTCCCAATTGACCGCCAGGAACGGCACGGGCAAGTCGTAACGTTCGGCGACTGCCGGATCGCTTTGAGTCGTGAACTCGGCGATCAATTCTTTCTTCACGCCAAACACGGTGTCCTCGTGCAAATACTGGCAGTCGGGCGTGAAGATATGCGTGATGACTTGGTCGTAACCGTTGGCGGTGACGATGAAATGCAGATGCGCTGCGCGGTTCGGGTGCCGGCCCAGATCACCCAACAGCTTGCCTACGGGACCGTCGGCCGGTATCGGGTAATGGCGCGGCTTGACGGTGCGGAACGCGTAGTAGCCATCGGCATCGGTGGTGAACAGCCCACGCAGGTTGTAGTCCGGTTGCACACCTTTCTGCTGCACGTCGTAGAAGCCATCGTCATTGGTCTGCCAGATATCCAGGGTGGCGCCGGCAATCGGCCGGCCGGCCGTATCCAGCACCCGTCCGCTGACAAGCGTCGGTTCGCCCTTGCCGTCCAGGCAGATGTTCGCGCCGTTTTCGTAGTGCGGCGCATTGGCCACATAGAACGGGCCGAGAATGGTATTGGGCGTGGCACCCTTTGGCCGGCGATGGTTGATCGCATCGATCAACATGGTCGCACCCAGCACGTCCGACAGCAGGATGTATTCCTGACGCCAGTCGGTGCACATTTGTCCGGTCTGAGTCAGGAACTCGATGGCCTTGAACCACTCATCGTGAGTCGGCTCGATTTCCTTGATGGCTGCATGCAAATGCCGGGTCAATACCGCCATGACTTCTGCCAGGCGCGGGTTGGCGTCGGCAGAGATTCGGGCATTGACGATTTCGGCGGAATTTTCCTCTTCGAAAAGGCCGCCAATGGCGATGTCGGTGTCCAGGTGAGCAGTCATGATTCGAGATCCTTGATCGTTATTCTTGAAGGCCGGCCGGCTTTTAAGGTTGGGCGCCGGCATGCGCAATAGCAGTTCTCAATACGCTTTAACGTCGACAGCGCGCCATTTACGCCCGCTGAAACGCTGCTTCATCTGCTGTTCGATTTCTTCAAGGGTCAGGCCCTTGGTCTCTGGCAACCACAAGGTGCAGAAGATGATCGAGCCGATGTTCACCACGGCGAACAGGAAGAAGGTCATGCCGCCCATCACACTCAGCAGGACCGGGAAGACGAAGGCGACGATGGCATTGAAAATCCAGAATACGCTCACTGAAATGCCATTCATCAAGCCCCGGGCGTGAGTCGGAAACAGCTCCGACATCAAGAGCCAATACACCGGGCCGATGCACATTTGCATGAAGAACAGGAACACCAGCACGCCGGACAACGCCAGGTAACTTTGCAGAAGCGAATGCGGCATGAAGTTGAGCACGACACCAAGGAAGATTTGTGCCAGCACCACGACGGTCAGCCCCAGCAGCAGCATCGAGCGACGGCCCATGCGGTTGATCACCCACATACCGATCAAGGTGGCAATCACCGAAACCACGCCATTGCCGATCGTTGCGATCAGTGCGGCATTAGTACCCATCCCAGTCTCTTTGAGAATCATCGGCGTGTAGTACATGAACGCATTGACACCGGTGAACTGGATAACGAAACCCAGGCCGATACCAATGGCGAGGAGCTTGAGCAGCCAGGGTTCGTTGAGCTTGCCGAGCACGCCGGTGTGATGCCGTTCAACGTTGCACTGGGCAATGATTTCCTTCAGCTCGCGGTCCGCCTCGCGCTGGGTATCACGGATACCGGCCAAGGTCGTTTTGGCTTCGGCAATACGACCTTTGCTGACCAGCCAACGTGGCGAGGTCGGTACAAAATGCATTCCAACGTACAGCAGCACCGCCGGGATCAGCGCAATGGCCAGCATGTAGCGCCAGATGTACGGACTGTCGAACAGGTGCGCCAGGCCGGCGCTGGTGATGTAGGCCAGGCATTGGCCAGAGACAATCATCAACTCGCTCTGGCACACCAGCCGACCACGGTGTCTGGGAGCCGCCAACTCAGCGATCAGCACCGGCACGGTGGATGACGCACCGCCGACGGCGATACCCAGAATGAAACGGGTAACGACCATGGTCCATATATCAGGTGCTACGGCGGTACCCAGCGCACCCAGTGCAAACAATATGGCCAAGGCCTTGAGCACGCCGAGGCGACCATAGCGGTCGGATAATTGACCCGCGAACAAAGCGCCGAAAGCGCCACCAAAAATCAGCGAGGAAGCCACCAGCCCTTCCGTCATGGGCGTGAGGCCAAGCCCACCTTGGCTGACATCAAGCGTCATGAACGGCAGCGCCCCGGAGATCACTCCGGTGTCGTAACCAAATCCCAGCGACCCCATGGTGGTGATGGCTGCGATACGCCAAAGAATCTTTGACGAAGCACTGGAGGCATTTTGATTGTTGGACATGAGGTCAACCTTATTGAAATTATTTGTACGCTCAGTGGATTTGAGACTACTGCCATTGAAACGGAAAAAAAATGCCTCTACGGCAAATGTGTTTTCCGCTAAGTGGAAAACTGCAGGCAGCCGCGATACCCGACACGAAGGGTCGGCAAAGGGTTTAGGGGTGGCATTGAATAATCGGAAATCGGCAGGCAATAGCTGGCCGCAACCTTGCACTTGGCAAAGTTTCCGGTGGATTTAACGTTCTTTATGACTCGTGCGGGCGAAAGCAGAGGCCATTAATGTCGCCGTTCAAAGTGCTCTAGCGCGTCCAGTAACGCTCGTACTCGTGCTCGGCAAAGTCCGCGAGCAGAAAATCGATGAATACACGCAGCTTGGTCGGCATATAACGACGGCTTTGAAAAGCCATGTTAATCGTCAGGCGAGGCAAGTCCCAATCATCCAGCACCGGAATCAAACGCCCCGCCACCAGGTCGGCATTGATGATGTACTTCGGTTGTACCAGGATGCCACCGTTGGCCAAGGCCGCTGCGCGGACAATCTGCCCATCGTTGGTTTCCAGGATAGGGTCGACCTTGACCACACGTTCTTCATCTCCTTTGGTAAAGCGCATGACCCGCGGCTGATTGGCGTGGCTGTAAAGCAACAGATCATGGCTGGCCAGATCGTCGATGGTCTTGGGCGTGCCCTTTCGCTGCAGATATCCCGGTGAAGCGGCGAGCACCCGACGCGTTTCGGCGAGGCGGCGAATGGTGATATTGGAGTCCGGCTCGTATTCCTTGGTCCTGATCGCCAGATCGATTTCGCTGTCGATAATGTCGTAGTAGCGGTTCTCACCCAGCACTTTGACCGTGATATGCGGGTACTTCTTGCGAAACGCCGGGATCAGCGGCGCGATATGCAGCATGCAGAACGAGATTGAAGAGGTAATCGTCAAAGTGCCAACCGGCTGCACCAGCGATTCGCTGAGCGAAGCCTCGGCTTCCTTCAATTCACCGAGCAGGCTTTTGCAGCTCGCATAGAACTGATGGCCGGAGTTGGTCAGGGCCAGGCGCCGCGTGTTGCGGTCGATCAACCTGACGTTGAGCCGTTGCTCCAATGCCACCAGGTGCCTGCTTGCAGCGGCATTGGATAACCCGAGTATTTCTGCCGCCTTGGTCAAGGTCCCGACTTCTGCCGTGGTGACAAACAGTTCCAGTTCGGTCAGCCGATCCATTCAGTGCTCCGTTTTTATTTTTTCATATATGAAATAAAGAATTTCGCAGGCGGCCTTTTTCAACGCTGTGCGGAACTATAACGTGCAGCGCTATGAGCTGAAAAGAGCGGCCCAAGACGTATCTCGCCAATCACCAAGCGTGCTTGGGCCTAAGAAAATCAAGGAGTCAAGATGCGAAATCTGGACGAAGCGACCATTACGCAAGCCGTATTGGCGCGTAATAGCAGCACCACTGATGCGCGCTTGTGCGAGGTAATGACCAGCCTCGTACAACATCTGCATGCCTTCGCTCGCGACACCAAACTGACGGAAGAGGAATGGCGAAACGGCATTGATTTTCTCGAACAAGTGGGCAAGGCCTGCTCGTCCAATCGCCAGGAGTTTGTGCTGCTGTCACACACGCTGGGGCTGTCGACCCTGGTGCTGGCTCAGAATGACAGGAAGCCGTCGGGTTGCACCGAGGCAACAGCCTTCGACGTGCCAGAGATTCAGAACACCACGGTGTATGACCTGGGCGCCGACATCAGTGCCGGGCTCCACGGCGCCAAAGGGTACATGCGGGGCACCATTCGTGACGCCAAAGGCAATCCGCTGCCGTCCGCTGCCATTCAGGTCAGCCAGGCAGGTGGCGACTTGAATAATCCTGTGGCAAGCGACACCGAGCGTGCCTTGCTACAAGCCGACCAGCTCGGCCGATACTTTTTTTCCACCGCCGTGCCGCAAAGCCACCGCGTACTCCATGACGGTCCAGTTGGCACAATGCTCACCGCGCTCAATCGCCACGCCTGGCGCCCGGCGCACCTGGAGTTCGTGATTGGTGCACCCGGTTACAAACGGTTGGTTACCCACGTTTTCCGCGAAGGTGATCCCTACCTTGATTCCGATGCCGTGTTCGGCGTGCGTTCTTCCCTGATCACCCACTGGACTCAACAACCTCCCGGCGAGACTCCGGATGGGACTGTCAGCAGCGATCCCTTTTATACCCTGGAGTTCGATTTCTTCCTGACGAAGGCGTAGTCGTCGATCACCTGGCTAATTCCAATCTCGAGGGCCCCATGAGCAACGAGCCGTCCATCACTGCGTTGATTTCAGCACTGGAAGAACAACGTTATCAAGCGATGCAAAGTAACGACCTGGAGACCATTCAGCGTCTACTTCATCCCGAACTCAGTTATGTCCACTCCAGTGGCAAAGTGGATAACCGCGACAGCTTTGTGAAGAACTTGCGTGATGGACTTTCTATCTATCACCGAATTCAACACGTTGTTCATAAGGTCTATCAATCAGGAGACACCGCCATCGTCTTTGGCGAAATGGTCGCCGATATCACTTCCCATGGCGTGGCTAAAACAATCCAGAACCGAACGTTAAATGTCTGGCTGAGGACAGGAATGAATTGGCAATTGTTCGCCTATCAACCGACCCCTATCGCCACCCGTTCATCATCCCTACCTGCTTGCGGAGAATAGACGTATGTCCACGTCCCCCTTTATTTATAACGGCCAACCATCGCGCGTCATCTTCGGCCAAGGTTCGCTGCAACAGTTGGAAGCGGAAATCGATCGACTGGGTGCCAAGCGTGCGCTAGTCCTCTGCACACCAGAACAACGCGCCCAAGCCGAAAACATTGCCCAATTACTCGGCAGCCGCGCAGCGGACATTTTCGACAAGGCCGTCATGCACGTGCCCATCGAAACCGCCCGTGAAGCCCGCGAACTGGCACGCAAGCTGGGCGCCGATTGCGCAGTGGCCATTGGCGGCGGCTCAACCACAGGGCTCGGCAAGGCAATAGCAATGGATTCCGGGTTGCCTATCCTGGCGATACCAACCACCTATGCCGGATCTGAGATGACGCCGGTATTCGGTCTTACCGAAAATGGTCTCAAGCGCACCGGCAAAGATCCGCGCGTGCTTCCCAAAACCGTGATCTACGACTCGCAGCTCACCGTCAGCCTGCCCGTCGACATGTCCATCACCAGCGGCATGAACGCCATTGCCCACGCCGCCGAAGGCTTATATGCCCAGGACGGAAATCCGGTGATGTCACTGATGGCCGAGGAAGGCATTCGGGCGCTCGCCGCTGGCATGAAGGCTATCCGTCACAACCCGGGCGATCTCGACGCCCGCGATGATTGTCTTTATGGTGCCTGGCTCTGCGGCACCGTGCTCGGCAACGTCGGCATGGCGTTGCATCACAAGCTTTGTCACACCCTGGGCGGCAGTTTCAACTTGCCCCATGCACAAACCCATACCATCGTGCTGCCACACGCTATTGCCTACAATCAATCTGCCGCTCCGGGCCTATCGCGCATTTGCCGGGCGCTGAACGTTGAGGATTGCAGCCCGGCGGCGGCACTGTTCGACCTTTCCAGCTCACTGGGCGCGCCGACCCGGCTCAAGGATCTGGGCTTGACCGAAGCCGATCTGGATCGCGCGACGGATATCGCCTTGTCCAACCCCTACTGGAATCCAAGACCGATAGAAGCAAAAGCCATCCGGCAGCTGTTGCAAGATGCCTACGAAGGCATTCGTCCGGCGTAAAAACGGTGAATCAGTAAGGCAGATTAAACGGCGTAACGATCTGCACCTGTGACGGCGCAATCGGCCCGGCCTTCCACAGGCGATGAAACTGCAGAATATGCAGGAATACCTGGCGAGCATCGATCTGCAGGTTGTGGTCGATGATCGCGGTGATTTTTTCCTCCGCCAGCAATTGACGGTTTTCCTCGTCCAGGTCGTGGCCGATAAACACCTCAAGCGGGCGATCCAGCGCGGCGAACGCGTCGACGATCGCCCGGTTGCCCCCGCCCACGCTGTAGACCGCCTTGAGGTCGGGATGCTGTTTCAGCGCCTCGATCACACGCTCGAAGGTGCGTTCGTAAACCCCGTAGCCACCGCTGATGTCCAGCACCCGCAAATGCGCGGCACGGTTGCGCAGCCACATGCGAAAGCCCATTTCCCGCTCTTCCTCACCACGAAACAGCTCACTGCCAATCACCACGGCGACGCCCTGTGGTGCCGGGGCTAGCCAGCGCGACAGCAGGTAGGCGGCGGTCTGCCCGGCAGTGCGGTTGTCCATGCCGACGTAGCCGATGCGCTCGCTGTGCGGCAAGTCAGTGACCAGGGTTACCACCGGAATGCCAGCCGCGGCCAGTTGCTTGATCGCCAGGTTTACCGCCGGCTCATCGGCGGCCTTGAGCACCACGCCCTGGCTGCCGGTATTTACGCAGCGCAGCAACTGGTCGTGCATCGCCTGTGGTTCGATTTCTTCAAACAAGTGAAACCGCGGCGCGATGCGAAACGGCGCCAGACTGCTCAATTGCGCGGTCATCGCCGCCTGCACCGCCGCACTGAAGCGTTGCGGCGTGTGCATGATCACGTCGACATGGAAAGTACGCCCCGCCGCCAGGCCATTCTTCTCCTGAGCCTCAAGTTCGCTCAGGGCCTGCTCGATGCGGCGGTGGGTCTGGTAATGCACGCTGCCGCGCTGGTGTAGCACGCGATCGACCGTCGCCTTGCTGACGCCCGCCTGGGTAGCGATCTGCTTGATGGAAAAGTGTTTGGCACGTTCGAGCATCGTTTTAAACCTGAGGTTTTCTTGAGGTCTTTTTGGGCATTACTGAGGTTATGCCAATGCTAGTCTCAGTTTCGCCAGGCGTCGAGCCGGCGTAAGGACAACAACAAGAATCCAGGAGAACCACATGTCTCAAACCGACCTCACTACCTCGTTCAATGGTCAGTACTTTGTCGTCACCGGCAGCACCCAAGGCCTCGGTGCGGCGGTGGCCCATACCCTGGCGCGCCGGGGCGCCGCCGGCCTGATCATTTGCGGACGCCGCGCGGACCAGGGCCAGGCCCAGGTGCGCCAGTTGGCGGAACTCGATTGCCAGGCATTTTTCGTCGAGGCCGACCTGGAGCGAGTCGAGGATTGCCGTGCGGTGATCGAGGCCGCCCGCACCCGCTTCGGCACCCTCCATGGCCTGGTCAACTGCGCCGGCATGTCTGATCGCGGCGGCATCCTCGACACCTCCCCTGAACTGTTCGATCGCCTATTCGCGGTCAACGTGCGAGCACCGTTCTTCCTCATGCAGGAAGCGCTGAAACTGATGATCAGCCAAGGCGTGGAAGGTGCCATCGTCAACATCCAAAGCATCGTCAGCCACGGCGGGCAGTCGTATCTGACGCCTTACTCGGCCTCCAAAGGTGCCCTGGCGATACTGACCAAAAACGTGGCCTTCAGCGCCCTGCGCAACCGCATCCGGGTCAACGGCCTGAACATCGGCTGGATGGACACGCCCCATGAGGACGAAATCCAGCGCCGCTACCATGGTGCCGAGAATGGCTGGCTGGCGACTGTCGAGCGCGCGCAGCCTTTTGGCCGCCTGCTCAAACCCGAGGAAGTGGCGCAGAGCGTTGCGTTCCTGCTGTCCCGCGAATCGGGAATGATGACCGGCACACTGATCGATCTGGAACAAGGCGTGATCGGCTGCGGCGACGACACCGCTCCGCGCCCCGCCAGCCCGCTGAGCCTGACGGGAGACGCGCGATGAATCAGCCGCTGTCAGCTTTTGTGCGTGCCGATTCAGTGCAGTTACAGGACTTCGCCCGACTCTGCGAACAACAGGTCAATCCCGAGGAATATTCCCACTGCAGCGAAGTGCAAGGCAACGTGCCGATCTATCACGCGCAGGCTTTACGCGACGGCGATCGCGCGCAAGTGCTGAACGAATTGCACCGGCTGTTTCGCGACGGCCCCGGGGTCATGGTTGTGCGCCAGGGCTATGCAGACCTGGACGTGGTCGATCGCCACAGCCAGGTGTTCGAAGCAATCTTCGCCAAGGAAGCCGCCCAGGGCCTCAGCGCCGATCACTTCGCGAAGGCCGGCAGCAACGGGCGCATCTGGAATTCGTTGCAAAAGGCGGCGCTGCAATCTCCGTCGTCTTTTGTCGAGTACTACGCCAACCCGCTACTGGGGTTGATTGCCGAAGCCTGGCTGGGCCCCGGCTTTCAAGTCACGGCCCAGGTCAACGTGGTGCATCCGGGCGGCCAGGCGCAACAGCCCCATCGTGACTACCACCTGGGCTTCCAGACAGAGGAAGTAGTCGAGCGCTTCCCGTTGCCCCTGCATGCGCTGTCGCAGTACCTGACATTGCAAGGGGCCGTGGCCCACTCCGACATGCCACTGGAAACCGGCCCGACCCTGCTGCTTCCGTTTTCCCAGCAGTACGCCCTGGGTTATCTGGCCTGGCGCCGCCCTGAATTCATCGACTATTTCCAGCACCATGCAGTACAGCTGCCTCTGAGCAAGGGCGACTTGCTGTTTTTCAATCCGGCGTTGTTCCACGCTGCCGGCAGCAATCACACGCCGGACCGCCAGCGCATGGCCAACCTGCTGCAAATCTCCTCGGCATTCGGCAGGCCCATGGAAACCGTGAACCGCGAACGCATGATGCTGGCGCTCTACCCCTGCCTGCTGCAGCGGTTGGCGGATCAGGTACTGAACGCGCAAGAGCTGGACGCAGTGATTGCCTGCACCGCCGACGGCTACGCCTTTCCCACCAACCTGGACACCGATCCGCCCCTGCACGGCCTGGCCCCGCAGACCGGGCAGCAACTGATGCTGCAAGCGCTGACGGAACGCTGGACCTACGCGACCTTTGCCGAGCGCGTGGCGCAGATGAGCGCCAAACGCCAGGCATGACCCTATTTCCAACGTGTTCAAAAACAACAACAAAACCGGACTGAAACCATGAAAAAACGACTCCTGACCTACCTCTTCGCCGTCCTCTTCGCCCCCTTGGCACTCGCCGATATCCGCATCGGCGTCAGCATCGCCCAGGTGGATGATGTGTTCCTGGCGCAGATGCGCGACTACATGGCCGCCCACGCCAAGGAACTGCCGGGGGTGACTCTGCAATTCGAAGACGCCCAGGGCGATGTGGTGCGCCAGCTCAACCAGCTGCAGAACTTCACCGCCCAGGGCATGGACGCGATCATCGTCAACCCGGTGGATACCGCTGCCACGCAAAGGATGACCAATGACGCGCAGAAGGCCAGCGTTCCCCTGGTCTATGTCAACCGCCGCCCCGACCAGGCCGAACTGCCGCCGGGAGTCGGCTATGTGGGTTCGGACGAGATCAAGGCCGGCGAGATGCAAATGCGCTACCTGGCGGAAAAAATGGGTGGCAAGGGCAATCTGGCGATCATGCTTGGCCTGCTTTCCAACAACGCCACCCACAACCGCACCCAAGGGGTGAAGGAAGTGCTCAAAAGCTATCCGGACATCCACGTGGTCGAAGAACAGAGCGCCGAGTGGCAGCGGAGTAAGGCCATGGACCTGATGAACAACTGGATTCTGTCGGGCAAAAAAATCGATGCGGTAGCCGCCAACGCCGATGAAATGGCCATTGGCGCGGCCATGGCCATCAGCCAGGCCGGCATGCACCCGGGCAAAGACATCCTGGTCGGTGGCAGCGACGGCGGCCCCGCTGGCCTGGACGCGATCAAGAAGGACCAACTGCTGGTGACCGTCTACCAGGACAACAAAGGCCAAGCCATCGCCTCCATTGATCTGGCACTAAAGATGATCAGGAAAGAACCCTATACGGCACAGTTGACCATTCCCTATCAGCTAATTACCAAGGCCAACTATCAAGACTTCCTTAACCCTTGAATGAGGTGGGTTGCACAGCCGGCAGGTGGGATAGAAAGAAGAAGTCGCTCTGAAGCGCTTCAGTGTCCGGTCAGGGCTGTGGAATGCAGCCCTTCCTGACAGGCAGCTGTTGGTCCAGGCCGTGTAGAAACGCAGGCACCGTTTTGAAGTCTGCGTTGCTACGTAAAATCTGCCGGTGTTTGGTTAATCAGCAAGACCTGTGTGCGCCTGATTTCAAGGGGTTGCCTGCTCAAGATCGCTGGCCGGTGAAACACGCCTTTGGTTAAATTACCCCGCCGGCTCTATGATGGGCGGGCTTCTGGACCATGGGGGGACATCAATTGGCCACGAACCCTTCAAACCGCTCACGACTCACATCACGCTGGCCAGCGCTGGGTAAACTTCTCGGCAAGGCCTTTGCAAGACCGTCGCAAGCCACTGCACGCGCACGGGTGATCCATGAATACTTCCGCCAAAAAGCCCATGATCAAGGCTATACCCTCAGTCACAGCCAACAGCAGGTAATCGACTGCATGGCCCGGCAAGCCGATGGCTTGCTGAAAACCGGCGCAAATGCGCATGCTCCGCGTAGCCTATACCTCTATGGCGCCGTCGGCCGTGGCAAAAGCTGGCTGCTGGATGGATTTTTCCAGGCTCTGCCGATGGCTGAAAAGCAGCGCTTGCACTTTCACGATTTTTTCGTCCAATTGCACCAAGGCATGTTCCGCCATCGCCAGCAGTCCGATGCGCTGGCAAGCACGCTGGATGAACTACTCCTGCACTGCCGCGTACTGTGTTTCGACGAGTTCCACGTCCACGACATTGGCGACGCGATGCTGATCACCCGGCTATTCAAAGCGCTGTTCCAGCGTGGAATCCTGCTGCTGGTCACCTCCAACTACCCTCCGGCCGGCTTGCTGCCCAATCCCCTTTACCACGCCCGCTTCAAGCCGGTGATCGATCTGATCAATGCGCGCATGCATGTCATGGAGGTCGGCGGCCCCCATGACTACCGCAGCCAGGCACGGACTCATTCGCAGCAGCTCTTCACTCACGGGCAATACGTCTGGCCCAGTAGCCCGGCTCAGCGCCAGGCATTGCAATTGCCCGAGCAAAACGCCCCAACGTTTGCCCTGCCTGTAGGCGCCCGACAATTCCAGGTACGACGGTGCGAAGAACGGAGCATCAGCTTCGACTTCAGCGACCTCTGTGAACAACCCACCGCCGTGATGGACTATCTGGAGCTGTGCCGACGCTTCGACACCTGGATCATCGATAGACTGCCCAACCTCGCCGACTGTTCAACTGCCGCCCAGCAGCGTTTTATCAATCTGATCGACGTATTGTATGACCAGGACAAACGCCTGCTATTGATGGGCGAACGTCCTCTGCGCGAGCACCTTGGCGGCAACGCCATCGACCTGGCGCGAACCCGCAGTCGATTAGGGCAGTTGATTGAGGTCGGCCCTGCGTCATAAACCATCCAACCTGCGGCCCTTTATCGTTATCATGGCGCCCATTTCCAATGGCCGCGCGCCCTTCTCTTTTCGAGTATTGAATCTGTTCATGGATACCCTTGCACAACTTCGGGCCGGCCAACTGGCGGGCATCAAACGTCTGGATCTGTCCTGCGGGCTGAGCGAATTCCCTCAGGAGATCTTCGAACTGGCGGACTCCCTCGAGGTGCTGAACCTGAGTGGCAATGCCTTGAGCCAACTGCCGGACGACCTACATCGGCTGACGCAGTTGCGAATTCTGTTCTGCTCGGATAATGCATTCACCGAACTCCCGACGTGTCTTGGCCAATGCGCCCGCCTGAGCATGATCGCGTTCAAGGCCAACCGCATCGAGCGCGTCCCCGGTGCCGCGCTGCCGCCGATGCTGCGCTGGTTGATCCTGACCGACAACCGCATCAGCGAACTGCCCGCTGAGCTGGGCGAAAGACCTCATTTGCAAAAACTGATGCTCGCAGGAAACTGCTTGCAACAACTGCCGGCGAGCCTGAGCCAATGCCATCAGCTGGAGCTGATCCGGATTGCTGCCAACCGCCTGACCGAGCTGCCGCAGTGGCTGTTATCGCTGCCACGACTGGCCTGGCTGGCTTACGCGGGCAACCCGCTGGAATCAGAGGCGGACGCTTGCGCTCTGGACGCCACCCCGCACATTCCCTGGTCACAGCTGCATCTACAGCAGAAACTGGGCGAAGGCGCTTCCGGGGTGATTCATCAGGCACTGTGGGAACAGCCATCACAAGCCGCGCGCGAGGTTGCGGTGAAGCTCTACAAGGGCAGCATGACCAGTGACGGCTCACCGCAGCATGAAATGAATGCCTGCATCACCGCGGGCCAACATGCCAACCTGATCAAGGTCGAAGGCAGGATCGTCGACCACCCGCAGGCACAAGCCGGGCTGGTGATGCATTTGATCGACCCCAGCTATGGCAATCTGGCCGCGTTGCCGAGCCTCGCTTCCTGCACTCGCGATGTCTACGAAGCCAACACACGGTTCAGCGCCGCGTCCGCATTGCGGATCGCCAGCGGTATTGCTTCGGCCGCCGCACACTTGCACCAACAGGGCATCACCCACGGCGATCTCTACGGCCATAATATTCTGTGGAACGCTCAAGGCGACTGCCTGTTGGGTGACTTCGGCGCGGCTTCGTTTCACTCCACCTCAGACAGCTTCGAGACACGCGCCCTGCAACGCATAGAGGTGCGGGCGTTCGGGATTTTGTTGGGGGAATTGCTGGAGCGGATTGACTCGGGGTTGAGCGAGGTTGCTCGACAGCCATTGCTGGCGTTGAAAAGCCGATGCTGCCAGGCGGATGTGCTGGCTCGGCCGGGTTTCGTAGAGATTGGTGAGGATCTACGGGTTGCGGTTGAATCATTGCGAGAATCGGCGGCGTCTTGAAAAGATCGTCCGAACGCGGCCCGAACTTATCGGCAGCTCCTACAGAATTTGCGTACACCCGCCAGTGGTGTGGATGGATGCCAATCCCGTAGAAGCTGGCGCAGGCTGCGATCTTTTCGCAGCCACGAAGCCCTTGCAGATAGAAGCTCTTAACCCGCCAAACCGACAAACATGTCCTGCACGTCGTCGTGGTTATCGAGCCCTGCAAGGAAGGCTTCGACTTCTTCCATTTGCGCGTCGCTCAAGCCACTGACCGGGTTTTTAGGCTGGTAGCCCAATTTGGCCGACAACACGGTAAAACCCTGTTCAGGCAAGGCTTTCTGTACCGCGTCCAGATCGGCAGGCTCGGTAAGGAACAACGTCGTGCCCTCTTCTTCACCCGGCTCGAAGTCCTGGGCGCCAGCCTCGATAGCCGCCATCTCTGGATCAGAATCCGGGCTATCGGGGGACGCTTCGATCATGCCGACATGGTTGAAATCCCAGGCAACCGAGCCCGAAGCACCCAATTGGCCTTTGCGGAACGCCACACGAATTTCCGCGACGGTACGGTTGATGTTGTCGGTGACACACTCAACGATAAGCGGAACCTGATGAGGCGCGAAGCCTTCATACGTAACGCGATGGTATTGAACGGTTTCGCCAAGCTGACCCGAGCCTTTCTTGATCGCACGCTCCAGGGTTTCGCGTGGCATCGAGGCTTTTTTCGCCTGCTCTACCACCAACCGCAGATGCGCGTTAGTGGCCACATCCGCACCATTACGCGCGGCAATAGTAATTTCTTTGACCAGTTTGCCGAAGATCTTGCCCTTGGCATTGGATGCCGCTTCTTTGTGTTTAACCTTCCACTGTGCGCCCATTACTCACTCTCTTGATCTGTGGCGCCGAGACATCTATTGGCCGACGCTTTGTGCAAGTTTATACGGCCTAAAGTTCCCAATCGACCAAAAAGTCGAGTGACTGATCGACTTCTCCATAACATCGGGTTTGACTCGGGCCGCCGCCACCGAACCGGGTCTGTTTTCGATTGGCTGGTGAACAGCCAGACACCTGGCGCTGAAAGACTGATCAGCCTTTGTCGGCCTTGCCCGCTGCCGCAGCAAACCTGGCCAGGCGCACATCCAGATGCCGCGGTCGGCAGCCTAGCTCCTATGGGTATCGCGTCATATCTGTAGGAGCGAGGCTTGCCCGCGAAGGAAGCGACTCGGTCTCCAAGACTCACCCGACACTGGGTGACAACCCAAAAAACGCCTGAATCAAGCGCAAATCCCGCCGCCGCTCCATACAGCCGATCATGTGTCGATTGACCAACCCTTCGCCAATGATCGGCACCGCAGCCACCCGCGGATCATGACTGACCTCCACCGACGAGACGATGCCCACACCCAATTCGGCGGCCACGGCCTCGGTCACCGCCTCGCGACTGTCCAGCTCCAGCAGCACCCGCGGATTGACGCTGGCCAGGCCACAGGCGTCGTCAAAGGTGCGACGGGTAATCGAACTCGGCTCACGCAGCACCATGATCACCTGATCCAACTGTTCGATGCCAATCCCCGCAGGCGAAGCCAGCCAAGGATGATTGGCCGGCACTAACGCACAGATCCTGGATTCGCTCAATCGTTGCAAGTGCAGCCCTTTGCGCGGCTCAACTTCGGTCAGCACCGCCACATCCGCATGTTCGGACAGCAACGCCGCGAGGGTTTCCTGCGCATTGCCCAAGCGTAAATTCACGGTGATCCCCGGGTATGCCGCCCGCAGACTGGCGAGCATCGGCATGACCATGTGCGGACCGTCCGCCGCCACTTCCAGACGTCCGGTGAGCAACTGCCGATTGGCTTCAAGCATCGCCTGGGCCTCTTCGGCCAGGCCGAACATGGCTCGAGTGATCGCCGCCAGTTTGATCCCCTCCTCCGTCAGCTCCACCCGCCGTGCGGTGCGCCGTAACAAGGTGATCTGGTAATGCTCCTCCAACGCCTTGATATGCCCGGTGACCGCCGGCTGGCTGATGAACAAACGCGCAGCGGCCCGGGTGAAGCTGCCTTCACGGGCGACGGCATCAAACGCTCTTAGCTGGAACAGGTTCATATCTATCGGCCTCACTGATGGCTGGCATAACAACAAACAATTTGATTGATGACAAGCCAAACCGCAATTTATGCCCCGTACCTTCATCCCTAAGCGTTTTTGCGAGGACATCAGCATGAGTACTGCCGAGCCAATCCTGCTCACCCCAGGCCCATTGACCACTTCAGCCCGCACCCGTCAGGCCATGATGGTCGACTGGGGTTCATGGGATGACCGCTTCAATCAACTGACTGCCAGCCTTTGCGAACAGCTGCTGGCGATCATCGACGGTGCCGACAGCCATCACTGCGTACCCTTGCAGGGCAGCGGCACGTTTTCCGTGGAAGCGGCCATCGGCACCCTGGTGCCCCGTGACGGCAAGGTGCTGGTGCTGATCAACGGCGCTTATGGCAAACGCCTGGCGAAAATCTGTGAAGTGCTCGGCCGCTCGTTCAGTACCTTTGAAACCGCCGAAGACGAACCGACCACCGCCGCCGATGTCGATCGTCTGCTGCGGGCCGACACCAGCATTACCCACGTCGCACTGATCCACTGTGAAACCAGCACCGGCATCCTCAACCCACTGCCGGAAATTGCCCGGGTGATTGCCCGGCACGGCAAACGGCTGATCATCGACGCCATGAGCTCCTTCGGCGCACTGCCGATCGATGCCCGACAAGTGCCGTTCGAGGCGCTGATCGCTGCGTCCGGCAAATGCCTGGAAGGCGTGCCGGGGATGGGCTTCGTCTTTGTTCGCAAGGAGGCACTGGCCAATGCCGCCGGCAACTCGCATTCGCTGGCGATGGATCTGTTTGATCAGCACAGCTATATGGCCAAAACCGGTCAGTGGCGCTTTACCCCGCCGACCCACGTGGTCGCGGCGCTGCACGAAGCCCTGCTGCAATACAACGAAGAAGGCGGTTTGCCGGCGCGTCATCAGCGTTATGCCAATAACTGCAAAGTCTTGCTCGATGAAATGGCCAGGCTGGGCTTGCGCAGCTTCCTGCCGGCGGCGATTCAGGCGCCGATCATCATCACCTTTCACGCGCCGAAAGATCCGCGCTACCAGTTCAAGGAGTTCTACGAACGGGTCAAGGCCAAGGGCTTCATTCTCTATCCCGGCAAGCTGACCCAGGTCGAAACCTTCCGTGTCGGCTGCATCGGCCACGTCAATGAAGCCGAGATGCATGCGGCCGTGGCAGCGGTGGCGGACGTACTGCGGGAAATGGAAGTGCTGGAAATCTGATCACGACCTCCCGTAGCAGCTGCCGAGCCTGCGAGGCTGCGTTCGGCTGCGAAGCAGTCGCAAATCAACCACCGCGGTGTTTCAGGTGGACCGAACCGCATGGTTTGCGGCCGCTTCGCAGCCGAACGCAGGCTCGCGCAGCTCGCCAGCTGCTACGGGTATGTAATTCATCATGCCCACACACAGGATTAGAGACATGAACTACAGCAACCCAACCAAACTTCAAGCCGCCATCCTCGACTGGGCCGGCACTGTCGTCGACTTCGGCTCGTTCGCGCCGACCCAGATCTTCATCGAAGCCTTCGCCGAGTTCGACGTTCAGGTCTCCATCGAAGAGGCCCGTGGCCCGATGGGGATGGGCAAGTGGGACCACATCCGCACCCTGTGCGACCAGCCGCAAGTTGCCGAGCGTTATCGCAAGGTGTTCGGTCGCGCACCGACCGACGACGATGTCACCGCCATCTATCAGCGCTTCATGCCATTGCAGATCGAGAAAATCGCCGAGCACTCGGCGCTGATCCCCGGCGCCCTGGACACCATCGCCAACCTGCGTCAGCAAGGTATCAAGATCGGCTCCTGCTCCGGTTACCCGAAGCAGGTGATGGACAAAGTCGTCGAACTGGCGGCCACCAACGGCTATGTTGCTGATTATGTGGTCGCCACCGATGAAGTCCCGAACGGTCGCCCGTGGCCTGCTCAGGCACTTGCCAACGTGATCGCGCTGGGCATCGACGACGTCGCTGCCTGCGTCAAGATCGACGACACCGTCCCTGGCATTCTGGAAGGTCGTCGTGCCGGCATGTGGACCGTGGCGCTGATCTGCTCGGGTAATGCACTGGGCCTGACCTACGAGGGCTACCGCGCCTTGGGCAGTGAGGAACTGGCCAGCGAACGCAAGCGTATTCATGCGATGTTCGAAGGTTCCCGCCCGCATTACATGATCGACACCATCACCGACCTCCCGGAGGTGATCGCCGATATCAACAAGCGTCTGGCCAATGGTGAGATGCCACAAACCAACTGATCCCCGGTACGCGACACAAAAAAGCGGCAGCCCTTGATCGGGGCTGCCGCTTTTTTGTGTCAGATAACCATCCCAGAGTATTTATACGCCGAAGAAAAGCCTGATCTGCCTCAGGCAATCCCACAGAAACAGGATTACAGTTATAGAACTCCGTCGAGCAAGAACGGAGGCTTGTGACCTGATAAGTGAGGGACACCGCATGCCCTGGACAAATACCGAGTCGCGTTACAGCACGGTGTCGATTGCATTGCATTGGTTGATGCTGGTGTTGCTGGCAGTGGTCTACGCCTGTATCGAATTTCGCGGCATATTCCCCAAGGGCAGCGGTGGTCGGACCTTGATCACGGAAGCACACTACATGCTCGGCCTGACCGTGTTCCTGCTGGTCTGGCTGCGCCTGTTCGCACGAAGCCTCGGTGTCGCGCCGAAAATCCTGCCGACGCCACCTGGCTGGCAGATGCTTGTATCCAGACTGATGCATCTGGCGCTGTACGTATTCATGATCGCCATGCCCATCCTCGGCTGGCTGATTACCAGTGCCAAGGGCAACCAGGTCATGTTCTACGGGGTGGACTTACCGTTGCTGGTTCACGAAAACAAGGCATTTGCCAAGCAGCTCCAGGGTTGGCACGAGCTGGGCGGTACCATCGGTTACTGGCTGATTGGCCTGCACGCCGTGGCCAGCTTGTATCACCACTATGTGGTGCGCGATAACACGCTGCTGCGGATGATGCCAAAACGCGGCTAATCCTTACCCATAGCAGTGAATCCCCGACGGCCCTGCAAACCTCCGGTGTGCACAAAGATCAATCGTGCTCCCTGGGCCAGGCCCCCCGCTTCGATATGTTGTTTGAGCGCCAACAGTGCTTTGCCGGTGTACAGCGGTTCAAGCGGTATACCACTGTGCTTCTCGGTCAACTCGATGAACTCAAGCAACGCCGGATCGACCTTGGCGAAGCCGCCGCGACTGCCATCGAACAGCTCATACACCGGATCGCATAATCCTGCTTGCCGGACTATCGTCTCGATCTGTTGAGCGACCCCATGATCATCAGGCACTGCCAACGCGCCATAGACCGGATGCGCGCCCGCCTCGGCCAGTACCAGACCGGCCAGTGTGGTCCCTGTCCCGGCGGCCAGCCACCAGGCGTCATAGTCGTTCCAGCCCAGTGCACTCAGTTGATTGCGCGCCATCTCCAGCAATCCCGCGCACCCTTGCGCGCCGGGTAAACCGCCCCCGCCTTCGGGTACTGGTTGCAAATGCGGGTATTGCGCTTGCCACGGCAGCCAGAAGCCAGGCTCATGCCGCGCGCGATAGCCGCCATAACCCAGCCAATGCAGTTGCATGCCGAAGGCCTGCAAATCCAGTACGGTCGGGGTTTCTTGTGGGTGACCACGCAGCAAACCGACAGTGGGAAAACCGAAACGCTTTCCCGCCGCTGCCAGCGCGTGCAAATGATTGGAGTGAGCACCGCCCAGGCTGATGATGCCCTTGGCCCCGACTTGATCGGCTGCGGCCAGATGTTTGATCAGCTTGAACCACTTGTTGCCGCAGATCAGCGGGTCGATGAGGTCCAGACGCAGGATGGCAACCTGAATATTGGCCTGTGTCAGCCAATCCAGATGAAGGTGTTCAAGGGGCGCGCTGGGTAGCCAGTCGAAGGGACCCAGGCTCATGGCAGGAAAAGCATCGGCAACACGCTGCGTGGAAAAGACCCCAGTCTAGCAGCGAGCGCGGCCGTCGTTGTAGCAGCTGGCGTAGCCTGCGTTCGGCCGCGTAGCGGTCGTAAAACCTGAGTCCCCTATCTTGCTTCGGGAGCGTGGCGTCAGGTATTACGGCCGTGCCGGCCGAACGCAGGCTACGCCAGCTGCTACAGGGGGCCGTTACAATTGCGCCGCCAATCGCGAACCCTGATTGATCGCCCGCTTGGCGTCCAGTTCAGCGGCCACGTCCGCACCACCAATCAGGTGCACGTTCTGTCCGGCCGACAGCAGGCCGTCCTGCAGCTCGCGCAACGGGTCTTGTCCTGCGCAAATCACGATGTTGTCCACCGGCAATACTTGCGGCTCGCCTGCCTCCCCGATGCGGATGTGCAACCCGGCATCGTCGATCTTCAGGTATTCGACGCTGTTGAGCATCTGCACCTGCTTGTTCTTCAGGCCCGTGCGATGAATCCAGCCAGTGGTCTTGCCCAGGCCGTCGCCGACTTTGGACGTCTTGCGTTGCAGCAGGAACACCTGACGCGCCGGTGCATGGGGCTCAGCCTTGATACCGGCGACACCACCACGTGCAGCGAGGTGGGTATCGATGCCCCACTCCTTCCAGAACGCCTCGCGGTTCTGGCTGGTGGACACCCCCTGATGGACGAGAAATTCCGACACGTCGAAGCCGATACCGCCCGCACCGATCACCGCCACGTTTTTGCCGACAGGCTTGCGCTCAAGAATCACGTCCAGGTAGCTCAAGACCTTGGCATTTTCGATGCCGGGAATTGCCGGCAAACGAGGGGCGATACCGGTGGCGAGAATGATCTCGTCATAACCGCCAGCCACCAGTTGCTCGACGTCGACCCGGGTGTTCAGGCACAGCTCGACATGGCTGGTTTGCAACTTGCGTTTGAAATAGCGCAGGGTTTCGAAGAACTCCTCCTTGCCCGGCACGCGCTTGGCGATGTTGAACTGGCCACCGATCTCGCTGGCGGAATCGAATAGCGTCACCTGATGCCCACGTTCCGCCGCGACGGTAGCCGCCGACAAGCCCGCAGGCCCGGCGCCAACCACGGCGATTTTCTTGATCTGCTGCACCGGCAGGTAATTGAGTTCGGTTTCGTGGCAGGCCCGCGGGTTCACCAGACAGCTGGTCAACTTGCCGCCGAAGGTGTGATCCAGGCAGGCCTGATTGCAACCGATGCAGGTGTTGATCTCGTCGCCGCGCCCGGCAGCGGCTTTGTTGACAAAGTCCGGGTCGGCAAGGAACGGCCGCGCCATCGAGACCATATCCGCGTCGCCTTCAGCGAGAATCTGCTCGGCGACTTCCGGGGTGTTGATGCGGTTGGTGGTGATCAACGGGATCGCTACCTCACCGCGCAGCTTGGCGGTGACCTTGCTGAACGCAGCACGCGGGACTTTGGTGGCGATGGTCGGAATCCGCGCCTCATGCCAGCCGATCCCGGTATTGATAATGGTCGCACCGGCCTGCTCGATAGCCTTGGCCAGCTGGACGATTTCCTCCCAGGTGCTGCCGCCTTCCACCAGATCAAGCATCGACAGGCGATAGATAATGATGAAATTCGGCCCTACGGCCTCGCGCACGCGGCGCACGATTTCCACCGGCAGACGCATGCGGTTCTCGAAGCTGCCACCCCAGCGGTCAGTACGGTGGTTGGTATGCGCCGCCAGAAACTGGTTAATGAAGTAGCCTTCAGAGCCCATGATTTCGACGCCGTCGTACTCGGCTTTTTGCGCCAGGGTCGAACAGGTGACGAAGTCGCTGATTTGCTTCTCGATACCTTCCTCGTCCAGTTCTTTGGGCTTGAACGGGTTGATCGGCGCCTGGATGGCGCTTGGCGCGACCTGTTTCGGGCTGTAGGCATAACGCCCGGCGTGGAGGATCTGCATGCAGATCTTGCCGCCCGCCTCGTGTACCGCGCGGGTCACGATCTGGTGCTTTTGCGCCTCTTGCTCGGTGGTCAGTCTGGCCGCGCCCGAGTACACACCACCTTCCTCGTTCGGGCCAATGCCGCCGGTGACCATCAAACCAACGCCACCACGGGCACGCTCGGCGAAGTACGCCGCCATACGCTCAAAACCGCCGGGCTTTTCTTCCAGACCAGTGTGCATCGACCCCATCAGGGTGCGATTGCGCAACGTGGTGAAACCCAGATCCAGCGGGGCCAACAGGTGCGGGTAATGAGCGGCGGCCATCGGTAACTCCATAACGAGCAATCACGGAAAAGTGCAGGAACTCTTTGGCTCCCATCAGTTATGTTCGACAGACTAAGAGCACACCTCTCGCCGCTCAATGACCGTAACTGACAACTTATTGATCCAAATGTGCAGCGCCCCTTGGCAATCGCATGCATGGGCCCTACCCTAGTCGGTAAACCCTGTATGCGGCCGCTTACTGTTTTCCCATGCGCAAACTTCTCAGCCTCACCTTTTCCTTGGCTTTGATCGCCGCCATCACCCTCTATGCGATGTGGACCGCCGAACGCCCCGTCGGCCATTACTTGTCGGACTTGCGGATCAAGCTCGCCGTGGATCACGGTATTCGCGCCGATCGCGGCAACCTTCTGGGCATCCAGCCCGAACTGTTCCCCACCGATTATCAAAGCCCCCGGCAATTGCATCGCAAGCTTGCGGCCTATTTGCAGCAAGCCCTGGATCTAGGCTTGCTGAATGACAAAACCATCGTCGTGCTGCCGGAGCATATCGGTACCTGGCTGATGGTCAGCGGCGAAAAAGATGAGGTGTACCAAGCCACCAGCCTTGAAGAGGCAATGAACTGGCTGGCTATCAGTAATCCACTGGCGTTTGCACGGGCACTCATCAGCGCCACAGGCGACAGTCGTCTGGACGACGCGTACCTGCGGATGAAAGCCGACTCCATGGCCAGGGATTACCAGGCACTGTTCGGTGGGCTGGCCAGGGAATTTGGTGTAACGCTGGTGGCAGGTTCCATCGTGCTGCCTGAGCCAAGTGTCAGCGACAGCCAGCTAAAAGCCGGTCGCGGCGCGCTGTACAACAGCACGCTGGTGTTCGGCAGCGACGGCTTGCCGATCGGCCAACCCCAGCGTCAACGTAATCCGGCGTTCGATGAGCGCGGTTTTATCCAGCCCGGTGCCGACAGGACAATTAACGTCATCGATACCCCGGCAGGACGCCTTGGCGTATTGATCGGCAGAGACAGCTGGTACCCCGACAATTACCGCAAACTCAATGACCAGGGCGCGCAGTTGATCGCCGTCCCGGCCTTCGTTACCGGTCGCGGTACATGGGACAAACCCTGGCGCGGGTACAAAAACATGCCGACTCCCAGCGAAACCCGCCTCAAGCCCGGAGAGCTCAGCGAAGGTGACGCCTGGCATCACCTGACACTGACCAGCCAGCTTCCCGGCAACCACGCTATAGCCGGCGTGAGCGTGTTTTTACGTGGCCAGTTCTGGGATCAAGGCAGCGACGGCCAGAGCTTTATCAGCTGCAACGGCCAAACCCTCACCGACGGCGATGCCCGCGGTGCCCGCATGCTGAACATCTGGTTGTAACCGATGAAACCGCTACCGATGCGCCTCGGCGATCTATCTGTTGGCTTTGTCCATAGCCTTGCCGACGCCGTGCGCAGCCATGGCCTGGACCCACAGGATTTGCTCGATCAATATGGCCTCGACCCGGCGCGCCTGGCCGAAGCCGGCGCAAGGCTGTCGATTCCACGTTACATGCGCCTGGGCCACGCAGCCATTCAACTGACCGCAGACCCGGCATTGGGCTTGCGCATGGGCCAGCTCAGTCGTCTCAGCCAGGCTGGCCTGGCCGGAGTCACGGCGGCCCAGGCACCGACAGTTCGGGAAGCCGCGCGCTGCCTGACCCGTTTCGAAGCCTTGTATGGCTCAAACTATCGCGGCCATTCGAGCTTCCATGAAGATGCTCAAGGCGCCTGGCTGCGGTTCTATTCCATCAGCCCCTATAACGCCTACAACCGCTTCGTGGTGGATTCGATCATTGCCGGATGGCTACAGCAGTTATCCAGCCTGAGCCCCGAACCGCTGCACGCCGAGCGCATCGACATCGAGTTCGCCGAGCCGGAGTACCGTGAATGCTATGCAATGCTGGGTGACTGTCCTATCCACTTTGGTGCTGAGCACAATCAGCTGCGTCTGAGCCAGGCCAGTCTGGCGCTGCGCAACCCTGAGCATTGCCCCAGTACCTGGCGTCTACTGATCAAGCTGTGTGAAAGGGAACTGGAGCAACTGACTCGAACCCGCAGCCTGCGTGAGCGCATTATTCAGTTGCTGGGACCCTTGCTCAATGGTGGCCGGGAACCCGACCTGGAAGAAGTGGCGGCACGCCTGAAGCTGCCGACCTGGACTTTGCGCCGCAAGCTCGCCGAAGAAGGCACGCAATTTCGCGCCATTCTCAACGACACCCGGCGTGATCTGGCGATGACCTACATCCGCGACACCGAGCTGGCGTTCGGGGAGATTGCTTACTTGCTGGGATTTGCCTCAGCCGAAGCCTTTCAACGGGCCTTCAAACGCTGGAATGGCCAGACTCCAGGCGAATTTCGCCGAAGCCATCGCCAATCAGCCTGAAGCACGCCACCACCATCACAGCTCGGTAGCGTCTTCAGCAGGTTCCAATGGATCGAGTTCAAACGCCTGATATTCGAGAAGCTCTTCCTGGTAATCGTCCATTGCGACATCCTTTTTGGTTGCAGTGTAAAACCGATTGCTTAAATGACCTTCGCTCTCAGCATAAAGTGCCTTCATGACGGAAAAAATAATCCTTCATGACACTCAGACTCTTAAAAATCAAACGTAGCAGATCCCCGCGAATTTACCGCCATCCGCGGTGCAACGATTGTATTGGCATGATTGTGTTGGCCGCGCTGAAGGCGCCAGGCGATGACGGGCAGTCAGCCTGAAGTCACTTGTCGCAAGCGATCAGCCGCTACAGGATTGATATCGGCAAGGCCAATCCTGCAGCGGTCCGGGCCGGGCTTACTGAGCCGAAACCGGCAGAGCCTGAATCGGCTCTGTCGGTGCCGGCAGCGAAGCTGGATTCGCCGGTGGCGTTACGGTTTCAGCCGACGGGACTGGCGCCGCGGTTTGCTCAGGGACAATCGGTGCGGTTTTCGCTGACGGCGCCACAGGCTCTGAGACCGCTGGCGCGCTTTCTGCTGGCACAACAACTGGCGCAGGTTCTGCGGCCGGTACAACAGCGGGCGCAGGTGTTGGTGTTGGCACTACAGCAGCAGGCGCAGGCGTTGGCGTTGGCGCTACAGCAGCAGGCACGACTTTGGGCTCGGGCACCCCCAGATCGGCCTTCGGCTTCTCGGTGATATTCGCAGCCTTCTTGGCCTCAGGCGGCAAGAACAGTTCAACCAGCGCAAAGAAACGCTCATAAAACTTGGCCGAAGACACTGTTTCGCTGGCGACCTTGACCATCGAATCGTCGGAGGAGCCAATTGGCATCGACACCGAACCCAATACACCGACCCCAAGACTGGCGGAGTTATTGGTCTTTTTCAGCGCATAGCGATCCTGCAAGGCATTGGCGAACATCGTTGCGTGGTGACCGGCACTGCCGTCTTCAGCACAGACAACGCTGAAGCTGATCTCCATATGCGTTTCACCGGTCTGCTGAAAGCTCTTGTGACCACTGACCAGCTTCGGATCGCTGCTGGTGATGATATAGCCCTGACTGAGCAAGGCGCGACGTGCGGCTTCGCACGTCGCGGTATCGCTCATCGGGTAGTCGCGCGAGAAGGTTCCGGAGTCAGCGAAATTTTCATGCTCATAAATGGCGGCTTTTTGCGACGAGCAACCTGCTGCGCCCGCCATCACAAGCGCCAGTACAGCAACACGCAAGTGGAATGATTTAAACATTGAAAATCCTGAGCAAAACGGTTCGAGGCGTATTGTGCAACAGATCGACGCTCATGGGCGTACCGTTTAGTGTCTTAAAAGCGTTACAAACTTACTGATCGCTATTTGCGGGAAAAAATCACGCACACAAATGATCCATGAACACCCGCAACCTGGCCACCGCAGGCTTCATTACCGTCATGACAGAAACCTTGCCGGCGGGCCTGCTGCCACGAATGAGCGAGGACCTGAGCGCTTCGCAAGCACGGGTCGGCCAGTTGGTCACGCTTTACGCCTTCGGCTCGTTACTGACGGCGACCCCCTGACCAGCGTCAACCGGGGCTGGCGCCGTCACCCCTTGCTGCTGATTGCGATTGGCGGCTTTTCTATCGTCAACAGTATCACAGCCTCCCTTACCGGCATCGATAACCCATAAACAAAGACCCCGGCCTTGCGGCCGGGGTCTTTGTTTACAACTTGTCGACTCAGTGAGGCATCAGAAGCGCTTGATGTCCGCCTGGCTTTCAAGTTGCTTGCGATAGGCCGCAAAGTCTTGCTGACCAATGCGCGAAGCAAGGAAGCGACGATACTGGGCTTTCTCTTCCTCGGTAGGCGCTGCCGCTTCGTTCACGCCGTTCAGACGCACGATCACCAAGCTACCATCAGCCAGGGTCACACTGCTGAAAGTCGGCTTGTCCTTGGCTACAGGTTTCGGCATACGGAACAGTGCTTGCAGCACGGTTGGATCGATGCCTTCCTGACCACGGGTTACGGCCCCAGTCACTTTCCAGTTCTGACCATCCACCGCTTGGGTCAACGGTGTCTTGCCATCGCGCAGACCGGCAATCAGTGTTTCAGCCTTGGCCTTGGCGGCAGCACTTGCATGCTCCTTGGCCAATTGCACGCGGATGCTGCCGGCAACGCTTTCCAGAGGCAGTTGTTCAGGCTTGCGATGCTCTTTGGCGCGCAGCACCACAACAGTTTCCGGATCCAGCTCGATGGCGGTGCTGTTAGCCCCCTCATCCAGCACTTCAGGACTGAACGCTGCTTGCACAACCGCACGGTTGGCGGCAACACCATCGCCACCTTCACGACCGAATGGCGCCGAGGTGTGAACGGTCAGTTTCAGATCTTGAGCCGGCTGAGACAGATCGGAAGCTTCGAACGAGGAGTCCTCCAATTGCTTGGTCGCCTCGACAAAGCGCTGCTCGACCTGTTGGGTTTTCAGCTCTTTGGTCAGCTTGTCTTTCAGGCTGGCAAAGCTCGGCACTTGAGGTGCCTCGACGCCCAACAGCTTGATCAAGTGCCAACCGAAGTCAGTGCGAACCGGTGCCGAAACCTGATCCTTGTTCAAGGCGTACAAGGCCTTTTCAAAGCTTGGGTCGTAGACACCTGGACCTGCATAACCGAGGTCGCCGCCGTTAGCTGCCGAGCCCGGATCCTGCGAGAACTCTTTGGCCAACGCTTCGAAGCTTTCACCCTTGGCCAGACGTTGTTGAACTTCGTCGATTCTGGCCTTGGCTTGCGCCTCGTTCACCTTGTCATTCACTTCAATCAGAATGTGCGCCGCCCGACGTTGCTCGGAGAGGTTCGCAGTTTCTTTCTGATACTGAGCCTGCAGGTCCTCGTCCTTGACGCTGATCTGATCAAAGAAAGAGGATTTCTTCAACTCGAGGTAATCGATCACCACCTGATCAGGAGACATGAACTCCTTGGCGTGCTCGTCGTAGTAAGCCTTGATCTCATCATCGGTCAGTTTGACTGCCGCCGGGTCAGCCTTGATATTCAAGGAGGCGAAATCGCGAGTCTGTTTTTCCAGACGGGCGAAAGCCATAACCTGTGCATCGGTCACGAAACCGCTACCTGCCAGACCGGCACGCAGCTGGCCGATCAGCATTTCCTGCGTCAGCATCTGACGGAATTGCAGACGGTTGTAACCCAACTGACGGATCACCTGATCGAAACGCTCGGAGCTGAACTTGCCGTCGACCAAAAACTCAGGCGTTTGCAGGATCACTTGATCCAAAGCAGCTTCGGAGAAAGCGAATTTCGAACTGTTTGCGCCTTGCAGCAACAATTTGCGATCGATCAGCCCTTTCAGAGCGGCTTCACGCAGCATCTTTTCGTCGAGCAAGGAAGCATCGAAATCCTTGCCCAGCCGTTGCATGAGCTGACGGCGTTGCATATCGACCGCCTGGCTCAGCTCATTCTGGCTGATGTCTTCGCCGTTCACCTTGGCCGCATCATTGGTATGTGTGGTGGCCTTGAAAATGGCGTCGAAACCGGTCAAAGCCATCAGTGCAACGATGACTCCAATAATGGTCTTGGCAATCCAGCCTTGTGAATTGTCCCTGATATTCTGCAGCATGCGTCCCCCATAAACGGTTGTACTTCAAATTAAGCAACCGTGGAGCGTGGGTAGAATCCGGATAGAAGAAAGGCGCATCCGAGGATGCGCCTTCTCGTAACTGGCGGAGCGGACGGGACTCGAACCCGCGACCCCCGGCGTGACAGGCCGGTATTCTAACCGACTGAACTACCGCTCCGCTGCCAAGTCAGGACTGACCCCGACCCGGATGGGTAAAGACTTTAAAGAAACTTAGTTAACAGCTTCTTTCAGTGCTTTACCGGCTTTGAAACCTGGTTTTTTGGCTGCTGCGATTTCCAGCGTCTTACCGGTCTGTGGGTTACGACCAATGCGAGCTGGACGATCGGTAACGGAGAACGTGCCGAAACCAACCAGTACAACAGAGTCGCCAGCCTTGAGAGCGCCAGTGACGGATTCGATTACTGCGTCCAGCGCACGGCCAGCAGCAGCTTTCGGGATATCAGCGGATGCAGCGATAGCATCAATCAGTTCCGACTTGTTCACTCTAAGTCCCCTTATATCTATTTGAGTATGATTCTAAGTTTTTTGGTGAAAGCAAAAACGAGTGCTGAATGGCCTACAGACACTTAAGAGCCGCTTTATAACAAGGGCTCTAAAAAGCTGTCAAGGAAGCCCCCCAGGCTAATGCGTACTAATGCGTGCTAATTCTTTCCTTAGAGTCAGACTCGCGCTTTTCATCCTTTGCAACTATCTCGGGAGCCACATCCGGCAAGGGCTCCGGCGCGTATTGCAGCGCAATTTGCAGGACCTCGTCAATCCATTTAACTGGTTTAATCTGAAGATCTTGCTTGATATTGTCAGGAATTTCCTTCAAGTCGCGGACATTCTCTTCAGGAATGATCACGATTTTGATCCCGCCGCGATGTGCCGCCAACAGCTTTTCCTTGAGGCCGCCAATCGCCAGAACCTGACCACGCAGGGTAATTTCACCTGTCATGGCGACATCTGCACGCACCGGAATCCCGGTCAGTGCGGACACCAGAGCGGTGCACATGCCTACACCAGCGCTAGGACCGTCTTTAGGTGTAGCCCCTTCCGGCATGTGGATGTGGGTATCGCGCTTCTCGTGGAAGTCCAGAGGGATCCCCAGGCTTTTCGCGCGACTGCGAACAACAGTCAGCGCCGCGGTGATCGACTCGACCATCACGTCACCCAAAGAACCGGTCTTGATCAGTTGGCCCTTGCCGGGAACCACGGCGGCTTCGATGGTCAGCAACTCACCACCCACCTGAGTCCAGGCCAGGCCTGTCACTTGCCCGATCTGATCCTGCTGTTCAGCCAGGCCGTAGCGGAATTTGCGCACGCCCAGGAAGTGCTCCAACAGCTCGGCGGTCACTTTCACCGAAAAGCGTTTTTCCAGAGAATGCTCTTTGACCGCCTTGCGGCAAACCTTGGCAATCTGACGCTCAAGCCCACGTACACCGGCTTCGCGGGTGTAGTAGCGAATGATGTCGCGGATCGCTTCGGCGTCGAATTCCAGTTCGCCTTTCTTCAAGCCGTTGGCCTGAATCTGCTTGGGCGAGAGGTATTTGACGGCGATGTTGATCTTCTCGTCTTCGGTGTAACCGGGCAGACGAATGACTTCCATCCGGTCGAGCAATGCCGCCGGGATGTTCATCGAGTTGGCGGTGCAGAGGAACATTACATCGGAAAGGTCGTAATCGACTTCCAGGTAATGGTCGTTGAAATTGTGATTCTGCTCGGGATCGAGCACCTCGAGCAAAGCCGAAGCCGGGTCACCGCGCATGTCGCTACCCATCTTGTCGATTTCATCGAGCAGGAACAGCGGGTTGCGCACGCCAACCTTTGTCATCTTTTGAATCAATCTTCCTGGCATCGAACCGATGTAAGTCCGCCGATGACCACGAATTTCCGCTTCGTCACGCACGCCGCCGAGCGCCATGCGAACAAATTTACGGTTGGTCGCATGGGCAATCGATTCAGCCAGCGAGGTTTTACCCACCCCTGGAGGACCGACCAGGCACAACACCGGGCCACGAATTTTCTTCACGCGCTTTTGCACTGCGAGGTATTCGAGGATCCGTTCTTTGACTTCTTCAAGCCCGTAATGGTCGGCATCGAGAATATCTTCAGCCCGCGCCAGGTCCAGGCGCACTTTGCTCTGGGCCTTCCACGGCACCTGAACCAGCCAGTCGAGGTAAGAACGCACCACTGTCGCTTCCGCTGACATTGGCGACATTTGCTTAAGCTTGTTCAGCTCGGCCTGAGCCTTGGTCATGGCATCTTTCGGCAAACCGGCGGCATCGATGCGCTTTTTCAGCTCTTCGATTTCATTATGGCCCTCGTCGCTATCACCCAGCTCTTTCTGAATGGCCTTCATCTGCTCATTCAGGTAGTACTCGCGCTGGCTGCGCTCCATTTGCTTTTTGACACGACCACGAATGCGTTTTTCAACTTGCAACAGATCGATCTCGGCATCCAGCAACGCCAGAACGTGCTCGACCCGGGCCGACAAATCGATGATTTCGAGAATTTCCTGCTTCTGCTCGATTTTCAGCGCCATGTGCGCCGCCATGGTATCGACCAGGCGACTCGGCTCGTCGATGCTGTTGAGGGACGACAGCACCTCGGCAGGGACTTTTTTGCCCAACTGCACATATTGCTCGAACTGAGCCAGCAAGCTGCGGACAAATACTTCCGACTCGCGCTCAGGAGCATCAACTTCGTCAATCAGCGAAACTTCGGCGCGGCAGTGGCCGTCCACTTCGCTGAAACGCTCGATCGCACCGCGTTGCTCACCCTCGACCAACACTTTGACCGTGCCATCAGGCAGCTTGAGCAGCTGCAGAACCGTTGCAATGGTACCTACGCGATAAAGTGCGTCTTCACCGGGATCGTCGTCAGCAGGGTTTCTCTGAGCCAGCAGGAGAATCTGCTTGTCGCCCGTCATCGCGGCCTCGAGGGCTTCGATAGATTTCTCGCGCCCCACGAACAGCGGGATAACCATGTGCGGATAAACCACAACATCACGCAATGGCAGGAGAGGCAATTCGATGGTTGTCTTCATGATTTCGCCTCTACGGCGGCCATAAGGCCGTAAACAGATGGGAGTAAGCTTGAAACCAAGATGGGGGCTGCCTTGAAAAAAAACAAGCTCAAAACAGTACTTAAAGCCTGTCTGTACCTGTAAGAGTAGCCGGATTGCTCGCGATGGACGTTAACGATAACGCGTGCTTTCTGAATAAACGCGCCACCCTTGAGTCCATCGCGAGCAAGCTCGGCTCCTACAGACAACAAAAGCAAAGGGGCCCGAAGGCCCCTTCTTTAAATCCAGCAGTGCGACGCTTAAGCGTCTGGCGCTGCCTTGGCTGTCGGCTCACTGTTTTCATAGAGATACAGTGGCTTGGACTTGCCTTCTATAACGCTTTCGTCGATCACTACTTTACTCACCTCGGATTGCGAGGGGATCTCATACATAGTGTCCAGCAATACACCTTCGAGGATCGAACGCAATCCACGAGCACCGGTCTTGCGCTCAAGCGCACGCTTGGCCACCGACTTGAGAGCGTCGGTACGGAACTCAAGATCGACGCCTTCCATCTCGAACAGCTTGGCGTACTGCTTGGTCAGAGCATTTTTCGGCTCGGTGAGAATCTGCATCAAAGCAGCTTCGTCGAGCTCGTCCAGGGTTGCCAGAACCGGTAGACGACCAACGAACTCCGGGATCAGACCGAACTTGACCAAATCATCAGGCTCGACTTCACGCAGGGATTCACCAACCTTCTTACCCTCTTCCTTGCTACGCACTTCAGCGTTGAAGCCGATGCCACCACGGGTAGAACGGCTTTGAATCACCTTTTCCAGCCCGGAGAACGCACCACCGCAAATGAACAGGATGTTACGCGTATCGACCTGAAGGAACTCTTGCTGCGGATGCTTGCGACCACCTTGAGGCGGAACGGAAGCGACGGTGCCTTCGATCAATTTAAGCAGCGCCTGCTGCACGCCTTCGCCGGAAACGTCCCGGGTAATCGAAGGGTTATCAGATTTACGCGAGATCTTGTCGATCTCATCGATATAGACAATGCCCATTTGAGCTTTCTCTACGTCGTAATCGCACTTCTGCAGCAGTTTCTGAATGATGTTTTCAACATCTTCACCGACATAACCCGCCTCGGTGAGGGTGGTGGCGTCAGCGATGGTGAAAGGCACGTTCAGCAAGCGAGCCAGTGTTTCTGCAAGCAGGGTTTTACCCGAGCCTGTAGGGCCGATCAGCAAGATGTTGCTTTTGCCGAGCTCGACATCGTCATTTTTTTTGTCGCGCTGGTTGAGGCGCTTGTAGTGGTTGTACACCGCTACAGCCAAAACCTTTTTCGCACGCTCCTGACCAATCACATACTGATCAAGGATGCTGCTG
This sequence comes from Pseudomonas sp. GW821-FHT01E05, assembly GCF_059422425.1. NCBI lineage: Bacteria > Pseudomonadati > Pseudomonadota > Gammaproteobacteria > Pseudomonadales > Pseudomonadaceae > Pseudomonas > Pseudomonas sp. GW821-FHT01E05. The sequence continues at coordinate 57,155 of NZ_JBWKWW010000010.1, forward strand.
ATTTCTTTAGGCGAAGGCAATTTATGCGCGCTGCTTTCAGCCTGTGCTTCCTGCACCTCCTCGCGGATGATGTCATTGCACAGGTCGACGCATTCGTCGCAGATAAAGACCGAGGGGCCGGCAATCAATTTGCGTACTTCATGCTGGCTTTTGCCACAGAAGGAGCAATAGAGCAATTTGCCGTTGTCCTCGCCGTTGCGGGTGTCAGTCATTCGATCGATCCAAATCCGATAGGCTTGCAACACAAGATGAAGGCAATTGCAGGCTTTTTCAAGCCCGCAGGTGGCCAGTTAACCCAACCACCTACATTTGAGCTGCTTAGGCAGGCATTTGACGCTTCGTGATCACGGAGTCGATCAGGCCATATTCGGCCGCACGCTCCGCGCCCATGAAGTTATCACGTTCGGTATCACGCTCGACGGTTTCGAGGCTTTGCCCGGTGTGATGGGCCAGCAACGAGTTCAAGCGATGACGAATAGAGAGGATTTCCTTGGCATGGATGTCGATATCCGACGCTTGCCCCTGGAAGCCGCCCAACGGCTGGTGAATCATCATGCGCGAGTTAGGCAGGCAGTGACGCTTGCCCGCGGCGCCACCGGCGAGCAGGAAAGCACCCATGCTGCAGGCCTGGCCGATGCAGATGGTCGAAACGTCAGGTTTGATGAATTGCATGGTGTCGTAGATCGACATGCCCGCAGTCACCGAACCGCCTGGTGAGTTGATGTAAAGATGGATGTCCTTGTCCGGGTTTTCCGCTTCAAGGAACAGCAGTTGCGCCGCAACCAGGTTGGCCATGTAGTCTTCTACCGGACCAATCAGGAAAATCACCCGCTCCTTGAGAAGGCGCGAGTAGATGTCGTAGGCACGTTCGCCACGGGCAGACTGCTCGATAACCATCGGGACCAGGCCGCCTGCGGCCTGGATGTCAGAGCTCTGCTGATAATAAGAATTGCGGGACATGTCCGGCAGTCACTCCCAAATAGTTATGTCTTGAATACGCATAAGCCAGCGCGAAGGCTGGCTTATGTGTGTATTTCAAACTAAGAAAAAATCAGTCGGCTTGTGGAGCTTCTACCGGCTTGACCGCTTCTTCGTAAGAGACCGATTTGTCGGTCACGCTAGCTTTCTGCAGAACAGTATCCACAACTTGTTCTTCCAGCACAACCGAACGGACTTCGTTCAGCTGCTGGTCGTTCTTGTAGTACCAGGCCACAACCTGCTCAGGCTCCTGATAAGCGGAAGCCATTTCCTGGATCAGCTCGCGAACGCGGGTTTCGTCAGGCTTGAGGTCGAATTGCTTGACCACTTCAGCAACGATCAGACCCAGCACAACGCGGCGCTTGGCTTGTTCTTCGAACAGCTCGGCCGGCAGTTGATCAGGCTTGATGTTGCCACCGAACTGCTGAACGGCCTGAACGCGCAGACGGTTCACTTCATTCTCGAGCAGGGACTTCGGCACTTCGATCGGGTTGGTGGCCAGCAGACCGTCCATTACCTGATTCTTGACCTTGGATTTGATCGCCTGGCGCAGTTCACGCTCCATGTTCTTGCGAACTTCGGCGCGGAAACCGTCAATACCCGCTTCCTTGATACCGAACTGAGCGAAGAATTCTTCGGTCAATTCCGGCAGCTTCGGCTCGGACACAGTGTTCACGGTAACAGTGAACTCTGCTGCCTTGCTGGCCAGGTCCAGGTTCTGATAGTCCTCAGGGAAGGTCAGGTTCAGAACACGCTCTTCGCCAGCTTTAGCGCCAACCAGACCGTCTTCGAAGCCAGGGATCATGCGGCCGGAACCCAGAACCAGCTGAGTACCCTTGGCAGAACCACCAGCGAACACTTCACCGTCGACCTTGCCAACGAAATCGATGTTCAACTGATCTTCGTTCTGGGCAGCGCGATCGGCTTGCTCAAAACGGATGTTCTGCTTGCGCAGCACTTCCAGCATCTTGTCGAGATCGGCGTCCGCCACGTCAGCGCTCAGGCGCTCGACAGCGATGGAGTCGAAGCCGGCAACGGTGAATTCAGGGAACACTTCGAAAGTAGCTACGTATTCCAGGTCCTTGCCCTTTTCCAGGACTTTAGGCTCTACGGAAGGAGCGCCAGCCGGGTTCAGCTTCTGCTCGACAACAGCTTCGTAGAAGGAAGCCTGGATCACATCGCCCACAGCCTCTTGACGCGCATCAGCTTCGTAACGCTGACGAATCACGCTCATTGGCACCTTGCCAGGACGGAAGCCTGCAATTTTGGCCTTTTGGGCAGTCTGCTGCAGACGCTTGTTGACTTGGGTCTCGATGCGCTCAGCTGGCACGGTGATGCTCATGCGGCGCTCAAGAGCAGAAGTATTTTCAACAGAAACTTGCATGGATATTCCTCGTTGCACAGACGTTAGCCGGCCGTTTCCGACCCCAGAATCAAGGGCATGCATTCTAGTGGGTCAAACTCAAGAAGTCACCCTACTGAAAACGGGTAAAAAAGCAGCAGGCAATTTATAGGCGGGGACAAACGGTTGCGCCTCGCCCTGAGAGCAAATACAGCGAATCACGCCAAGGCCTCTACACCAACCCTTCTATATATAGAAGGAATCAGCGGGCACATCCCTGGCAGCCGAACCGACAAGGTACACGGCAGGCAAACACAGCACCATCCAGCGACAAAATGGCGATGACTCGCCACCCTTTCAGCCCAATGCCTGCAGCCATCCTGGAAATTCACGCTTCTGAAACGAAAACGGCGCAGCCCTTTTCAGGTGCTGCGCCGTTATCTGCTATCAAATAGCTACTTAATTGGTGCGGACGAAGAGACTCGAACTCTTACACCTTGCGGCGCTGGAACCTAAATCCAGTGTGTCTACCAATTCCACCACGTCCGCGTATCAAGCTTTTAAAGCAAAGGCGCCAGATTATTAATCTGGCGCCTTTCTAAATATGGGGTGGACGAAGGGGATCGAACCCTCGACAACGGGAGTCACAATCCCGTGCTCTACCAACTGAGCTACGCCCACCATATTGCCTTGTTGCGTTACTTGTGCCAAAGCTGCCTAATGGCGCACCCGGCAGGACTCGAACCTGCGACCATCCGCTTAGAAGGCGGATGCTCTATCCAGCTGAGCTACGGGCGCCTTGTTAATCTGTATTCTTGGACGATTACAAACTAAGTGCTTTCAGTCTTACCGAGTTAAACAGCAACCCGACTCAACCTTCTTAACCAGTGCTAGGCTGTGCCCGACAAGTGCGACGAATGTTATAGACGACCGGAAAGGTCGTCAACTCTTTTTTGAAAAAAATTCATTTAATTAAAGGGGTTAGGGGAATTTGCAGACCAAGCGCCTTTGCCCTCACGTCACGACATGCGAGAATGCGTTCTCTTTTCTTCCCCCTCTCGATGGTTAATCACGCGTCATGACTGCACAACTAATCGACGGCAAAGCGATCGCCGCTAGCCTGCGCCAGCAGATCGCCAAACGTGTCGCCGAGCGTCGCCAGCAAGGCCTGCGCACTCCTGGCCTCGCGGTGATCCTGGTCGGCAGCGACCCCGCCTCTCAAGTTTATGTCTCGCACAAGCGTAAAGACTGCGAAGAGGTCGGCTTCCTTTCGCAAGCCTATGACTTGCCCTCCGACACCACTCAAGAAGCACTGACCGATCTGATCGATCGCCTGAACGATGACCCCAGAATCGACGGCATCCTGCTTCAGCTCCCTCTTCCTGAACAGCTGGATGCCTCCAGACTGCTGGAGCGCATTCGCCCGGACAAAGACGTGGATGGTTTCCACCCTTATAACGTCGGCCGCCTGGCGCAACGCATTCCACTGCTTCGCCCTTGCACACCTAAAGGCATCATTACCTTACTGGAAAGCACCGGCGCCGACCTTTATGGGATGGATGCAGTGGTGGTTGGCGCTTCCAACATTGTCGGGCGTCCGATGGCGATGGAATTGCTGCTGGCCGGCTGCACCGTCACCGTCACCCACCGCTTCACCAAGGACCTGGCTGGCCACGTTGGCCGCGCTGACCTGGTGGTTGTAGCCGCTGGCAAGCCAGGTCTGGTCAAAGGTGAGTGGATCAAGGAAGGCGCGATCGTCATCGACGTTGGCATCAACCGCCAGGAAGACGGCAAGCTGGTGGGCGATGTGGTTTATGAAACCGCCCTGCCCCGCGCTGGCTGGATCACGCCAGTTCCAGGGGGTGTTGGCCCGATGACTCGCGCCTGCCTGCTGGAAAACACGCTGTACGCGGCAGAAACGCTGCACAGCTAAGTTCAGGTATTACTTAAAGACTTGAACAAAGAACCCCGCCACTTGGCGGGGTTCTTCGTTTTAGCGCCTTGAAACACCCTTAAATCGTTAAGCCCGCTCTGCCCGTGCTGCATTAAGCTGCGCACGGTGCGCCAGTTTCTGCAAACGTTTTTCCAGATCCATCATGATTGCTCGATCAGAACGACCGCTCTCCAGCTCGTCAATCAAGCCATTGGCCAGCTTGCGCAATTCATGAACGATCACGATCCGGTCATCGTTAAGGTCATGCTTGTGCGAGTCGAACAGGCGATGCAGAAAATCCTCGATCGTGCGCTGGCAACGATGACGATCCGCCGCCCGCAAATGCACCAGCTTGGCAGGATATCCCGCACACCACGGAAATCGTTTAGATACCACAGCAATGGAGCATCCCGTGTCAGGGATACCCCCCGTTTTTTTTATTTTTTTAAGGTTTTCGACTGGCTGCCGAAGAACAATCGACAGTTCTTCGACCATACTCATAAAATGTAACGTTTTTCGAGAAAGCCCCGTTACACAACGGCATATCCATCTTTTAACGAGTCCACCCGCGTGAAAATTCGTATTTCGATCCTGAGCCTGGTTTTCGCATTTACAGGCACTTTCATCACGCCGAGCGTTAACGCTCGTGAAACCATCGCGGCGCCCCGAGACACTTCCCATCTGCACATCGCATCCGGTAGCGCGATACTGGTCGACCTGCAGACTAATAAAGTCATCTATTCGAGCAACCCGGACGTCATCGTGCCGATCGCTTCAGTCACCAAGCTGATGACTGGCATGGTCGTTCTGGACGCCAAGCAGTCGATGGACGAATACATTTCCGTGTCGATCAGCGACACCCCGGAAATGAAAGGTGTGTTTTCTCGCGTCAAACTCAACAGTGAACTCAGCCGCAGAGAAATGCTGCTGATCGCGCTGATGTCCTCGGAAAACCGTGCAGCCGCCAGCCTGGCCCATCACTATCCAGGTGGTTATGCGGCGTTTATCGCTGCGATGAACGCCAAAGCCAAAGCGCTGGGCATGACCAGCACCCATTACGTCGAACCCACCGGCCTGTCGATCCATAACGTATCCACTGCCCGCGACTTGAGCAAGCTGCTGGAAGCCGCCCGCAAATATCCGATGTTGAGGGAGCTGAGCACCACCAAGGAAAAGACCGTGGCTTTCCGCAAGCCGAACTACACCTTGGGCTTTCATAACACCGATCACTTGATCAACAAGGCCAGCTGGGACATCAAGTTGACCAAGACCGGCTTTACCAACCAGGCCGGTCACTGCCTGGTATTGGTGACCGTTATGGGCGATCGCCAGGTCGCCCTGGTGATTCTTGATGCCTTTGGCAAATACACGCATTTCGCCGACGCCACCCGTATCCGAAACTGGGTCGAAACCGGGAAAAGCGGTTCCGTGCCGGAAGTTGCCGTACGTTACAAAGCTGAAAAGAACCTCAAGAACCGTCATGGTGGTGTAGCGCAGAGTGCTGATTAACCCTTGGGAAACCTAATGAAAAAGCCCTGAACGTCATGTCAGGGCCTTCACAACAAACGGCGCTCAAGAGCGCCGTTTTTTATCCCCTGAATCAGTGCGCGCCAACTGCCTGGGTTGCTCTCGCCGCGGCCTGCTCCTGGCCGGCCTGAGCCAGCTCATTAGCGGCTTTGAGCCAGCGCTGCTGGTCAACCTTGGCGGGTATCTGGGTCGGCCCCTGGATCAGCACAGCCCAACTGCCAGCATTCTCCCAAGAAGATTCAAAAGACTTGAAGTCGATCAGCAAACGGCGGTTCATCCCCGCGCGGAGCAAAACTGTCTGCTTATGACGGTTGTAGCCCGCGAGCACGGCGTACCTTGGCTCCGACCAGAACGCCGAGCCTTCGGTGAAACGCACCAGCACCGGGTAACCTGCCGCAACCTGGGTCAACAACGCGGGAAGATTATTGTCGAGCGGATAGACCACCATGCCGTACTCGCGCGCCAGGGCCTGCATATTCTGCTGCAGTCCGGCTTCACCGCCCGGTAAATGAAGTGGTTTATCCAACAAGCCCGGCGTGATCACGATACCTTGCTGGGACAGCATGCTGGCCAAAGCACTGGGCCCACTCTGATACAGCTCGCTACGAAAAAACGGCACGCCGTTGAGCTCGACGCGCTCCGGCAAACGCTGGATCTCTGGCTGCACGCTCCCGGCGCAACCGGCCAGGCTCAGAACACAAGCACCGATCAGCAGCGCAGATCGAAATCGAGGAAATACCCGCAACATCATTACTCTCTTGGTCAGGCGCCAGGCGAACACGCTCCCGGCTTGGCCCTCGATCATAGGGCCGTCTCGGGCGACGGTATAGCCTTGAACGGCAGTTTATTGCGCCCGATAGAGCGAACTGGTTGGTGGCTCTCGACCTTTGGTCAATAGCTTGAAACACATCAGCGACTAGACTGTCCATAGCAAAGAGTGTGCGCCCCAAGCAGGGCTAAAAGGAGGCACTTATGAGCCTGACAACGACAATCATCATGCTGATCTTTGGCTGGCTGGCCGTTGCCGCCGCGATGCTCTGGGGCGTGCTGCGCGTTACTCGCAGACACCATCACCCACACATCCAGCCAACCCCCATAGCGAAGACCGAAAAAACTGCCGGTCGCACCGCTACCGCGCACTGACCGAAATCCGCCCCCCCAAAAAAAGAAAACGAAAACGGTCGCCGTGCCCTTTCGAGCACAGACGACCGTTTGCTATTTGCGCTACTCAGGCCTCAACCACAACCCGCTTCTGGCGAGCGCGGCGCGACAGCATATTCAAACCTTCAATCGTCGCCGAGAACGCCATGGCCGCGTAGACGTAGCCTTTCGGTACATGAGCGCCGAAGCCTTCGGCAATCAAGGTCATACCGATCATGATCAGGAAGCCCAGAGCCAACATCACCACAGTCGGGTTGTCGTTGATGAACTTCGCCAGGGGCTCGGCCGCCAGCAACATCACCAGCACCGAGACCACTACGGCAATGATCATGATCGGCAAGTGCTCGGTCATGCCGACGGCGGTAATGATGCTATCAATCGAAAAGACCATGTCCAACATCAGGATCTGACCGATCGCCGCGGCAAATCCAATCGATACACCGGAGGTCGCGGATGCCGTCTCTTGCGGCTCCGGGTCCATGCTGTGGTGGATCTCTGTCGTCGCTTTCCAGAGCAGGAACAGACCACCGGCAATCAGGATCATGTCTTTCCAGGAGAACACCTGGCCGAACACATCGATGACCGGTTCGGTCAACTGCACGATAAACGCGATGGTGCTGAGCAGGCCCAGACGCAGAACCAATGCCATGCTGATGCCGATGCGCCGCGCTTTGGCCCGGTGCTGCTCAGGCAGCTTGTTGGTCAAGATCGAGATGAAGATCAGGTTGTCGATGCCAAGCACGATTTCCATAACGATCAAGGTAGCCAAGGCCACCCAGGCGGTGGGGCTGACGGCGAGTTGTAAAAGATATTCCATGGGTCAGTCCTGACTCGGTGTTCGAAGGGTTAGATTTCCTGCGACGACTTTTCGCGTTGCTCGCCGTCATCAGCGGGCTTTTTCTTGTTACTGATCAAGCCCTGAGTCGCGTCACTCAGTGCCTGCTCCGCAGCTTTGTGGGTATCGTCGATGGCTTGTCTGGCGCTCTCGCTCGCTTTGCCCATCAGTTGCCGGGCACTTTTCTCGACCTGGTCGCAGCCACTGAGCGCAAATACCGAGAGCGCCAGCAGACTAGCGGCGCCAATGGATTGGAGTTTCTTCATGAGTTCCTCGATAGAACATACAGACCCAAGATGATGGCCTGTCCATAGCGCTGCATTCTAAGGAGGCAAATACTTCAGGAAAATTCGTATTTTTAGCAGCTATACTTCGGTTTTTACGAACTTAATCCCCCATGCTCAATTATCGGCAACTGCATTACTTCTGGGTCGTGGCAAAGACCGGCAGCATCGTTCGGGCGTGTGAGCAGCTGAACCTGACGCCACAGACCATCAGTGGGCAAATCAGCCTGCTCGAACAGACCTACGGGATCGAGTTGTTTCGCCGGGTCGGGCGACAGCTTGAGCTGACCGAAGCCGGGCGCCAGACCCTGCCCTACGCCGAGCAGATGTTCCAGCTCGGCGGTGAGCTGGAGGCGATGCTAAGAGCCCAGCCCAATGAGCAACAGATTCAGTTCCGGGTCGGGGTTGCTGACGTAGTACCCAAGTCAATTGTCTACCGCCTCATCGCGCCGACCATGGAGCTGAGCGAGCCGATCCACATCACCTGCCGTGAAGACAAACTCGAACGGCTGCTTGCCGACCTGGCCATCCAGCGTCTGGACCTGGTGATTTCCGACAGCCCGATGCCGTCACATCTCGACATCAAAGGCTACAGCCAGAAACTCGGTGAATGCGGGATCAGTTTTTTTGCCACCAGCGCCCTGGCTGAACGATATGGGAAAGACTTCCCTCGGGGTTTGCACGGCGCCCCACTGCTGATTCCCGGGCAAGAAACCGTGGTGCGCAGTCGGTTGTTGCGCTGGTTCGCCGAACAGCAGATCCAGCCACGCATCGTTGGTGAGTTTGATGACAGCGCCTTGATGCAGGCCTTTGGCCAATCCGGCAGCGGGATATTCATTGGCCCGAGCGTGATTGCCGACGAAGTGAAACGCCAGTATGGCGTGGAGTTGATTGGCCAGACCGATGCGGTAACCGAGTCGTTCTACGCCATTTCGGTGGAGCGCAAGGTCAAGCACCCCGGCATTGTCGCCATTACCGAAGGCGCCCGACGCGAGCTGTTTACCGCGATTGACACCTGAGGATTCAGGCGCAAACCGCGCGGGTTTTGGCGGTCATCAACAACAGCGCCAGCAGGATCGACAGCACGATGAAGCCCGCCGCTGCAAAACCGAGACTGGGCAGCCCCAACGTATCGATCACCCGGCCGCCAACCATCGCACCCAGCCCAATGCCCAGGTTGGCCCCAGCGATATTCAGCGACGCGGCGAAGGCCGGCGCCTGTGGTGCGACCTTCATCAAGCGGACATGGCTGACGAGGAACAACGCTGCCTGGGTGACACCCCATATGCCCATGGCAGCCGCCAACCCAACCGTCGAATGAATGCTTGGCACCAGCGCCACCATGCCGCCGATCATGAAGGCACAGAACACCATCGAGGCGATCAGTGGATGGCGATCAACCATGCGTCCGCCCAGTGAGTTACCGATCAACCCCACCGCACCGAAGCCCATCAGGCACCAGCCGACCACAGTGCCGTTGAAACCGGCAAGTCGCTCCAGGATGTCGGCCAGGTAGGTGTAAGCGGTGAACATGCCACTGAAGACCAGGATCGACAGCAGCACATGGCCCTGCATCAACGGACTGCGCAGAATTTTGAACTGTGAATGCAGGCTCACCTGTTTTTCATGCAACTGCGTCTTTGGCAGATAGATAAACAGCAGCAATGCCTTGGCAAACGCCACCACCGCCAGAATGGCAAACGCACTGCGCCAGCCGAATGCATCGGAAATCAAAGTGCCGACCGGAATCCCGAAGACGGTCGCGCAGACGATTCCAAAACCGATTTTCGCGATGGCGCGCCCGGCGTAATCCGGCCCGACGATGTCCACAGCCGTCTCGCTGGCCAAGGCCCAGAACACTGGCAAACCCAGCGCCGGAATCAACCGCGCCAGCGCCATTACACCTATGTTCGGCGCCACTGCCGCCAGGGTATTGGCCAGGCCAAACATGATCAGCACGCTGATAAACAGCCGCCTGCGCTCAAAGCGCGCGAAGTATGCGGTCAAGAACGGCCCGAACGCGGCCACGGTAAAAGCGAACAAGGTCACCAGTAAACCGGCCTGGGAGACGCTGACATCCAGGTCGCGAGCGATGGATGGCAACAGGCCAACAATGATGAATTCTGTGGTCAGCACGGTAAAACCGGCGGCTGACAACAGAAGGATGGGCAACAACATGCATTACTCCGCAAACGACGACGCCAGCGATAGCCCAAGGGCTCACTGGATATGAAAAAAGAGGATGGCGGATCTTAACAGAGTGTTTCCGACAGCGGTTACGCGAACCTGACCTATCGCCTTGAACACCCGGGCGGCAGGCCGTTATCGGTGCCTGGTCCAGGAAAAAAACAAGCGCATTGAGCCAAAAGCCTGAGTCCTGCCCCAGCAACATAAGAAAAGCCCGGAAAGGTTCAGACGAACCTTCCCGGGCTTTTTTGTCTTTGCGGTTTAGAACGCGCCCATGTAATCGCGTTTGCCGATTTCAACACCGTTGTGACGCAGGATCGCGTAGGTGGTGGTGACGTGGAAGAAGAACTGCGGCAGGCCGTAGGTCAGCAGATAAGCCTGGCCACTGAAGCGCTTCTCTTTCGGCGTGCCTTGACGGGTGATGATCTCGATCCCTTCCTTGCCATCAATTTGCGCCGGTTTGATGCCGTCGATGAATGCCAGGACTTTGCTGATCAGCGCTTGCAGCTCAGCGAACGTGGTTTCGGTGTCGTCGTACTTCGGCAACTCAACCTCGGCCAGACGCGCGGAAACGCCTTTGGCGAAATCAACGGCGATTTGCACCTGACGCACCAGCGGGAACATGTCGGGGTACAGGCGCGCTTGCAGGAAAGCATTTGGCTCGATGTTCTTTGCCGTGGCGTGGGCTTCGGCCTTGCTCAGAACGTCGCTCAAGGCGTTGAGCATTTGCTTGAAAACCGGGATGGAAGCGGCGTACAGGGAAATAGTCATGACAATCTCGCAGGTTGTGGCGGGAGGTGAACGTGACGCGATTATAGACATGCTTGGGCGCTCTGGCGGCTTGTCTTTTATTCTGCAAGGATTAGGCTAGTCGCCTTCGACAGCATAGGGAAAGCGCGATGAACACCGAGCACGATACCCCCATCGACGAACTGCGGCTCAACAGCACTGAACTCCGTATTCTCGGTTCTTTGATCGAGAAACAGGCCACCAGCCCGGAAACCTATCCGCTGACCCTCAATGCACTGGTTATCGCCTGCAATCAGAAAACCAGCCGCGAACCGGTGATGAACCTCAGTCTGGGTCAGGTCGGCCAGAGCCTTCGCGCCCTTGAAGGACGGGGTTTCACTCGATTAGTCATGGGCAGCCGCGCCGATCGTTGGGAGCATCGGCTGGACAAGGCACTGGAGCTGGTTCCCGCCCAGGTGATTCTCGCTGGCCTGCTGTTCCTGCGCGGCCCACAGACCGTCAATGAACTGCTGACCCGCAGCAGCCGCATGCATGATTTCGAAGACAACGAACAGGTCGTGCATCAGTTGGAACGGCTGATTGCCCGAGGCCTGGCGTTGCTGCTGCCCCGTCAGTCCGGACAACGCGAAGACCGCTACATGCATGCGCTGGGCGACCCGGCCGATATCGAAGCGATTCTGGCTGCGCGCCAAAACCCGGTTGAGCGTGGCGCCAGCAGCGGCGTGTCGGTGGAGCGCATCGAAGAGCTGGAAGCACGGATCGCGGCACTGGAAGAACGTTTGGCACGGCTGGAATAGCGCCCTGTCGACGCTTTCGCGGGCTTGCCTTGTTCGGCCTGGAGAGCACGCAAACCGTCGTAGCAGTTGCCGCCAGGCTACGTCCGGCCGCGCAGCGGTCGCAATAGGGGCATTCGCGTCTTTGCAGGAAGACCGAGGTAGGCGGATTTACGACCGCTGCGCGGCCGGACGTAGCCTTCGGCAACTGCTACGGGGGGAGCGTCGTTCCCGAGACAGCTAATCAGCCCCGTGCGAAGGCGACCGCCTTCTGGAACTGCTCCTCAGTGGGGCGCACGCCGGTGTACAACACGAACTGCTCCAGAGCCTGAATGGCGATCACCTCCAGCCCGGTGATCACCCGCTTGCCTTTGGCCTGGCCACGCAGGATCAGCGGTGTTTGCGACGGAATTGCCACCACATCAAAGACTGTTTGCGCGGCGTCGATGGCATCCGCTTCGAACGCCAACTGATCGACTTGCGGCCCACCGGCCATACCAATCGGCGTGACGTTGATCAGCATCTGTGGCCGTTGGTCACCCAGCTCAGCCAGCCATTGGTAGCCCAGGGAACTCGCCAGGGCGCGACCGGCCATTTCGTTACGGGCCACAATTAAACCGTTTTTGTAACCGCCATCGCGCAAGGCGCTGGCCACTGCCTTGGCCATGCCACCGCTGCCGCGCAGTGCAAAGGTCGAACTTTGCGGCACTTCATGCTTGTTCAGCAGTTGCTCGATGGCGATGTAATCGGTGTTATAGGCCTTTAGATGGCCATTGGTGTTGACGATGGTGTTTATGGACTGGATGGCCTTGGCCGAATCATCCAGTTCATCGACCAGCGCGATGCAGGCTTCCTTGAACGGCATCGAAACCCCGCAGCCACGGATGCCCAGAGCACGAATTCCGCCGACTGCACCAGGCAGATCGTTGCTGCTGAAAGCCTTGTAATAGAAGTTAAGGCCCAGTTGCTCATACAGATGATTATGAAAACGCAGGCCGAAATTCCCGGGGCGCCCAGACAATGACATACACAGTTGGGTGTCTTTGTTCGGGTTCATCAGCATGTTTATCTCCTTCAAATAGAACTTTCAGATGGACGGGATTAGCCAGCCCACCGATTCTGTTCGATCATAGTCCTGTAAGGTTCAAGTACCTGATTGTGTATCAAATCAAGGTAAAGAAACCGGTACAGACCTTACACAATATTTACTGAACGGCTTCGCAGTTTTTTCAAAAAATGCTGTCTTAGAAGTATCCCCGCGACAAACTGTGGGTCTATTGCAGACCACAAGCGCAGGGGCTGGAACCCGAGGAATAGCCATGATTCGTAAAATCCCCACAATAGCCTTGCTCATCGGTGCACTCGCTGTCACCGGGCAGGCGTCCGCCCACGATCACCGTGGTGGTGGTTGGGGTTGGGGTGGTCCGGCCCTGTTTGGCGCTGTTGTCGGCGCTGCGGTAGTGGGCTCGGTAATCACCAGTCACGATCGCCCGGTCTATGTTGAGCAACCGGTGTACGTGCAACCTCAGCCGGTATATGTCCAGGCTCCACCGCCTGTCTATTACCAGTCGCAACCGGTTTATGTGCAGCCGGCACCGGTTTACTACGGCCCGCCACCTGGCTACTACGGCCCACCGCGCGGTTATTACGGTCCACCACGTTGGTAGTTATCACGCTGTGAATGCATCAGGCCCCGCCTCAAAACGGGGCCTGATGCATTGTAGAACCTGAACAACGTCTGAATAGATCCTGCCAGGGTCGCTGCTGAGACAGTGGCTACGGCTGAATTTGGCATGATAGATCCGACTGTCGCCTTCGCACCTCGATGCAACGACTGTCATATTTATGTCATGACACCTCAGCAAGATCTGACTTGTCCATATAAGCAGGCCCATAAAAACAAGGACGACCCACAATGCCGACTCAGAATCCCCACCGCACTGCCGGCCTCTGCACATCGAGCAAGGTCTACAGTGCGCTGACCGAACTCAAACACCTGGAAGGCCATCGAAGTGCCAAGTTCCTGTCTTTACTGGCCGAGAACCTGGTGCGAAAAGGCCTGTTGAATGATCAGGATGTGGTGAACATGCTCGATCAGGTCGTCGACTGACGCCAGGGTCGCGTTGAATTTCGCCTGCGTCGATGTCCACTATCGAGCGCGATGATTTTTCGTTGAACCGGCAGGTCCGTAAGGTAGCCCCCATAGATTGATGGAGGTACTTATGCCCAAGGTTCATATCATGTCCGTTATCGGCAGCGCCGTTCCCGCACCGCTCAGAGAGCTGGGACTGCTCGCCTGTTGGTATCTGGTGCAGGACGGCGTGCCGATCAGCGGTCCGCTCACTTCACTCCCGGCCGCTCAGGCGCTGTCGCAAAGAATGGGTTCCCATGGTTTGCACGCCTAAGCAAAAAGTACACTGCCACTGGCGCCCGGACGATCCCCGCCCCCACCGCTGGCAACAGCACTGACAGCCTCCCCTTGATGCGTCATCCGCAATGGCGCGCCGCAGTGCCATCTTTGTTCATGGCGCATAGATCCAGATCAATAAATCCCGGACGCGACTCGATTACCCTCCCGGCCTTTTGCGATCGACACGACCATGCCCCTTGCCACTCCGGAACTCCTCGCCCCTGCCGGCTCCCTGAAAAACATGCGTTATGCCTTCGCCTACGGTGCCGATGCGGTGTACGCCGGGCAGCCACGCTACAGCCTGCGGGTGCGCAATAACGAATTCGACCACGCCAACCTGGCCACCGGCATTCGTGAAGCCCGGGCCCAGGGCAAGCGTTTCTATGTGGTGGTGAATATCGCCCCGCATAACGCCAAGTTGCGTACCTTTCTCAACGATCTGGAACCGGTGATCGCCATGGCGCCGGATGCGCTGATCATGTCCGACCCCGGCTTGATCATGTTGGTGCGCAAGCATTTCCCGCAGATGCCGATTCACCTGTCAGTTCAGGCCAACACGGTGAACTGGGCCAGTGTCGAGTTCTGGCAGCAACAAGGCTTGAGCCGGATCATCCTGTCCCGCGAACTGTCCCTTGAGGAAATCGCCGAGATTCGCCTGCAGGTCCCAGGCATGGAGCTGGAAGTGTTCGTTCATGGCGCGCTGTGCATGGCCTATTCCGGTCGTTGCCTGTTGTCGGGTTACCTGAACAAGCGCGATGCCAATCAGGGCAGTTGCACCAACGCCTGCCGCTGGCAGTACAAGGCACAACCAGCGGTAGAGAATCAATTGGGCGATATCGTCAAGGCGTTTCAACCCGAACCGGCCCAGCCAACGCTGGGCCTCGGCGCACCGACCGATCAGGTGTTTGTGTTGCAGGAAACCAATCGCCCCGAAGAGCTGATGCCGGCATTCGAGGACGAGCACGGCACCTACATCATGAACGCCAAGGACCTGCGCGCGGTGCAGCACGTCGAACGCTTGACCAGGATGGGTGTGCACTCGCTGAAAATCGAGGGCCGGACCAAATCGCATTTTTACTGCGCACGGACCACTCAGGTCTATCGCCGGGCGATCGATGACGCCGTTGCCGGCCGGGAATTCGACCGCAGCCTGATGACCGATCTCGACTCCCTGGCACAACGCGGGTACACCGAAGGCTTTCTACGCCGGCATGTGCATGACGAATATCAGAACTACCAGAACGGCAGCTCGGTGTCCGAGCGTCAGCAGTTCGTCGGTGAGCTGACCGGCGAGCGACGTGATCGACTGGCCGAAGTCCGCGTGAAGAACCGCTTCCTGCTCGGCGACCACCTGGAGTTGATGACCCCCAAAGGCAACTTTCATTTCGATTTGCATCAGTTGTACAACGTCAAAGGAGAGCCCATTGAGGTTGCGCCGGGAGACGGGCACACGGTGTATTTGCCGATCCCGGATCAGGTGGACTTACGCTTTGGGTTGTTGATGCGGGATGTGCGAGTGAGTGCGCCAGCTGAGCGTTGATCGCTCCCACGCAGAGCGTGGGAGCGATCAGGACTCAGATGCGGAATTGCCCCACCAACTTGCCCAAGCGCTGGCCAAGCTCGGCCAGACTGCGGGAGGTCTGTGCACCGAGTTGGGTTTCGTCGGCCACGTTGTCCACCGCCACGGCGATCTGGTGCACGCTGCGATTGATCTCTTCGGCCACCGCCGTTTGCTCTTCGGCGGCGCTGGCGATCTGCGCGTTCATCGAGTTGATGGTGCCGATCAACTGGGCCATGGTGTCCAGCGAAGCACCGGCCTCGTTGGCCTGGGCCGAAGTACCGTCACCGGCATCGCTGGAACGACGCATGGCTTCTACCGCTGATTGAGTGCCCTGCTGCAGGCGGTCGATCATGCCCTGGATTTCCTGGGTACTTTGCTGGGTGCGGCTAGCCAGCGCCCGCACCTCATCGGCCACCACCGCAAAACCACGCCCGGCCTCACCGGCGCGGGCCGCTTCGATGGCCGCGTTGAGTGCCAGCAGGTTGGTCTGATCGGCAATCGAACGAATAACGCTCAGCACACTGACAATAGACAACACATCTTTTTGCAGGCTATCAAGGGACGTGCCGCTGCTGCGGATATCGCTGACCAACGCGTGGATCTGTTTGATGCTGCCATCCACCACGCGCTTGGCGGCCTGCCCCTCTTCGTCGGTCTGCTGCGCAGCAACCGCGGCGCCCTGGGCGCTTCTCGCGACTTCCTGAGCCGCCGAGGACATCTCGTTGATCGCCGTTGCCACCTGATCCGTCTCGTGACGCTGGCGTTCCATGGCCTGCTCCGAACGCTGAGCCTGATCGGAAACCTGTGTCACCAGACCGGTCAACTGCGAGGTCATTTCGGTGATTTGTCGCACCAGGCCGTGGATCTTGTCAACGAAGCGATTGAACGAGCCGGCCAAGTCGCCCAGCTCATCCTGGCTGGTAATCGCCAGACGACGAGTCAGGTCGCCCTCACCTGCGGCGATATCGTCCAGGTTGGCTTTCATCAAGTGCAGCGGACGCAAAATGGTGTTGGCGACGAACATGCCTACCACCGCAATCACCAGCAGCACCACGACGGCGATGCCGACGATGCTCAGCACCACGCCTTGCATGCGCTCATGAACCTTGGCCTCGACCACTGCGACCTGGGCCTCGATCCCGTCCAGGTTGACTGAAGTACCGATGGCCATGTCCCACTTGGGCAGGTATTCGGTGTAGCCGAGCTTGGGTACCAGAACTTTCGGGTCGCTCGGCAACGGCGAGCTGTATTGCAGGTAGTGAGTACCGTCCTTGGCGACTTTCACCAGGTCACGGTTGACATACACACCATTCGGATCGCGGTTGTCCTTGAAGCTCTGACCCACGCCGTCCGGGCTGTTGCTCTTGAACAGGCGCACCGTTTGCGAGTCGTAACCGAAGAAGTAGCCATCCTTGCCATAGCTGATGCTCGACAGCAGCTTGACCACTTGCGCCCGGGCCGCGTCATCACCCGGTGCCGCCGCGTCGTACAACGGCTTGATCGCGCTCATGGCCACCGCCACATAACTTTGCAGCGTCGCCTTGGCATCGGTCAGCAGGCGCTGACGGGTTTCGTCGACTTCTTTGCTGGCCTGTTCTTGCAGAATGAACACCGTAGTCAGACTGATAACCAGCGCAAACAGTAAGACCGGGAGTACCGCGAGGGATAAAACTTTGGCCTTCAGGCTTAGGCGCATGGCATTCACTCTTGATTTTATTGGCGTGGTTAAGCCTTTAACGGCACGCCGGATCAAAAGTTGAGGGGTCGTCCCGCAAACACAGACCAAAGGTCGCCTGGCTGTCCTTAAACGACGATTTGTCGCTTGCATTCAATGAGCACAATAAAAAATTAAAACTATTTACTTGTCTAAAACGTTTCAGCAGCACTTCTTTAAATGAATGGATAAAGAAACAAAAAGTGCCGCCGCTACAGTGCAAAGACTCTCATGTTCTATCCAATCAAGGACGTCTCCATGTCGATCAGACAGCTTTCCATTCAATGGAAAATTACCCTTCTGGCCGGACTCTGCCTGCTCGGCATTGTCACGTTGCTGGTGGGGCTTTCGCTCTATCGCATGGAGCACAATTCCGAGCTGGTCAAAGCCTCGAGCATGGAGATGCTCAACGAAGCGGCTCAGGCACGTATCGAGGCTAAGGGCGAAGTCCAGGCGCTGGGCATTCGCCAGCAATTCATGGACGCCTACCAATACGGTCACGGCTTCTCCCGCCAGGTACTGTTCCTGCGCGAACAAGCCGAGAAGCGTTTCCTCGATGCCTTCGACCTTCGTGAAGACCTGACCCGTCAGGTCAAGTCGGCGCTGCAAGCCAACCCGGAACTGCTTGGTCTGTCGCTGGTGTTTGAAGCCAATGCGCTGGACGGCAAGGATGAGTTGTTTGCCGGCCAGAAAGAAATCGGCAGCAACGAAAAGGGCCGCTTTTCCCTGTACTGGTCGCAACCGACACCGGGCAAGCTGACCTCAATGTCGCTTCCGGAAAGCGACATTGCCGACACCAGCACCGGCCCCAGCGGCGAACCGGCCAATGCCTGGTTCACCTGCCCACGCACCACACTCAAGCCTTGCGTGATCGAGCCCTACTTCTACATGATCGACGGCCAGAACGTGCTGATGACCAGCATCGTCTTCCCGCTGATGGTCGACGGTAAAGTCATCGCCTCGCTGTCCGTCGACATCAACCTCAACAGCCTGCAAGCGGTCAGCCAGCAAGCGAGCAAGAAACTCTATGACGGCCAGACCAGCGTCAGCATCATCAGCCCGGTCGGCCTGCTGGCCGGCTACAGCGCGGACGCCGGAAAACTGAGCCAGCGTCTGGACATGGTCGACAAGGCCAGCGGCGCCGAGCTGGTCCGCATGCTCTCCAGCGGCAACCGGACCCAGAGTCTGCGCAGCGATCAAGAGCTCAAGGTGCTCTCACCGTTTTCGCCGATTCCTGGCGGCAAGTCGTGGGGCGTGCTGCTCGACGTGCCGGAAAAGGTCCTGGTCGGCCCGGCTGAAACCCTGAAGAAAGAACTCGACCAACGCAGCACCGCCGGCACCCTGATCGAACTGAGTCTGGGCCTGTTGGCGGCAGTCATCGGCCTGTTGCTGGTCTGGTTGATGGCCCGCAGCGTGACAAAACCAATCCTCGGCGTGGCGCACATGCTCGAAGACATTGCCAGCGGTGAAGGTGATCTGACCCGACGCCTGGCATACGACAAGCAGGACGAACTGGGTCAACTGGCCGGCTGGTTCAACCGCTTCCTCGATAAGCTGCAACCGATCATCGCCGATGTGAAACGCTCGGTGCAGGACGCCCGCAGCACCGCCGACCAATCAGCCGCCATCGCCACCCAGACCAGCGCCGGCATGGAGCAGCAATACCGTCAGGTTGACCAGGTGGCCACCGCCTCCCACGAAATGAGCGCCACCGCGCAGGACGTCGCCCGTAGCGCCGCGCAAGCGGCCCAGGCCGCTCGCGACGCCGATCAGGCGACCCGTCAGGGTTTGACCGTGATCGACCGCACCACCTCCAGCATCGACAACCTCGCCGCGGACATGAGCACGGCGATGACCCAGGTCGAAGGCCTGGCCGCCAACAGCGAGAAAATCGGTTCGGTGCTGGAAGTCATTCGCGCCATCGCCGAGCAGACCAACCTGCTGGCACTCAACGCCGCCATTGAAGCCGCTCGCGCAGGTGAAGCCGGACGTGGATTCGCCGTGGTCGCCGACGAAGTACGCAACCTGGCCCGCCGTACTCAGGAGTCCGTAGAGGAAACCCGCCAGGTGATCGAACAGCTGCAAAGCGGTACTCGGGACGTTGTCGGCTCTATGAGCAACAGCCATCGTCAGGCTCAAGGCAGTGTCGAGCAAGTCAGCCAGGCAGTCACGGCCCTGCGTCAGATCGGTGATGCCGTGACCGTAATCACTGACATGAACCTGCAGATTGCCAGCGCTGCCGAAGAGCAAAGCGCCGTGGCCGAAGAGATCAACAGTAACGTGGCGACCATTCGTGACGTGACTGAGTCTCTGTCGGGGCAAGCCAACGAGTCGGCGCGGGTCAGCCAGTCGCTGAACAGTCTGGCTAACCAGCAGCAGAGCTTGATGGATCAATTCAGGGTTTGATCAGCGGTTGGCGGTGTTGATCGTTCCCACGCTCCGCGTGGGAATGCATCCCGTGACGCTCCGCGTCACATCCACAGCGGACGCAGAGCGTCCATGGCAGCGTTACCACGCGGGAGCGTGGGAACGATCGATTAACACCCAGGCAACTCAATCACCACCTTCAACCCGCCCGGCTCACTACCCTGCAACTGCAATACCCCGCCCCTCGCCTCGACGATATCACGCACGATGCCCAACCCCAGGCCATGGCCATCGGTCTGTTCATCCAGCCGCGCACCGCGGCTCAACACCTGATTACGGTTCTGCTCGGGAATCCCCGGCCCGTCATCCTCCACCACCAGGCGAAAGCCCTCGGCCGTCTCGATGATGCTCAGTTTCACCTCGGCATCCGCCCATTTGCAGGCATTGCGTGAACGCTTGAGGCTGTCTTCGGTATGCGCGAGCAGATGGTTGATCTGCGCCACCAGCGGTTCCAGCTCAACCGGCACTTGGGCGTCCAGTTGTGAACGCTGGCGCGCCACTGGGTCAGCACCTCAAGCCCGGGTAAGCCTGGCAACCCCAGGTCGAGAATAATCAAGTCATAGGGTTCGCTGCTGGCCTGATACACCGCATCGCGGCCGTCGGCCAGCCAGTCGACGGCATAGCCCTGGCGATTGAGCCCGGCCATCAACTCGTCGGCCAGCGGGACGTGGTCCTCCACCAAAAGCAGGCGCATCAATCATCTTCCTTGTCTTTGAGCAGCTCACCGGTGTTGGCGTCGAGTTCGATTTCATGCACCACGCCCTCGACGGTCAGCAGCTCGATGTCATAGATATAGCGCGCGCGTTCGTCTTTATGCTCCTCGAACTCGGCTTCCAGCAATCTGGCTCCGGGGTAGCGTTGCAGAGCCGGCCCCAGCAGTTGCTCAAGCGGTGCGATCACCCCTTGCTGACGCAGGCGCAGGGCTTGGTCCTGATCCAGGTCACGGGCCATTGCCACCGGGCAAAAAGCCAGAAGCACCAGCGCCATTCGGCTGCCGGCGCGCAGATTTACCTTCATTACGTATCCTGATGATTCTTGAGAACCTGCTCGCAGACGGCGTCCAACTCCAGGTCCCACTCAACACCCTGGACATCGCGCAGTTCAACCTGAATAGATGTAAACCTATAGGCCCCACGATAACCACATCAACTTAACGGAAACTGAATTGCCTTCATTGCCGTCCTGGAAACCGCGCACCGACGGTAAAATCTTCTACAATCGCCGATCGCCAGACATGAGGTCGGTATGACCGCTATCCACATCAAGTTCCCCGCCCTGACCCTCAAAGCCGGAAAACGCGCTTTCACGCGGATCCGTGAAAACGGCTTGAGCGCCGCCGACGTCGGTACGCTTCCGGGCGCCGCCGGTGGGCCGAAAGCCTTGGGTATTCAGGGTCTGGATCTGGCGTTGTTTGGTGAATGGCTGCCGGCGGCCCCGCGGGAGCGCTCGTTGATTGGCGCCTCTGTCGGTTCCTGGCGCTTCGCCAGTGCCTGCTTGCCGGACCCCGCCGAAGGGATCAGACGCCTCGGTCAGCTCTACAACGAGCAAAGTTTCGGCAAAGGCGTGACCATGGCGCAAATCAGCCTGCGTTCGCAGCGCATGCTGCACGACCTGCTCGACGGTCGCGACGCCTCGATCCTCAACAATCCTGACTACCGACTGAACATCGTCGTGGTGAAAAGTCACGGTCTGCTGGCCGATGATCATCGCGCGCGGTTGGGTCTTGGCCTGTCGTCGGTGATCGCCGACAACCTGCGCGGGCGTTCACGCCTGTCCCGGCATTTCGAACGACTGATCCTGCATGATCCGCGCCTGGCGCCGCCGCTCAATGCCCTCAACGACTTCCCTTCGCGCTTTGTGCCTCTGGACGCTACCAACCTGCGCCAGGCCTTGCTGGCCTCGGGCTCGATCCCGATGATCATGGAAGGCGTGCGCGACTTGCCCGGCGCGGGTGTCGGCACCTATCGCGACGGCGGCCTGCTCGATTACCACCTCGACCTGCCCTACAGCGGCGATGACATCGTGCTCTATCCACACTTCACCAACCGGGTGATTCCCGGCTGGTTCGACAAGCCCCTGCCGTGGCGCCGCGGTAACCCGCAGCGGTTGCAGGACGTCTTGCTGCTAGCGCCCTCCAAGGATTACCTGGCCCGCCTGCCCTATGGCAAACTACCGGATCGCAACGACTTCAAGCGTTTCATCGGCGATGACCTCAGCCGACAAAACTATTGGCGCACAGCCATGGACGAAAGCCGCCGGCTCGGTGATGAGTTCCTTGAATTGACCGCGAACGGTCGGCTGGGGGAGAACTTGTTGACCCTTTAGTCAGTGTTTTCCCGCATCGACAAACCCAAGCTGTTAAACTCGTCACCTGCTTTCATCGCCGCGGGCGATAGCCACCTGACAGAGCTCAAACCACTGTGGAAATCTTCAAAGAATTTACCTTCGAATCCGCCCACCGCCTGCCCCACGTCCCGGAAGGCCACAAATGCGGACGCCTGCACGGTCACTCGTTCAAGGTGGCGATTCACCTGAGCGGGGATCTCGATCCGAACACCGGCTGGATTCGCGACTTCTCGGAAATCAAGGCGATATTCAAGCCGCTCTACGAGCGCCTCGATCATAACTATTTGAATGACATTCCTGGCCTGGAAAATCCAACCAGCGAGGTCCTGGCCAAATGGATCTGGAACGAGTTGAAGCCCCTGCTGCCGGAGCTCAGCGCGATCCGCATCCATGAAACCTGCACCAGTGGCTGCATCTATCACGGCGAATAAGCCGGCGATCAAAAAAACCACCGGGCCCGGTGGTTTTTTTATGCCTGTCACTTCGGTTTTTGGACCGTTACAGTCAAGGCCGGTCCCTCGGCTAAAAGGTATTGGCTCCATGCCGTCCATCACATGACTAAATCGTTGGGTTGAGCGCAAATGGTGGACGTCTTTTTCCGCTATCGTGATCGTTACCCGCACCTGACTGCTTATGCGGTGCGTACCCAAGAGTGAATAAAAGGACTGTCGCGATGCATATCATCAACGCCCGCCTGCGCAACCGCGAAGGTCTGCATGAACTGCACCTGGAAAACGGCCTGATCGTCAGCATCGCCCGGCAAACCGAAGCGCCGACGCTGGGCCCTGAAGACCTGGATGCCGGTGGCAATCTAGTAGTACCGCCCTTCGTCGAACCGCACATTCACCTGGACGCCACCCTCACCGCCGGCGAGCCGCGCTGGAACATGAGCGGTACCCTGTTCGAAGGCATTGAATGCTGGGGCGAACGCAAGGCGACCATCACCCAGGAAGACACCAGGACCCGCGCCAGCAAGACCATTCGCGCCCTCGCCGCCCACGGCATCCAGCATGTGCGCACCCATGTCGACGTCACCGACCCCAGCTTGACCGCGCTCAAAGCAATGCTCGAAATACGCGAAGAAAGTCGCCACCTGATCGACCTGCAGATCGTCGCGTTCCCCCAGGAAGGCATCGAGTCTTACCGCAATGGACGGGAGCTGATGGAAGAAGCCATTCTTCTGGGCGCCGATGTGATTGGTGGCATACCGCATTTTGAGTACACCCGCGATCAAGGGGTGAGTTCGATCAAATACCTGATGGACCTGGCAGAACGCACCGGCTGCCTGGTAGACGTGCATTGCGACGAAACCGACGACCCGCATTCGCGCTTCCTCGAAGTGCTCGCCGAAGAGGCCCGCAGCCGCGACATGGGCGCCCGGGTCACGGCCAGCCACACCACCGCCATGGGTTCCTACGACAACGCCTACTGCGCCAAACTGTTTCGCCTGCTTGGGCATTCCGGGATCAGCTTCGTCTCCTGCCCGACCGAAAGCATTCACCTGCAAGGACGCTTCGATAACTTCCCGAAACGCCGCGGTGTAACCCGCGTCAACGAGTTGCTTGAAGCCGGAATGAATGTCTGTTTCGGCCAGGACTCCATCGTCGATCCCTGGTACCCGTTGGGTAACGGCAACATCCTGCGGGTGCTCGAAGCCGGTCTGCACATCTGCCACATGCTCGGTTATCGCAACCTGCAAAGTGCCTTGGACCTGGTCACCGACAACAGCGCCAAAGCCATGGCTTTGGGTGATCGTTATGGACTGGAACCAGGTCGCCCGGCCAATCTGCTGATTCTGTCAGCCGACAGCGACTACGAAATGATCCGCAGCCAGGGGCTGGCGTTGTATTCGATTCGAGGTGGGGAAGTGTTGATGAAAAGGCAGATGCCACAGGTGGAATGGGTTGGGGATTCGAGCTACAGCTGATTGCCTTTAGAGACTCGCTCGCCGGACTGACGCCATCGCGAGCAAGCCCGCTCCCACACTGGATCGCAGTCGTTCACAAATTAAGTGTTCGCTGAAGATCTAATGTGGGAGCGGGCTTGCTCGCGATGGCGTCAGTCCGGCTCCGTTGCTCTAAGGGATGATCCTCGCTGTCCCGAACAATCTGACGCGACTCAACTCGCCGTCCTTTTCCTCCAGAAAGATCGGCGCCGTGCCGCCCGGCATGACCACCGCAACCTCCCCCGCCGCCACCCAACCCACACTCCACGCAGCACAAGCCACTGCGCTGGCACTGGTGCCGGAGGACGCAGTCGGGCCTTCACCGCGTTCGAACACCCGGGCGACGATCCGCCCTTCAGATTCACGCATTGCCCATTGCAGGTTGACCCCTGCCGGGCATGGCTCGCCAGCACCGGCCGGCATCGCAAAAGCGATGCGAGTCAGGCCTGAAGATAAATCGGGCTCGCGCATCTGCTCATTACCGGGTAGCGCAGCCGCTTGCGATACCAGGGTCACGCAATGGGGATTGCCGACACGCACGAACTGGCTGTGATCCCACAGAGGGTTCAGCCTGGAAAGCGGCGGCACCTTGTTCAGACTGCGACCGTTCAATTCAGCCGCCGCAACGCCTTGAGCACCTGTGGCCTGCGGACCGAATGCCGGTTTGCCCAGGTCCAGCCAAAACCCGCGAATGCCGTCAATCCCGGCCGACTCTACCGAGGTTTCCACCGGCGACACAGCATCACGCTTGTCGTGATGAACCTTGAGCACGCACGCCCCCTGCTCCGGCATCAAACCCTGCTCAGTCAACGCCTGAGCAAAAATCGTCAAACCGTTACCACTGCGCTCGGCCAGGCTACCGTCAGTGTTGACGATCAGCAGGTCGTAGGGCGGTGCGGACTGAAACGGACCGATGAGCAAACCATCCGAACGATGTGCCTTGGCGCCAGGCGGCATGGCTTGGGGTGCCCAGCCGCAAAAGGCTTCCACTGCCTGCAACGCCCAGGTATCGCGGGTTTGAGCGGCCAGGCGGGCCTGCTCAGGCAACTCGATTCCCCTTTGACGCAGAGCATCGGGAGAGGCAACAGCGTAGATATTCCCGCGGGCATCATAGAACTGCGTCATACAGCAACGGCCGCCAGCGCTTCAATCTCGAACAACATGTCGTCCAGCGCCAGCCTCGGCACCGGGATCAGGGTGCAGGCCGGCTTGGGTAACGAACCCCAGACCCGATGCAGCTCC
This sequence comes from Pseudomonas sp. GW821-FHT01E05, assembly GCF_059422425.1. NCBI lineage: Bacteria > Pseudomonadati > Pseudomonadota > Gammaproteobacteria > Pseudomonadales > Pseudomonadaceae > Pseudomonas > Pseudomonas sp. GW821-FHT01E05. The sequence goes on from NZ_JBWKWW010000010.1 coordinate 82,570, forward strand.
TCGCCGAAGATTTCCAGACGCTCCAGGCTGTGATCAACGATCAGCACCGTCAGTTTGGCGACATCGGACACCTCGGCATCGGCCGCCGCCAGGGCGATCTGCAGATTTTCCAGCGCCTGCCGGACCTGTTCGGCGAAGTCGCTGGATAACTGACTCTGCGCGTTCTCGCCGCCCTGCCCGGCGATAAACACCAGCCGTGCGCCAGCGGCGACCTGGGCCACATGGGAATAACCATTGGCGGTCGGATCGTAAAGCCCTGGCGGGTTCGACAGTTGTAGCGTTGGCGCGTGTTTTTTATCCGTTTGCATCGAGATCTCTCCTTGTTTGAGGCCAGTAGTACAACGAATAACTTTCCGCTTATTTGATCGGCAATGCTACCGGCCGGACTGGGCATCGGCGCCCTGCCCTCGTTCATTGCCTTGCCGTTGCTGGAAAGCGGTCAGTTGCAACGGGTCTTGCCGGAACATTCGATGTCCCGACGCGGTATCTACGCGCTGTACGCGAACAACCGCCATCTCTCGCAAAAAATCCGGGTGTTTGTCGATTTTCTGGCTGAGAGGTTAAGTCAGGGGTGACATTGCAAGATCAGTTGGGCGGCCGGGATCTGTACGGCCGCCATCGCCAGCGGCTACGGGAAATGTCAGGGATTCCTTGACCGACTGACATTACGGATTGTCCGCGCCTCGCCCGACGCCGCCTGATGTGCAAGGATGTTGCGCCGCACATTGTTATCCGCCGGATTGCCAAGGATTTTTCATGACCGCCATCAGTACCCCAGCCCCCGTGGTCCCCGGGCGCCTGGAGCAAATGTCCACCCGTATCGCCTTCTTCATCGCCGGTTTCGCCATCGCCGCCTGGGCGCCGCTGGTGCCTTACGCCAAAGCGCGGGCCGGACTCGATGAAGGAACACTCGGCTTGTTGCTGCTGTGCCTGGGGGTCGGCTCGATCATTGCCATGCCGGTGGCCGGGATCCTGGCTTCGCGCTTCGGTTGCCGTCGGGTGATGACCGGCGGGACGATATTGATCTGCCTGGCTCTCCCGCTGTTGGCGACGGTTTCCTCGACTCCGTTGTTGATCGCCGCGCTGTTCATGTTCGGCGCCGGACTGGGTTCGGTGGACTCCACGGCGAACCTGCAAGCGGTAATCGTCGAACGGGCCAGTGGCAAAACCATGATGTCGGGCTTCCACGGATTGTTCAGTCTCGGCGGGATCGTCGGCGCGGCCGGGGTCAGCGCTCTGCTGGGCCTGGGGATACCGCCGTTGGGTGCCATGCTGGTGGTAATCGTGTTTCTGGTGCTCGCTTTGCTCAAGGCTGCGCCGCATCTGTTGCCCTATGCCAGCGAAAGCTCAGGTCCGGCCTTCGCCGTACCCCATGGCGTGGTGCTATTTATCGGCAGCCTGTGCTTTATCGTGTTTCTCGCAGAAGGCGCGGTGCTCGACTGGAGCGCGGTGTTCCTGACGTCCGAGCGCAATCTCGACGCCGCCTGTGCGGGCTTGGGTTATGCCGCGTTTGCCCTGACCATGACCGCCGGCCGTCTGACCGGCGACGCCATCGTGTACCGGCTCGGCGCCACGCGAGTGATCGTGTTCGGTGGCCTTACCGCCGCTACTGGCCTGTTGCTCGCTACTCTCGCCCCAGCCTGGGAAGCGGCATTGATGGGCTATGCGTTGGTGGGTGCGGGCTGTTCGAACATTGTGCCGGTGCTGTACACCGCCGTCGGCAAACAGAACGTCATGCCCGAAAGCATCGCCGTGCCGGCCATTACCACCCTGGGCTACGCTGGCATCCTCGCCGGGCCCGCGCTGATCGGTTTTATCGCCCATGGCAGCAGTTTGAGCATTGCCTTTGGCTTGATTGCGTTGCTGTTGCTGGCCGTTGCGGCCAGCGGGAAAGTGTTGAAGGTTTAAAAGCTATCAGCCCCCTACGCTGGCCTACACAAAGAACGTGCATGGCGCGCCGACATAGATCCCCGAGTTTTTGTCGCTCGAGCGGGTGAAGTACTGGCGATCGAAGAGGTTCTTCACCCCCGCGCCGAGTTTCAGGTTCGACAACTGCGAGCCGAAGTCATAATCACCGCGAACGTTCCAGGTCACGTAACCCGGCATGTCACCGTACTGACCATCAGCGGTACCGTCAGTGATGTAATTGCCGCTGAAGCTGCCATCGGCGTTGATGCCGGTGCCCGGGGCATGCTGTCTGGACTGAACAAACAGGCTTTTCTTAACCCGAGTCAGCGCCTTGAAGAAAGAGATCAGTGCTCTCACTGAGGCTCTAGAGAAGGCGTCGCGCGAGACGCAGGAGAGTTTGGTACATAACTTCATCGGTTATGCGCGTTCGCCAAAGCCGATTGAGCAGATGCTCGATAATATGTTTGTCGGAAGACCGGCGGGCAACTATGACCGATTGCTTGATTTCAGCACGGCGGTCACTGGAGGCTTGTTCTTCGTTCCTTCATCAGACCTGCTCGAAGAGCTTGCTGATCGCAAGCCTTAGGGGAAGCGCAGACAAAAAAAGGGCGAGCAAACGGTCGCCCCTTGATGGAGCAATTTCTGTGTAGGAGCGAGCTTGCTCGCGAAGGACGTTTGATCGTTCCCACGCTCCTGCGTGGTAACGCATCCCGGTGACGCTCTGCGTCACATGGACGCAGAGCGTCCAGGACGGCATTCCCACGCAGAGCGTGGGAACGATCAAACGCAGACAAAAAAGTGCCCGACGCGAAAGATCGCGCCGGGCATTCGTGGCATGAAATCATGCGATCAATGAGTGGTCATTCCGGCCATATGCATCATCAGCCGGAACAAGCTGGCCACTACCCCCAGTGCAATAACACTGCCGAACCAAATGGCGATCAACCAAAGAACCCGTCGATACCAAGGGGCGGATTCGCTTTGCGTAGCCGATACTTCAGCGGTCCGGACGTTTTCGCTGTCAATGGTAGCCATCGCCGATCCTCACTTTGCCGCGGAACACGTAGTAGCTCCAGCAGGTGTACATCAGAATGATTGGCAGAATGAACAACGTGCCGATCAAAATGAACAACTGGCTTGAAGGCGGCGATGCGGCCTCCCACAAACTGATGGATGGGGGGACGATATTCGGCCAGATGCTGAACGCCAGGCCGATGTAACCCAGAAACACCAGCACCAGGGTGAACACAAAGGGCCAGTGAGAGTGATACTGGCGTAACGTCCCAAGCAGCCCGAATAGCGCCAGCACACCGAGGATCAACAACCCGCCAAAGACCACGATATGCGCGTGTGCGAACCAGCGAGTCGCAATCTCGGGATGCAGCAACGGTGTCCACACACAGAGCACAGCCACCACCGCCATGAGGGTGAACGCCAGCGGCCGAGTGTAGTGACGCATGCGTGATTCAAGCATTCCTTCGGTCTTGACCAGCAGCCAGGTACTGCCCAGCAACGCGTAGGCGACGATCAGCCCCAGACCGCAGAACAATGGAAAGGGTGACAGCCAGTCCAGGGTGCCGCCTGCAAACTCACGATTGACCACCGGAATTCCAGCGATATAAGCGCCAATCACGATGCCTTGGCAAAACGTTGCCAGCAGTGAGCCACCGATAAAGGCCATATCCCAGATGTGGCGCTTTTCCGGGCTGGCCTTGAACCGGAACTCAAACGCCACGCCGCGAAATATCAACCCGGCCAGCATGAAAATCAGTGGCAGATACAACGCCTCCAGAATCACCGAGTAAGCCAAGGGAAACGCGCCGTAAAGTGCCGCCCCACCGAGTATCAGCCAGGTTTCGTTACCGTCCCAGACCGGCGCTACGGTGTTCATCATCACATCGCGTTCCTGCCTATCCGGGATGAGCGGGAACAGGATGCCCAACCCCAGATCGAACCCATCCATGATCACGTACATCATCACCCCAAAGGCAATGATGACGCCCCATATCAACGACAGATCTATACCTTGAATGCCCATGATCAATCCCCTTGCTCAGTTGACGTGATCGCCGGACGCGAACGTCTCGGCGACGGCGGACAGGGGGCGGCGTGGCGTACGCTCCTGACCGGGACCGCCCTGAGGCGGATGCTCGTGATGTGGCTGAGGGCCTTTGCGTACCAGCTTCATCATGTAACCGATGCCCACCGCGAAAACCGAGAAGTAAATCAATACAAACACCGCCAGCGAAACGCTGAGCTGCGTGACCGTGTGATTGGAAGCCGCATTGGCAGTGCGCAGAAGTCCATAGACGACCCACGGCTGACGGCCTACCTCGGTGGTGATCCAGCCCGCCAACATTGCGATCAGACCTGTAGGGCCCATGAACAACACCAGGCGCAGGAACAGGCGATTGCGGTACAGCGCGCCATTACGGCGTAAGGCAAGACCCAGCAAACCCGTGAGGATCATCAACATTCCAAGCCCGGCCATAATCCGAAAGCTGAAGAAAATGATGGTCGCGTTGGGACGGTCCTCTTTCGGGAAACTCTTGAGAGCAGGGATTTGTTTATCCAGGCTGTGAGTCAGGATGAGACTGCCCAGGTAAGGGACTTCTATCGCATAACGCGTCTTCTCGGCACCCATGTCCGGGATGCCGAACAGCACAAGTGGAGTCGGCTCATTACCGACGTTTTCCCAGTGCCCTTCAATGGCGGCAATTTTCGCCGGTTGATGTTCCAGGGTATTCAGACCATGGGCATCACCGACCACGGCCTGGATCGGAGCCACGATCAACGCCATCCACAACGCCATCGAAAGCATTTTGCGCACTTGAGGCGTGTCATGCTTACGCAGCAAATGCCAGGCCGCGGAAGACCCGACAAAGAACGCCGTTGCCACAAACGCAGCGATGGCCATGTGAGCCAGTCGGAAAGGGAACGACGGATTGAAGACGATGGCCAGCCAGTCCATCGGCATAATCCGGCCATCCACGATCGAGAAACCCTGTGGCGTCTGCATCCAGCTGTTGGAGGCCAGAATCCAGAAGGTCGAGATCAACGTACCGATGGCGACCATCACCGTGGCAAAGAAGTGCAGCCCGCGACCTACCCGGTTCCAACCGAACAGCATCACCCCAAGGAAGCCTGCCTCAAGGAAAAAGGCCGTCAACACCTCATACGTCAGCAATGGCCCGGTAATACTCCCGGCGAAGTCAGAAAAGCGGCTCCAGTTGGTGCCAAACTCGTAAGCCATGACCAGCCCGGAGACCACCCCCATACCGAAGTTGACGGCAAAGATTTTCGACCAGAAGTGATAGAGGTCCTTGTAAACCGAATTGTTGCTTTTCAGCCAGAGACCTTCGAGGACCGCCAGGAAACTGGCAAGCCCGATGGTGATGGCAGGAAATATGATGTGAAACGAGACCGTAAACGCGAATTGAATTCGCGCAAGGTCCAGCGCCTCCAGATTTAACATGACGATACCCTCATAGTGGCTCGATGCTCGTGCATACAAAGCCCGGCCGCAGTGAGCCTCACGGCTCGCAGCGAACAGATTTCCAATGATCTGGTGAGGCCGGGGCGGCAATCACGTCACCCCGGCCAGACTCAAGCGCCGAAGGACTGGATCAGGTTGTTGGCCTTCGCCTGCTCAAGGCGAATGGCGATGAACTTCGAGGTCGGCGTGTACGTGCGGTCGCCATAACTTTCCAGCGGCACCAACGGGTTGGTTTCCGGGTAATAGGCGGCGGCCTGACCGGGTGGAATGTCGTAGGCGATCAAGGTAAAGCCGGTCACTCGACGCTCGCGACCATCCCCCCACAGCGAGATCATGTCGACCTTTTGCCCCGGCTCGTAACCCAGTTTGCGAATGTCCTGCTCATTGACGAATACGACATCGCGCATGCCGTAGACGCCGCGATAACGATCATCCAGTCCATACAAGGTGGTGTTGTATTGATCGTGGGAGCGCATGGTTTGCAGGATCAGATCCGGTTTCACATCCAGGTTGCGCACGCCTTCGCTGACCAGGTGTTCCGGCAATACGCTGGGGGCAAACTGCGCTTTGCCAGTGGCGGTTTTCCAGATGCGTTTGGCGGCATCGTTGCCCAGGTGAAAGCCACCGGGGTGCAGCAATTTTTTATTGAAATCCTCGAAGCCGGGAATGGTGTCGGCAATCAGGTCACGGATGCGACCGTAATCTGCGATCGCCCAGAGCCAGTCAATGGGGTGTTTACCCAATGTTGCGTTGGCAATCCCGGCAATGATCGCCGGTTCCGAACGCATCAACGCGGACTTGGGTTTCAGTTGGCCGTGGGAAATGTGCACCATGCTGAAGGTGTCTTCCACCGTAACGCCTTGCGGCCCCTCCTCTTGCATGTCGATATCGGTGCGCCCCAGGCACGGCAAAATCAAGGCCTCGCGGCCGGTGACCAGATGGCTGCGATTGAGCTTCGTGGCGATGTGTACCGTGAGGTCGCAGTTGCGCAGTGCGGCATGAGTACGTGGGCTGTCGGGGGTCGCCTGGGCGAAGTTGCCGCCCAGGCCGATGAAGACTTTCGAGCGCCCCTCTTCCATTGCAGCAATCGCCATCACCGTGTTGTGGCCGTGTTTGCGCGGAACCTTGAACGCAAAGCGCGCTTCCAGCGCGTCAATAAACTCAGGGGGTGCCAGCTCGTTGATGCCCATGGTGCGGTCGCCCTGCACGTTACTGTGCCCGCGCACCGGCGACAGCCCTGCACCCGGGCGACCGACATTGCCACGCAACAACTGCACATTGACGATCTCCTGGACGGTCGGCACCGAGTGTGTGTGCTGGGTCACCCCCATCGCCCAGCACATGATGACCCGCGTGGCTCTGCGGTACATGCGGGCAGCCAGTTCGATGTCCGCCAGGGTCAGGCCGGACTGTTCGACGATATGCTCCCAGGTCGTGGCGTCGACTTCGGCCAGGTAGGTCTCCAGGCCCGAGGTGTGCTCAGCGATGAACGCGCGGTCGAACACCGCCTCGCTGTTGTTCGCGAGCGCTTCACGCTCCCACTGCCACAGGAACTTGGCGATGCCGCGCATAGCCGCCATGTCGCCGCCCAATGCCGGACGAAAGTACGCGGACGAGGTGGGTTCGGAGCCGTTGGTGAGCATTTCCAGCGGATGCTGCGGGTGCTGGAAGCGTTCCAGACCCCGCTCTTTCAGTGGGTTGAAACAGATCACCTGCGCGCCCCGCTTCACCGCTTCGCGCAGTGGCTCAAGCATCCGTGGGTGGTTGGTGCCTGGGTTCTGGCCGATGACGAAAATGGCGTCGGCTTCCTCCAGATCATCGAACGTCACTGTGCCCTTCCCCACGCCGACGCTGTCACCCATGCCCAGGCCGCTCGCCTCGTGGCACATGTTCGAACAGTCAGGGAAGTTATTGGTGCCGTAGGCACGAACGAATAGCTGATAGAGGTAAGCCGCTTCGTTGCTGGCCCGGCCGGACGTGTAAAACTCGGCCTGATCAGGCGACGTCAGCCCTTTCAGGTGTTTGGCGATCAAGGCAAAAGCATCGTCCCAGCTGGTTTCAACGTAACGATCAGCGGAGGCGTCATAGCGCATGGGGTGAGTCAGGCGCCCTTGGTATTCGAGCCAATAGTCACTTTGCGCCGCCAGCGACGACACCGTGTATTTGTTGAAAAACGCCGGGTTGACCAGACGGCCGGTGGCTTCCCAGTTGACCGCTTTGGCGCCGTTCTCGCAGAACTTGACCATGCCACTTTCCGGCGATTCGCCCCACGCACAGCCCGGGCAGTCGAATCCGCCATTCTGGTTGGTCTTGAGCATGGTTCGAATATTCTTGAACGCATTTTCGCTGCCCAACCAGTTCCTGGTAACAGCAATCAGCGCGCCCCAGCCTGCGGCCGCCCCCTTATACGGTTTATAACGTTCAACTTCGCTCATGATACTTCTCCAAGACGTGCACGTAGGCGGTAGCCTGATGTCAAGTCATTGTTAATTTCTGTTTTTGTGCGCCTATAAAAATGCGACATTATTTAGCGACAGGTTATTCGCATTTAATTACTTCACGGGCCCAATTCAGGGGTACGAAGCAAGACTATTCCGCGCATTACATGCCTGTCTAATTGCAAATAATGACCAGATCATCGAAATGATCTATCAAGAAAATAATCACTAAAAATCAATCAATTACAAATTCAAGACAGCGAGAATCCGAGCCACTTCCTGCTCAATAGATTCCATTGATCAATCAGTTGTTAATAGTGATTAGACGGCCACTTTAAATGACCTTAGTCTTGGGTCATCAAGGCCCTATATAACAGTGGTCTTCCAAAACCGGCGCCATGGCTGATACACCTGGATCGCCGATGGAGGTTGTGATGTCAGATCGAATTTTGATGGATAGTTTTTCTCGGCGAGTCGACTATCTCAGAATGTCTGTGACCGACCGGTGCGATTTCCGCTGTGTTTATTGCATGGCCGAGAACATGGAATTCTTGCCGCGACAACGAATATTGACGCTGGAAGAGATCTATCAGCTAGCTGAAAGCTTTGTGGCGCTGGGCACCCGAAAAATCCGCCTGACCGGTGGCGAACCGTTGATTCGCCCCGGCGTGGTAGCGCTGTGTGAACGCATTGCAGCGCTGTCGGGGCTGCGTGAACTGTGCATGACCACAAACGGTTCTCAGCTGGGCAAGCTCGCGGCACCCTTGTTCGATGCGGGGCTCAAGCGCCTTAACATCAGTCTCGACAGCCTCGATACCCATCGCTTCCGCGAACTGACCCGCACGGGTGATCTGGCTAACGTCATCGCCGGTATTGACGCGGCGAATGCAGCAGGTTTTCAACATACCAAACTCAACTGCGTCGTCATGAAAGGGCGCAACGATCACGAGATAAACGATCTCGTTGGCTTTGCGATTGATCGTGGACTGGACATTTCCTTCATCGAAGAGATGCCACTGGGTGTAATCAGCGAGCACAGCCGTGCAGGGGCGTTCTTTTCAAGCGTGCACGTGCGCGAGCGTATTGCCGAACGCTACACGCTCATCGACTCCGCGGAATCGACCCAAGGCCCTTCGCGTTATTGGCGCTTGGCTGAGGCGCCGCATATTCGCCTGGGGTTTATCTCGCCCCACAGCCACAATTTTTGCGCTACCTGCAATCGTGTTCGGTTAACCGTCGAAGGCCGACTCCTGCTGTGCCTGGGCAATGAACATTCCGTCGACCTGAAGGAAGTGCTTCGCCGCCACCCAGGAGAGCCGGAGCGCCTGGAGAAGGCAATCATCGAGGCGATGAAAATCAAGCCGTACCGACACCACTTTGAACTCAATGATGACGTGCAAGTTGTCCGTTTTATGAACATGACGGGCGGATAGCCTGCCCGGTTTTCACATCATTATTCTCTAGAAGGCTGCTTCCCATGATCGTTAGAGCCAAACCTAATCTGATCAATGTTCTGATTTCACTCAAAGGCTCGATTGCCAAGCGTATCGCGCTGCGAAGCCTTCTGGTGACACTCCTGGCCTCCGCTATTGTCCTGGTCGAAACACTCCATCCTGCGTACTTCTCAAAGGTCAATGCCACCCCCTTCACGCTGTTGGGGCTATCACTTTCAATCTTCATGAATTTCCGTAACAACGCCTGCTACGACCGTTGGTATGAAGCGCGCAAAGCGCTGGGTGCGATGGTGATGGACCTGCGCTCGATGATCCGGGAAACGCAGGTCATTAAAGACAAACAGCAACGCAGCATGATGTTGCGAAATCTCTGCGGGTTTGCCCATGCGCTGAATGCCAGACTTCGCAAAGAAGACGAGCTCAGTGCGGCGGGTACGTGGCTTAGCCAGTTACCCTCTTCAAATACACCTAACATCCCTGAAAGGATTCTGCGTCAAGTCGGCCAACAGTGCTCAACACTCGCCGAATCAGGCCACATCAGCGAATGGCGTTACACGCTGATGGCCAATCATTTGACCAATCTGACCACTACGCAAACGACCTGCGAGCGTATCAAAAGTACTCCACTCCCCTTCCCTTACACACTCTTGCTACACAGGACAATTTACATATTTTGCATCTTGTTGCCCTTTGCGATGGCCGAGCCACTGGGCTGGCTAACGCCAGTCTTCACCGCCATTGTGAGTTATACGTTTTTTGGGCTGGATGCTATTGGCGACGAACTGGAAGACCCCTTTGGTCAAGATGAAAACGACCTTCCAACGAATGCCATCGTGCGCAACATCGAACGTGAGGTGCTTGACGCCCTGGGTGCGACAGAACTCCCTCCCATACTTCAGCCCGTGGACTTCGTGCTGAACTGATTAGCACAACCTACTCATTAAGTACCCGCAGGGGTGGAGGATAAACATGAATGAATTCAAACAACCCGATTCCGGGACGCTGACTCATTTAGATGCCGAGGGCAGAGCCAATATGGTCGATGTCAGCGAAAAAGAGCCGACCAACCGTGAAGCTCAAGCACAGGCCTGGATACGTATGCGACCTTCTACGTTGAAACTTATCCAACACAATGGGCATCCCAAGGGTGATGTGTTTGCGGTCGCTCGAATCGCAGGGATCATGGCGGCGAAAAAAACCCATGAACTCATCCCTTTATGCCACCCATTGATGCTCAGCTCAATTCACATCGAGGTGAAGACTGTCGAGCCCGATAGCGTAAGAATTGTGAGCACCTGCCGACTTAACGGCAGAACAGGCGTTGAGCTGGAAGCTCTCACTGCTGCAAGTGTTGCGGCTCTGACTATCTACGATATGTGCAAAGCCGTCGACCGAGGGATGATCATTGATAGAATTCAGCTGCTCAAAAAACAGGGCGGAAGATCAGGTCACTTTGAAGCAGGTGCCGCTCAATGATTCTCATCAACTACTTTGCGCGTTATCGAGAGCAACTCGGTATTGGCGGAGAAAAAATTGCTCTGAACGCGTCATTGCGAAGCATTGACGATGTCAGAAAATTCCTGATCACCCGAGGAGAGGTTTGGGAGCAAGTACTCAGTGAAACCAGCCTTATGTGCGCGCTGAACCAGGAGTTATGCACACTCGGCGCCTCCATTGAAGAGTTCGATGAGATCGCCTTCTTCCCCCAAGTGACGGGTGGTTGAGTGATGACTATTCAGATCCAGACCGAGGCGTTCAACCTGAATGAACTGAACAGCGGTTTGCATGCCGAAGACCATAGCGTTGGGGCAGTGGCCACCTTCGTCGGATATGTCCGGGATATCAATCAGGGGGAAAAGGTCAGCAGCCTGTTTCTCGAGCACTATCCAGGAATGACCGAGCGATCATTGCAACTCATCGTCGACCAGGCCAATGAACGGTGGCCTCTTCAACAAGTGAAAATAGCTCACCGCGTGGGTCTTTTGAACGTCGGCGATCCCATCGTGTTTGTCGGAGTTGCCAGCGAACATCGACAGGCTGCCTTTGATGCCTGCGCCTTTTTAATGGACTCTCTGAAAACACGAGCACCCTTCTGGAAACGTGAAGAAACCCGATCCGGTGACCGTTGGGTATGCAGTAGAGAGAGTGATCGGCTGGCAGCAAGTCGCTGGGAAGGTAGTGATGAGTGAGCAAAAGGAATCCACCCCGTCCAAATGGCTGAGGGGTGGATGGGGTGCTCTAAAACAAGTCGCAGAACGGAATAAACCGTGCCGTGTCACCTGCCTGCAGCGCACAGCCCTCCAGAATCTCGACCAAGCCATCAGCCCAGGATGCGCCCAGCAACACGCCTGAACTCTGGTTCGGATAGAGTACGGCTCGCCCCTCCTCCAATTTGGCTCTCAGGTACTCCCTGCGGCCTCCTGCTTTAGGCCAGTCAAAACCGACGTTAATCGGGAAGCTCAATGGTGTGACGTCTTCGACACCCTGGATGCGCAACACGTAAGCCCGGGCCAATAGCCCAAAAGTCACCAGAGCCGACGTCGGGTTTCCTGGCAGACCGATGACCGGCACTGTGCCAAAGTGTCCCACCGTCAGTGGCTTACCCGGCTTTATGGACAGCTTCCAGAACAACGGTTTACCGCATTCACGCAGCACCTGCCCGAGACAATCGGCGTCACCTGCGGACACGCCACCGGTGGTGAGTATCAAGTCCGCATTGTGTTGCAACTGTTCGAGTTTGAGGCGCGTCTGCTGCGGCCGGTCGGGGAGAATACCTGCATCGATTACGTCGCAACCCAATGCACTTAACCAGTGGCTCAGTAAGGTGCGATTGCTGTTGTAGATACAGCCGGGCTTCAAGGGCATTCCCGGTTCGGCCAGTTCATCGCCTGTGGAGAGCAGCGCGACCCGTGGGCGCCGTACGACATGCACATGCGTACATCCCTGCGCCGCTGCGATGGCCAACTCGAAAGGTCCCAGTCGTTTGCCGGCAGGGAGCAAAACCTGCCCGACACGGTTCTCCTGGCCTTGCGGTCGAATATTCTGGCCAACTGTCAGTGACTGGTTGAAGCTGACGCGGCCATCATCCAAAAGCTCGACGTTCTCCTGCATCTCTACACTGTTGGCACCCTCGGGGACAGGCGCTCCGGTAAAGACTCGTACACAGGTCCCCGGTAGCAACGCTTCGGGGGCCTGACCGGCAAAAATTCGTTGGGATACGGCTAGTGGCTGTCCGCTCCAGTCGTCCACATTCAAGGCATAACCGTCCATCGCACTATTCGGCCAAGGCGGAAGATCCAGGATCGCCACCAGGTCACTGGCCAGCACCCGTTGCCGTGCATCACTCAGCTGTACTGACTCGCTATCATCGAGACGTTGGGCCTCAGCCATGACCAGCAGCCTGGCGATGGCCTCCTCCACAGGCATCAGCGGTGACTGACTCATCCCCGTGACCCGCAGACTTGCACAGGCTTGAGGTGCGGCACGAAATTGCACGGCCTGTGGCGTGCATCCAACTGCTCGGAAAGAATGCCTTCCCACGCGGTTCGACAGGCGCCAGTAGAACCTGGCAGGCAGCACACCAGTGTGCCGTTGGCCAGTCCGGCCAAGGCCCGGCTCTGTACAGTGGACGTGCCAATATCGAGAATAGAAATCGCCCGAAACAACTCACCAAAGCCATCAATTTGTTTATCCAACAAACAGGTCACCGCCTCAGGTGTACTGTCGCGGCCAGTGAATCCGGTGCCCCCGGTAATCAGCACGACCTGAATCCCCTCGTCGGCAATCCAGCTTGCGACCTGTGCCCGGATTTTGTACAGGTCATCCTTGAGCAAGTTGCGTTCACTCAGGGTGTGGCCCGCTTCCAGTAATCGACTGACCAGCAATTGCCCAGAGGTATCATTGGCATATTCACGGGTATCACTGACGGTCAGCACGGCAATATTCAACGGTACAAATAACGCATCCGACTTAACGCTCATGTCATTCTCCGGCAGGTAATAATGAAAACAATTGCTAGAGGCTAAAGCGCTAAAACGGTCACTGTCTAATCACTCTGGCCGACCAGATTATCGAGCGCGTCTATCGAAGGTTTTTTCATCCACAGTGATTCCTTATTCTAATTAAATTCGGTTTTGATAGAGTCAATCGATCGATCATTAAATACTTCTGATTGGACTGACAAGATAAACAGTGAGATCGTCTGCTCACCCAACTATCCGTGTTTTTAATCATGACACTTACCTGCTCTACTGCAGCTTCATCTGTACCCTGCTCAGTGCTACTACTTGCTGGCGGGCGCGGGGCGCGTATGGGGGGACGGGATAAAGGGCTGCTGCCCTGGAAAGGGAAGCCGCTCATCGCACATGTACACGCTGTAGTACGACCCTTCACCGACGACTTGATCATCTCCTGCAACCGTAATGAAAAAAGTTATCGAGCCTATGCCGATCAATTGGTCGAGGACTCACAAAGGGATTTCCCGGGACCTCTGGCAGGAGTCCTGGCCGGACTGGCTGTTGCGCACCATCCGTGGCTACTGATTCTCGCCTGCGACGCACCGAACATTGACGCGCCGCTGATCAGGGCTCTGTTAGAGGCGCGCCCTGCGACGGCTTCAGCGTTGATGGTGCAGCAGGCCGGGCAATGGCAACCCATGTTCAGCTTGATTCCCAAGGCGCTGCTACAGGGTTTGCAGCAAGACTGGGATGAGGGAGAGCGAAGCCTGTTACGCGCGCTGTTGAAACGTCACCCGAGGGCGTTGTCGTGCGCCTCGGACGACTCGCGCCTATGTAATTTCAACACCCCGGAACTGCTTTGCGAAACGCTATCTGCGTCATTTGAATAAGTTCACACTGTTTCCTCCAAAGGGTCGGTTCGGGACTTTTCAAACAATCCATGCGTCCTGGACTCCTGTGTTAATACTTACATCACATACTTCCCTCAGCAGGTGCCATCGTGGACATCAAACAACTCAAGTTCCTGATTGCGCTGGAACAGACTCGACACTTCGGGCAGGCCGCTGCTCGTTGCCACATTACTCAGCCGACGCTGTCCATGCGCTTGCGCAATCTTGAAGATGAACTGGGTCTGGAGCTGGTCACCCGAGGCCAGCGCTTTGAAGGTTTCACCCAGGCGGGTGAACGCGTGCTGGCATGGGCGAGAACATTGCTCGCCGCACATGACGGGCTGTTCGCCGAAGCCGCCGCGTGTCGCGGTCAGTTAGTCGGCAATTTGCGTCTGGGTCTGGTGCCTCTCAGCGGCTTTAATCCCATCAGCTACGTTCAGGGGCTTTCCCATACGTTCCCAGAGCTCAAATTCAGCCTGTCATCCATGAGCTCAGACCGAATCATCGAAGGCATAGGTAACAACCAACTGGATCTGGGCATCTGTTATCTCGATCATGTGAGTCCGGACTATCTGGATTTTTTCGAAATAGGAGAGACCCGCGTCGGCTTGCTGTACGACACTCGCCACTTCCATTTCGAAGGAACAGAAATGAGCTGGGAAGATGCCGCCGAGCTGCCATTGGGGACGATCAGCAATGGCATGCACTATCGAAAATCCGTTGATCTGAGTTTCCGCAGCCGCGGGCTAGACCCACAGCCAATACTCGAAACCGACTCGACTTATCAGTTGTTCCAGGCGATTCACGAAGGTTTTTGCTGCTCGATCATGCCGCTGAACAATGGTCTGGAAAACCCGATTGAGAATCTGGCCTTTATCAACCTTCCAGATGCAAGTGTTCTCGCGCCACTGGGTCTCGTGATGCGCAAAACCGAACCTCGCTCGGCAATCGCCGAGAAGTGTTTTGCTGAAGCCAGAAAACTATTTGCCGCAAAGAGCTGATTCGAGGGTTTTGTCATGTCTTGCCGAGTCGAACAATCATCTGAGCAAAGCGATGCGAATGCACCTGCGCCAAAGCCTCTGAACGTCACCTATCGAGAATACGATACGCGCGCACCCGTCTCCCAGGCTGCGTTAGCGTCCGAGATCGCCCTGGCCATTACGTACAACGGACTGAGCCACGCCGTGATGATGGTTTCACCCGGCAATATCGAGGATTTCATCCGGGGTTTCAGCGTGAGTAACGATATTGTTGAAAATCTGAACGAAATCCACGACATCCGTCTCTCGCACTTCGACCAGGCCTGTCAGGCGGATGTACAGATCTCCAGTCGCGCCTTCTGGGCACTGAAGAATCATCGCCGGCAAATGGCGGGTACCAGTGGTTGCGGGTTGTGTGGTGTGGAAGCGCTGGAGCAGGCACTTCCGCAACTGGACATTCTGGAGCCTGTTCCCCTCCCTCTCGCGGAACACTTCAGCGGACTGCGTGAGCGCATCGAACAGGCTCAAATAATGGCACGCAGCAGTGGCGCGCTGCATGCGGCGCTGTACTTCGACACTCACGGCTCGGCGCTCTTGTGCCGCGAAGATATCGGCCGCCACAACGCGCTGGATAAATTGATAGGCGCTATGCAGCATGCACAGATCGATGCACGTTGTGGCTTCACGGTAGTGACTAGCCGCTGCAGCCTGGAGCTTATTCACAAAGCGGTAAGGGCGAAGTTTGGCACGCTGGTCAGCTTGTCGGCACCCACCGCATTGACCGTGCAGTGGGCAATCAAGCACCGCCTCAACTTGATCCACGTCCCCCACCGAAGCGCGCCACGGATTTACAGCCCTGTTTAACGCCTCCACCTACAGTTCACCCCGACACCGGCACTCACCAACAGGCTTCACCAGCATGCGCGCTCCAGCGTTGCACTCTTTGAGAGCGCTCCACTCGACTGCAACGCTTCTGCGAAGCCCCTGGCGAATCAACAAAACGATCTGATTTTTTGAAGCCCGCTATCCGCTCGTCGCGTTTTTCTCGCCTGCCTCCCCGTTGGAATGATCCAGACCTCTGGCGCGCCTATGCTTATAAGTGCAAAAGGAGTTTATATACCCGTACCACAAGCAGCATTCGCTGCCTGGATACGGTGGCGGGGAATCTGACGCCACAGGGCGTTGATATCCCCTGATTGCCTCTCTCGACGTGGACATGCGACCCGGACATTCGCAGTCCAGCTCGAGTCATCCAAGAGGAGAAATGATATGTCTACCGTTAAAAAAATGCCGATCAGCACCGAACAGAAGACCAGCCAGCCATCAGTGAGCAAGGATCTCTGGCGTCCCTTCGACGCGCTGCGCCAACAGGTCGACAATTTGTTCGAAGACTTCGGTCGAGGCTCGGCGCTTTCGCCGCTCGGCCGTAGCCTCTTCGATGTCGAGCCGTTCAGCCGCGGCCTCTTTGATGTCGAGCCATTCTGGAATCGGGAGATGAGCGGTCGTGGCATGCCCGCCGTGGACATTGCCGAGCAGGATAAAAGCTACGAAATCACCGCCGAACTTCCCGGTATGGATGAGAAGGACATTGAGATCAAACTGTCCAATGGCAGCCTGATCATCAGAGGCGAAAAGAAAGCAGACAGGGAAGAACAGAGGAAGGGCTATCACCTCACTGAACGCAGCTACGGCTCATTCGAGCGGGTCTTCAACCTGCCCAAAGGGGTGGATGTCGACAAGATCGACGCGCATTTCAGCAAAGGCTTGCTGACGGTGGCTCTGCCGAAAAAAGCCGAGGCCATAAAACCGGAAAAAATTGTGCGAATTAAAGCCGACTAAAACCGCGTGCCCATTGGCCCCTTGCCAGAAAAACCTGGCAAGGGGCTTTTTCTGGGTTTCCCCTTTGCAGGCGCTGGCGCAGCCTGCGATCTTTTCAGCACTCACCCAGGATCGCGTTCTGACGGAGGATCAAAAGATCGTCCGTACGCGGCCCGAACCTTCGGCAGCTCCTGCGGGCAAACCACAGGGCGCCCGCTCGATATACATAAAACTGATCGACTGACAGCAGGTCTAAAATTTTAACCAATACTCAAGTGTAGGGCGCAGAACGACTCTGCATAGCACTGCACAGGGTCGTTGCTCACATGCATCGTTCACTCTCGAGCCCAGACCATGAAGAAGACCGATCAGTGGAATTTTTCATACTTCCTCATCACCTTCGTCGCGTTGACACTGGCGCAGTTCCTGTTTGCCGGACGCGCTGCCGTCGAGTCGATCCCTTACAGTCAGTTCCTGCAGTTGCTGAACGAGCATAAGGTCAGCGAGTTGAGCATCACCAAGGACCAAATCAACGGCAAGCTGCAAGAGCCTATCAACGGTCATAACCTGTTCAGCACAGTGCGGGTCGACCCAACCCTGGCGACAGAACTCGCTCAATCAGACGTCAGTTTTTCCGGTGTCAACGAAAACACCTTGCTGGGTAATCTGCTCGGTTGGTTCCTGCCCTTTCTGATAATCATGGTGGTCTGGAGTATTGTGTTCCGCGGCCTTGCCGGGAAACAGGGCATTGGCGGCCTGATGAACGTCGGCAAGTCACGGGCAAAAGTATTCGTCGAAAGCGAAACGGGGGTAACCTTCGCCGATGTGGCCGGCATTGACGAAGCCAAGGCCGAGCTAGTGGAAATCGTTTCGTTTTTGAAAGACAAGGCCAGGTACACCCGCTTGGGTGCCCATATTCCCAAGGGGACTTTGCTGGTTGGCCCTCCGGGAACCGGTAAAACCCTGGTCGCCAAGGCCATCGCCGGTGAAGCCGGGGTTCCGTTTTTCTCCATTTCCGGATCCGAGTTCGTCGAGATGTTCGTCGGCGTCGGCGCTGCCAGGGTTCGCGACCTGTTCGAGCAGGCTCGCCAGGCGGCCCCCTGCATCATTTTCATTGACGAACTGGATGCTCTGGGAAAGATGCGCGGTATCGGCGCGCTCGGCGGCAACGACGAAAAAGAGCAGACACTCAACCAACTGTTGTCGGAGCTGGACGGCTTCGATCCTCGCGAAGGCGTGGTGCTGCTGGCCTCCACCAATCGCCCGGAAGTCCTCGACCCGGCGCTGCTGCGGGCCGGCCGCTTCGATCGTCAGATCGTCATTGATCGCCCGGACCGCAAGGGTCGGTGCGAGATTCTCAAGGTGCATATCAAGCACATCACCGCTGACCTCAGCGCCGACTGCGAGCGTATTGCCCAGATCACCACCGGTTTCACTGGCGCAGACCTGGCGAATCTGGTCAACGAAGCCGCGATCGTTGCGACCCGTCGCGGTGCCCCGACGGTCAGCCTCGATGACTTCACGGCTGCGGTAGAGCGCATCATCGCCGGCGTTGAACGCAAAAGCAGTCTGCTACAGCCCGAGGAGCGCCTGGTGGTCGCCTATCACGAAATGGGCCATGCCCTGGCGGCCGGCACCTTGCCGGGAATGGACCCGGTGCACAAGGTTTCGATCATTCCCCGCTCTATCGGGTCATTGGGCTATACCCTGCAACGCCCGACCGAAGATCACTTTCTGATCAGTTACCAGACGCTCAAGGATCGCATCGTAGTGTTGATGGCCGGTCGGGCCGCCGAGTACATCGTCTATGGGCAGATTTCCACGGGAGCGGCGGACGACTTGACCCGGGCGACCGATATCGCCCGGCAACTGATTACCCGTTTCGGCATGAGCACGGAGCTCGGGCAGTCGGTGCTGGAGCGACAGACCCCCACTTACCTGGGCGATCACATGTTGAATCGGGGGGATAAGGACTACTCGGAACAAACCGCGCGGGAAATCGACCTCGGCATCAGAGCCCTGCTTGATGAAGCCTACAGTCGCGCCAAGGCGTTGCTTGAGGACCGTAGGGCTGATCTGGATGCCGGCGCCAGACTCTTGCTGGAAAAGGAAACCCTGACGCCTGAAGAATTCCCCGCGCTAATGCCCCTCAAGTCAGCGCTGCCCCGGCAGTCGACGTGATGCCACAGAGTGCTGCACGTCGGGCAATCCACTCTCATCGGAATGACGCTCATGAGCCCATCTTTCCAGGACTTCTCGAAGAAACTTCCCGGCTCCCGTGCCAACGGGGTGCAGACCTCCATTGTCCCCTTGTTACGCCAGTACGCTGAGGAGCTGCCGGCGTTGAATTCCGAGGCCTTCGGCGAGATGTTCGACCGTTACGCCGATGCTCGTGTGGTGATGATCGGTGAGGCCAGCCATGGCACCAGCGACTTCTACCGAACCCGGGCGGCCATCACCCAACGGCTGATTGAGCAGCATGGGTTCAATATTGTTGCCGTCGAAGCGGACTGGCCGGATGCGGGCCACGTTGACCGTTATGTCCGCGGGCTGGCGCCTTCGGCCTGGAAACGTCATATCTTCAGCCGATTCCCGACCTGGATGTGGCGCAATACCGATGTGAGGGCTTTCGCCCACTGGCTTCACCAGCACAACAGCCACAAAGCCTCCGAGCTGCGTGTCGAGTTTCGCGGGTTGGACGTTTACAGTTTGCGCAACTCCATTCGCGAGGTCTTGAACTACCTGGACCTGGGCGACCCTCAGCTTGCGCACGAAGCACGACAGCGTTATGGCTGTCTGACACCCTGGCAGGATGATCCTGCGCTATATGGCCATTTTGTCGAGCGCGGCGGCGTCATGCCTTGTGAGCAAGCGGTGATCGAGCAGCTCAATGCCATATTGGCCGAACAAATGGCCGGGCTTGTCCAGGACGACGAAGCTTTCTTCAATGCCACGCAAAACGCCCAGGTCGTTCGGGCGGCGGAACAATACTACCGAGCGATTTATCGAGGCTCGACCACCTCCTGGAACCTGCGTGACAGGCATATGTTCGACACCTTGTGTGCGCTGCTCGAGCATCGTGGCCCTCAAGCCAGAGCGGTGGTGTGGGCGCACAACTCCCATATCGGCAATGCCGCCGCCACGCAGATGGGCTGGAAGGGCCAGTTCAATATCGGTCAGCTGTGCCGCAGCGCCTATGGGCGCGACGTCGTGCTGATCGGCATGAGCACCGACCGTGGCCAGGTGGCGGCGGCCGATGACTGGGATGGCGACATGCACATCAAGGACATCCGGCCATCTCGAACGGACAGTTGGGAGTATCAGTTCCTTGAGGCGGGCATCGCTGCGTCATTGACCGACTGGCGCGATCCTCAGCGAGAAGCGTTGCGCCAGGCCCTCAGCGAGCCACTGCTGGAGCGGGCCATTGGGGTGATTTACCGACCTGAAAGCGAGCTCTCCAGCCACTACTTCCAGGCGGTGCTGGCCGAGCAATTCGACGCCATGGTCTGGATTGAACAGACGCAACCGGTGACCGCACTGCATCTGCCGAAAAGCCAGGAACTGGAACCGGAGGACGAAACCTTTCCGTTTGGCGTGTGATATCCGCACACCTGTAGGAGCACGGCTTGCCGGCGATGGCGTCCTTGAGATCGCCATCGTCGGAACGCCGCCCGGACCAAGCTCGGCTCCTACAAGGTTTGGCTCATTCGGGCGTTTTTTTTGCCGGCGTGTGCAGATACACCTCAAACCAGTCGCCAGCCAGGCTGGCGACTTTCTCCAGGGCTCCTGGTTCTTCAAAAAGGTGGGTGGCTCCGGCGATGACGTCCAGCCGGTGCTCACACTGGAGGGCCAGGGCGCTTTGGCGGTTAAGGCCAAGCACCGTCGGGTCCTGATCTCCGACGATTTGTAAGGTGGGTGCCTTCACCAGGGCCAGCGCTGCCCCGGCCAGGTCGGTCCGCCCTCCCCGGCTGACCACGGCATGCACCACGTCCGGGCGCAGCGCCGCTGCCAACAACGCCGCTGCGGCCCCGGTGCTTGCGCCGAACAGCCCGATGCGCAACGATTTCAATTCAGCGCTGTGCCCTATCCAGTCGATCACACCCACCAGTCGTCTGGAGAGCAGCGCGATATCAAAGCGCAACTCTCCGGTCAGGTAGTCCACGTGTTGTTCCTGCTCGGTGAGTAGATCGAACAGCAGCGTGCCCAGACCGCGCTGGGCCAGAGATTGTGCAACCTGCTGGTTACGTGGGCTCGAGCGACTGCTGCCACTGCCATGGACGAACACCACCAATCCGCCTGCGGCTGCAGGCAAACGCAAATCAGCGGCTAACTCGACGTCCGCCAGTTCCAGCTTGCGATGCTGTGGCTTTAGCATTGGACTGCCTTAAGGCACTCCCTGCCCCGAATTCGATTCGCGTTGCCAGGCGCGTTGCAACAAATCAATAACCTCTTCGTCCGGGGTCTGGGAAAAATCCGCGTACCAACTGCCGATCGACATCAGCCATTCGGGGGTGAGCGGGCAAACCAGCTCATCCACTTCGCTGCGCAGCGCCTCCGCGGTCTCCAGTGGCGCCACCGGTACGGCGACGACGATGCGTGCCGGTTTTTGCAGGCGCACGGCGTGTACTGCGGCCATCATTGAAGCCCCTGTGGCCAGCCCGTCATCGATCAGAATCACCACCTGGTCTTGCAACGCCACGGGCGGACGCGTTGCCCGGTAGACGCGCTCGCGGCGCAGCAGCTCCTGCGTTTCCCGTGCGGCCACGGCCTCGAGTGTGCGTTGATCAATGTGGTTAGCCCGTAGCGCATCCTCATTCACTATTTGTATGCCACCGCTGGCAATGGCACCCATGGCGAACTCCTGGTGAGAAGGAACGCCGAGCTTGCGGACCAGCATCAGGTCCAGGCGAACCTCCAGGGCTGTGGCCACTTCATAGGCCACCGGGACACCCCCTCGGGGCAAGGCGAGGACAATGACATCGGGTTTTGCGCTGTATTTAAGCAGCGGCTCCACCAGGCTACGACCGGCAGCAGCCCGGTCATGCAAGGTCGTTTGCCGAGAGGAATAATGAATCATTTAATAACCTCCTCCAGGTGGTATGCCCCCGATACCGGCTTCATAACATACCCACATAGTGTTTGACTGATGCGTCGAAGCCTATGTTCCCCGGTTACGCGAGCATTCGTGCAATGACGACGGCCGCAGCGATGTGCGGCGATTATCGCCGTAGCCTCCGGGCGCCAGGGTTCTCGTCCGGTCTGCTCCTGCGAACTACAGTGATTAGTATCACTTACTCTGGAGAATGGTCATGCGCGCCATGGTTTTACATTCCCCTGGTCAGCCGTTGCAATTGGAAGAGCGTCCAGTCCCGACACCTGCCCCCCATCAATTGCTGATCAAGGTGCTGGCCTGCGGTGTCTGCCGTACTGATCTGCACCTGTTCGACGGCGAGCTCCCTCAAGCGGTGCTGCCACGGGTTCCGGGGCATGAAATTGTTGGTCAGGTCGTAGCGGTCGGCTCGCAAGTGGCACCTTACTGGATCGGCAGACGGGTCGGCGTTCCCTGGTTGGGCTGGGCCTGCGGACACTGCGCTTTCTGCCTGACAGGACGGGAGAACCTGTGTAATCGGGCACTTTTCACGGGATGTCAGCTCGATGGAGGTTATGCCGACTACGTCCTCGCCGATGCGCGCTTTTGCCTCACCATTCCAGCCGCGCTGCCGCCTGTCGAGGCAGCTCCGTTGCTGTGTGCCGGGCTGATTGGTTATCGCGCCTTGCGGCTGGCGGGGACAGCGCGGCGACTGGGTCTCTATGGTTTTGGCGCCGCCGCTCATCTGGTCATACAAATCGCGCTAACACGTGGCCAGCAGGTGTATGCCTTCACCCGCCCTGGCGACACACAAGGCCAGGATTACGCCAGAAAACTGGGCGCTGTCTGGGCCGGGTCTTCAGAACAACCGCCACCGCAACCGCTGGACGCCGCGCTGATATTCGCCCCCGTCGGAGCGTTGATACCTCTGGCCCTTGCCGCGACGATCAAGGGCGGCTGTGTGATCTGCGCCGGCATTCATATGAGCGATATTCCGGCTTTTCCCTATCAACTGCTGTGGGGTGAACGAGTACTGCGTTCGGTGGCCAATCTGACCCGCGAGGACGGCAAGGCGTTCTTCGCCGAATTTCGTCATACCCCGATTCGCTCCCATGTCACCTGTTTTGCTCTGAAAGATGCCAATACCGCCCTCGCCTGCCTGCGACAAGGACAGTTCAAAGGGGCGCTCGTACTGACGCCCTGAACGCCAGTCAGTTACCGGGCGCTTCATCCCCGACCACACGTCGGACACCCCGGCTGACGTTGATACCAATCAACCCGTTTGCTCGTACTGGCGGCATGATCAGATAATCGTCTTGCCACTTGATGTCCAGTCACGGCCCTGAGGGACCGCTGTCTTTACTGTTTGGGAGGTTTGTCATGTCCAGACAAAAACGCTTCATGCTGGTGACTTCGCCATTGATGCAGCACAGCGCAGCCTTCGACAGGGCAGCCGCCCTGGCCAGGGCCGAAGGTGCAGCGCTGCACATCGTGGCTTTTGATTATCTCGAGGGCCTGGCGACAGCGGGCCTGGTCAATGAGCAAGCGCTGGAGCAAATGCGTTTGGGCTACGTCGGGCGGCACCGCCAGTGGCTTGAGGAACAGGCCCGGCCCCTGCGCAAAATCGGTGTTGATGTGACCACCGAAGTGACATGGGTCGAACGTCCACTGGAAGAAATCCTTGTCCACCTCAACGAACAACCCATGGACATGCTGATCAAGGCCCTGGAGCACGAGTCGCTGTTGACGCGGATCATGTTCACGCCTCTCGATGTGCACCTGATGCGCCAGTGCCCAGTACCGTTGCATTTTGTGAGCAATACCCGTCATGCCTTGCCGCGCAAGATCGTCGCAGCGGTGGACACCCTCCATCACAGTGACCAGAACCCGGGCTTCAATGACCGGATCATCCGCGAAGCGGTGAAACTGGCGATGCGATGCAACGCCGAAATCGATGTGTTGTACGCCTATGACCTGTCATCGATCACCTCGTCAGAGTTCGGCTTTGCCAGCGGTTCATCCTTCTTCTCCTCAAGCATGGCCAAGACCATGTATGACATTCAGGATGAGGCCTTCAACGCGTTGGCCGAACGCAACGGCATACCGACCGGGCAGCGCCACCTGATCATGGGCAATCCGGCCAAGGTCCTGGCCAGTTATGCCGACACCCATGACGTCGATGTCATCGTCATGGGCAAAGTGAGCCCGCATGGTCTGGACAAACTTATCGGCAGTACGGCAGAGCACCTGCTCTACAAGATGCCTTGCAGTGTGTTGGTGGTCGGTGCTGAACAACCCGAGTATTGAATCATGCAGATCCCGCGCATTTTTCTTTCCCGGTTGGCGTAGTACCTGAAAGTCAGCATCCAGTCCCGGTTCAACCTTCGTCTGAGCAAGCGCTTGTTCAACCAGGCGCTGCGCTCCTGACGCGCTTCAAACAACCGTTGTATTAAACCCACCTGACGACTGGCAGGAAAATTCACTTGCGAGCCAATATTACATGTATCATATTACGCGCGTAATATTTATCTGATCCGACAGGTACCCTGCCATGACCAGCATGACTGCAGTTGAAGAGCCCGGAATCGCTACCGCACTGAACCCACCCAGGCCTGCACTGCTCAAGCGCCTGATGCTGATGATTCTGGCCGCCGCTGCGCTGGTGCTGATCGGGCTCTATGGCCTGCACTGGTGGACCAGCGGGCGCTTTATCGAAGATACCGACGATGCCTACATCGGCGGCGATGTCACGGTGATCGGGCCGAAAGTGGCCGGCTACATCGAAGAAGTGCTGGTGACCGACAACCAACAGGTGCATGCCGGTGACGTACTGATCCGGCTCGACTCACGGGATTACCGCGCCAGCCTGGCCAAGGCCGAGGGTGCGGTAGCTGCCGAAGAAGCCTTGCTGGCCAACCTCGACGCCACCGAACAACTGCAACACGCGGTGATTGATCAGGCCCGGGCGGGGATCGATGCCACGGGCGCGGAGATGTCGCGCTCACGCGACGACAATGCGCGCTACAAACGCCTGGTCGGCAGTTCCGCAGTGTCTGTGGAGAGTGCGCAACGGGCAGACGCCACCTTCAAAACCGCGCAAGCCCTCAGCGCCCGGGCGCAGGCTGAACTGCTCGCCACCCAGCGCCAGTTGAACGTGATCGCCACTCAGAAACAGCAGGCCAGAGCGGCGTTGATGCAAGCCCAGGCCGAGCGGGATATCGCCCGATTGAACCTCGGTTACACCGAGTTGCGCGCGCCTGCAGATGGCGTGATCGGCAACCGTCGGGCGCGGGTGGGCGCCTATGCCCAGGCCGGATCGCAACTGCTCTCGGTGGTACCGGCCAGCGGCCTGTGGGTCGATGCCAATTTCAAGGAAGATCAGCTCAGACTCATGGTTCCCGGCCAGCGGGTCAGTATCCACGCTGACGTGATGCCCGGTCGGGAGTTCCACGGCCACCTGGACAGCCTGGCCCCGGCGACTGGCGCGCAGTTCAGCGTGTTGCCGCCGGAAAACGCTACGGGTAACTTCACCAAAATCGTCCAGCGCGTGCCGGTGCGAATCATCCTCGATCCGGCTGACGCGGTGCTGGGCCAACTGCGTCCGGGCCTTTCGGTGACCGCGTCAGTCGATACGAAAGCCGAACATAAAGAACCCTCGGCGGCCGTCGCCCAGGCCAGCGCACCATGAGTCGCGCCCTCGCTGCCCGGGCTCAGCCCTTCGATGCCAGTACCATGGCGACCGCGACCAAGGTGTTCGCCTTCGCCACTATGTGCATCGGTATGTTCATTGCGCTGCTGGATATCCAGATTGTCTCGGCGTCGTTGCGCGACATCGGTGGCGGGCTCTCGGCCGGCACCGACGAAACCGCCTGGGTGCAGACCAGTTACCTGATCGCCGAAATCATTGTTATCCCGCTCTCGGGCTGGCTTTCTCGGGTGTTTTCCACACGCTGGCTGTTCTGCGTCTCGGCGGTCGGTTTCACCCTGGCCAGCTTGCTCTGCGGCGCGGCCTGGAACATCCAGAGCATGATCGCCTTCCGCGCGTTGCAAGGGTTTCTCGGCGGTTCGATGATCCCGCTGGTGTTCACCACCGCGTTCTTTTTCTTCACCGGCAAACAACGGGTGATCGCCGCAGCGACCATCGGCGCCGTGGCTTCGTTGGCTCCGACCCTGGGCCCGGTGATCGGTGGCTGGATCACCGATATCTCATCCTGGCACTGGCTGTTCTACATCAACCTGGTACCGGGGATTTTCGTCGCGGCGGCGGTGCCAATGCTGGTGAAAATCGACGAGCCGGAACTGTCGCTGCTCAAGGGCGCCGATTACCTGAGCATGGTCTTCATGGCACTGTTTCTCGGTTGCCTGGAATACACCCTCGAAGAAGGCCCGCGCTGGAACTGGTTCAGCGACAGCACCATCCTCACGACCGCATGGATCTCCGGGTTGGCGGGACTGGCCTTTATCGGTCGCAGCTTGCACGTGGCCAACCCGATCGTTGATCTGCGTGCATTGAAAGACCGCAATTTTGCCTTGGGTTGTTTCTTTTCCTTCGTCACTGGCATCGGCCTTTTCGCGACCATTTACCTGACACCGCTGTTTCTCGGACGGGTACGCGGCTACGGCGCGCTGGACATTGGTCTTGCGGTGTTTTCCACCGGGGTGTTCCAGATTATGGCGATTCCGCTGTATGCCTTCCTGGCCAACCGCATCGACCTGCGCTGGATCATGATGACCGGCCTGGGGCTGTTTGCCTTGTCGATGTGGGATTTCAGCCCGATCACCCACGATTGGGGAGCCAGAGAATTGATACTGCCGCAAGCCTTGCGTGGTATCGCCCAGCAATTGGCGGTGCCGCCGGCCGTGACCTTGACCCTCGGTGGGCTGGCCCCGTCTCGGTTGAAGCACGCCTCGGGGTTATTCAACCTGATGCGTAATCTGGGTGGTGCGATTGGCATTGCTGCCTGCGCGACCATCCTCAATGACCGCACCAACCTGCACTTCACCCGACTGGCCGAGCATCTCAATAGCAGCAACGAAGCCTTGAACCAGTGGCTGACGCAGGTGGGCGGTAACTTCGCCGCCCTCGGTCAGACCGGCGACCAGGGCGTTACCGCCAGCCTTCATCAACTGTGGCTATTGACCTGGCGCGAAGCCCAGACACAAACCTATGGCGACGCGTTTCTGATGATCATGGCCTGCTTCATCATCGCCACGGCGATGGTGCCCTTGATGCGCAAGGTCAAACCACCGGCCGCGCCGTCTGCCGATGCTCATTGAGCCTCAGATTCATTCCTGCGGGAACTTGCGAAAGCCTACCGCAAGACGGTTCCAGCTATTTATTGTGGAAATCGCCATGGTCAGGTCGACCATTTCGCTGGCACTGAATTCAGCGCTCAGCAGTGCGTAATCTTCATCCGGCGCGTGGGTTTCCGAGAGTCGGGTCAGGGCTTCGGTCCAGGCCAGTGCGGCACGTTCGCGCGGGGTGAAAAACGGCGTTTCACGCCAGACCGAAACCGCATACAGACGACGTTCGGTTTCACCGCCCTTACGGGCATCAGCGGTGTGCATGTCGACGCAGAATGCACAGCCATTGATCTGCGAAGCGCGCAGCTTGACCAGCTCGACCAGGCTTTTTTCCAGTGGCAGTTTCGATACCGCAGTTTCCAGCGCCAACATGGCTTTGAAGGCATCCGGCGAAGCGGTGTAGAAATCGATACGAGGTTGCATGGTGTGCTCCATAACAAGTGGGGGTGTAGATACGTTAGCCCCGCCTGTGAGTTGCACAAATAACCAATTTTTTGGAAGTTGAGGATACCAATCGGTGGAACGACGACTCCGATAGACCGAGTCGCCTACTCCTTGCCCGCGATAGGCGTCAGACCAGACACCCTCAATAAACAGGCCACCTCTCTAGGCCCTGCTGCGCAACCACTGCAAAAAGCCCTTTTTTTTCTCCATCACTTTTGGCACTTCCTGAGTCAGGGTGTGTGCGGTGTGCAGGCGGAAATCCAGCAGGTTTTTCATTGCATCACTGATATCGCGGCGCGCATCCAGGCAAGGTTTCAAGTACTCCTTCTCGATGCGATACAAGGTGCAAAAGGTCTTGGCCGAGAAATCGGCGATCACGGCCTGATCGGAGAGGATCCCGGCCTCGCCGATCACCTCTCCCGGCCCCATGCGCCCGGCTTCGAACTTGCTGCCGGCACGGCTCAGGGCTACCGAAACCACACCGGACTCGATAATGAACAAATGATCGCTGACCTCGCCAGTGGCCAGGATCATCTCGCCGGCACGGAAGGTTTGCAGGGTCATGTTCTGGCTGAAGGTGTCTTTCTCCTCCTGACGCAAGGTCGAGAAAATATTCGAACTTTCCAGCAGCGCCCGGGGCCGTGAGTAGTTGGCCGGCGTCGCGCTTTCCACCGTCGACAACAGGCTCACACCCGACGCCCTCAAGTGCCGATACGCCAGATCGAACAGCTGATTGCGTACTTCACGCTTCTGAGCCATGGACGATACAAACCCGCTGATTTCGTATTCCACCCCATCGCTGCTGGAGCTTTTCAGCGCAACATTGGGTGCTGGCCTGCCGAGCAGTGGCCGACACCCCTGCATGGCGCGCTCCAGGGCTTCGATCACCGTTTGCGGCCGGGCATGGGGACTGATCTGCAGGCTCACGGACAGACCGAATATGTCGCGGGGCCGGCTGAAATTGATGATCTTGGCTTTTGCCGCCAGGGAGTTGGGGATCACGGCCATGCTGCCTTGAGTCGTTTGCAAGCGCGTCGCCCGCCAGTCGATATCGGTCACCCGACCTTCGGTGCCATCGATCGAGATCCAGTCATCGATTTGATAGGGCTTGGTGGCGTTCAGGACGATGCCGGAGAACACATCGCTAAGGGTGCTTTGCAGCGCCAGACCGACAATGATCGCCACCGCCCCGGAAGTCGCCAGCACACCCTTGACCGGCAAATCGAGCACGTAGGCCAGCGCCGCAATGATCGCGATCAGGAAAATCACCGCGCCGAGCAAATCCTGCAACAACCGCCCGGTGTGCCCGACCCGCTGCATCATCAGGGTACCGAGCAGCACCGTCAGGGTCCGCGCGCCGAACAACCACCAACCGATCTGCAGACCGGTCGCGGCCAAGTGCAACGGCACATTCTCCGGCCACGGCGGCGTTTCCATCGGGTTCATGCCCTCGTTGAACAGCAGCGCGCTGAACAACGAGAAAATCACCAGCCGCACCACCAGTTTCCAGTTGCTGCCACTGGCTGAAATCAACCGCCACAAAAAGATGTCGATAAGGACCAGGGCCAGGGCACAGAGCAGTGGGTGATCGGTGAGAAATGTCGGCATCAAGCAACTCCAGCAAGCGAATGGCGCGAAGATCGCACAAATACCCCCTGTGGAGTTATAGCTTTAAATCGAGTAGGAGGCGGATTCACATCCGCCGTCCTCTCACCGTACGTACGGTTCCGTATACGGCGGTTCAGGTTAAGCGGTTAAGCCGGCGTATCGTGTCCAGTATCGAGACCAGCCCGAGTCGATCCCATAGTTTCTTCGCCAGCGCCTGATTCATATGGAGGGCTCCGGAGTTCCGCCAAGGGCCTCGACCATTGAATGCCGAGTTACAAGCACGCGCCTCATTGAGTCCCAGGCGTGGCCACCACATCCAAGCTGGTTGCGCTGACGCGCACGCGCCATGCCTGGCGCACAGAAAAAAACCGCCTGGCGCGAACGCCAGACGGTCTTGATACCTGCTATTCAGACGCGTGGTAAGGTTATTTGGCGGTCCACTCGGCAACACGTTGCGGGTGCTTGGCCACCCAGTCCTTGGCAGCAGCTTCAGGCTTGGCACCATCCTGAATCGCCAACATGACTTCGCCAATCTCGTCTTTGGACCCCCACTGGAATTTTTTCAGGAAGGCAGCGACCTCCGGAGCCTTCTTCTCCAGATCTTTACTACCGATGCTGTTGACGGTTTCGGCAGCGCCGTAAACGGCTTTAGGATCGTCGAGGAAGCGCAGTTTCCACTTGGCGAACATCCAGTGCGGCACCCAGCCGGTGACAGCGATGGACTCGTTCTTCTCTTCAGCACGGGTCAGTTCGGCAATCATTGCCGCACCGGAACTGGCTTGCAGCTTGTAATCGAGACCGTAATCCTTGATGGCCTGATCGGTCTTGAGCATCACGCCTGAGCCGGCATCAATCCCGACGATCTTGCTCTTGAAGGTAGTGTCATCTTTCAGGTCGGCGATGGACTTCGCCTTGACGTACTCCGGTACGATCAGGCCGATTTTCGCGTCCTTGAAGTTAGGACCGTAGTCGACCACCTTGTCCTTGTTCTTGGCCCAATACTCACCGTGAGTCACCGGCAGCCAGGCCGAGAGCATCGCGTCGAGTTTGCCGGTGGCAACGCCCTGCCACATGATCCCGGTCGCAACGGCCTGCAGCTTGACGTCATAACCGAGCTTTTGCTTGATCACTTCAGCCGCCACGTTGGTCGTCGCCACGCTGTCGGACCAGCCGTCGACATAGCCGATGCTCAGGGTTTTGCCGTCGGCACTGGCCACGCTGGAACCAATCGCAAGTACCAGAGCGGCACCTGCACCTAAGAGTTGTCGCATCTTCATCGTTACTTCCCCGAAAGTGCTGCGCCCGACGGATGCCGAGCGGCGTCAACTTATTGCTATGGTGCCTTTTGGCCTGTGTGGCTGGTTCTGTCAGTCAACTTCGGCGCCACAAGCCCCTATCCTGCGTTGCTGCTCCTCGCCATAGCGGGCTATGACTCGTCACAGCGCCTTGGCCAAGGACTTCTGGCATCCGAATTTGAACTAACGAACCAGCCACACAGGTCACTTGCGCCCCCTTCACGCTTCATTGCCAAACCCGTCCGAATATCAGCGGAGTACTGATGCTTCGATCATCAACCTGACGTGCGCGACGACCTGCTCTGGCTGCGACCTCAAGGCAACGAGAAACGACATCAGAACGCCAGTAATCGTGACAATGAGGAATACCTCACCGGGTACCGCCCGAACATTGCTTGTCAAATTTATGCAGCCCCCCAAGCACGCGGCAAATGCAGGTAAGATGCGCGGCTTTGCTCCCAGACGGCCTGACCATGCCCGCGACTGCCCGCTTTCCTTTCTTACCTTATCTATTCGCCTGTCTGCTTGGCCTGTTTGCGCTTTGCGGCTTCTGGTACGGTCTCGGCCAACCGGTACTGCTACCGGATGTAGCCAGCGCCAGGCACAAGCTGCAATGCGCCTCCTATACCCCGTTCGATAAAGACCAATCACCGTTCGACGAACCATTCAAGTTGCGCCCCGAGCGCATGGACGCCGACCTTGCGCTGTTGGCGACCCGCTTCGAATGCATTCGCACCTATTCCATGACCGGTCTCGAAGCCCTTCCCGACCTGGCGCGCAAGCACGGCTTGAAGCTGATGATCGGCGCGTGGGTCAACAGCAACCCGGTGGATACCGCCAAGGAAGTCGACATGCTGATCGCCTCGGCCAATGCCAACGCGGATGTAGTGACCTCGGTGATCGTCGGCAACGAAGCCCTGCTGCGCAAGGAAGTCACCGGAGCCCAGTTGGCCAAGCTGATTCTCAAGGTGAAAAGCCACGTCAAACAGCCGGTGACCTACGCCGATGTCTGGGAGTTCTGGCTCAAGCACCCGGAAATCGCCCCGGCAGTAGATTTCCTGACCATCCATTTGCTGCCGTATTGGGAAGATGATCCGTCCAACATCGACGCCGCCCTCAATCAGGTCGCGCAAGTCCGCCAGGTATTTGGCAATCGCTTCGCCCCCAAAGACGTGATGATTGGCGAAACCGGCTGGCCAAGCGAAGGCCGCCAGCGCGAAACGGCGCTGCCAAGCCGGGTCAACGAAGCCAAGTTCATTCGTGGTTTTGTCGCCTTGGCTGAGCACAATGGCTGGCACTACAACCTGATTGAAGCCTTCGACCAACCCTGGAAGCGCGCCAGCGAGGGGGCTGTCGGCGGCTACTGGGGGCTGTTCGATGCAGATCGTCAGGACAAGGGTGTATTGGCCGGGCCGGTGTCGAATCTGCCCTTCTGGCCTCAATGGCTGGGCATCGGTGGGTTGCTTTTCCTCGGCACGCTGATCCTCGGCGGTCGCGTGCGCAGCACTCGCACAGCTCTGCTCCTGCCGCTGCTCGGCGCATTGGGCGCCTGCTCCATCGGCGCCTGGGGCGAACTGGCACGAGTCACCAGCCGCTTTGCCGGCGAATGGATCTGGGCCGGATTGCTGGTCGGCTTGAATCTGCTGGTGCTGGCCCACGCAGCACTTGCCCTGAGCGCCAAAACCGCATGGCGCAAGTGTGCCTTCAACTGGCTGGAACAGCGCGCTGGCTGGCTGCTGGCGGCCGCAGGCTTTGCCACAGCGGTGATGATGCTGGAGCTGGTGTTCGACCCACGCTATCGCAGCTTCCCGAGCGCAGCCTTGTTGCTGCCGGCGCTGGTTTACCTGTGCCGCCCGATCAGCGTTGCGCGCCGGGAGGTCGCCTTGCTGACCTTTATCATCGGTGCCGGCATCGCCCCGCAGCTGTACCGCGAAGGCCTGCAAAACCAGCAGGCCTGGGGCTGGGCGCTGGTGAGTGTGTTGATGGTCGCTGCGTTGTGGCGCAGTTTGCGGGCTCGCAAGGGCTGATCGACAGGTACAAAAAAGGGATGACCACGGTCATCCCTTTTTTTCGCTCGCGATTCAGCTCAAGCGGCAACGTCCGGCGCCCGGACCAACCGCAATGCCCCAATCACCACCGCAAACACCGCAAGACTGACGTTATACAACGCCAGCGCCGGAAAGCCGAACAACAGTGACAGCACCGCCAGACTCCATCCGGCACGCCCCGGCACCAGGAACCCAATGATCGCCGCTGCCAGCGCAGTCCAGCCCATGATCTTGAAATGAATCATCAGCCCCAGGGTCGAACGCGCCTGGCACTCCCAACGGCTCGCCTCATCGACACAGACGCCAACCCACCGGGCATCCTCCATAAGCCCATAACGCATGCCATAACTGGCGGCCAGCCATAATGGCAAGACAATAAGCAGCAGAATCACGGGCAGACGACGGGACATGAAGCACTCCGATAAACGAAAACGGCGCTCAGCTTAATCGCCCGACGAGGGTATGCAAGCGCGTTGCACAGATAACTGTCCACCAAACAGCTGCAAAGTGTATCGTCTAGCTACTATTACCCCGATTATGGCTGTCTGGACCGGCTATTTGTGCCGATGCATGGCACTTCGGCGACAGCGCGATGGTCATAGCCTGCATACCTCACTCGGCACCTTCTTCTTAGGGATCTAGTCATGCTCCGTTCCTTGCGCCTCGCTGCCTTGTTTGGCGGCCTTATCTTGAGTGCGTCCGCACTGGCGGTCGATATCGACGCCGTCAGTTATGGCTACCCGCTGACCAACCCGTTCGAGGCGACGATTGCTACTACCCCACCGGATTTGCGGCCGGAGCTGCCGTCCGATGAGGATATCGATCAGGCTGATTACAGCCTGAGGTTGCGCCCGGAGCGTGAGTTCAACCTGCCGGACAATTTCTGGGCAGTGAAGAAGCTCACCTACCGGATGGCCAAACAGGATCACGCCGCACCGCTGATTTTCCTGATCTCCGGCACGGGCGCGCCCTACAACAGCAGCATTAACGAATACCTGAAAAAGCTCTACTACAAAGCCGGCTATCACGTAGTGCAACTGTCGTCGCCAACCAGCTTCGACTTCATGAGCGCTGCATCGCGCTATGCCACGCCAGGTGTGACCAAGGATGACGCCGAGGACCTGTACCGCGTCATGCAGGCCGTGCGTGCACAAAACCCGAAACTGCCGATCACCGACTACTACCTCACCGGCTATAGCCTGGGCGGCCTGGATGCGGCGTTTGTCAGCAAGCTGGATGAAACCCGACGCAGTTTCAACTTCAAGAAAGTCCTGCTGCTCAACCCTCCGGTCAACCTTTACACCTCGATTACCAACCTGGACAAACTGGTCCAGACCGAGGTCAAGGGCATCAACAACAGCACCACATTTTATGAACTGGTGTTGAACAAACTGACTCGCTACTTTCAGCAAAAAGGCTATATCGATCTCAACGATGCGTTGCTCTACGACTTTCAACAGTCCAAACAGCATCTGAGCAATGAACAGATGGCCATGCTGATCGGTACCTCGTTCCGCTTTTCTGCGGCCGACATTGCCTTCACCTCGGACCTGATCAACCGCCGCGGCCTGATCACCCCACCCAAATACCCGATCACCGAAGGCACCAGTCTTACACCGTTCCTCAAGCGTGCCCTGCAATGCGACTTCGATTGTTACATCACCGAGCAACTGATCCCGATGTGGCGCGCCCGCACCGATGGCGGCAGCGTGCTGCAACTGATCGACCAGGTCAGCCTTTATGCACTCAAGGACTACCTGCACAACAACCCGAAGATTGCCGTAATGCACAACGCCGATGACCTGATTCTCGGCCCGGGCGACCTTGGTTTTCTGCGTAGAACCTTCGGCGACCGCCTGACCGTCTACCCCCATGGCGGCCATTGCGGCAACCTCAACTACCGCGTCAACAGCGACGCCATGCTGGAGTTCTTCCGTGGATAGGGCCCGTTATAAACATCTCCTGCTTATCGCTGCGTTACTTTTCACGGGCTATGCCAACGCCGACAACAGCAAGGCCAACACCACCACCGTGGTCGATCAGGACGGTTTCACCGAGCCCATGACCAAACTCAAGTTCAACCCTGGGCTGGACCAGCGCGAATTCGAACGCTCGACCTTGAACGCGCTGAATGTCTATGACCCGCTGGAGTCGTGGAACCGCCGGGTCTACCACTTCAACTATCGCTTCGATCAGTGGGTGTTCCTGCCAGTGGTCGACGGCTATCGGTATATCACCCCAGGCTTCCTGCGCAGCGGTGTGAGCAACTTTTTCAACAACCTCGGTGATGTGCCCAATCTGCTCAACAGCCTGTTGCAGTTCAAGGGTAAACGTTCCATGGAGACCACCGGTCGATTGTTGCTCAACACCACCATCGGCATCGCAGGTTTGTGGGACCCGGCAACCATGATGGGCCTGCCGCGCCAGAACGAAGACTTCGGCCAGACCCTGGGCTTCTATGGCGTCCCGGGCGGTGCCTACATTGTCCTGCCGATCCTCGGCCCGTCGAACCTGCGTGATACCGGCGGGCTTGTATTCGACTTCACGGCGGAATCGCAGATCAACTTCCTCAATGTCTCGAAGGTCAGCGAGAACCATCCGGAAATCTGGGTCCTGCGCGGCATCGACAAGCGCTACCAGAACAGATTCCGCTACGGACAGACGAACTCACCGTTCGAGTACGAAAAAGTGCGTTACGTCTACACCGAGGCGCGCAAGTTGCAGATTGCTGAGTAACGCGATCCATGGGTGAAAAAAAGGCCATTCGACTCAATCGAATGGCCTTTTTCTTTGGCGTTTTGTAGAACGCCGTTTCAGGCCTTCGCCATCCGCCAGACCTTGCCCGCCGCCATCACCCCCACCAGGACCACCGCCCCGGCGATAATCCCGGCCACAGCATTGAGCAGTATCGGCACGATCAGCGAAAAGCCACCTGTGCTCTGGCTCACGCTTTCTATCCAGTGATGAGCCGCCGGCACACCATGGGTGAGAATCCCGCCACCGACCATGAACATCGCCGCGGTGCCGATCACCGAGAGGCTTTTCATCATGTACGGTGCGGCACGCAGGATGGCGCCGCCAATGCGTTTGGCCACCTGCCCTGGCTTCTGGATTAGCCATAACCCGAGATCGTCGAGTTTGACGATGCCGGCCACCAGGCCATAGACGCCGACGGTCATGATGATGGCGATACCCGACAGCACGATGACCTGTTGCATCAGCGGCGCGTCGGCCACAGTGCCCAGGGTGATGGCGATGATTTCTGCCGAGAGGATGAAGTCAGTGCGCACAGCCCCCTTGATCTTGTCCCTCTCGTAGGCCACCAGGTCGACGGCCGGATCTGCCACGGCATCGATCAGTTGATCATGGCCGGCCTTGTCGTCGGCCTCGCTGTGAAGGAACGTGTGGGCGAGTTTTTCGAAGCCTTCGAAGCACAGATAGGCCCCGCCGAGCATCAACAGCGGAGTCACCAGCATCGGCGCCAAGGCGCTGATGGCTAATGCAGCAGGAACGAGGATTAACTTGTTGCGAAACGAGCCCTTGGCCACGGCCCAGACCACCGGAATTTCACGCTCGGCGCGCACACCGCAAACTTGCTGGGCGTTGAGCGCCAGGTCATCGCCAAGCACACCGGCGGTTTTCTTGGCGGCCAGCTTGGTCATCAAGGCTACATCGTCGAGCACGGCGGCGATGTCGTCGATCAGCACCAGCAAACTGCTTCCTGCCATGGATCAGGCTTCCTTCGATCATGAATTTTGTCGAGCATAGCGCGACACAAGGCGCTGCGGGGCATTCTTGAGCCCCGCGCGAAGCCGGTGCTACCATGCGCAACCGCCAGAACAGGCAAGGAATCACCTGGTTTATGAGCACCATCCGCGAGCGCAACAAAGAACTGATCCTGCGCGCAGCCAGCGAAGAGTTTGCCGACAAGGGCTTCGCTGCGACTAAAACCAGTGATATCGCGGCCAAGGCGGGGTTGCCCAAGCCCAACGTCTACTACTACTTCAAGTCCAAGGAAAACCTCTATCGCGAGGTGCTGGAAAGCATCATCGAGCCGATTCTGCAGGCCTCGACGCCGTTCAATGCCGACGGTGTGCCCAGCGAAGTGCTCAGTGGCTATATCCGTTCCAAGATCCGCATCTCCCGCGATCTGCCGTTCGCGTCCAAGGTGTTCGCCAGCGAGATCATGCACGGCGCACCGCACCTGAGCCCCGATCAGGTCGAGCAACTCAATGCCCAGGCCAAACACAATATCGACTGCATCCAGACCTGGATCGACCGCGGGCAGATCGCCCAAATCGACCCCAACCACCTGATGTTCAGCATCTGGGCGGCAACCCAGACGTACGCCGATTTCGACTGGCAAATCTCGGTCGTCACTGGCAAGGCCAAGCTGGATGAAACCGATTATGAAGCGGCGGCACAGACCATCATTCGCCTCGTGCTCAAGGGCTGCGAGCCGGACAAGTAGACCGCGGCGCCCTCAATCGCGAGCAAGCCCGCTCCCACACTAAAACGAGTTCAGCCGAAGATTCGTGGCCAACACTGATCTAATGTGGGAGCGGGCTTGCTCGCGATAGCCATCTACCAGACACATCCAGCTAAAGGTCCACACCACTACCCGGCATTCACCGATCTACCCTTTCAGTAAATTTTCTACAGAAAGGGCAACGGAATGCCTGAACTGCCAGCATCACATCGCTTGCGCATCGGTCGCTATGCCGAACAAAACAGAATCTATCTGCTTACCGCGAACACTCTCAATCGCGAGCCTGTTTTCAGGGATTACACCCTGGGTCGGCTAGTGGTTCATCAATTCAGAAAGGCTGAGGAACAAGGACTGGCAAGTTCTCTGGCGTGGGTAGTCATGCCGGATCATTTCCACTGGCTTGTTGAACTGCACCAAGATTCTTTGGGTGAGCTGATGTGCCGGACCAAATCCTTTAGTACTCGAGCGGTCAACACTGCCACTGGGCGAACTGGAAGCCTTTGGCAACAGAGTTACCATGATCACGCCGTGCGCCATGAAGAGGGTTTGAGACGAGTCGCGCGTTATGTCGTGGCCAACCCAATGCGGGCAGGACTTGTGAAGCGGATTGGCGACTATCCGCTTTGGGATGCGATTTGGGTTTAGCCAATAGGCCGAGTTGCCCCCATCGCGAGCAAGCCCGCTCCCACACCAGACTGAGTTCATCTGCCGGATTCTCGGCTAACACAGATTTAATGTGGGACGGGCCGGGCGACGTTCGCTTGCTCACTATTGCTATCGATCAGGCACCACTGATCAAGCAGTCACACCCGCATCCGCCTGCAACCCCTGCGCCTCGATGGCGCTGATTGCGCATTGCTCGTCGATGTCAGAGGTATCGCCGCTGATGCCAATGGCGCCAATCACCACACCCTGCTGATTGCGAATCAACACCCCGCCCGGCGCCGGCACCACGCTGCCCTGCCCCAGGCTATTGAGCGCGGCGATAAAGGCCGGCCGCTGCTGCGCGTCCAGCGCCAATAGCCGTGAACCCTTGCCCAAAGCAATCGCGCCCCAGGCTTTGCCGATGGCGATCTGCGGGCGAAGCAGGCTCGCGCCATCTTCACGTTGCAAGGTCACCAGATGCCCTCCGGCATCAAGTACCGCGATGGTCAGCGGTGCCGCGGCGATCTTGCGCCCCGCAGCAATGGCTCGACCAGTCAGGCTAACTGCGTCTTTCAAGGTTAAAGCGCTCATGGGTGCCGTCCTTATCTTGTTAGGGGAAAGCCTTTGGGTTTCTTTTTCTTGAGAAGCCCGACGCGACAAATAGAACACAATGAGTTATTTTTTTGTATACAATAATTATCGAAAAGCTGCTTGTGCGACGAAAAGCCACAGTACTTCTGGCTTCTGACGAATGAAACAGCCGCTTGATAAAATGGATTGACCTGCGCCGTCTGCCGTGAATACACTCTGCGCAAAGCCACTTGTATACAATTACAAAACCTAAGAGGCACAAAACCATGAGCAAAATGAGAGCAATCGAAGCCGCCGTTCTGGTGATGCGCCGCGAAGGGGTTGATACCGCTTTTGGCATCCCCGGTGCAGCCATCAACCCGCTGTACTCCGCCCTGCAAAAGGTCGGCGGCATCGATCACGTCCTCGCTCGCCACGTTGAAGGCGCCTCGCACATGGCCGAGGGCTACACCCGCACTAAAGCCGGTAACATCGGCGTGTGCATCGGTACTTCCGGGCCTGCCGGTACCGACATGGTCACCGGGCTCTACAGCGCCTCGGCCGACTCGATTCCAATCCTCTGCATCACCGGCCAGGCACCCCGGGCCCGTATGCACAAGGAAGACTTCCAGGCGGTCGACATCACCAGCATCGTCAAGCCAGTGACCAAGTGGGCGACCACCGTTCTGGAACCGGGCCAAGTGCCCTATGCCTTCCAGAAAGCCTTTTTCGAAATGCGCTCCGGCCGCCCTGGCCCGGTGCTGATCGATCTGCCGTTCGACGTACAGATGGCAGAAATCGAATTCGATATCGACGCCTACGAACCGCTGCCGCTGGCCAAACCAACGGCTAATCGCGTGCAGGTCGAGAAAGCCCTGGCCATGCTCGATCAGGCTGAACGGCCATTGCTGGTCGCCGGTGGCGGCATCATCAATGCCGATGCCAGTGACTTGCTGGTGGAGTTCGCTGAGCTGACCGGCATTCCAGTAATCCCGACCCTGATGGGCTGGGGCACCATCCCTGACGATCACCCGTTGATGGTCGGTATGGTCGGTCTGCAAACCTCGCACCGCTATGGCAACGCGACCATGCTCAAATCCGACGTGGTACTGGGTGTGGGTAACCGCTGGGCGAACCGTCACACCGGTTCGGTGGACGTGTACACCGAAGGCCGCAAATTCATCCACGTTGACATCGAACCGACCCAGATCGGCCGCGTGTTCACCCCGGACCTGGGCATCGTTTCCGATGCCGCTGCCGCGCTGACGGTGTTCATCGAAGTCGCGCGTGAATGGCAGGCTGCCGGCAAACTGAAAAACCGCAGCGCCTGGCTGCGAGACTGCCAGCAGCGCAAGGCCAGCCTGCACCGCAAGACCCACTTCGACAACGTGCCGGTCAAGCCGCAGCGCGTATACGAAGAGATGAACCAGGTGTTCGGCAAGGACACCTGCTACGTCAGTACCATCGGTCTGTCGCAGATTGCCGGCGCGCAGTTCCTGCACGTCTACAAACCGCGTCACTGGATCAACTGCGGTCAGGCCGGCCCGTTGGGCTGGACCATTCCGGCCGCGCTGGGTGTGGTCAAGGCTGACCCGAGCCGCAAAGTCGTGGCGCTGTCCGGCGACTATGACTTTCAGTTCATGATCGAAGAGTTGGCGGTGGGCGCGCAGTTCAAACTGCCGTACATCCACGTCGTGGTGAACAACTCCTATCTGGGGCTGATCCGTCAGGCACAGCGCGGTTTTGACATGGACTACTGTGTGCAGCTGTCCTTTGACAACCTCAACGCTCCGGAACTCAACGGCTACGGTGTCGACCATGTCGCGGTTGCCGAAGGCCTGGGTTGCAAGGCTCTGCGCGTCTTCGAACCGGCTGACATCGCCCCTGCCCTGCGCAAGGCCGAAGAGCTGATCGAGGAGTTCAAGGTTCCGGTGATCGTCGAGATTATCCTGGAGCGCGTGACCAACATTTCCATGGGCACCGAGATCAACGCCGTCAACGAATTCGAAGATCTGGCGCTGGTCGGCAGCGATGCGCCGACGGCGATTTCGTTGCTCGACTGATTGCGTTGAAGGATCGTTCCCACGCTCCCGCGTGGGAATGCCGCCCCGGACGCTCCGCGTCCAGCCGTTAGGTGACGCAGAGCGTCACCGGATGCATTCCCACGCAGAGCGTGGGAACGATGAATCCTTACAGGAGACCACCATGCCGCGTTTCGCAGCCAACCTGTCCATGCTGTTTACCGAGCAGGATTTTCTTGCCCGCTTCGAAGCTGCCGCCAAGGCCGGCTTCAGTGGTGTCGAATACCTGTTCCCGTATGACTTCAGCTCCGTCGAAATCAAGGCGCAGCTCGATGCCCACGGTCTGACCCAAGTGCTGTTCAACCTGCCGGCCGGTGACTGGGCCAAGGGCGAACGCGGTATCGCGTGCCTGCCGGATCGGGTCGAAGAATTCCGCGCGGGTGTCGATCTGGCGATCGCTTACGCGAAAGTGCTGGGCAATACCCAGATCAACTGCCTGGCCGGCATCCGCCCACAAGGCTTGGACGCTGCCACCGTTGAAAAGACCTTCGTCGCCAACCTCAAGTACGCCGCCGACAAGCTGCAAGCAGTGGGCATCAAGCTGGTGATGGAGGCGATCAACACCCGCGACATTCCGGGCTTCTACCTGAACAACACCGCTCAGGCCCTGTCGATTCGCGAGCAGGTCGCCAGCAACAACCTGTTCCTGCAATACGACATCTACCACATGCAAATCATGGAGGGCGACCTGGCCCGGACCATGGCCGACCATCTGGACGAGATCAATCACATCCAGCTCGCCGACAACCCGGGGCGTAACGAACCGGGCACTGGCGAGATCAACTACCGTTTCCTGTTCGAACACCTGGACCGCATCGGTTACCAGGGCTGGGTCGGCTGTGAATATAAGCCGCTGACCACGACTGAAGCCGGGTTGGGCTGGTTGAAAACCCATAACGCGATTTGACTGAAGACCGCCTCATCGTTCATCGCGGCAAGCCTCGCTCCTACGTCGAACGAGCCCCTCTGTAGGAGCGAGGCTCGCCCGCGAAGCGGCCTCACTGACACTCCACGAATTTTGTGATAAAGCAATAAAAACAAGAGGATTTTCTCATGGCTAAAATCGGATTTATCGGCACCGGCATCATGGGCCACCCAATGGCGTTGAACCTGCAAAAAGCCGGTCACAGCCTGTACCTCTCGGCGCACCACGACCCCGCACCTGCCGACCTGGTGGCCGCTGGCGCGGTCGCTCTGGCGAACCCGAAAGAAGTCGCTCAGGAAGCTGAGTTCATTATCATCATGGTTCCGGACACCCCGCAGGTCGAAGACGTGCTGTTCCGCGCCGATGGCGTGGCTGCCGGTGTCGGTCCAGGCAAGATAGTGATCGACATGAGCTCGATCTCACCAACCGCGACCAAAGCCTTCGCTGCAAAAATCAACGAAACAGGCGCGCAATACCTCGATGCCCCGGTGTCCGGCGGTGAAGTCGGCGCCAAGGCTGCCACGTTGAGCATCATGATCGGCGGCGACAGCCAGGCCTTCGAACGCGCTCTGCCACTGTTCCAGAGCATGGGCAAGAACATCACCCTGGTCGGTGGCAACGGCGACGGTCAAACCGCCAAAGTGGCGAACCAGATCATCGTCGCGCTAAACATCCAGGCGGTTGCTGAAGCCCTGCTGTTCGCCTCGAAAAACGGTGCTGATCCCGCCAAGGTCCGTGAAGCACTGATGGGTGGCTTCGCTTCGTCAAAGATCCTCGAAGTCCACGGCGAGCGCATGATCAAAGGCACATTCGATCCTGGCTTCCGCATCAGCCTGCACCAGAAGGATCTCAACCTGGCCCTGGCCGGTGCTCGCGAGCTGGGCATCAACCTGCCCAACACCGCCAACACTCAGCAAGTGTTCAGCACCTGCGCGGCCATCGGTGGCAGTAACTGGGACCACTCGGCGCTGATCAAAGGTCTTGAGCACATGGCGAATTTCTCGATTCGCGATAAATAAACCAACCCGATCGTTCCCACGCTCTGCGTGGGAATGTATCCCGTGACGCTCCGCGTCACCGCCGAAGCGGACGCAGAGCGTCCATTGAGGCATTCCCACGCAGAGCATGGGAACGATCAGCCAAAACAATAAGATTGGGAGCCCGCCATGTCGGTCGATCCGCAACAATTCCTGCGTGAGCTGTTCGCTACAGCCATCGACGCCGCCCACCCGCAGCACGTCCTTGAAGCCCATTTGCCCAGCGATCGAAGTGGTCGGGTGATCGTGATTGGCGCGGGTAAAGCCGCCGCGGCCATGGCGCAAGTGGTCGAGCGTTGCTGGCAGGGCGAAGTCTCGGGACTGGTAGTGACCCGCTACGGTCACGGCGCCCCTTGCGACAAAATCGAAGTAGTCGAAGCCGCCCACCCGGTGCCTGACGCGGCCGGTCTGGCCGTGGCAAAACGGGTGCTGGAACTGGTCAGCGATCTGACTGAAGACGACCGGGTGATCTTCCTGCTCTCGGGCGGCGGCTCGGCATTGCTGGCACTGCCGGCGGCCGGGATCACGCTTGCCGACAAACAGTCGATCAACAAAGCCCTGCTCAAATCCGGTGCCACCATCGGCGAGATGAACTGCGTACGCAAGCACCTCTCGGCGATCAAGGGCGGCCGTCTGGCCAAGGCCTGCTGGCCAGCGACGGTCTACACCTACGCGATTTCCGATGTACCGGGCGACCTGGCAACGGTGATCGCCTCCGGGCCGACCGTGGCCGACCCGAGCACCTCGGCCGAAGCCCTGGCTATTCTCAAGCGCTATGCCATTGATGTTCCGGCGACCGTGCGCAGCTGGCTGCAAAGCGCCGAATCGGAAACGGTCAAACCTGGTGATCCGGGCCTGACCCGCAGTCATTTCAAGCTGATCGCGCGACCGCAGCAATCGTTGCAAGCGGCGGCGGTGAAAGCTCGTCAGGCCGGTTTCAGCCCGTTGATTCTCGGCGACCTGGAAGGCGAGTCCCGGGAAGTGGCCAAGGTCCACGCCGGGATCGCACGCCAGGTTGTGCTCCACGGCCAGCCACTGGCGGCGCCGTGTGTGATTCTCTCTGGCGGTGAAACCACCGTCACCGTGCGCGGCAATGGCCGCGGCGGGCGCAACGCCGAGTTCCTGCTCAGCCTCACCGATAACCTCAAGGGTCTGCCCGGCGTCTATGCGCTGGCCGGCGACACCGATGGCATTGACGGTTCCGAAGACAATGCCGGCGCCATCATGACCCCGGACAGCTACGCTCGCGCCGCCGCCCTGGGTCTGAGCGCCAGCGATGAGCTGGACAACAACAACGGCTATGGCTACTTCGCCGCGCTGGATGCGTTGATCGTCACCGAACCGACCCGCACCAACGTCAACGACTTTCGCGCCATCCTGATTCTCGAGAGCCCTAAACATGACGCCTGACAAGAAGGTCAAAATCCTCGCCACCCTTGGCCCTGCCACAGACGGAATCGACGATATCCGTGAGCTGGTCGAAGCCGGGGTGAACATCTTTCGCCTCAATTTCAGCCATGGCGACCACGCTGATCATGCTCAGCGCTACCAGTGGATTCGCGAAGTCGAGCAACAGCTGAATTACCCGCTGGGGATTCTGATGGACCTGCAAGGTCCGAAACTGCGGGTCGGGAAGTTTGCCGAGGGCAAGGTTCAACTGATGCGCGGTCAAGCCCTGCGTCTGGACCTGGACGCAACGCCCGGCGATCAACGCCGGGTCAACCTGCCCCACCCGGAAATCATCGCCGCGCTGGAACCGGGCATGGACCTGCTGCTGGACGACGGCAAGCTACGCCTGCGAGTGACCGCCAAACATGCCGATGCCATCGACACTACGGTGCTCAACGGCGGCGAGCTGTCTGACCGTAAAGGCGTCAACGTCCCGCAAGCCCTGCTCGAATTGAGCCCACTGACCGCCA
This sequence comes from Pseudomonas sp. GW821-FHT01E05, assembly GCF_059422425.1. Classification (NCBI taxonomy): domain Bacteria; kingdom Pseudomonadati; phylum Pseudomonadota; class Gammaproteobacteria; order Pseudomonadales; family Pseudomonadaceae; genus Pseudomonas; species Pseudomonas sp. GW821-FHT01E05. Next base: position 126,964 of record NZ_JBWKWW010000010.1, read on the forward strand.
AGGACCGTCGCGACCTGAGCTTCGGCCTGGAGCTGGGTGTGGACTGGGTAGCGCTGTCGTTTGTGCAGCGTCCGGCAGACATCCTCGAAGCCCGCGAACTGATCGGCGACAAAGCCTTTCTGATGGCGAAAATCGAGAAGCCGTCAGCCGTCGAACACTTGCGAGAAATTGCCGGGCTAAGCGACGCGATCATGGTTGCCCGTGGCGATCTGGGCGTGGAAGTGCCGGCCGAAAGCGTGCCGCAGATTCAGAAGAACATCATCACTATCTGCCGCCAGCTCGGCAAACCCGTGGTGGTGGCGACGCAGATGCTCGAGTCGATGCGCTTCTCCCCGGCACCGACCCGCGCCGAAGTCACTGACGTTGCCAACGCCGTGGCCGAGGGTACCGACGCGGTGATGCTCTCGGCAGAAACCGCGTCCGGTGATTACCCGCTGGAAGCGGTGCAGATGATGAGCAAGATCATCCGCCAGGTCGAAAGCGGCCCGGATTATCAGGCGCAACTGGACGTCGGCCGGCCTCAGGCCGAAGCCACGGTGTCCGACGCCATCAGCTGTGCGATCCGCCGCATCAGCAGCATCCTGCCAGTGGCGGTGCTGGTGAACTACAGCGAATCCGGCAGCTCCAGTTTGCGGGCAGCGCGGGAACGACCGACAGTGCCAATTCTCAACCTGACACCAAACCTGCAAACCGCACGCCGCCTGACCGTGGCCTGGGGTGTGCACTCGGTGGTCAATGATCGATTGCGTCAGGTTGACGAAGTTTGCTCCACGGCCCTGGAAATCGCCCAGGCGCAAGGCATGGCCAAGCGTGGCGACACGTTGTTGATCACCGCGGGCGTGCCTTTCGGTCAGCCGGGATCAACTAACTCGTTGCGCATCGAGACGTTGATTTAGCGCCTGTTCCGGCCTCATCGCGAGCAGGCTCGCTCCCACATTTGATTTGTGTTGTTCGCAGATCTGACAACTGAACAAAGATTCAGTGTGGGAGCGAGCCTGCTCGCGATGGGGGCGCCTCGGTTTACCAGACATAGACTCGAAATGCCCTCAAACCACTTCAACACCCACTGCCCCGACTGGGCCACTGCCCTGCTCAACGGCTTCAGCCAGATTTTCCTCCAGCGCCATCCGCTGTTTGGTCTGCTGTGCCTGCTGGCCATTCTGTTTACTGCTCCAGCCTTGCTCGGCGGTGCGCTGCTGGGCGGTGTCGCCGGGTTGCTCACCGCGCAACGTCGCGGTTATGCCAAGGCTGAGCGTCAGGCCGGTCTGTTCAGTTACAACGGTGTTTTGCTCGGCTTGCTGCTGAGCCTTTATTTCCCCTGGTCAGCGATGTTGCCGCCGCTGATCATCGCCTGCGGTGGCCTGAGTGCGATACTCACTCAGCAATGGCTCAAGCGCGCCCGCGATCAGCATTGCCTGCCCGCCTACACCGCGCCCTTCGTTGGATTGAGCTGGTTACTCCTGAACTTTGCTGCACCCCAGTCTCCTGCACCCTTGATTGAAATGAACACCCTCAACCTGGTCGCAGCCTCGTTGAAAGGGCTTGGTCAGGTCATGTTTCTGGGTCATCCGCTGGCCGGTGCACTGATTGCTATCGGATTGCTGATCGCCGACCGCCGCGCTTTCTTATGGGCGCTGCTGGGTTCTGCCGCGGGTCTGTGCTTTGCCTTGCTGCATCACGAAACGTCAAACGCGCTGCTGGGTTTGAGCGGTTACAACGCAGTGCTCGCCGCCCTTGCCTTCAGCCAGCAACGTCGCCAACCCTGGCTACCGTTGTTCGGCATTGCCCTGGCCATACTGCTGACACCCGGCTTCAGCGCCTTGGGCCTATCGGCGCTCACCGCGCCTTTCATCCTCGCTTGCTGGCTGATCCGCGCCGGCACCCGCGTACTGCGTCAGGCCGCCGTGGACAGTGCGCCTTGCGCTATCAGGGACAATCACCCTAGGCTGCGCTGATCATTGCTTCAGGCGCTCTCCATGAACAGCAGCAACAACTGGCGTGAACCGCTTTACGTCATGATTTTCCAGACCGACACGATGGCCGGAAGACGTTTCGACAGCGCACTGCTGTTAATCATCCTCGCCAGTCTGGTGATCGTGATCCTCGACAGCATCAACAGCGTCCATCAAAACTACGCAGACCTGCTGGCCTACATCGAGTGGGGCTTCACGGTCATCTTCGTCATCGAGTACGGCTTGCGTCTGTACTGCTCGCCCAAGCCGCTGCGTTACGCCTTCAGCTTCTACGGACTGGTGGACCTGCTGGCCATCGTCCCGGGGATCCTCGCGCTGTACTACAGCGACGCTCAGTACCTGCTGATCATCCGGATCATCCGGATGCTGCGGATTTTCCGCGTACTCAAGCTCGGCCCGTACCTGAAACAGGCCAACTACCTGCTGGATGCCCTGCGCGGCAGCAAACAGAAAATCCTCGTGTTCCTGCTCAGCGTCTGCACCCTGGTGACCGTGTTCGGAACGCTGATGTACGTGGTCGAGGGCCCTGAACACGGCTTTACCAGCATCCCCAAGGGGATCTACTGGGCGATCGTCACTCTGACCACCGTCGGTTATGGCGATATCGTGCCCAAGACGTCACTGGGACAAGTGATCTCGGCCATGGTGATGATCACCGGCTACTCGATCATCGCCGTGCCCACCGGGATTTTCACTGCGGAACTGGCCAGCGCCATGCGCGGCGCCCAGTTGCAGCACAACTGCCCGGTGTGCCCAAAAAACAATCATGAACACGACGCAGCGTTCTGTTCACGTTGCGGCAATGCGCTATTCAAAAAAATAGAATAAGCAAAGTTCTTTTTAATCTTTAAAGAGATATGAAGCCCCGGCTATAGTCGCTGGCAACTTGCATCACTTTTAATAGAACAAGGAATGCGCAGTGAAAAGACTCTTTAGCGCCTCACTTTTGGCCGCTGGCCTGGCCTTGGGTAGCGTGGCTCAGGCCGCACCGACCCTGCTCAACGTTTCCTACGACGTGATGCGAGATTTCTACAAAGACTACAACACTGCCTTCCAGAAACACTGGCAAGCCGAGCACAACGAAAACATCACCCTGCAGATGTCCTTCGGCGGTTCCAGCAAACAAGCCCGGTCGGTCATCGACGGCCTGCCGGCTGATGTCATCACGATGAACATGGCCACCGACATCAACGCTTTGGCCGACAATGGCAAACTGGTTCCCGACAACTGGGTCACCCGCCTGCCGGACCACAGCGCGCCGTTTACCTCGGCCACCGTGTTCATCGTCCGCAAAGGCAACCCGAAAGCCCTGAAAGACTGGCCGGACCTGCTAAAAGACGGCGTGCAAGTCATCGTGCCGAACCCGAAAACTTCCGGCAACGGCCGCTACACCTACCTCTCGGCGTGGGGCTACGTACTGAAAAACGGCGGCGACGAAAACAAGGCCAAAGAATTCGTCGGCAAGCTGTTCAAGCAAGCGCCGGTACTCGACACCGGTGGCCGCGCCGCCACCACGACCTTCATGACCAACCAGATTGGCGACGTGCTGGTGACCTTCGAAAACGAAGCCGAAATGATTGCCCGCGAATTCGGTCGCGACCAGTTCGAAGTGATCTATCCAAGCGTCTCCGCCGAAGCAGAGCCACCAGTGAGCGTGGTCGATAAAGTCGTCGACAAAAAAGGCACCCGCGCCGCAGCGGACGAATACCTGAAGTACCTCTGGTCTCCAGAAGGTCAGGAAATCGCTGCCGCCAACTACCTGCGACCACGCGACCCGAAGGTCCTGGCCAAGTACACCGACCGCTTCCCGAAAGTCGACTTCCTCTCGGTAGAGAAAACCTTCGGTGACTGGCGAACCGTGCAGAAGACCCACTTCAACGATGGTGGAGTTTTCGATCAGGTCTACAGCGGGCAATAAGCGCTGGGCTCCCATGAAAAAGGCGACCTTCGGGTCAATGCCAGTCAGTTAAGGAATTTCAGGTTCAGCACTGTCCCCCGTAGCAGCTGCCGAAGGCTGCGTCCGACGGCGAAGCCATCGCAAATCCTGCTTCCACGATTTGTCTGGAATACCGCAGTGACTGTTTTACGACTGCTGCGCAGCCGGACGCAGGCTTCGCCAGCTGCTACGGTTCGCGTAATGTCTTAACTGACTGGCATTAACCTTCGGGTCGCCTTTTTCATGCCGGAAAGATGCTCACATCGGTGGCGTCACGCCATCCTTGCCGGCCGAAATCGATTGAGCAGTCAGCGTACCATCGACGCTTTGCGAGGCGAACAACACAACTTTGACCCCAACCTTGAGCAGGCTGCGATCGCCCGGAGCCAGGTTGACGATGGGCACGTCATCCGGCACCAGGATTGTCTGTTGGCCGCCCTTGTAATTGACCGTCAGGGTGCGCCCGTTGCTGACCACCAGATCACCGACGCTACCATTGGTCATGCTGCTGCCCTTGACCAGATCGAAGGGTCGATGGCCATCGCCGGTGCCAGCCATTTGTGGGGGGAACACATGAACTTCCAGCGCCTTGAGCGTCCCATCCGCCTGCGGCACCGCGGCCGAACCGATGTAGCTGCCAGGTTTAATGTCTTCGATGTTGGCCAGGGTCACCGCGCGCACCACGGTGTTCGGGGTGAGGTTGATGGTCACGTTTTCTCCGCTATTGGCGCGCACCTGCATCACGTCCCCGGCGACCTCGATGATTTCACCGCGTACGGCGACACGCATACCCGGAGCGTCCTGGGTCTGAGCGGCGCCTGCGGGCATCAATGCCAATAAAATGATGGCCCACGCCAGTGCCGTACTTCGTATCACGCTGCTGCAAATCTGATTCATGGGTTTGGCTTCCTGTGAGGAAACATCCAAGAGAGACGCTGGAGAGCCGGTCACATTCATAGAGTGTAGATAGCACAAGCAAGCTATCTAACGAGATTTGAGCGAATGTTTCATCGGACGCTGACGTCGGACACAGGTGAGCGGCGCGCCTTTGGTGCTGCGATCGCCAGTGCACTGCACGATCCGGGTGGGCGGTTGTGAATCGTGATCATCGGCAGCACGCTTGCGCCGTTGGCGTTGGTGCGGTTTTTGAGTGTATCCGGGAAAGGGTCGCTGGCGGCTGTGTAATGCTCAAAAGCTTCGCCAGCAAGCGAAGCGCCGCCCGGCCCTATCCTGCAAGTTCCGCGCCCCCCCATGAATCAGGGGGTACTCGGTGGGTGTAGGAACTGTCGCCAGGCTGCGATCCTTACCGGCCACGCAACGCGATTCAATCGTGGAACTGACGCCCCAATCCCGATGGCACGCCGTGGATATCCGTCTCTTCCCAAGGCCCGTTCGGGCTGACGGAGCGGCTCCAGCCGTTGTTCCAGCGGTAGTAAGTGCGCTGGCGGTAGAAGGTGTTGGTCTGATCGTCGAGGACGTAGACACCCAATCGCGCATCCCAATGGCTATTACCGCCCGGTGGTGGGGCGAAGCTGGCGGACGTGCGTGGCAGCGACTTGGCGGGTTTCGAGGGTGTCGTCGGCGTACCGGGCTTTTTTGCTGGAACCGGCTGAGTGCCCGGCCCCGAAGGCGGGATGGGTGGCAAGGTGGTCGGCTGCTGGACCGCACATGCGCTTAATCCCAGGACCAGACTGAGCAGAGTGATACGAGCGATGGTGGTCATAAGCGACTTCTCTGTTATTTATCCGGGCTGTCGATGGTCAGTTGTTGCGACGCTGTGGTGCTGCTGGCCAAGGGCTGGCTGCGACCGATCCATTCGCCGGCAGTCGGTTGGCCGGCGCGGGAGATGCGCGCAACCAGTTGGACTTCAGGGAAGTTCGACAGTTTCAACTGCGGCATCATCGCGTCGGCATCCCCCAACTCGACGGTCGCAGGCAAATCAGCAACGGTCAGACGCTTGGCGGCCAATGGCGCAGGTGGGCCGGAGGTGGCGCGGGCGAAGATGAATACACTGTCGCCCGGCTGGACCTTGGCTTTCAGATCCGCCGCCAGATCGACACGAACCTTGAGCAGTGCCGCAACCTTCGCCACAACCGCCGGGGCTTGAGCGACTTTGCCACCACTGGCCTGCAGTTTTTCACTGGCCCGGGCGATCCCGCCTTGCAGCGCAGTACGGGAGTTATCATCTGGCGGCAGTTGCGCCAGCAAACGATTCCAGTAGTCGATGGCGTCCTGATAACGCTCGCCTTCAAAGGCGGCGATGCCCAGCAGGCCAAGGCTGGTGACTTCTTTCGGGTCAGCCTTCAGCGCTTTGTCAGTCAGCGCCTGAACCTTGTCCGACCATTTTCTGTTATCGGCAAAGTACTGCGCCTGAGCCCATTGGCCGAGCAGTTCCGGCTGAGGACCGGCCAACGCCACGGTGCGCTCGAAGATCTTCGCCGCATCCGCCGGGCGATCCTGGGCCATGTAGGTTCGACCGAGGAAGTACAGGCCTTCAGCCGAGTCCGGCTGCGCGGCGACGGCACGCTCAAGACGGCGGGTCATCTCTTCCATTGATTGCGGCGCCTGGGCGAATTCGCGGGTCAGTTCGACCTTGTCGCTGGCACCGAAATGCAGGTACAGACCAAGGCCCAACACCGGCACCAGTATCGCCGCCAGCAACGGCAGCGGCTTGCCCAAACGCGAAACCCGCGCGGTGTCGGCGCCTTCGGTGTCGTTCAGCAGTTCACGGACCGCTTCCGCGCGGCCGGTGTCCATTTGCACTGGAGTGAGTACGCCCTCTTCCTGCTGAGTTTGCAACTCAGCCACGCGCTCCTGGTAAAGCACAACGTTCAGCGCGGTACGATCCTCTTCACGCTGGGCACGGCGGCCGCGTAAAACAGGGATCAGCAGAAAACTCAGGGCAACTGACAAGAGCAGACCTGCAGCGAGCCAGAAATCAATCATTCTTATCGTTATCCAAAAGTTGATCGAGGCGCTTGCGCTCATCAAAGGAAAGCGTATACGGGGCATCAGTGCGCTGTACGCGACGCCGGCGGATGATCACGCCAATGATCACCACACCACCGAGCAACAGCCCCGCCGGACCGAACCAGAGCAACGCGGTTTTCGAGGTCAGGGCCGGTTTGTAGCGCACGAAATCGCCGTAGCGATCGACCATGAAGTCGATGATCTGCTGATTGTCTTTGCCCTCGCCGAGCATGCGGAAAATCTCTTTGCGCAAATCAGCGGCAATCGGTGCGTTGGAATCAGCGATGTCCTGATTCTGGCACTTGGGGCAACGCAGCTCTTTGGTCAGCTCACGAAAACGCTCGCGGTCGCCGTCATTGGCGAACTCGTAAGTGTCGATCGCGGCGTGAGCCACACCTACGATGCTCAGGCCGAGAACGGCCGCGGCTATCCAGCGCTTCATGGCTTGGCCTCATCGACCAGCGCCTGATATTTGGCGGCCAGTTTTTCACGCCAGACCGCTTCGTCGATCACCCCCACGTACTTGTCGCGGATGATGCCTTTGCTGTCGACGAAGAAGGTTTCCGGCGCGCCATACACACCGAGGTTCAGGCCCAGTGAGCCCTCCCCGTCATGGATATCCAACTGATACGGGTTGTGAAACTCGCTCAACCACTTCAATGCCGCGGCATTGTCGTCCTTGTAGTTGATGCCGTAGATCAGCACGCCCTGTTGGGCCAGTTTGTTCAGCACCGGGTGTTCGACCCGGCAGGAAACGCACCAGGTGGCCCAGACGTTGACCAACGCCGGTTTGCCGATTAGATCGGCCCGGGTCAGGGTCTTGCTGTCTTGCACAGACCGCAACGAGAACGTCGGGAATGGCTTGCCAATCATCGCCGACGGCAGCTCGGCCGGGTCCAGGTACAGCCCTCGGTAGAGGAACACAGCCACCACCAGAAACAACACCAGCGGCAACAACATTATCCAACGCTTCATGCAGTGGCTCCCGACATGCCCAGTGCTTCCCGCACACGGCTTTTCACCTTGACCCGATAACGTCGATCCAGCGCCGCCAGCAAGCCACCAAGACCAGTGAGCAAGCCACCGAACCAGATCCAGCGCACGAACGGTTTGACGTGCACCCGGACCGCCCAGGCGCCATCGCCCAGAGGTTCGCCCAGGGCAACGTACAGGTCACGAGTGAAACCGGCGTCGATCCCGGCTTCGGTCATCATCGAGTTCTGCACAGTGTAGAGACGTTTTTCCGGGTGCAGCACGGTGACTTCCTTGCCGTCGCGAATGACACGAATAGCGCCTTTGTCGGAGGTGAAGTTCGGGCCTTCGAAGTGCCTGGCGCCTTCGAAGATGAAATGGTAACCGGCCAGGTCCATGGATTCGCCCGGCGCCAGACGCAAATCACGCTCAGCACTGTTCTGGCTGGAAAGCACCACGCCCAAGGCGCAGACCGCGATCCCAAGGTGCGCAACCTGCATGCCCCAATAGCTACGGGTCAGGGTTGGCAGACCTTTGATCAGGCCTTTGTGGCGGGTTTTGTCGAAGATGTCTCGCACACCGGCCAACAACACCCAGGCAGCGAGCATGAAGGTGGCCAGCACGGCCCAGTTGAAGTCGCCATATGCGATGCCGGCCACCACGGCCAGCGCGGCACTGCCGAGCAGCACCGGGGTGAGCATGCTCCCCAGCCATTTGACCGGGGTGTCCTTCCAGCGCACCAGCATCCCGACCGCCATCACCACCATCAGCAGCGCCATCAACGGAATGAACAGCGCATTGAAGTACGGCGGGCCGACCGACAACTTGGCGCCGGTCAGGGCATCGAGCACCAGCGGGTACAGGGTGCCGAGCAGAATCATTGACGCGACGACGACCAGTACCAGGTTGTTGCCCAGTAGCAGGGTTTCCCGCGACCACAGGTTGAAGCCGACATGGCTCTTGACCACCGGTGCACGCAACGCGAACAACGTCAGCGAACCGCCGACCACGAACAGCAAGAAGATCAGGATGAACACGCCGCGCGCAGGATCAGAGGCGAAGGAATGCACCGAAGTCAGCACGCCGGAACGCACCAGGAAGGTTCCCAGCAGGCTCAGGGAGAATGCGGCAATGGCCAACAGCACGGTCCAGCTTTTGAACACGCCACGTTTTTCGGTAACGGCCAGCGAGTGAATCAACGCGGTACCGACCAGCCAAGGCATGAAGGAAGCGTTTTCCACCGGGTCCCAGAACCACCAGCCACCCCAGCCGAGTTCGTAGTAGGCCCACCAGGAGCCGAGGGTGATGCCAACACCGAGGAAGGCCCAGGCGACGATGGTCCATGGCCGCGACCAGCGAGCCCAGGCCGCATCAAGACGACCGCCAAGCAAGGCAGCGATGGCAAAGGAGAACGCCACGGAGAAACCGACATAACCCATGTAGAGCATTGGCGGATGAACGATCAAACCAATGTCTTGCAGTAACGGGTTGAGGTCGCGACCGTCGGTAGGAACCTGCGGCAGGATGCGCGCGAACGGGTTGGAGGTGAGGATCAGGAACAGCAGGAAGCCAGTGCTGATCATGCCCATCACTGCCAGCACCCGCGCCAGCATCACTTGCGGTAACTGCCGGGAGAACACCGACACTGCGAAGGTCCAGCCACCGAGGATCAGCGCCCAGAGCAGCAACGAACCTTCGTGGGCACCCCATACGGCGCTGAACTTGTAGTACCAGGGCAAGGTGCTGTTGGAGTTACTGGCGACATAGGCGACAGAGAAGTCATCGGTCATGAAGGCGTAGGTCAGGCAGCCGAAAGCGAATACCAGAAAGGTAAACTGCCCCCAGGCCGCCGGCTGAGCCAGGCCCATCCACAGCCGATCACCGCGCCAGGCACCCAGCAACGGCACGATGGCCTGAACGATGGCAAAGCACAGGGCCAGGATCATTGCCAGGTGGCCCAGCTCGGGAATAAAGAGTGCGGAAGTCATCGATTAACCCTCTTTGGCTGGTGAAGGCGCCGACTGACCGCTGTCTTTCAGGGCCTTGCTCACTTCCGGCGGCATGTACTTCTCGTCGTGCTTGGCCAGCACTTCGTCGGCCACAACCACGCCATCACCATTGAGCTTGCCGAGGGCGACAATGCCCTGCCCTTCGCGGAACAGATCCGGAAGGATGCCGCGATACGTGATGGTGACGGATTTATTGAAGTCGGTGACGATGAATTTCACGTCCAGAGAATCCCCGGAGCGTTGCAGCGAACCCTTCTCGACCATACCGCCGGCACGAATGCGGGTGTCTTGCGGCGCTTCGCCGTTGACGATCTGGGTCGGGGTATAGAACAGATTGATGTTCTGCTGCAAGGCGCTCAAGGCCAGGCCAACGGCACTTCCGACCCCTACCAGGATCGCGAGGATGATCAATAGACGCTTTTTACGCAGCGGATTCACTTGCCGTTCTCCCGGCGCAGACGACGCGCCTCTTGTTGCAGATAACGTTTGCGGGCCAGGACCGGCGCCGCGACGTTGAGGGCCAGCACTGCAAAGCAGATGCCATAGGCTGACCAGACATATAAACCGTGATGACCCATGGCGAGAAAATCACCGAAGGATGCAAAATTCATCGTGCAGCCTCCAGAGTATTCAGCACCTGATCCTTGACCCAGCTGCTGCGGGCTTCACGCTTGAGCACTTCAAGGCGCATGCGCAACAACAGCACCGCACCGAAGAAACAATAGAAACCCAGTGCCGTCAGCAGCAGCGGCAGCCACATTTCGGCGGGCATGGCCGGTTTCTCAGTGAGACTGAATGTCGCACCTTGATGCAGTGTGTTCCACCATTGCACCGAGTATTTGATGATCGGTATGTTGATCACACCGACGATTGCCAGCACCGCACAGGCCTTGGCCGCGCTGTCACGATTGCTGATGGCATTGCCCAGCGCAATGAGACCCAAGTACAGGAACAGCAGAATCAGCATGGACGTCAGTCGTGCATCCCAGACCCACCACGAGCCCCAGGTCGGCTTGCCCCAGATCGCCCCGGTGAGCAGCGCCACGGCGGTCATCCAGGCACCGATCGGTGCTGCGCATTGCAGCGCGACATCGGCCAGTTTCATCTTCCACACCAGTCCGACAATGCCGCACACCGCCAGCATCACATAGCAGGACTGCGCCAGCATGGCGGCCGGGACGTGGATGTAGATGATCCGAAAGCTGTTGCCTTGCTGGTAGTCCGGCGGCGCGAACGCCAGGCCCCAGACCACACCGACGCCAATCAGCAGCAACGCCGCAACACTCAGCCAAGGCAGCAGTTTGCCGCTGATGCCGTAAAACCACTTGGGCGAGCCGAGCTTATGAAACCAAGTCCAGTTCATTACTGTTTCCATCACGGTTGCTGCTCGCTATCACGAGCCGCCAGGGTCTTTACTGATCAAAACTGACCAGACCTCATTATTCGCCGACGCTGATCTTCAGACTAGCGGCTATTGCAAAGGGTGTCAGGGTTATCGCCAAGGCAGTCAGGCTACCAAGCCACAGCAGATACCCGGTCGCCGGCATGCCCTGCAATGCCGCCTGCAAGGCGCCACTGCCGAGAATCAATACCGGGATGTACAACGGCAGAATCAACAGCGCCAGCAGGAGTCCACCACGCTTCAACCCAACCGTCAGCGCCGCGCCCACCGCACCGAGCAGGCTCAACACCGGTGTACCCAGCAACAGGGAAAGCAGCAACACCGGCAGACAGGCGGTAGGCAAACCGAGCATCAAGGCTAGTAACGGTGCGAGCAAAACCAGTGCCAGGCCGGAAAACGCCCAGTGTGCCAGTGCCTTGGCCAAAACCAGAAGAGGCAGAGGGTGCGGCGAAAGGACCCACTGCTCCAGTGATCCATCCTCGAAATCACTGCGGAAAAGCCCGTCCAGCGAGAGCAGGACGGACAATAAGGCCGCTACCCAGACCAGCCCCGGAGACAAGGTTTGCAACAATTGAGTCTCAGGACCGACCGCCAACGGAAACAATGCGATGACGATTGCGAAGAAAACCAGAGGGTTGGCCAGTTCCGCCGGACGCCGAAACAACAACCGCGCCTCACGGGCGACCAGTAGTCCGAAAACACTCATACGGCCCAGCGCCCCAAATCGATGTCACGATAACCGGCAGGCATGCGGTTCAAGGTGTGGTGAGTGGTCAACACCACCATCCCGCCCTTTTCACAGTGAACGGCCAGATGCTCTTCAAACTGCGCCACACCTTGTTTGTCGAGGGCGGTAAAGGGTTCGTCAAGGATCCACAGCGGTGGGCTGTCCAGATACAGCCGGGCCAGGGCCACGCGGCGCTGCTGACCTGCGGACAAGGTGTGACACGGCACATCCTCGAAACCGCGCAAGCCCACCGCTGCCAGCGCTTCCCGGATGGCCTCATGGCTGGCCGGCTGATGCAGGGCGCAGAGCCAGCTGAGGTTTTCTTCCGGGGTCAGCAAATCCTTGATCCCGGCAGCGTGGCCGATCCACAGCAGGTTGCGCGCCAGTTCGCTGCGCTGCGCGGTCAACGGCTGGCCATTGAGCAGCACCTGGCCGCTGGTCGGATGCATCAACCCGGCGAGCAGGCGCAGCAGACTGGTCTTGCCGCTGCCGTTGGGGCCGCTGATCTGCAACATGTCGCCGCCCGCCAGACGAAATTCGAGGTTTTCGAAGAGCATCCGCCAGTCTCGCTCACAGGCGAGCGCTACGGCTTCTAGAAGAGGGCTGGTCAAGAGATCGCGGGCCTTTACGGTTCAAGTCGGCGGTGGAACGGCCGTTATAGTGATGCAGAATAGATGTATTAGCGGCCTGTACTAGAGAGCTGCGTCAAACATTTGCGATGTTTTTAGCACTCCGCTGATAACGGGGCGGCATTATACATGCTGTACCCCGCCCTCAAGAGGGCAATTTCCACAGGCTGCGACCCGATGACAGGCGAAATGAACATCCTCCCGCTGCCGCAGCCAAGCCCCGGCGTCATGCGCCCGGCCGTGGTGAGTGGTGAGTTGCTCACGCTTGCGCAACCGCTGGAAGGCTTGATCGCCGCTGGGCAAACCGCCAAGGCTGAAGTGCTGTCGCTCAAACAAGCGGATCAGACTTTTCAGTTGCTGCTTAAGGTCACCCTCGACAGCGGTCGCCAGACCACGGTTCAGGCCACCAGCAACCAGCCGCTGCCGCAAGGCACCAGCCTGGCGGTGAGCCAACCGTCGGCCGGCAATCTGGCGATCACGGTGCAGCAGGCCATCGCCTCTAACGTCGCCACCCTCACCCGCCTGGACACTTCACAATTACCGGTCGGCACCTTGTTGCAAGGCAAGGTACTGACCACCCAACTGATGCCGCAAGCCACTGGCCAACCGGCGGTGTATCGCTCGCTGGTGAGTTTGCTCAACACCGCGCTCAGTGGTAGCACCTTGAGCATTGACAGCCCACAGCCGTTGCGCATCGGCACGTTGCTCAGTGCCATGGTCCAGGATTCGCAAACCCTCAGCTTCGTGCCGCTGAGCAGTCGCCAGGAACAGCTGGCCGTGGCGCAACAATTGATCGCCCAACAAAGCCGCCAGGGCTCGCTGGACGGGCTGATCAACGCGCTGCAAAACCAGGTGCCGTCCGACGCGACATCGGCCGACTTGCGCGCCGCGATCGACCAGTTGCTGGCCGGGTTGCCGGACGCTCAGCAACTGAGCACGCCAAAAGGACTGGCCCAGGCACTGGTCAACAGCGGTCTGTTCCTTGAAGCGAAATTACTCGCCGGTCAGAACCCGTCGCTGACACCGGACATGAAAGGCAATCTGCTGCGATTGATTGCGCAAATCACCCCCGACCTGCCGGGCAACACCAGTTTCAACGCGATCATCGCCGCCAATACCCTGGCTCAGGTGCTTCCAGGTTTTGTACGCAGCGCCCTCGGCACCCTCGGTCAGGTCAGCGCCAAACCCCAGCCAACCAGCTTCCCTCTACCCTCACGCTTACTGCAAAGCCTGGAGGGCGAAGGCGACCTGGAACACTTGCTGCGTTTAGCCGCTGCGGCCGTTTCGCGCCTGCAAAGCCATCAACTGTCGAGCCTGGAGCAGACGGGTATCACCGCCAATGGCAATCTACAAACCACTTGGCAGCTGGAAATCCCCATGCGCAACCAGCAAGACATTGTGCCGCTGCAGGTCAAGTTCCAGCGCGAAGACGCATCGACAAAGGAACACAACGAAAAACCCGCCGAGCGCGAGCCAAAACAGCGGTTGTGGCGAGTTGAGCTGGCCTTCGACATGGAGCCCCTCGGGCCGCTGCAGGTTCAGGCGCAGCTGGTTTCGGGAAAGCTCTCCAGCCAGCTCTGGGCCGAACGCCCCTACACCGCCAGCCTGATCGAGAGTCATTTGGGCAGTTTGCGCGCCCGGTTATTGGCGTCGGGGCTCAATGTAGGCGACCTGAATTGCCACCTCGGCACTGCGCCCCAAGGCAATCAAACCCGTCTCGAACAACGCTGGGTCGACGAAACCGCATGAAAAACTCCACCCCACCCCGCCAGGCCATCGCCCTCAAATACGATGGCCACCAGGCCCCGACCCTCACCGCCAAGGGCGACGACGAACTGGCCGAAGCGATCCTGAAAATCGCCCGCGACTATGAAGTGCCGATCTACGAAAACGCCGAGCTTGTAAGACTATTGGCAAGAATGGAACTGGGTGACAGCATCCCGGAGGCGTTGTACCGGACCATCGCCGAGATCATCGCCTTTGCCTGGAACCTGAAAGGCAAGTTCCCCGAAGGCCATGACCCGCAGGCGCAGAGGGTGGAGCGGGATGTGACAGATCGCGGGGAGGATTATTGATCAGCAAGATGAACGCAGGCCCCGTAGCAGCTGGCGAAGCCTGCGTTCGGCTGCGCAGCAGTCGTAAATTCACTGCTTGCGGTATATCAGGATAACCGAGGCGGCCGGATTGCGACCGCTCCGCGGCCGAACGCAGCCTTCGGCAGCTGCTACGTTGACCGCGTCACTTTTTTAACCCTTATGCAACTTGCTCATCAACTCGGCTTCGGCCTGGGTCAATCCGCAGGATTGGGTCAATTCGTCGACGCTGGCGCCCATTCCGACCAGGCGTGCAGCCTGGGCAAATGACAGGCTGGTCGGATCGCGCTGCTCCAGTTGGGTCAGTTTGTCCGGCAACGGCCTGACCACCGCGCGCAGTTTGTGCAAGTCCTCGCCCATGCGCACGCTACCGTTCTGGTAATCGTCAACGCGCTTTGCCAGATCCTTGATGCGCTGATCACGCAACGCATCACCCTGAGCCTTGAGGATGGCCTGCTGCCGCTGTTTACGGGTGTAAGCCAGGAAAATTGCCAGGGTCCCTACCCAGAGGAGCCCCAGCACAATCACAGCAACCTCGAGAATCAATCAGATACTCTCCAGTTCCGACCACTCTTCTTCGCTCATCATCTTGTCCAGCTCGACCAGGATCAGCAACTCGTTGTTCTTGTTGCACACGCCCTGAATGAACTTGGCCGACTCTTCGTTACCGACGTTTGGCGCGGTTTCGATCTCGGACTGACGCAGGTAAACCACTTCCGCCACGCTGTCGACCATGATCCCGACGACTTGTTTGTCGGCTTCGATGATCACGATACGGGTGTTGTCGCTGATCTCGGCGTTCATCAGACCAAAGCGCTGGCGGGTGTCGATCACGGTGACCACATTGCCGCGCAGGTTGATGATGCCCAGCACGTAGCTTGGCGCACCCGGCACAGGGGCGATTTCGGTGTAACGCAGGACTTCCTGAACGCGCATAACGTTGATGCCGTAGGTTTCATTGTCCAGCTTGAAGGTTACCCATTGCAGGATCGGATCTTCGGAACCTTTTGCAGACGACGCCTTATCATTCATACCCTGACCCCTCGAAAAACCGCCTGTGCGGTGTATGTTCTGGCCGACCGCATCTTGTATGCGGCCAGGTGCTTGTTATGTAGGTTTGTGGATCGGCTTGCGGCCGTTCATGTGTTTGGCACCGCCACTGGCGATCAGCTCCGCCAGCTCCGAGACATCCAGCAACGCGCACATATGCTCGATTACCGTGCCGGCCAGCCATGGCCGCTGACCACGATGGCTACGCCATTTGATTTCGTTCGGGTCCAGGCGCAAGGAACGGCTGACCTGATGCACCGCCAGCCCCCATTCATAGCCCTGAACCGAGATCACGTATTGCAGGCCCTGGCGGAAATCATCGCGGTAACGATCCGGCATGACCCAGCGAGCGGTATCCAGCACTTTCAGATTGCCAGCCTGGCTCGGCAGAATCCCGAGGAACCATTCCGGCTGACCGAACAGCGGCGTCAACTCGTGACCGGCCAGGGAATAGATGGAACCCAGGCACACCAGCGGCACTGCGAGCGTCAGACCGGCCACATCGAACAGCAGGCATTCGAACGGCTCGGCTGCCCACGACGGGCGACCATCGCTTTCCACAGGTGGCGGTGTGTTGCTCGGCGGCAGATGGACTTCGGCCACCGGCTCGACCAACGCTTGCAGCATTGGTGCGACCAGTGAAACCGGCGCGAGAATCGGCGCAGGCGCTTCCAGCACCGGCACGGCAATCGGCATCGGCGCCTGCACCCGCACGGCGGCAGCTACAGCCGGAACGGCCATGCCTCGCTGTTGCGCATCACGGGCCTGCTCTTCCAGCACGGCGGCTTGAAACTCATCCAGCGTGTCTTGCGGCGCTATGACCTCAGTCAACGCTTCGAGCTCAAGCTCCTCGGTCGCGTCCTGCAACAACGCGTCCAGATAAGACTGCAGCGCCAATTGCGGGCGAGTAGTGATTTTTACCGGACTGTTCATTGGAACACTCCCCGCAGAAAGAAGCGTCATCTCAGGCCACCTGTGGGACGAGTTGCAGGGAAAGCAGGTGCTTGAGCAATGACCGATAGGCCAGAACCCCACGACTTTTGCCGTCGAACCGAGAAGGCGTCAGCCCTGCCCGGCTGGCATCGCGCAAACGGGTATCGACCGGAATGTAGCCTTGCCAGATGTCCTCGGGATACATGTCGCGCAGTACCCGCAATGTCCCCATGGACGCCTGGGTTCGGCGATCGAACAGGGTTGGCACGATGCAAAATGGTAACGCCTGTTTGCGCGAACGATTGATCATCGCCAGGGTGTTGACCATGCGCTCGAGGCCTTTGACCGCCAGGTGTTCAGTCTGTACCGGGATCACCAACTGCTGGCTGGCCGCCAAGGCATTGACCATCAGCACGCCGAGCAACGGAGGGCTGTCGATCACCGCGTAATCAAAATCCTGCCACAACTGCGCGAGGCTCTTGGCGATCACCAGACCCAGACCGCTCTGCCCTGGTGACTGACGCTCAAGGGTCGCCAGCGCGGTGCTCGAAGGCAGCAGGGAAATGCGTTCGTCACTGGTGGGCAGCAGCAGTTGACCGGGCAACCCCGCCGGCACGCTACCCTTGTGCAGGAACAGGTCGTAGCTACTGTGTTCCAGGCTGTCGGGGTCATAGCCGAAGTAGCTGGTCATGGAGCCGTGGGGGTCGAGATCAACCACGACCACGCGCTTGCCCGCCTCAGCCAGCAAACCGGCTAGAGCGATGGAGGTGGTGGTTTTACCGACACCACCCTTTTGATTGGCAACTGCCCAGACTCTCATTCAGATTGTTCCTCCCGGTCGAACAGGCTCAACCGAGAAATAGCGCTAAGTTATAGGGCGGGCGACGGAGAATTGACGGCACTCTCTCGTCTCGTCGACTTTACGGACGAGGGTGCAGTTTGTGTGCCAGCACGCTTCAATGCGGCATCGGGTTTGGCATTTGCCGTGCCGGTGCCCGTCAGACTGCGGCGCACATCGAGGTTGCGCGACACCACCAGCACCACGCGGCGATTGCGCGCACGGCCTTCGGAGGTCGCGTTATTGGCCACCGGCTGAAATTCACCATAACCGACCGAAGCCAGACGGCCCGGATTCACTCCTTCCATGGCAAGCATGCGCACAATGCTGGCGGAGCGAGCTGACGACAGCTCCCAGTTAGTCGGGTATTGCGAAGTGCGGATCGGCTGATCATCGGTGAAACCTTCAACGTGAATCGGGTTGTCGAAGGGCTTCAGAATTTTCGCCACCTTATCGATGATATTGAACGCGACATCGCTGGGCATGGCGTCACCGCTGCCGAACAGCAGGCTGGAATTCAATTCGATTTCGACCCACAACTCGTTGCCGCGGATGGTCATTTGATTGGAGCTGATCAAGTCACCGAACGCGGCGCTGATGTCATCGGCAATGGACTTCAGTGGGTCGTTGCTCGCCTGAGCAATGCCCGCGTCAATCTGCTCGCTGTCCTTGACCAACGGCTTGGCCGGCGTGACCGTCCTGGGCCGCTCGTCACCGATGGGAATCGGCTTGAGGGTGCGTTGCGAGTCGTTGAACACGCCGATCAGGGCCTGGGAAATCTCTTTGTATTTGCCTTCGTTGATCGACGAAATCGAATACATCACCACGAAGAAAGCAAACAGCAGCGTAATGAAGTCGGCATAGGACACCAACCAACGTTCGTGGTTGACGTGCTCTTCAGGTTGGCGACGACGTGCCATGGGCTACTCCATTAGTCCATGAAGCCCTGAAGCTTCAACTCAATTGAACGAGGGTTCTCACCTTCGGCTATCGACAGGATTCCTTCGAGCAGCATTTCGCGATAACGCGACTGGCGCAACGCGATGGACTTGAGCTTGCTGGCAATCGGCAGCAATACCAGGTTGGCGCTGGCCACACCGTAGATGGTCGCAACGAACGCCACGGCGATCCCGCTGCCCAGTTGCGAAGGGTCGCCCAGATTGCCCATGACATGGATCAGGCCCATGACAGCACCGATGATGCCGATGGTTGGCGCATAACCGCCCATGCTTTCAAAAACCTTGGCAGCGTCGGTGTCACGGCTTTCCTGGGTGTAGAAGTCCACCTCGAGGATGCTGCGGATCGCTTCCGGTTCGGCGCCATCGACCAACAACTGCAAGCCTTTGCGCGAGTAGCTGTCGGGCTCGGTATCAGCCACGCCTTCAAGACCCAGCAAACCTTCCTTGCGGGCGATCAGGCTCCAGTTCACCACCCGATCGATGCCACCGGGCAGATCGACACGAGGCGGAAACAAAATCCAGATAAAGATCTGCATGGCGCGTTTGAAGGCGCTCATTGGCGACTGCAACAACGCAGCGCCGACGGTGCCGCCCAACACAATCAGCGCCGCCGGGCCATTGGCCAGTGCGGTGAGATGACCACCTTCCAGGTAATTGCCACCAATGATGGCGACAAACGCCATGATGATCCCGATAAGGCTTAAAACATCCATCAGAGGCAAGCCTCGACCAGATGTTTGCCTATATCGTCCAGGCCGTACACAGCATCCGCCAGATCGGCTTTGACAATGGCCATCGGCATGCCATAGATCACGCAGCTGGCTTCATCCTGGGCCCAGATGGCGCTGCCACCCTGCTTGAGCAGACGCGCGCCTTCGCGACCATCGGCACCCATGCCGGTGAGCACCACCGCCAGAACTTTGTCACCGTAGGATTTGGCTGCCGAACCAAAGGTGATGTCCACGCTCGGCTTGTAGTTCAGACGCTCGTCGCCCGGAAGGATTTTCACCGCGCCACGGCCATCGATCATCATTTGCTTGCCACCGGGTGCCAGCAAAGCAAGGCCTGGACGCAGAATATCGCCGTCCTCCGCTTCCTTGACAGTGATGCGGCACAGCTTGTCCAGGCGCTCGGCAAACGCCTTGGTGAAGGCCGCTGGCATGTGCTGGATCAGCACGATCGGCGCCGGGAAATTTGCTGGCAGCTGAGTCAGCACCCGCTGCAACGCTACCGGGCCGCCCGTAGACGTACCGATGGCGACCAGTTTGTAGGATTTGCGTTTCGGTGCGGGCGAGCTCGGGCTGGCCGCAGGAACACGGGCAGGCATCGGCGCGGGTGCGGGACGTACAGGCGCGCTGCTGCCGAAAGTGCTGACAGAGGGCGACGGTGCAGGCACGGGCGCAGCGGCCGGTTGCGAGGCGAGTTCGCTGTAGGCACTGAAACGACGGTTACTGCGCGAAATGCTGTGAACCTTCTCGCACAGCAGTTGCTTGACCTTCTCGGGATTACGCGAGATGTCTTCGAAATTCTTCGGCAGGAAGTCCACCGCACCGGCATCCAGAGCGTCGAGGGTTACCCGGGCGCCTTCATGGGTCAGCGAGGAGAACATCAATACCGGAGTCGGGCAGCGCTGCATGATGTGCCGCACCGCCGTGATGCCATCCATCATCGGCATCTCGTAGTCCATGGTGATCACGTCTGGCTTGAGGGCCAGCGCCTGATCGATCGCTTCTTTGCCGTTGGTCGCCGTACCGACGACCTGGATGCTCGGATCCGCTGAAAGAATTTCCGAGACGCGGCGGCGGAAAAACCCCGAATCGTCCACCACCAGGACTTTGACTGCCATAAACACTCCGTTAGACGGAGCGAGGCTCAGTCGCCCCGCTCCATCAGAATCAAATACGCCGTGCGGCGTAACGCTTGAGCATGCTCGGAACATCGAGAATCAGCGCAATGCGGCCGTCACCGGTGATGGTGGCGCCGGACATGCCCGGGGTTCCCTGAAGCATCTTGCCCAATGGCTTGATGACCACCTCTTCCTGACCGACCAGTTGATCGACGACAAAGCCGATCCGCTGGGTGCCCACTGAAAGGATCACCACATGGCCTTCACGCTGCTCTTCGTGAGCGGCGGAAGCGACCAGCCAGCGCTTGAGATAGAACAGAGGCAGCGCTTTGTCGCGCACGATCACCACTTCCTGGCCATCGACCACGTTGGTGCGCGACAGGTCGAGATGGAAAATCTCGTTGACGTTGACCAGCGGGAAAGCAAAGGCCTGGTTGCCGAGCATGACCATCAGCGTCGGCATGATCGCCAGGGTCAACGGGACCTTGATGACGATCTTCGAGCCCTGGCCCTTGGTCGAGTAGATGTTGATCGAACCGTTGAGCTGGGAAATCTTGGTTTTCACCACGTCCATGCCCACACCACGACCCGACACGTCGGAAATCTCGGTTTTGGTCGAGAAACCTGGTGCAAAAATCAGGTTGTAGCATTCGGTGTCGCTCAGACGATCAGCGGCATCCTTGTCCATCACACCGCGTTTCACCGCAATGGAACGCAGGACACTCGGGTCCATGCCCTTGCCGTCATCGGAGATCGACAGCAGGATATGGTCGCCTTCTTGCTCGGCCGCCAGAATCACCTTGCCGCCACGGGACTTGCCCGATGCTTCGCGTTCTTCCGGGGACTCGATACCGTGGTCGACCGCGTTGCGCACCAAGTGGACCAACGGGTCGGCCAGGGCCTCGACGAGGTTCTTGTCGAGGTCGGTTTCTTCGCCGACCAGCTCCAGGTTGATCTCTTTCTTCAACTGGCGAGCCAGATCGCGTACCAGTCGCGGGAAGCGACCGAAGACTTTCTTGATCGGCTGCATCCGGGTTTTCATCACCGCGGTTTGCAGATCGGCCGTCACCACGTCGAGGTTCGACACGGCTTTGGACATGGCTTCATCGCCGCTATTGAGGCCCAGACGGACCAAGCGGTTACGGACCAGCACCAATTCGCCGACCATGTTCATGATCTCGTCCAGCCGCGCGGTATCGACCCGCACGGTGGTCTCGGCTTCACTGGCCGGTTTTTCCGATGACGCAGCCGCAGGCGCTCTGGCCGCAGCCGGTGCAGGAGCCGCCGGCTCTGGCGCTTGGGCCCTGGCTTCAGGTGCTTTTGTGACCAGCTGTGCAACCGCTTTGGCAACAGGCGCCGCCACTACCGCAGTCGCAGCAGCAGGTACTTCAGTGAACTTGCCTTTGCCGTGCAACTCGTCAAGCAACGACTCGAACTCATGATCGGAAATCAGATCACTGCCAGCCGCCAGAGCACTTGGCAGGGCAGCAGCTGGCACCGAAGCGATCGCCGCATCCAGTGCATCTACCGCGAATGTACCTTTGCCGTGCAACTGATCGAGCAATGCTTCGAATTCGTCGTCGGTAATCTCGTTGCTGGCCGCTTCGCCCTTTGGCGCAGCAGGCTCAGCTTGTGCCGTGACGGCGTCAACGGCGAACTGGCCCTTGCCGTGCAACTGATCGAGCAACGACTCGAACTCGGCATCGGTGATTTCATCGCTGCCTGGAGCCGCTGGAGCCAGCTGAACCACCGCAGGCGTTTCTGCCTGGGCTTTGACCGCATTGAGCGAATCGAGCAGCTGTTCGAACTCATTGTCGGTGATGTCGCCCGATTCGCTCTCGACGACAGGTTCGGCGCTCACTTCAACCGCCGGTGCAACATCGGCAGCGGCAGGCTCGGCCAGCCGCGCCAACGCTGCCAATAATTCAGGTGTTGCAGCGGTGATCGCGGTGCGCTCGCGGACTTGGGTGAACATACCGTTCACGGCATCCAGCGCTTCCAGAACCACGTCCATCAATTCCGAGTCGACCCGACGCTCACCCTTGCGCAGGATGTCGAAGACGTTCTCGGCGATGTGACAGCACTCCACCAGCTCGTTGAGCTGGAGGAAGCCGGCGCCCCCTTTTACAGTGTGAAAACCGCGAAAAATTGCGTTGAGCAAGTCCGCATCATCTGGTCGGCTTTCAAGCTCAACCAGTTGTTCGGACAGTTGCTCAAGAATCTCGCCGGCCTCAACCAGGAAATCCTGAAGGATCTCTTCATCGGCGCCGAAGCTCATGTGTATGGGTGCTCCTGATAAGTCGGCCTAAAATCCAAGGCTGGAAAGCAAATCGTCTACATCGTCCTGACCGGACATAACGTCTTCACGTTTATCGGCATGAATCTGCGGACCTTCACCCTGAGACAGATGTTTTTCCGGATCTTTTTCCGCGAGGATCGATTCGCGGTCATGTTCAATGCCCGCAAACCGGTCGACGTGACTGGCCATCAACACGAGTTTGAGCAGATTGCTTTCGACTTCCGTGACCAATTGGGTCACGCGCTTGATCACCTGGCCTGTGAGGTCCTGGTAATCCTGAGCCAGCAGGATGTCGTTGAGATTGCTCGACACGACACGAGTCTGTTGCTCGCTACGCGTCAGGAAACCGTCTACCCGCCGGGCCAGTTCACGGAACTCCTCGGCACCGACTTCACGACGCATGAACCGCCCCCAGTCCACGCTCAAGGCCTGAGCCTCGGTGCTCAGGCCATTGACCAACGGGGTGCTGTTCTCGACCAGGTCCATGGTGCGGTTGGCCGCAGCCTCGGTCAGCCTGACCACATAGGACAGGCGCTCAGTGGCATCCGTGATCTGTGAAACCTCCTCGGCTTGCGGCATGTGCGGGTCAATATGAAAATTGACAATTGCGCTATGCAGCTCGCGGGTGAGCTTGCCTACCTCTTGGTACAGGCCGCGATCACGGGTCTGGTTGAGCTCATGGATCAGTTGCACGGCGTCGCCGAATTTACCTTTTTCAAGGCTTTCGACCAGTTCGCTGGCATGTTTTTTCAGGGTCGATTCAAAATCGCCCAGTGAAGATTCGTTATGCTCCATAGCTCCCCCGTGGCGGACTGGCTCCGCATATCAACCGATGCGTTCGAAGATTTTTTCGATCTTCTCTTTCAGCGCCTGAGCCGTGAATGGTTTGACCACATAGCCGTTCACGCCGGCCTGAGCGGCTTCGATGATTTGCTCGCGCTTGGCTTCGGCCGTCACCATCAACACCGGCAGGTGCTTGAGCTTTTCATCGGCACGCACGTGGCGCAGCAAGTCGATACCGGTCATGCCGGGCATGTTCCAGTCCGTTACCAGAAAGTCGATGCTCCCGCTGTTGAGGACCGGAATCGCGGTAGTACCATCATCCGCCTCGACCGTGTTGGTGAACCCAAGGTCACGCAACAGGTTTTTTATGATCCGCCGCATCGTTGAGAAGTCATCAACGATGAGGATTTTCATGTTCTTGTCCAATTCGACCTCCAAGCAGTCTTAAAACGCGCCCAGCACCTGAACGCGCCATTCAATCAATTCGGCGTAACACTCAACGGTTGCATGGAGCACAACGGGCCGTGACCGGTGCGGCTACGCCATACCAGCCTCGTTCGCAGTGTCCCCACACTGCCTGTCAGCGCGCTCGCCACTCCCCCAAACGCCCCCGTAAACGGGCCGCGCACTGGCTGTGTAACTGGCTGACCCGCGATTCGCTGACTCCCAGGACCTCACCGATTTCCTTGAGGTTCAGCTCTTCGTCGTAGTACAGCGCCAACACCAGTCGCTCACGCTCCGGCAAATTGGCAATCGCGTCCGCCAACGCAGCCTGGAAGCGTTCATCTTCCAGATCACGCGACGGCTCGAGATGAGCACTCGCGCCATCCTCGTGCAGCCCTTCATGCTCGCCGTCCTGCAACAGATCGTCGAAGCTGAACAACCGACTACCCAAGGTGTCGTTCAAAATCCCGTAATAATCATCGAGACTCAATTGGAGTTCGGCCGCAACCTCGTGATCTTTAGCGTCACGTCCGGTTTTAGCTTCAATTGAGCGGATTGCGTCACTGACCATCCGGGTATTGCGGTGTACCGAACGTGGAGCCCAGTCACCTTTACGCACTTCATCGAGCATCGCGCCACGAATGCGGATCCCCGCATAAGTCTCGAAACTCGCGCCCTTGCTGGCGTCGTATTTGGTCGACACTTCCAGCAAGCCGATCATCCCGGCCTGGATCAGATCCTCGACCTGAACACTGGCTGGCAGGCGTGCCAGCAAGTGGTAGGCAATACGCTTGACCAGTGGCGCATAGCGCTCGATCAGCTCGTACTGGCTGTCACGTGCCGACGCCTTGTAGAGGTTGTACCCGCTGGCGCTCATAGCACCGGCCCTGCCGTTTGATGCACCAGCCGCTCGACGAAGAATTCCAGATGCCCGCGTGGATTGGCAGGCAGCGGCCAGGTATCGACTTTCTGAGCAATGGCTTTGAACGCCAGGGCGCACTTCGAACGAGGGAAGGCCTCATAGACCGCACGCTGCTTTTGCACAGCCTTGCGCACACACTCGTCGTAGGGAACCGCACCGACGTACTGCAAGGCCACGTCCAGGAAGCGATCCGTGACCTTGGTCAACTTGGCGAACAGATTGCGACCTTCCTGCGGGCTCTGCGCCATGTTGGCGAGCACACGGAAGCGGTTCATGCCATGGTCACGATTGAGCAATTTGATCAGGGCATAGGCATCGGTGATCGAGGTCGGCTCGTCGCAGACCACCAGCAGCACTTCCTGGGCCGCGCGAACAAAACTGACAACCGAATCACCAATACCGGCGGCGGTGTCGATCACCAGCACGTCGAGGTTGTCGCCGATATCGCTAAAGGCCTGGATCAGACCGGCATGTTGGGCCGGGCTCAGATGCACCATGCTCTGCGTACCGGATGCTGCCGGGACGATGCGAATGCCGCCTGGCCCCTGAAGCAGTACATCGCGCAACTCACAACGCCCCTCGACCACATCGGCCAGAGTGCGTTTGGGTGTCAGTCCCAACAGAACGTCGACGTTCGCCAGCCCCAGATCGGCATCCAGCAGCATGACGCGCCGGCCGAGCTCAGCTAGAGCCAGGGACAAGTTCACTGACACGTTAGTCTTCCCGACGCCACCTTTGCCGCCGGTCACCGCAATCACCTGTACGGGATGCATGCTGCCCATGTTCTTTCTATACCTTGTCTTACTTAGACGGAGGCCACATAACTGGCTGCGCGTTCACCACTGAAACAATGCATGGCAGACCATCGATGTAGATTCACTGCAATCTATTCGTTATTACCTTAGCCGACCCGCTTGGTCGGGCTGTGGTAGAGGTCAGCGAACATATCAGCCATGGCTTCTTCGCTGGGTTCTTCCTGCATCTGCACACTCACGGCGCGACTGACCAATTGATGGCGGCGTGGTAAATGCAGATCATCCGGAATCCGCGGCCCATCGGTCAGATAAGCAACGGGTAACTCGTGACTGATCGCCAGACTCAACACTTCGCCCAGGCTTGCCGTTTCATCCAGTTTAGTCAGGATGCACCCGGCCAGCCCGCAGCGTTTGTAACTGTGATAAGCGGCGGTTAGTACCTGCTTCTGGCTGGTTGTTGCCAACACCAGATAATTCTTTGACTTGATCCCGCGACCGGCCAGGCTTTCCAGCTGCATGCGCAACGCCGGGTCGCTGGCCTGAAGGCCGGCGGTATCGATCAACACGACGCGCTTGCGCAACAGCGGATCGAGCGCCTGCGCCAGGGACTGGCCCGGGTCGACGTGGGTCACGGAGACATTGAGGATACGCCCCAGGGTCTTGAGCTGTTCCTGGGCCCCGATACGGTAGCTGTCCATGCTCACCAGCGCGATGTTCTGCGCGCCGTACTTGAGCACATAACGCGCCGCCAGCTTGGCCAGCGTGGTGGTCTTGCCCATGCCGGCAGGACCGACCATGGCAATCACCCCGCCCTCTTCCAGCGGCTCGATCTCGGGGGTCGCGATCATCCGCGCCAGGTGCGCCAACAGCATGCGCCAGGCCTGACGTGGCTCTTCAATTTCAGTAATCAGTGCCAGCAGGTCGCGCGACAGCGGACCGGACAAACCGATACGTTGCAGGCGACGCCAAAGATTGGCCTGCTGTGGCCGGCTGCCTTGCAACTGGTTCCAGGCCAGCGAGCCCAACTGCACTTCCAGCAGCTCACGCAGACCGCTGAGCTCGAATCGCATCGAGTCAAACACGCGCTGATCCACGGAAGGCGAAGCAGCGGGTGCCGGTGCTGGACGACGGGGCTCAGCGAAGGTCGGCTCGATCAACGGTTCGGCGGCGGTCAGCGGCAAACCGGCGAACAACTGACGATTGGTGGTTGAATCGCCGTCACCGCGCAGGCTCAGTTCAGCCTGAGCCGTGACGATTCGCGACTGGGTTTTACGCAACTCGTCTTCGAGCTCGATGTTCGGTACACGAGGCGCCAGCGCGGACAGTTTGTAATCCAGGGCTGCAGTCAGCTCGACACCACCGGCGATCCGGCGATTGCCGATAATGGCGGCATCAGCGCCCAGCTCATCGCGAACCAGTTTCATGGCCTGACGCATATCGGCGGCGAAAAAACGCTTAACTTGCATAAACCACTACCTCAGCCGTTGGGCCCTACTGTCGCAACGATGGTCACTTGCTTGTTGTCAGGAATTTCCTGATACGCCAACACGTGCAAACCCGGGACTGCGAGACGTCCGAACCGCGAGAGCATCGCGCGCACCGGACCTGCTACCAACAGAATCACCGGTTGACCTTGCATTTCCTGACGTTGCGCCGCATCGATCAACGAGCGCTGCAACTTCTCAGCCATGCTTGGCTCCAGCAGAACGCCCTCTTCCTGACCTTGTCCTGCCTTCTGCAGACTATTGAGCAATATCTGTTCCAACCTTGGTTCCAAGGTGATCACAGGTAGCTCGGACTCAGTGCCTACAATGCTTTGGACGATAGCGCGTGATACGCCAACCCGCACGGCTGCCACCAGAGCGGCAGTATCTTGACTCTTGGACGCATTGTTCGCGATGGCCTCGGCAATACTGCGAATGTCGCGAACCGGAACCTGTTCGGCCAACAATGCTTGCAGCACTTTGAGCAGCTGCGACAGCGAAACAACGCCCGGCACCAGCTCCTCGGCCAGTTTTGGCGAGCTTTTGGCCAGCAATTGCATGAGCTGCTGAACTTCTTCGTGGCCGATCAGCTCGCTGGAGTGCTTGTACAAAATCTGATTGAGGTGAGTCGCCACTACCGTACTGGCGTCGACCACGGTGTAACCCAGAGACTGCGCCTGAGGACGCTGACTGATTTCGATCCAGACTGCCTCCAGACCAAAGGCCGGATCTTTGGCGGTGATGCCATTGAGCGTGCCATAGACCTGCCCAGGGTTGATCGCCAGTTCGCGATCCGGATAGATCTCCGCCTCGGCGAGGATCACCCCCATCAGGGTCAGGCGGTAGGCACTCGGCGCCAGATCGAGGTTGTCACGGATGTGCACGGTCGGCATCAGGAAGCCCAGATCCTGGGAGAGCTTCTTGCGCACCCCCTTGATCCGCGCCAGCAACTGACCACCCTGGTTACGGTCCACCAGCGGGATCAGTCGATAGCCGACTTCCAGACCGATCATGTCGATCGGTGTCACGTCATCCCAGCCCAACTCCTTGGTTTCCTGAGCACGCGCCGGTGAAGGCAGCAGCTCCTGCTGACGCTTGACCTCTTCCAGAGCCTGAACCTTGACAACGTTTTGCTTCTTCCAGAGTAGATAAGCCATACCACCGGCCACCGCAGCCAGGCTGAGGAACGAAACGTGCGGCATGCCAGGCACCAGCCCCATAACCGCCATCAACCCTGCCGCCACCGCCAGGGCCTTGGGCGAGGCGAACATTTGCCGGCTGATTTGCTTGCCCATGTCTTCGGAACCGGAAGCACGGGTCACCATGATCGCCGCCGCCGTCGACAGCAACAGTGAAGGCAATTGCGCCACCAATCCGTCACCAATGGTCAGCAACGCATAAACCTTGCCCGCATCGCCAAAGCCCATGCCGTGCTGGAAGATGCCGACCGCCATACCACCGATCAGGTTGATGAACAAAATCAGCAGACCGGCGATGGCGTCACCGCGAACGAATTTACTGGCACCGTCCATCGAGCCGTAGAACTCTGCCTCTTGTGCCACTTCAAGACGGCGCAGCTTGGCCTGCGGCTGGTCGATCAGGCCAGCGTTGAGGTCGGCGTCGATCGCCATCTGTTTGCCAGGCATCGCATCGAGGGTAAAACGCGCGCTCACCTCGGAAATCCGTCCGGCACCCTTGGTCACCACCACAAAGTTGATGATCATCAAAATCGCGAAGACCACGATACCCACCACGTAGTTGCCGCCGATCACTACCTCACCAAAGGCCTGGATCACCTTACCGGCGGCGGCATGACCTTCCTGACCGTGGAGCATCACCACCCGAGTGGAGGCCACGTTCAGCGCCAGCCGCAACAGCGTGGCCACCAGCAAAATGGTCGGAAACACCGCAAAGTCCAGCGGCCGCAACGCGTAAACGCAGACCAGCAGCACGACGATCGACAGGGCAATGTTGAAGGTGAAGAACACGTCCAGCAGGAACGCAGGAACCGGCAACATCATCATGGCCAGCATGACCAACAGCAACAGCGGCACACCCAGATTGCCTCGAGAGAGGTCAGCCAGGTTGCTGCGAGCGGCGTTGATTAACTGAGAGCGATCCACCGGTATTCCCCGTTCCCTGAAGCAAACTTTTGACGCCTGAAGCGACGCACGGGGGCTACTGCAAGAAGCCTTCCAACTTTTGCGCAGACAGGAAATAGTGGGCTATGAAAGATGCATAAGGATCAAGGATTTGCAGTGCCCGGGAGGGCGCTATCGCGAGCAAGCTCGCTCCTACAATGGGCCACATTCGGACATCAAACCCCTACCCACGTAGGAGCGAGCTTGCTCGCGATGGACTCAAGGGCAACGAGTTTATTCAGAAAACATGCGGGGGCCGGGACTATCACCGGTAATTACGAGTCGCGCCGCAATTCCTGCGGAATCGGCAGATCTTTCAACGGATCCGGACGCTTGCCTTTGCCGGCTCGGTACTGACGGATCTGGTAGACGTAGGCCAGGACCTGGGCCACCGCCAGATACAACCCCGCCGGGATTTCCTGCTCAAGTTCGGTGGAGTAATAGATCGAACGGGCCAGGGCTGGCGATTCGAGCAGCAGGACTTCGTTGGCTACGGCGATTTCACGAATTTTCAAGGCCAGGAAATCACTGCCCTTGGCCAGCAGCACCGGCGCGCTGCCTTTTTCCGGATCGTATTTGAGGGCCACCGCATAGTGAGTCGGGTTGGTGATGACCACGTCCGCCTCGGGAATCGCCGCCATCATCCGCCGCTGGGACATCTCTCGCTGCAACTGACGAATCCGCTGTTTGACCTCAGGCCGACCTTCCTGATCCTTGTGCTCGTCACGTATTTCCTGCTTGGTCATCAGCAGCTTTTGATGGCTCTGGTAGAGCTGCACCGGCACGTCCACCGCAGCGATCAGAATCAGGCCGCAGGCCATCCACAAGGTGCTCCACCCCACCAATTGAACACTGTGAATGACCGCCTGCTCCAGCGGCTCATGAGCGATGCGCAGCAGGTCGTCGATATCCGAGGAAAGCACCGAGAGCGCCACAAACAGCACCAGCAAAAACTTCGCCAGTGCCTTGAGCAGCTCGATCAGCGACGTTGAGGAAAACATCCGTTTGAGCCCGTTGGCCGGGTTCATCCGGCTGAACTTGGGCGCCAGACTACTGCCGGCAAACAACCAGCCACCCAGCGAAATCGGGCCGAGAAACGCCACCAGTAACAGCGTGAGCAGCACCGGCTGCACCGCCAGTATCGCGATCTTGCCTGAATGCAGCAGGTACAGCCCCATAGCCCCCGGACTGAGCAGCGTTTCACGGGGCAGAGAGAAGTTCAGGCGCATGATTTCCAGCAGATCCTGCGCCAGGCCGCCGCCGTATACCAACAACGCACCCGCCCCACCGAGCATGATCGCCAAGGTATTGAGCTCCTTGGAGCGGGCCACCTCACCCTTGTCCCGCGAATCCTTCTTGCGCTTGTCCGTGGGATCTTCTGTTTTGTCCTGACCGCTTTCGCTCTCTGCCATGACTCAGCGCGCCTGTGCCAGTTCGCGTAAAAATTGCAGAGCCTCGCTGGCCAGCGGCTGATACTGATTGAAGATGTCGGCCAGACTGACCCAGAAAATCACCAGACCCAGCACCAGCGTCAGCGGAAAGCCGACGGAGAAGATGTTCAATTGCGGCGCCGCACGGGTCATCACACCGAAGGCGATGTTGACTACCAGCAACGCGGTGACCGCCGGCAACACCAGCAACAGGGCCGCGCCCAGCACCCAGCCCAGCTTGCCGGCCAATTCCCAGAAATGATTGACCACCAGGCCACCGCCCACCGGGAAGGTGGTGAAGCTTTCGGTGAGCACCTCGAAGACTACCAAGTGGCCATTCATCGACAGAAACAGCAGCGTCACCAGCATGGTGAAGAACTGCCCGATCACCGCCACCGACACGCCGTTGGTGGGGTCGACCATCGAGGCGAAGCCCATGCCCATCTGAATCGCAATGATCTGCCCAGCCACCACGAACGCCTGGAAGAACAGCTGCAAGGAGAACCCCAGCACGGCGCCAATGATGATCTGCTCGGCAATCAACAGCAGCCCACTGAGGTCCAGCGCGTGCACCTCAGGCATGGGTGGCAAACCCGGAACAATGACCACGGTGATCGCCAGAGCGAAGTACAGACGCACGCGCCTGGGCACCAGGGTCGTGCCGAAGATCGGCATGACCATCAGCAAGGAGCCGACACGAAACAGTGGCAGCATGAAGGACGCCACCCAGGTGCTGATCTGTGTGTCGGTCAGCGCAAGCATCGACATTGTTTAACCGATGACCTGCGGAATACTGCCGTACAACTGCAGGATGTATTCCATGAAGGTTTGCACCAACCAGGGCCCGGCGACGATCAACGTGACCAGCATCACCAATAAACGCGGCAGGAAGCTCAAGGTTTGTTCGTTGATCTGCGTGGCCGCCTGAAACATTGCCACCAGCAAACCCACCAGCAAACTCGGAACGACCAATATGGCAACCATCATCGTGGTCAGCCAGAGCGCTTCACGGAAGATGTCTACAGCGACTTCAGGAGTCATAACGCACCACCCGCCAACAAGGTTTTAAACACCGCCAAAACTGCTCGCCAGCGTACCGATGATCAACGCCCAGCCATCCACCAGTACGAACAACATGATCTTGAAAGGCAGGGAAATGATCAGCGGCGAGAGCATCATCATCCCCATGGCCATCAGCACACTGGCCACCACCAGGTCGATGATCAGGAACGGAATGAAAATCATGAAACCGATCTGGAACGCGGTTTTCAGTTCGGAAGTGACGAAGGCCGGGACCAAAATGGTCAGCGGCGCCTGGT
Source organism: Pseudomonas sp. GW821-FHT01E05 (assembly GCF_059422425.1). Classification (NCBI taxonomy): domain Bacteria; kingdom Pseudomonadati; phylum Pseudomonadota; class Gammaproteobacteria; order Pseudomonadales; family Pseudomonadaceae; genus Pseudomonas; species Pseudomonas sp. GW821-FHT01E05. Next base: position 158,878 of record NZ_JBWKWW010000010.1, read on the forward strand.
CCGGAGTGACAATGTCAGTGCGCTTGGACAAACGCATGAACAACTCCAGATCGCTGCTGCGGGTCTGCGCCAGCATGAAGTCCTTGATCGGCACTTGCGCCTTGGCTACTGCATCCTGGGCCGTGAGCTTTTCAGCCAGGTATGGCTGCAAGGCGTCCTGATTCACTCGATCGAACACCGGCGCCATGATGAACATGGTCAGAAACAACGCCATGCCGGTGAGAATCTGGTTCGACGGCGTCTGCTGCAGGCCCAGGGCCTGACGCAGAATCGAGAACACGATGATGATCCGGGTGAAGCTGGTCATCAGCATGACGAACGCCGGAATGAAGCTGAGCGCCGTCATGATCAGCAGAATCTGCAGGCTGACCGAATATTCCTGCTGCCCGTTGGCCCCCGTACCCAAGGTGATCGCCTGAATCGACAACGGATCGGCGGCGAACGCCAACGGCGCCGCGAGCATCAGCACCAGCGTCAGCACTATGCGCAATGCGCCCATTACTTCTTTTCCTTCTGATCCTTGCCCAACAATTCCATCAGGCGCTGGGCGAACTCGGGTGTCGCTTGCTCGGTGCTGGGCACCTGCACCGGCTCCTTGAGCACATGCAACGCAGTAATGGTGCCCGGCGTCAGCCCCAGCAGAATCTGCTCGCTGCCGACCTGCACCAACACCAGCCGATCCCGCGGCCCGAGGGCCCGCGAACCGATCAGCTCGATCACCTGCCCTTTGCCACCTGGCCCTGCCTGTTGAACCCGGCGCAACAGCCAGGCCAGGAAGAAGATCAAGCCCAACACCAGCAACAAGCCCACCACCAACTGCGTCAGTTGCCCGGCAACACCGCTGCTGGCCACCGGCGCTGCGGCCTGAGCCAGCGGTTCGGCCGCCAGCACGCTGAATGGCAAGGCCAGGAGTACACCGAGAAACGTCTTCACTTAGCGCAGCTTCTTGATGCGTTCGCTAGGACTGATCACGTCCGTCAGGCGTATGCCGAACTTCTCGTTGACCACCACAACTTCGCCGTGAGCGATCAGCGTGCCATTGACCAGCACGTCCAATGGCTCACCCGCCAGACGATCGAGCTCGATCACCGAACCCTGGTTCAACTGCAACAGGTTACGGATGTTGATATCGGTGCTGCCGACTTCCATGGAAATCGATACCGGTATATCCAGGATCACATCCAGGTTCGGACCGTCGAGAGTGACCGGGTCGTTATTCCTTGGCACGCTGCCAAACTCTTCCATCGGCAATCGGTTGGACGTCGGCGCATCGGCCGCCAGCAAGGCATCGATATCGTCCTGACCGGCATCACCGGCTTCTCCCAGAGCGGCAGCCCACTCATCAGCCAAGGCCTGATCATCCGGGGAAATTACATCGTGTTCGTCAGCCATCAGTTATCCTCGGCGGGCAAAAAATCATTTAACAAAGCGAATTAGTACAGGCGCCGCTTAACGGCGCTCGATCGGCTCAACCACTTGCAATGCCAGGTTGCCCTTGTGGGAGCCCAGCTTGACCTTGAAGGCCGGCACACCGTTGGCGCGCATGACCAATTCTTCCGGAAGCTCTACCGGAATCACATCGCCGGGCTGCATATGCAGGATGTCCCGCAGACGCAATTGACGGCGTGCGACCGTGGCGCTCAGTGGCACATCGACGTCCAGCACATCCTCGCGCAAGGCCTTGACCCAGCGCTCGTCCTGATCATCGAGATCCGACTGAAAGCCCGCATCGAGCATTTCCCGGACCGGTTCGATCATCGAGTACGGCATGGTCACGTGCAGATCGCCGCCGCCACCATCGAGTTCGATGTGGAAGGTCGAGACCACGACGGCCTCACTCGGCCCGACGATGTTCGCCATGGCCGGGTTTACTTCCGAGTTGATGTACTCGAAATTCACTTCCATGATCGCCTGCCAGGCTTCCTTCAAATCGATGAAGGCCTGCTCCAGCACCATGCGCACCACGCGCAACTCGGTGGGTGTGAATTCGCGCCCTTCGATCTTCGCGTGACGACCGTCACCACCAAAGAAGTTATCCACCAGCTTGAACACCAGCTTGGCGTCCAGGATGAACAATGCGGTACCGCGCAACGGCTTGATCTTGACCAGGTTGAGACTGGTTGGCACATACAGCGAGTGAACGTATTCACCGAACTTCATGACCTGCACGCCACCGACGGCAACGTCCGCCGAACGACGCAGCATGTTGAACATGCTGATGCGGGTATAGCGGGCAAACCGTTCGTTGATCATTTCCAGGGTGGGCATGCGTCCGCGGACGATGCGATCCTGGCTGGTCAGGTCATAGCTTTTGATGCTACCGGGCTCAGCAGCGTTGTCGGTCTGAACCAGACCGTCGTCGACACCATGCAACAGCGCATCGATCTCATCCTGGGACAGCAGGTCCTGCACGGCCATGTCGTGTTCCTACTGCAGTACGAAGTTAGTAAAGAGCAACTGCTCGACCACCACTTTGCCAACTTCTTTCTGCGCCACTTCCTGCACGCTGGCAGTCGCCTTCTGGCGCAACATTTCCTGGCCGACCGGGGTCGCCAGGCTGTCGAAGCTTTGCCCGGAGAAGAGCATGACCAGGTTATTGCGGATCACCGGCATGTGGACTTTCAGCGCATCCAGATCGGCCTGATTGCGCGCGAGCATCGTAATGCTCACCTGCAGGTAACGCTGACGACCGTTCTGATTGAAATTGGCCACGAAAGCCGGAGCCATTGGCTCATAGATCGCTGCCGGTTTGACGCTGCTGGCCACATCCGCAGCAGTCGGTTCAGGCTTGCTTTTGGCACTGTGCATGACGTACCAGGTCGCCCCGATTGACACGCCGATAACCAGCAGTAAAGCCAGAACAATCAGGAGAATAAGCTTGAGTTTGCCTTTCCCGGCGGGGTCTTTCACTGCTTCGCTCTTCGCCATGCCAATAATCCGTCACTATTCGGGTTTTCACAGTCGCACGGCAAGGCAAGAGCAAGTGTTATGCCAGAGTTGTTGGGAGGAAGGTGCGGCGCTGGTTATGTGAACATGGATCTAATGTGGGAGCGTCGACCGGCTGCTCCCACAAGGATCTGCACCAGGTCAGGCGTAATAGTCGACTGCACTGGAGCCGATCACACTGGTGGTACTGGTGGCGACTTCAGCCACGCTCATCGGCAGGTCGTCATCAGCCGAATCCAGGCGACCGCCGTTACCACCACTGCGGTTCTGCCCTTGCTGGGCCTGCTGCTGGCCCTGCCAGCCACGGGACTGATCGGACACGTTGACGTCGACCTGCCCCATACCTTGCTGGGAGAACATGTCGCGCAAGCGGTGTACCTGCCCTTCCAGCGCTTCACGCACGACGGCGTGACCACTGATGAAGGTCACTTGAGTCTGCTGATCCGCTGCCATGTTCACGCGAATATCCAGACGCCCCAACTCTGCCGGCTGCAGCTGAATATCGGCGGACTTGAGATTGGCACTGGACAGGTACATGACCCGATTGACCACCTCTTCGGTCCAGCCACTCTGATGCATGGCCAACGGTTGATTCACCGGCAGCGCATTGGCGGTCTTTGGCGTTGCAGCCTGGGTCAGCGCCGCCAAGCGGTTGGCGAAGTCATCGACACGGGTATCGCTGGAGGCATCTTTCAGATCTTTGAGGCCACCGTCGATCAAGCCGCTGAACGCCTTGTCACCGCCCTGGTCGGTACTGTCTTTAGCCGCTTGCTGATCCACCATGGTCGCCAGGCCGTTGGCAAAGGTTTGCGCCGCAGTCAGCTCAGACTGATCCGGTGCAGCTTTGGACTGAACCTGACTGGAAGCCGACACATGCCCGCTTTGCTCAAGGGCCAGACGCACGGCGGGCAGCGCATCGAGCGGATCGGCTTGCGGATCAAATTGGGGATCTGCCACCGCCGCCTGGGCAGGCGCGCATGGGGCAGTCGCCACTGCGGCGAGCGGGGCTTCAACCTGCGGCTGCACGGCAGCAACCACTGGCGGCGTTTCGGGCGCAGGGGCCGACACGACCGGCTGCACTGTTTGCATCAACGCAGGGTCCAATGTCGGGTCGGCCGGCACACTGTCAGCCACCGGGGTGTCGGTCGCGGGCGCATTATCACTGGCGAGCTTATCGTGCGAATCGGCCGTTTTATCGGCAGGCAAGGAATTGCCGCTATCGGCAACTGCCGGCTCCGGGGCGGCAGCTTTATCACTGACCGTGCCCTTCTTGCCGGCGCTAACCGCGACCGTGTCGCGCACCGGTCTGACTGATCCCACACCTGTCGCGGCAGGTTTGCTCTGCGACTCTTTGGCGTAGACCTGTGCAAAGCTTGAAGCCTTATCCCCAGGCCCGGCAACGACTGCCGGGGTATTGGCAGTGGCGGCCGGAGTCTTGGCCTTCGACGCGGCCTGAAGAAGCATGTTCGGGGTGAGGGGCATAAAACGGTCTCCGCTGCACTGGGATCGTAGGCACAGTTGGAGGATATCTAGCAAAGGTCGAGCCAGATTGGTTCAGTAAAGTTAAAAACCGCCAGGCGGCGGCTTTTTTTCAACAATGGAAACGCTCGAGCTCCTCCTCATACAGAGGGCGGACGATAGCGAATTCGCCGTCAATCTCTGCCACCAGCTTTTCGATATCGGCAGGCGACGGCTCTTTGGCCCGCAGCTCAAGTTGATGGCACAGCTCGGCGAGACGGGTAGCGCCCATATTACTGCTACTGCCCTTGAAACTATGAGCCGCAGCTATGAGCTGGTGTGCATCATCGGCTTTATGCAACTGCCTCAAACGCTCTTCCGAATCTGAGAGAAAGGTATCCAGCAGCAGCGGATACTCATCCTCCATGACTTCCTGCAATGCGCTCAGCACATCGTGGTCCAGATGAATCTCATCCACTTGCTCGCTCCTTGATCAAGAATTCGCGGATTATGCCAGAGCCTCCCAGTAAAACTCCACGCGGGCGCTGCGGCCATCGTCAGACCAGCTCGCACTGCGACTCAACTGGCGAATCAGGCTCACTCCACGCCCCGACAGCCTGCCGGTATCAATGGGTCTGGCCATTACTCGCTGCACATCAAAACCTGCACCACTGTCCTCGACCCGAACCACCAGGCATCCACCTTCGCCTCGCGGCTCCACCTGCAAGTGCACCCGCACGTAGCCGTCCTCAAGCTCGGTGAGGCGCGTGTTGCGCTGGTGATAGTACTGCGTAAAGCCCAGGGCATCGCGCTTGAGGCTTGAATCGAGCCCCAGCACGCCGTGCTCCAGGGCATTGGAATAGAGCTCGGACATCACACTGTAAAGCGCTCCGCTTTGCGCCCGCAGCCCATGCACTTCAAGCAACAACCGCAGCAAATAAGGCAGGGGATTGAAGCGTTTGAGCGTAGCCCCACGGAACTCGAAACTCACCGACCAATCCAGCGGGCAGGATTGGCCGCTGTCTGAATAAACCATCACTGGAGCGCTCAGCAGCTCTGCCGCAAGCTGGCTCACCTCGACCATGCTGACATCGTCGCGCGCCTCACCGCGAAAATCCTTCAGCGCTTGCTCGATCTCCTCGAACAGCCGGGCTGGATGGCTATTGGCAGCAAATACCCGCTCTAATCGTTCAACGCCAAACAATTGCTCATTGGCGTCACAGGTATCGATCACCCCATCCGACAACAGAAAGATCCGGTCCCCGAGCGCCATGGGGAAGACTTCGGTTCGATCATCGAAGTCTTGCGCACCCAGTACACCCAACGGTAAATGCCGCGACAACAGCGACGTACGCTCGCCCGTTGCGCTGCAATGCAGATAGCCATCCGGCATCCCGCCATTCCAGACCTCCACTGCCCGTCGCTGACCACTCAGGCAAAGCATCGTGGCGCAGCAAAACATATCGACCGGCAAGATGCGCTTGAGCTTGGCGTTCATCTCGCGCAGGGTTTCCGACAGACCATAGCCTTTGGCAGTCATGCCATAGAAGACTTCCGCCAACGGCATGGCCCCCACCGCCGCCGGCAAACCGTGGCCGGTGAAGTCGCCCAGCAGAACGTGCATATCGCCGGCGGGCGTAAACGCTGCCAGCAGCAAGTCGCCGTTGAACAAGGCATAAGGCGATTGCAGGTAACGGATATTCGGCGCATTCAGACACCCGGCATGCGCCACCTTGTCGAATACCGCCTTGGCGACCCGCTGCTCATTGAGCAAATAGTCATGGTGACTGGCAATCAGGTCGCGCTGCTCAAGCACCGTCGCCTGCAACCGGCGCAATCGGTCCATCGCTTTGATCTTGGCGGCCAGAATCACCTGGTTATAAGGCTTGGCCAAAAAGTCGTCGCCACCCGCTTCCAGGCAACGAGCCAGGGCTTCGCTTTCGGTCAGAGAGGTCAGAAAGATAATCGGCACCAGCGTTTCGCCGGCCAACTGCTTGATCTGCCGGGCGGCCTCGAAACCGTCCATCACCGGCATCATCGCGTCCATCAATACCAGCTGCGGTCGCTGCTGCCCGAACACGGCCACCGCCTCGGCACCGTTGCCGGCCGTCAGCACTTCATGCCCCTGGCGACGGACGATACTCGACAGCAGCAGGCGATCGGCTGCACTGTCTTCGGCGATCAGGACGGTCAGCGGTTCAGACACCGGCTGCATGGCGATCAACTGATGTCGAAGAGCTTGTCGAAGTTGGAGATGGCGAGGATCTTGCGAACGTCCGAGCTACCGTTGATCACCCGTATATCGGATTTTTCTCCGCCGGCATGATCACGCAGCAACAGCAGCATGCCCAGCGCGGAGCTGTCCAGATAAGTGGCCTCTTTCAAATCGACCACAATGTACTCGGGTGTTTTATTGAGTCGCTCATAGGACTCGCGAAACTCCTGATGCTTGCCGAAATCAAAACGACCCTTGATCGAGATCGTCAGCTTTTGCCCGTCCGGTGAAACTTCAGTAACGACCGACATGATAATGCTTCCTTGTCATTGGCAACGTGTAAAAGGTTTAGCACCCCGCACGCCCGCGGGCAACCGGCAAAACCGGAAATAGCGGATCAATACTGATCCTGACGCGGCAAGCGCTGCGACAATTCGTCGAGCAGCTTCTGTTCGCGCTTGTCTTCAAGCTGACGCGCTTCATCGATATAGCGCTGAACCAGCTTGCGCAACCCCTCGACCCGCGCATAAGCCTGCTGCCAGGTTTCTCGCGCCTTGTTCAGATTGTTCTGGTGCCAGACAAGACTTTGTCGCTGCTGGCCGACCGCCGTTTCCAGTTGATTGAGGAAGTGCTGGTAATTCATCAGCCATTGTCCGGACACCCCCTGACTGCCACGGTCGATCCATTGCTGCTGGTACTCGCCACGAAAGCGCTCCAGGTCGCCCAGCTTGCTCTCCGCCAGACGGACCTGCCCCTGAAAGTGCCCCAGACGCTGGGCGGCAGTGCGCTCGGCGCTTTCAGCCATGTCGACCACTGGCGCCAGGCGCGCCGCACGGCTCTGGACCACGACGACTTAACCGCCGGCCACAGGAGCAAACACCGATGCCAGATGAGCCTCGCTCTCGCCCATGCCGATGTTGTCGTTCAAGCCTTGGCGAAGGTAGGTAAGCATCGACGGTTGCAAGGCGATGGCCGTGTCGGTTTCCCGGTCGCCGCCGGGCACATAGGCACCGACGCTGATCAAGTCGCGGCTCTGTTGGTAGCGCGACCAGAGTTGTTTGAAGTGCTGCGCACGCCTCATATGCTCCGGGCTGACCACCGACGGCATGACCCGACTGATGGACGCCTCGATGTCGATGGCCGGGTAGTGACCTTCCTCGGCCAAGCGCCGCGACAGCACGATATGACCGTCAAGTACGCCTCGCGCCGCATCGGCGATGGGGTCCTGCTGATCATCACCCTCTGAAAGCACGGTATAGAAAGCCGTGATCGACCCCCCGCCCGCTTCGGCGTTACCTGCGCGCTCCACCAGTTTCGGCAATCTGGCGAACACTGAAGGCGGATAGCCCTTGGTCGCTGGCGGCTCGCCGATGGCCAGGGCGATTTCCCGCTGGGCCTGAGCGAAACGGGTCAGGGAATCCATCAGCAACAGAACATTCTTGCCCTTGTCGCGAAAATACTCGGCAATACGCGTGCAATACATGGCGGCACGCAGGCGCATCAGTGGCGCATCGTCCGCAGGCGAGGCCACCACCACCGAACGCTTGAGGCCTTCTTCACCGAGAATGTGCTCGATGAACTCTTTAACTTCACGACCCCGCTCGCCGATCAGCCCGACGACAATGATGTCGGCCTCGGTAAAGCGCGTCATCATGCCCAGCAGCACACTCTTGCCGACACCGGTACCGGCGAACAGCCCGAGACGCTGACCGCGGCCGACGGTCAGTAATCCGTTGATACTGCGAATGCCGACGTCCAGCGGTTGGCTGATAGGATGACGCTTGAGCGGGTTGATGGTCGGACCGTCGATCGGCACCCAGTCTTCGGCCTTCATGCCGCCCTTGCCGTCCAGCGCGCGCCCGGCGCCATCGAGCACCCGCCCGAGCATGCTCATGCCCATTGGCAAACGACCGGTATCGGCCAACGGAACGACCCGCGCGCCCGGCGCGATGCCAGCGACACTGCCCACCGGCATCAGAAAGACTTTATTGCCGGAGAACCCCATGACTTCAGCTTCTACCTGTACCGGGTGATAACTGTCATCGTTGATCACCACGCAGCGACTGCCCATGGCAGCACGCAAGCCTTCTGCTTCAAGGGTCAAGCCGACCATGCGCAGCAATCGCCCTTCAAGGATCGGCTGGCCCGCCAGCTCGGTGGCTTCGGCGTAGCTGCTCAGGCGCTTGCCAAAGCTGGTTCGCTCAAGACGCATCCGCACGATCCAGTTCGACGCGATGATTCTCAACAGCAGCAAGTTCGACACTCAGGTCAGGTTTGGCTGGATGCAGGGCCTGTTCGTGCAACTGGTCGAAGAGCTTGGCCATGACCTGGGTGATACGGGTTTCGATGGTCGCATCAATGCGGCTGTGGGCGGTTTCAACCCGCAGACCACCGGCCTGCAACGCCGCATCCTCGACGATCCGCCATTTTTCTTCGTGGCGTTCGCGCAGGGCTTTGACTTGGTCGAAATCCTGCGGATTGATAAAGAGGCGGACATTTTCGGCATCGAGCGGTAGCAGCTTCAATGCTTCGCGCATCACCTGTTCGATCTGTGTCGAGTCGATAGCCAGCTCACGCTGGATCACCTGACGTGTAATGTGCTCGACCAACCCGACCATCGACTTCTCGATCTGTGAATCCTGATCGGCAATCGGCTCGAAGAGGTTTTCCATCAACCGCTCGAGGCTGGCGAGCCTGGCACTCAAGGCAACCTCGGCTTCCTGGCGAACCTTGAGTTGAGTGCTGTGAAAGCCCTCTTTCTCACCGGTCGCGAAACCTTCGTTGTAAGCCTCCTGGCGGATACTTTCGAGCTCTTCGAGGGTCAGTGGCTGGACTTCTTCCAGCGGCACTTCTTCCATCTCGGCCGGTGTTTCTTCTACAGGCTCCGGCTCAGGTTCCGGCTCCGGCTGATGCGGGTCGAAGCTGGGCAACGACCAGATGTCGAAACCGCCGACATCCCGGGCGCGAATCAGGTCGCTTGGGGACTCATCATTTCTGGAAGACATGGACCTGCCTTAGATCATTTCTTCGCCGCCCTTCCCGCCGAGAACAATTTCTCCGGCTTCGGCCATACGGCGGGCAATGGTGAGGATTTCTTTCTGAGCGGTTTCCACATCGCTGACGCGTACCGGGCCCTTGGCCTCGAGGTCGTCGCGCAGCAGTTCGGCCGCCCGTTTGGACATGTTCTTGAAGATCTTTTCCTTGACGCCTTCGTCCGAGCCTTTGAGAGCCAGCACCAGCACGTCGGATGAGACCTCGCGTAGCAGCGCCTGGATACCGCGGTCGTCGACGTCGGACAAGTTGTTGAACACAAACATGAGGTCTTCGATCTGACCGGACAGGTCTTCGTCGACTTCGCGGATCGAGTCCATCAACTGACCTTCGATCGAGCTGTCGAGGAAGTTCATGATGTCGGCAGCACGCTTGATACCACCCAGGGTGGTACGAGCCGCATTGGAGTTGCCGGAGAACTGTTTCTCGAGAATCTGGTTGAGCTCTTTCAGCGCCGCCGGCTGCACGGTATTGAGCGAGGAAACCCGCAGAATGATATCCAGCCGCACCTTGTGATCGAAATTCCCGAGCACTTCACCGGCCTGGTCCGGGTCCAGATAAGCAACGACGATGGCCTGGATCTGCGGGTGCTCGTAACGGATCACATCCGCCACCGCCCGCGGCTCCATCCACTTCAGACTGTCCAGGCCGCTGGTGTTGCCACCCAGCAGGATCCGGTCGATCAGGCCGTTGGCCTTGTCTTCGCCCAGGGCCTGAGTGAGCATCTTGCGGACATAGTCATCGGAACCGACGCCGAGGCTGGTCTGGTCGCCGACGATATTGACGAACTCGCTCATGACCTGCTCGACCTGCTCGCGGTGCACATTGCGCATTTGCGCCATGGCCACGCCGACACGCTGAACCTCCTTGGGCCCCATGTGCCGCAACACTTGCGCGGCATCGGTTGAACCCAGGGACAGCAGCAGAATCGCGGCTTTGTCGACTCGAGTGAGTTTTTCGGTAGCAGCTCGGTTATCACTCATCTGCGTTAATCCACTCTTTCACGACCTGAGCCACTCGACCCGGGTCTTCTGCCACCAGACTTTTGATTGCATTCAACTGTGCGTCATAGCCTTCGCTCGGGCTAGGCAGCAAGATGCTTTGCGGGCCACCAAGGCTGACGCGGTCGTTGCTCAGTTCGCCATCCAGAGCACCCATGCCGCCCAGCTCGGCGTCGCTACCGATACCCGCCAACTGCTTGCCTTTGCCGGTGATGTTGTTGAGCACCGGACGCAGCACACCGAACACCAGCACCAGGATGAACAATACCCCGAGCAGCTGTTTCACGATGTCCCAGAACCATGGCTGCGAGTAGAACGGAATTTCGGCGATCACTTCACCGCGCTCGGCGGAGAACGGCACATTGATCACGCTGACACTGTCGCCACGGCTGGCGTCGAAACCGACGGCGTCCTGCACCAGGCGAGTGAAGCGCGCCAATTCGTCGGCGCTCCATGGCGCGCGGGTGGTTTCGCCGTTGGCTGCATTGACCTTGACCTGATCATCGACCACCACCGCAACCGACAGACGACTCAAACGTCCCTGCTGCTGCTTGGTGTGGCTGATGGAGCGATCAAGCTCGAAGTTCTTGGTGGATTGTTGACGCTTGTCCGCCGGGTACGGCGCCAGCATTGGCTGACCTGTGGCCGGGTCCATGATTTGCTGACCGTTGGCATCGAGCAACGGTTGCCCCGGCTGCACCATACCGGAAGCAGGCGCAGCGCCGGCCGTGGTTTGCGGCGCGGAGGCCGGGGACGGAGGCTGGTTGCTCAGGGCGCCCGGCACACCTTGCGGGCCGTTACTGCTGGAGCGTTGTTCGTTGACTGACTGCTCGCTGCGCAATGCAGGCTGGTCAGGGTTGAACTGTTCGGAAGTCGACTCGACGGCACTGAAGTCCACGTCAGCGGACACTTCGGCCTTATAGCGGTCGTTGCCCAGTACTGGCTGCAGAATGTTGTGCACACGCTGAGTGAGCATGCTTTCCATGCGGCGGCTGTAGTCGAATTGCTTGCCGGCCATGGTCAGTTCGGAGTTTTCCGCCTGGTCGGAGAGCAGGGTGCCCTTCTGATCGACCACAGTGATCTGCGACTTGCTCAGCTCGGGAACACTGGTTGCCACCAGATTGATAATCGCCACAACCTGACCCGGCTCCAGCGAGCGGCCGGAATACAGTTCAACCAGTACCGAAGCACTTGGCTTGCGCTCGTCGCGCACAAACACCGAGCTTTTCGGAATCGCCAGGTGCACGCGCGCGCCCTTGACGTTATTCAGACTGGAGATGGTCCGCGCCAATTCCCCTTCAAGGCCGCGACGATAACGGGTCGCCTCCATGAACTGACTGGTACCCAGGCCCTGGTCCTTATCGAGGATTTCGAAACCGATATTGCCGTCGCGCGGAGTCACACCGGCAGCGGCAAGTTTGAGTCGCGCCCGTGGCAAATCATCAGCCTTGACCAGCAACGCACCGGAATTAGGCTCAACGGTATAGGCAATGTCTGCGGAGGCCAGAGTGTCCATGACCTGCTTGGCGTCCATACCGGCAAGGCTGCCATACAGCGGACGATAATCGGGCTGCTGGGACCACAACACCACGGCAAACCCAATCGCCACGCTCGCTGCCAGACCAACCATGAGGCCAACCTGACGCAGCATGGTCATCTCGGAGAGGTTTTCCAGAAAGGACAAACCGAACAGCGGCGGCTTGCCGCCTGCTGGGCTGGCCTTGACCGGAACGTTATCGGCGACTGCTTCTGCCATGACTCAATCTCTTCCTTAAACTGGCATCTGCATGATGTCTTGGTACGCCTGAACCAGCTTGTTACGCACTTGTGTCAACGCCTGGAAAGAGACGCTGGCCTTCTGCGAGGAAATCATCACATCCGTCAGGTCGACGCCGCTTTTGCCGATTTCGAAGGCGCTCGACAATTGGTTCGATGCCTGCTGAGTGTCGTTGACCTTGTTGACGGCCTGCCCAAGCATGTCGGAAAAGCTGCTGCCGCCCATTTCCGGCACTGCGACAGCCGATTTAGGTTGAGCCATGGCATCCATCTGCATGGAACGCATATCCAACATCAATCGATTAAATTCAATACCCTGGCTCATGGTCTACTCTCTCTGACGACCCGCAATTTTTTGACACTCACACAGCGGATAGACAGGTGTTAGCAACAAGGGTGCCAGCTCCATGGCAACCATGAACAAAACCCGCTCCCGGCCTTTGCCGACTCATCAGGTCGCGAACAAGTAAGCCTCAACGTCCATTCCGGCATCGCGCATTTGCGCCAGCTTGTAGCGCAACGTCCGTGGACTGATGCCCAGGCGCTCGGCCGCTTCTTTGCGGCGACCGCGCTCGGAACGCAGGGTATCGATTATCATCTGGAACTCGCGACGACGCAGATCGTCCCCCAGCCCGCCCGCCGACTCACCCTGCTCCATATCTACCGGCGTGCCGCGCACTTGCGGCGAGCTGGGCACACCCAATGCACGAAGCGGCGCACAGGCCACAGGTCCCGCCAGACAAAAATCCTGAGGCTGAATCAATCCGCCTTGCTGCAGGATCAGCGCACGCTGGATCGCGTTATCCAACTCACGTACGTTGCCCGGCCACGGATAACCGACCAGGCAAGCCCGAGCCTCGCTCGACAACCGCGCGGCGGCGTGTTTCATTTTATTGACGTGCCTGGCCAGCAGACGCTCGGCCAGTGGCAGGATATCGGCGGTGCGCTCGCGTAACGGACGCCAGGCCAACGGAAACACGGACAGACGATAGTAGAGATCTTCACGAAACCGCCCCGCCGCCACTTCGCCAGCCAGATCACGATTGGTGGTCGCAACCACGCGAATATCCAGCGCGATCGGTTTGCGCGCTCCAACGCGCTCAACCTCGCGTTCCTGCAATACACGCAATAGCTTGGCCTGTAGCCCTAAAGGCATTTCGGAGATTTCGTCGAGCAGAATAGTACCGCCATCAGCCTGCTCGAATTTGCCGGCCTGAGCGGCAATGGCGCCCGTGAACGAGCCCTTCTCATGGCCGAACAAGGTGGCCTCGAGCATGTTGTCGGGAATCGCCGCACAGTTGATTGCGATAAACGGCTGACTCGCTCGATGAGAATGCTGATGAATGTAACGTGCCAGCACCTCCTTGCCCGTACCGGACTCACCAGAAATCAACACCGTGGAATCACTTCGGGCGACCCGCGCCGCCAACTCAAGCAACTGTGCACTGGCTGGCTCGAAGGCCACCGGGCCTTCATCCTGCGCCCCCTCCAGACAACCCAAGGCATGACGCGCCACCAGATCGAGCAACGCCTTGGGCTCGAACGGCTTGACCAGATAATCGGCTGCCCCCTGGCGCATGGCGTCCACCGCCCGCTCGACCGCACCGTGAGCCGTCATCAACAAGACAGGCAACTGCGGCTGACGCGCACGCAACAGGCCGAGCAACCGATGACCGTCCATCCCCGGCATGTTCACATCACTGACCACCAGACTGAACGCTTCGGCGGCGACCGCCTCCAGCGCCTCCTCTGCCGAGCCGACAGCCTTGTAGTCATGCCCGGCCAGCAGCAGCGTATCCGTCAACGCCTCGCGCAGCGCACGATCGTCTTCGACCAGTAAAACCTTGACTGCCATGAGCCTCATTCCACTCCTTGAACACTGGGCTGCTCACAAGAAAAAAGTGGCAAAACCACCAGCGCGCAGGTGCCGCGGCCCGGCCGTGAGCGCAACAGAAATTCTCCCTGATGAGCACGCGCCACCGCCTTGACTACCGTCAGGCCGAGGCCGGTCCCAGTGGTTTTAGTGGTGAAAAACGGCTCACCCAATCTGGCCTGCACGGCCGCATCGATACCACTGCCGTTGTCACTGACGCACAAGCGCAAGGTGTTTTCACGGGTATAGAGATGCACCTTCAAACAGACATTGCCGGCACTGGCCTGAATGGCGTTTTCAATCAGATTGAGCACAGCCCCCACCAGCGTGTCGCGGTTGCACAGCAGCTCGCCAGCATGACTGTCGCACTGCCAGCGCACCGGTAAATCCTGAACATGGGTCAGTGCTGCGGCTTGCAGCGACTGCATCAATGCCTGAGGGGTAACACGGTCAGTCAACGGCAACTCGCCACGGGCGAACACCAGCATGTCGCGCACCTGATGCTCCAGCTCGTGCAAGCGCTCTTTCAACCGTCCGGCAAAGCGTTGCTGAGTGGCTACCGGCAGTTCCTGTTCGGTCAGATGACTGGCGTACAGCAAGGCGGCCGATAACGGCGTGCGAATCTGGTGGGCCAAAGAAGCGACCATCCGCCCCAGGGACGACAAGCGCTCATGGCGGGCAAGTTGATCTTGCAGGTGACGGGTTTCAGTCAGATCGTTGAGCAGCACCAATTGACCCGGCTCGGCATCCAGCGACCGGGTGGCAATCGACAGCCGTCGACCATCTTTCAGGGAAATTTCATGACCGTCGTCCTCGCGGGGCGCAAAGCAGCGCGCGATGACCCGACGCCAGAGCTCACCCTCCAGCGGCAGGCCGAGCAATTCACACGCCGCCGGATTGGCTTCACGGACCATGCCTTGCGCATCGATGACGATGACGCCACCGGGCAACAGGTCAAGGAGGTTTTGCAGTCGATTGGCCAAGCGCTCTTTTTCGGCCAGCTCTTCCATGCGCTGAGCACTGACCACCGCCAGCTCACCCTTGAGTTCGGTGACTCGCGCTTCAAGCATGCTGTAGGAGTCGGTAAGTTGGCTCGACATCTGATTGAACAGTGCAAACGCCTGCTCAAGCCCAAGCCGGCTTGCCTGCTCTACGGACGACGATTGCCCTTGCGCATCAGGGGCAGGAGACATCTGGGCGGCTTGGGGCATCGTGCTCTCTCGCTTGGCTGACCGTCAGTTAAACGGAACGTTGCGAGAGCTATAGCAATACCCGTGCCGAAAAATAATGCGTGCCCCGCCTCGGCAATACGTTCAGTTTTTGACGAGCGGCTCTTGCCGCCAGACAAGGCGCCGCGACGAGTCATAGCCCGCCATGGCGAGGAGCGGCAACGCCGTATGACGGCAAGAGATGCCGTCAAAGACGAACAGTTATTGTCGAGGCGGGGTACGTGCTTTTCAGCACGTTAAAAAACAGGCGTCAATCATCCGCCTGTTCATCGCCATCACGACGGCTCATACCGTACTTACGCATCTTCTCCACCAAGGTGGTACGACGAATGCGCAAACGCTCGGCAGCCCGCGCCACGATGCCATTGGCATCATCCAGCGCCTGCTGAATCAAGCCTTGTTCCAGACCACCAAGGTAGTCCTTCAAGTCCAGACCTTCCGGCGGAAGCATCGCAGTGGCCGCGAAGTCCGGGGCATGCCCATTAATGGCCACCCGCTCCTCCAGATCGCTGCGCAGACTGTCGACCATTTGCTCGTCTTCATCGTCCACGTAACGGAATTTCTTCGGCAGCTCGACCACACCGATGACCCCGTACGGATGCATGATCGCCATGCGCTCCACCAGGTTGGCCAGCTCACGAACGTTGCCCGGCCAACCGTGACGGCACAGCGACATGATCGCCGCCGAGTTGAAGCGGATCGAACCGCGCTTCTCGTGCTCCATGCGCGAGATCAACTCGTTCATCAGCAACGGAATGTCTTCGACGCGCTCGCGCAGCGGTGCCATTTCGATCGGGAATACGTTCAGGCGGTAGTACAGGTCTTCGCGGAAACTGCCAACCTCGATCATGCTTTCGAGGTTCTTGTGGGTCGCCGCAATGATTCGCACATCGACGCTTTGGGTCTTGTTGCTGCCGACACGCTCGAAGGTCCGCTCCTGCAACACACGCAGCAGCTTGACCTGCATAGGCAACGGCATGTCACCGATTTCGTCGAGGAACAGCGTACCGCCGTTAGCCAGTTCAAAACGTCCGGCACGACTGGTGATCGCTCCAGTGAAAGCGCCCTTCTCGTGGCCAAACAATTCGCTTTCCAGCAACTCGGCCGGGATCGCACCACAGTTGACCGGCACGAACGGCCCGTCACGACGCTTGGAGTGGTAGTGCAGATTGCGCGCCACCACTTCCTTGCCGGTGCCGGATTCGCCAAGGATCAGCACGCTGGCATCGGTGTCGGCCACTTGCTGCATCATCTGGCGGACATGCTGAATCGCCCGACTGGTGCCAACAAGACTGCGAAAGAGATTGGGTTCGCGATGACGACCGCGCTCGCGGGCCTGGTCGTACATCTCGCGATAGACCTGGGCACGGTGCAGGGAGTCCAGCAATTTGCTGTAGCTGGGAGGCATTTCCAGCGTGGAAAGCACTCGGCGGCGCTGGTCTTCAGGCAGGTCAATGGAAGAAATATCGCCCATTAACAAAACCGGAAGGAACTCATCCCACATTGAGAGTGTCTTTAACAAACCCAAAACCGCGCCAGGAGCATTTACGGTCCCGATCAAGACACAGATTACTTCACGACTGGATGACAAAGAGCCGACAGCCTGCTGCCAATCATGGCTACCACAGGGTAAATTTTCTTCGCCAAGAAAATTTAAAATCACCGCAAGGTCGCGGCGACGGACGCTATCGTCATCAATAAGCAGAATTTTGGTTTCACGCCACATGCAATAGCAACTTCCCTAGTCAACTCAATGCCCAACATGAGGGGCAAGCTAGACGCTTGTAGGCACTTTCTGCCAGATAGACGCCTGAATTCTGAAATCAGCCACTAGTTAAGTCAAAAAAGCGTGCACAGTCAAATTTATGACGCACTACGTTCGGATTAACTGAGTATTAACCGAATAGATGGTAAACCTTTGCCGCACTCTGTGCTTGATGGATCTGCGACATCTCGTCAACTATCGCCTGACGCTCGCCCATCGCGGTTTCCAGCAATTGCCGGTAAACCCCTAGCAACTCTTCCAGATTATTACGCAGCGCCATCTCGTCCAGCGAAGCCTCACTCAGCACATCTTCCATGCAGGCACGGCATGCCAGGTCCAACTGGCCGATGGCCTCCCAGTCACGCTCGGCCAATGCCCCTACAAGGGCCTCACGGGTTTCTTCGATACGCTGCAGTACAAGACTCATGGTGATCTCCCTAGAACTGCGGACCAGGCACAGCAATGGCATCCCAGCCTTCTTTAACGGTGCGAAGCAAGCCGGCGACCTCGTCGAGAATCTTTGGATCGCCGTTGATATTGGCCTCAGCGAGACGCTTCATCATGTAGACATAGAGATTATCCAGGTCCCCCAATGAATCGGCCGAAGTCTCGAGATCCAGCCCCTCACGCAAGCCACCGATGATCCCGATAGCCTTGCTGATCAACACACCTTTACCCGGAATATCCTTGCGCTCCATGGCGCCTTTGGCCTGAGCAATACGATCCAGCCCGCCCTCCATCAGCATCTGCACCAAGCGGTGCGGGCTGGCTTCGGAGGTCTGGGCTTGCGCTCCAACCTTCTGATATTGCCGAAGGGCTAACATCGGATTCATGTTCTACCTCATCACAACTCAAGGGCTCGTATAACCAATGTATCGTCTACGAGTCAAAAAACTTTAGATCGAAAGGCAAAAACCCGGCGCGCTAAAAACGCAGCCGGGTTTTTGGCACCAGTTCATGACTAGCCAGAGGATTTCTGCGCATTAAGGGATGTGAAGAACGACGAAATATTGGTCGCCGTCGCCTTCATCTGCCCAACCAGCAAGTCCATGGCGTTGTACTTGGCGGTCAGAGTGGTCGTCAGACTGGTGACCCGCAGATCCAGTGCCGCCTGCTGATTGGTCAGATCGCTTTTCTGCTTGCCCAGACTGCTGTTGCGCTGATCAAGAAGGCCGCCGGTCTGCGAGTAGGGCTTGATCGCCGCCCCCATTCGGGCCAGCAGACCATTGGTACTGTTGGTACCGGTAAACAGCGTCTGGACCTGACCACCCAGCGCCTTATCGGTCATCGCCTTGGTGAACTTGGTCGTGTCGAAATTCAGCGTGCCGGCCTTTTGATCAGTGGTGATACCCAATTGCGACAGCACCGATAACTGCCCCCCCGCCCCGGGAGTGACCAACACGTTACGCACATCGGCAATGAGCGAACGCGGCAGGGAGTCACCGGTCATCGCAGCAGAGACGGTCAGCTTGCCATTCGCATCCGCAGTGGCCTGGGTCAGGGAGGTTACAGTCTTCACCAGCGTGTTATAGGCATCGACAAACGACTGGATCGAGGTCTGCAAACCCGTGGTATTGGTTGCCACTGTCACCGTCGAGGAACCCGGTGCAACCAGCGTCATGCTCAGGCCACCCACCGCCTGATTGACAGTATTGCTCTTGCTGGTCACTGCCAGACCGTCGATTGTGAGACTCGCGTCGCTGGCAAACGCGCCGATAGTCCCGGCACTTGCGGTATTAGTGGTGTCCGCCAGCTTCGTGCCGTCGATTGCCAGACCGGCAATGCCGCTGACCGTAAGATCCGAGCCCTTGCCTGTGGTGGTCGACCCGATCACCAGGCGCGAACCATTGCTGTCGGTGACGATGTTGGCCGTGATGCCCTGGGTTTTCAGCGTGCTGTTGATCGCATCACGGGTTGACTGCAAGGTCGCACCGGACGGAATACTGACGTTGTAGGCAGTGCCATTTTGACTGATTTGCAAGGTACCAGTCGGAATGGCACTGGTAGCACCGCCAGCAAAGGAAGCACTGGCGACTTTCGAACCGGTGGCCAGATTATTGACAACAACGTTATAGCTACCGTTGACTGCAGTATTGTCAGTGGTAGCCGTGAGCGTTGCCGGCGTCGACGAAGTCGCCGAAAAGCCCGCAAAAGCCGGACTTGTAGCACTGTTGAGCTTGTCCATGGCGGCCTGATAAGCAGCCAGGGCGCTTTTCAGCGAGCCAACACCGGAAATCTTCGACGTGGTGAGCGTGGTTTGAGTGTTGATCTGCGCCTGCTTGGCCGCCTTGTCGGCATTGACCAACGCAGTAACGATCGAATTGATGTCAAGACCAGAGCCAAGGCCTGTAGACGTTGTAATTGGACTTGCCATGTACATCTCCCTTTCAGTCTGTTGCCAGCCTTTTGACCACAATCGCCATCAAAAGAATGTAAAGACACTATTCATGCCAGTTGTCAGGCTTTCGCGTCGAACAACACATTACTCGCCGTATTCAAACTGTCCGCCAGCTTCAACGCCTCTTCGGAAGGGATCTGTCGCACCACTTCCCCCGTTGCAGTAGCAATCACTTTTACAACGACCTTGCCGGAGGCTTCATCGATTGAAAACTCCAGGTTGCGCTTGATCGACTGCACGAACTTTTCGATTTCCTGCACGGCGGTTTTCAACTTCTCCGAATCAGAGTCTTTACTACCAGCCACAGCCTGTACGCTGTCGACCCCAGGCGCCCCAGCCGGTTTATCGGTCGTGCTGCCCACCGGTTTAACCGCCGGGTAAGACAAGTTCAGCTTTACGCTCATATCCATGTCCATCACCTCCTAAAGTAAAAAAGCGGAAGAGCACGACCAGCGCACTCCCCCGCCAAAACTCACTGCGAAATTACTGAAGCAGTTTCAGTACGGCGTTTGGCAGCTGGTTGGCTTGCGCCAGAATAGCGGTGGAAGCCGATTGCAGAGTTTGGTTCTTGGTCAGTTGAGCAGTTTCCGCAGCGAAGTCGGTATCTTGTACGCGACCCAGTGCAGCGGTGGCGTTTTCGTTAACGTTCTGCAGGTTGGAGATAGTGCTGGTCAGACGGTTTTGCGAAGCACCCAGGGCTGCACGAGTGGCACCTACGGAGGCGATTGCAGCGTCGATTGCAGTGATTGCGCCGTCGATGGCGGAACCCGCTGCGGCGCTGGTGGCACCGGTCAGTACAGTAGTACCGCTACCTACGGAGAGGCTGACGGCGTCGAACTTGCTGCTCAGGGTCAGAGTGATCTGGTTGGCGGTACCGGTGTTGGAACCCACTTGCAGGGTCATGCTACCAGCGGAACCGTCCAGCAGGTTTTTGCCGTTCAGGTTGGTGCTTTGCGAAATACGAGTCAGCTCGTCGGACATCTGCGTGAATTCTGCGTTGGTCGCAGTCTGGTCAGCGGTGCCGTTAGTGCCGTTACGGGCCTGAACAGCCAGTTCACGCATACGTTGCAGAATGTTGGTGGTCTCTTGCAGAGCGCCTTCAGCAGTCTGAGCCATCGAAATACCGTCGTTGGCGTTTTTGATCGCTACGGTCTGACCGCGGATCTGGCTGCTCATACGGGTAGCGATCTGCAGGCCGGCAGCGTCGTCTTTGGCGCTGTTGATTTTCAGGCCGGAAGACAGGCGTGTCATCGATTGAGACAGAGCGTTCGCGGCATTGTTCAGGTTCTTTTGAACAGACAGGGAAGCAACGTTAGTGTTTACGCCTAAAGACATGGTGAGTTCCTCATTGGATGGGTACAGCGGCTTCCGGCCCTGGCAACCGCCGGGTGTGGCCTAGAGAACCTTCGTAATAGTTATCGTCGCGATAGCAGGTTGCTTTAGGGCTTTTTTAAAAAAAATTGCCATCACACTGCCACCCCCCCACAAAACAAAGGTTTGGGAGGGTATGCAAAAGAAAAATGACGTCAGAGAATTGCCGGCAATGAGGAGAGCAGGACGCTTTTTACCGGAACAGGATTTTTCAGGAATAACTCAGGCCGGAATCCAGCAGCTCGACCAGTTCATACTCCATGTAATCAGCAAGCCCTGACCAATCCTGGGCCTGCTGACAGGCCAGTATGCGCATCAGGAGTTGCGCCCACTGCTGCTGGATATCCGGCGAGGCTCGGCTGAACAGGCTCTGCGCCTCGTCAAACACCTCGACCATATTCAATGCCGCCTCGACATCGCGTCCCAGGCGGAACAGCCCGGCACACTGCCGACTGTCGATAACACACTGCGCAATCCGGTTCATTGCACGAACTCCTGATTGAACGCCGTGCCTGCAATCATCGCGCCCGCCCGACTGCTATTGAAGAAACGCACCTGTGGATGCCTGGCGATGTAACGCTCCAGCTCATTCAGGTAGCGGCGGAAATTCAATTGCGTCTTGACTCGCTGCCCATGACCATCGAGCACCCAGTGCCTGGCCAGATCAACGCCCGGCCCCAGCTCACCATCATTCCAGCCGGCGTGGGTCTTGTTCATCGGGAAGGCAAAGTCGGCTCCGAATACGGTGATCTGCGCCGCCCCCATCTTCACCGCCAGATCTACCGCCGGATGAATCACACTGCCGCCGACGTAGAGTTCGGCTTTAGCGATTTGCTTGCGCACCGCGGCATAGATCGGGCTGGCAGAGTAGGCCGCGTAGCGCACTCCTTTCCAGGCAGACATCACCTGTGGATCACTCATCGGCAGATACACCAGAGGTATGTTGTCGGAGTCTTCAGGCGGCAAGTGTCGGGCGCTGATCCGCTGGTCGACGCTCACCACCAGATCTGGCTTGATGCCGTGTTCAATCAACGGCCGGTAGGCCGTATCGACACTGATGAACAAGGGGCGCTGCGCCTGGGCGCGAATAGTCCGTAGTTTGTCAAAGTGCTGCTCCAGGCTCGGCCCGGTAGCAATCACGTAGATTTCCTGACCCGCCCGCGAGCCAAATAGCTCGGCAACATCACGATCGCTGCGCACCAGTTCAAGACTGTCCTGCAGGCGCTGGATGATCTGCGGGGACTGCGGATCGAACTCGCGATTGTTGAAGCTCAAATGCACTTCGCTGACTAATCGATCCCGGATCCTGGCATTGAAGTCATCCGCCAGCACCATCTCGGAGGGCAGCACAAAAAATGGCAACCGAATGTCTGACAAGTCACCTGCATACATCAGCTCGACGCGCGGATCGTTGAGCCATTGCCGCTGGTCGAGCAACTGCAGTACCAGCGCGAAAATCGCGCCGTTGAGGATATGAACATATAGACGTTGAAGCGCCGGCCGCTCCAGCAACACGTGCTGCAGGTCGCCCAGCCCCGTGCCATAGACATGCAGCACCGGGCTCTCGGGAGGCAGACTGTCGGCCTGTAAGCGAGCCTCGCGGGTACGATCATGGCGACTGGTGAGCTGAATGCCGGCAATGCTCAGGGTCGAACCCAGGCCCTCCACCAAATCGGCCTGCAAGGCCTGACTGTCTTCATCCAACAGACGGGCGAGCAGCGCCGGCCAACGGTTCTGTATTACCTGGGCATTGTGCTCAAAGCTCTCGCTCATGCTGCCTCGCTCATCATTCATGCAAAAAAATAGCGCTCAAGGTTACACCTTGGAGCGCTATTTTTGCTGCCGGGGACTTTAGTTCAAGGGCGATAGATAATCGCAGAGCCCCAAGATAGGCCAACGCCGAAACCGCTTAGCGCGACACGCTTCCAGGAGCTGTCGAGCACGTGCTTTTCCAGCAGCAGTGGAATGCTCGATGACACCGTATTCCCGGTCTCGACCATGTCCTTGATGAACTTTTCCGGTTCGCCTTCGAAGCGTCGCGCCACCGCATCGACGATTGCCGCGCTACCCTGGTGAATGCAGAACGCATCGATATCGCTGGCCTGCAGGCCGGAATCGTCAAGCAGCTCATGCAAATGCGCCGGAACCTTCAACAAGGCGAAGTTGAACACCTGACGACCATTCATGAAGAACACGCCATCGGTGACTTTCAAGTGCGGCGCGCCAGAGCCATCGGTGCCGAACTTGGCTTTACCCAGTTGCCACGGCGCGTCTTCGCCCATCCAGGTAGCCGTCGCAGCATCACCAAAAAGCATGGTGGTATTGCGGTCTTCCGGGTCGACGATTTTTGAATACGGATCAGCGGTCACCAGCAGGCCATTCTTCAGGCCCGCAGCTTCCATGAAGCCTTTGATTGCGTAGATGCCATAGACATAGCCCGAGCAACCCAGGGAAATATCAAAGGCGGCCACGGTAGTCGGCAGACCAAGTTTGTCCTGAACGATGGCTGCGGTGTGCGGCAGGCCCTCTTCGTCGCCGTTCTGGGTGACGACGATCAACGCATCGATCGATTCGCGCTTGAGCTCGGGATTGTTGGCGAACAGTGCATTGACTGCTTCGACGCACAGGTCCGAGGTTTCCTGCCCGGCGTGTTTGCGCGGCAGGAAAGCGGAACCGATTTTACCCAGAATGAACTCTTCATCCTTGTCGAATTTTGCACCTTGCGCGTAATTGTCTACGCCGGCTACGGGTACGTAGCTCGCAATGCTCTTTATGCCAATCATTACGGCTTCCCAATAATAAACAGCTGAATACCACCGCTCGCAGGAATCGAGGGGCGCCGACAAACAGAGATTTTACATCACCCCAAGAGGGCGCCAGCGGGAAAAACAAAAGGCCATCACTGGGCCAGCCAGGGGCCAGGCGCCATATTCCCGGTCAATACAATACAGTGAAGATGCGCGTTATGACTCGCAGGTCACGCTATTTTGCCGAATCAACCACACAAGCTGCTACTCGACCAACGACCAATCCAGTGGCGTACCACGTTTCAGAGGGTTTCGAGCGTGTCGACCGAGTATCGCATCAATGTGCTTGGGGGGCAGTCCGAGGCCCGGACGGATGGCCCGCACGTTGCCCGAATTGAAGACTTCACCGGCCGCCATATCCCGTGTCACGTAGAGTGAGCGGCGATAAACCAGCGATTTCCGCTCCGCCTCGCTCACGCCATAACGCACTTGGCCCATGGCCTGCCAGGCGCGTTCGGTTTCGATTACCAGGCTGGCCAACTCGGCCGGTTCCAGAGAAAAGCTCGCATCCACACCGCCAGCGCTACGGTCCAGGGTGAAGTGTTTTTCCACCACCGTCGCCCCGAGCGCCACCGCCGCCACTGAAACACCAACACCCATGGAGTGATCGGACAACCCCACCTCACAGCCAAACAGCTCCCGCAAATGAGGGATGGTGCGCACATTGCTGTTTTCCGGGGAGGCCGGGTAGGTGCTGGTGCACTTGAGCAACACCAGATCTGTGCAGCCAGCGGTACGGGCTGCGCGGACGGTCTCGTCCAGTTCGGCGATGCTGGCCATGCCGGTGGAGATGATCAACGGTTTACCGGTGGCGGCGACCCGTCGAATCAACGGTAAATCGGTGTTTTCGAAACTGGCGATTTTGTACGCCGGCACGTCCAGGCTTTCGAGGAAATCCACCGAGCTCTCATCGAAGGGCGTCGAGAATGCCAGCATGCCCAGCTCTTTGGCTCGGGCAAAAATCGGCGCATGCCATTCCCATGGCGTATGGGCCTTTTCATACAATGCGTACAGCGACGAGCCGGCCCAGAGGCTGTTGGGATCCTTGATGAAGAACTCACCATGATCCAGGTCCAGGGTCATGGTATCGGCGGTATAGGTTTGCAGCTTCAAGGCATGGGCACCGGCCTTCGCTGCCGCCTCGACGATCTGCAACGCAAGTTCCAGCGACTGGTTATGGTTGCCGCTCATCTCGGCGATGATAAATGGCGGCGCATCGGCACCGATCGAACGCGAACCGATCTTGAAACTAGTCATTAGGATGATCCTTTAACACCCGCCTGAATTCACAGGCATTTTGCTGGTAGCCGGCGCGGCGAAACAAACCAGACGACACTTGATTGCCGGCAAGCACTTGAGCCGTGATGAGGTGTAGATCAGGCCATAGCGCTGCAACAAACGCTTCCCCTCGCGCCAGCAACGCCCTGCCCCAACCCAACCCTGAACGCCCCTCGAACAGATAAATCGACACCTCGGCCTGAGCCTTGACGCGGTCATAGCGCAGCACCCCGACAGGGCCGTCAGCGGCGCAAGCGATCAACAGCAAGCGCTGAGGGTTGCATAGACTGGCCGCGAGCCAGGCCTGATGGTTCTTCCAGCTTACTTCTTCGGACTGCACGGCCCAACGGCGGACCGCCTCGGCATTGCGGCCATCAAACAGCAGTCGCGCATCCTCAAGCGTGGCCCGGCGTAATTGCAGGACAACTCCAGACAACGCGACAGCCACACGCCGCGCACCCAACCCATCGACCAACTGTCGGGAGCGCTGCGCCAGACTTTGCCGCAAACCAGCATTACCCAGCAAAAAACCAATGGCCTGGCGCAGCTGCTCAATACTGACCTGGGCGCTGGCCCCTAGATATACATGGGCGCCGGCGCTCGCCAGGCGTTCGGCGTTCAGTTGCTGATTGGCGGCCACCGCAATGCAAATCGTTGGCAGCCCCATGGCCGCGCGCTCCCAACTGGTACCGCCGCCCGCGCCGACAAACAGATCGGCCTCGGCCATCAACCGGGCAAAATCGCTGACATGGCTGTGCAGCCGCCAATGGGGACGGCTGGCAGCCAGCACCTGCATTTGCGTCCAGGCCGGATTGTCGACGCCCGCCACGAAATCAACGTCCAATTCACCAAAGTCAGCCATTGCCAACATTGCTTTCCAGGTCTCACCCACAGCGTCAAAGCCGCCGAAATTCACCAGTACCCGACGTGCCTGATCCTTGATCGCAATCGGCTCGCGACGGAACTCGTCGCGCAACAAGGCGAAGCGCGGGCCGAGCAACTGTTGGCACCCGGGATCGGTCAATGGCCCATAGACGTGCGCGGTCGCCGTCAGATTCTGGTCCAGTAGCAGATCGGCATCGTGCTGCCGGTTGGCCAGATCGTCGATCACCGCAATCCGCTGCGCCCACTGTCGGGCCGCCGTCTGCCAACGATGATCGAGGCCGTAATGGTCGACGATGATCCAGTCGAAGGGTTGCGTGGTCTTTAAAACGTTCTGGAGTTCAACAATCTCGGCCTGCCAGGGCAACAACGCCTCAATGCCCTGCTCGGGATGTTCCTGCGGATACTCATCAGGCAACGCGAAAGTCTCGAAACCCTGGGTTTGCAGACTCTCCAGGCGATTGCCCGGCAGCCGACGACAGGCGAACGCGACCTGCACACCCTGCTGACGAAGCACGTTTGCCAGCGTCAGGCATCGCGCCACATGACCACTGCCAATCGCCAGCGAAGCGTCGGCACGGATCAGGACTCTCACGAAAGCTCTCCACCGGCCTTCAACGCGGCGTACAGGTATTCGGCGCGCTTCCAGTCCTCTTCGGTGTCGATGTCTTGCACCAGATGCCGAGGCAAAATGACTGGCAGGCTCTTTTCAGAGAACAGCCTGTCCCCGCGTAACCAGGCCTCGGCTCGCCCCCAGTAAAACTGCCCGGCATCCTGATAGGCGGCGGGCAAATCCTGGGAGCGGGTGTCGCGAAACTCCGGATAGAGCGAAGCCAGAGTGCCTTGCGCATCGATGGTCAACGCACGTTGAATGGGGAAGCCAAAACTGCACAACGAGAAGGCAAAGGATTTCTCTGGATGCTGCTCCAACACGTCCAGGCCCTGATGCAAATACCGCGTTTGCAGCAACGGAGCGGTCGCGTAAATGCAGCAGGCGTACTCGTAGTGCTGTCCCTGCTCATGCAGTGTATTCAAGGCATGAGCGATCACGGCTGCGGTTCCGGTGAAATCATCTGCCAGCTCCGCCGGGCGCATGAACGGCACTGTTGCTCCACGGGCGCGGGCCAGCTCAGCAATTTCTTCGTCATCAGTGCTGACCAGCACCTGATCGAACAAGCCTGAGTTCAGCGCGGTACGTATCGAGTGGGCAATCATCGGTTCGCCGTCGAACAGCTTGAGGTTCTTGCGCGGGATGCGCTTGCTGCCTCCGCGGGCGGGGATGATTGCGACGCTGTTCACGTGCGTTTTTCCAGCAGAAACCAGGTGATATCGTCGACGGGAAACTGAGGATCACGATGGTATCCAAAGCCATAGTCGAGCAATTGCAGATCAGTGTAGCGATCGAGCATTTCGCCGGCGAAATCGCGCTTGAACAACTTGCCGCTGTTGCCGCGATACGGCACCTCGACCGGTGCAGGGTTGTAATACTCACAAATCAGAATATAGCGCTCACTCAACTCATAGAGCTGTGCGTAGGCGGCAGGCAACAGCTCGGGCGCCAGGTGGATCAGCACCCCTTTGCTCAAGGTCAACTGGAAGGTCCGGTCACTGGGATAATCGAACAACGACCCGTGCCAGATATCGGCAATACCCAAGGCTCGGGCTTGGGCGTAAGCCTTCGCGTTGATCTCGACACCGTGCAAGGCACACCCCGCAAGCAACTGATGCAGCGCTTGCAGATTGTTCCCGGTATTGGTCCCCAATTCGATCAGGCTGTCGATTCGGGAGGTGCGCGCCAACGCCTTGGAAAACAGCGCCAGATTGGCCGCGACTAGCTGATGGCCCTGATTGCGAGCCACATAGTCGTCGCCGAAGTCACCTTGCCAGAAAATTTCCTGCTCACTTGCTTCACGCATAAATCACTCTTATCAAAGGCCAATGAGCAGCTGTTCAGCCGACCAAGCGCCGCAACTGCTCGACCACATAATCCTGTTGCTCATCACTCAGGATTGGAAACATCGGCAAGCTGATGGCTTGCGCGTAGTAGCGCTGCGCTTCAGGGAAGTCGCCTTCGGTGAAACCCTGCTCGCGGTAATACGGCTGCAGGTGTACCGGAATATAGTGCAGATTAACCCCGACCCCGGACGCGCGCAGCGCCTCGAAGACCTCTCGATGACTGAGTTTGATCCGCTCGAGCTGCAGGCGTACCACGTACAGATGCCAGGCTGACACTGCACCGGATTGAGCACTTGGCAGGGTCAACGGCAGATCTGCCAGTAACCGATCATAGCGGGCGGCCAGCTCACGACGCCGCGCGATAAAGCCTTCAAGCTTATCCAGTTGCGAAAGCCCCAGCGCGGCCTGAAGGTCAGTAATCCGGTAGTTGAAACCCAGCTCGATCTGCTGGTAGTACCAGGGGCCGTGGCTCGGCTCAGTCATCTGCGCAGGGTCGCGAGTCATGCCGTGGCTGCGCAAACGCTGTAAACGTTCAGCCAATTCCGGGCGATTGGTCAGCACCATCCCGCCTTCGGCACTGGTGATGATTTTCACCGGATGAAAACTGAACACCGTCATTGCCGCGTATTCACCGCACCCCACCGGGCGCCCGCCATAAGAAGCGCCGACCGCGTGAGAGGCATCTTCGATCACCGTGAAGCCATACTGCCCGGCGAGTTTGCCGATGGCCTGCAGGTCACAGCTCTGCCCGGAGAAGGCCACCGCCACCAGCACTTTTGGCAACGTGTCGCTGCGCTCCGCCGCCTTGAGCTTGATCGCCAGCGCGTTGGCATCGAGGTTCCAGGTCAGCGGATCGATATCGACGAAATCCACTTCGGCGCCGCAGTAACGTCCGCAGTTGGCCGACGCCAGGAAAGTATTCGGGGTGGTCCAGAGTCGGTCACCCGGTCCGAGCCCGGCTGCCAGGCAGGCGATGTGCAAGGCCGCGGTGGCGTTGCAGACTGCCACCGCAAAACCGGCCTCGCAACGTTTAGCCATTGCCTGCTCAAAACGCTCGATGGTCGGGCCCTGGGTCAACCAGTCGGACTGCAACACGGCAACCACCGCATCGATATCCGCCTGATCCAGGCTTTGCCGACCGTACGGGATCATGCCGACAGCTCAGCGTGCAGCTCGGCGATCTGCCCGACCGAGAGGAATTGCGGATTGGTGTCGGAGCGGTACTCGAAGTCTTCATTCACCGACTTGCCCCGCTCGCCCAGACCATCCACAGAGAAGTCGACATCAACACTGGTAAAGCGAATCGACGGCTGAATGGTGTAGTGATCGGCAAACTCCAGGGTCATGCGCGCATCGTCGAGGGGCACCATCAGTTCGTGGAGCTTTTCACCCGGACGGATCCCGACGTTTTTATGCGACAGATGTCCGGCCATGCCACTTGCCAGATCGACAATACGAATCGACGGGATCTTCGGTACGAAGACTTCACCACCGTGCATACGGGCAAAGCTGTCGAGCACGAACTGCACGCCATGATCCAGAGTGATCCAGAAGCGGGTCATGCGCTCGTCGGTGATCGGCAGCTGCCGCGCGCCCTCGGCAATCAACTTGCTGAAAAACGGCACGACAGACCCGCGGGAACCGGCAACGTTGCCGTAGCGCACCACGGCAAAGCGGGTTTGCTGATCGCCGGCGATATTGTTCGCCGCGACGAACAATTTGTCCGACAGCAGCTTGGTCGCGCCATACAGGTTGATCGGGCTCGCGGCCTTGTCCGTGGACAAGGCAATGACTTTTTTCACGCCATTGTCGATGGCCGCAGCGATGATGTTTTCCGCGCCGTTGACGTTGGTGCGGATGCATTCGGTGGGGTTGTACTCGGCCGCCGGCACTTGCTTGAGGGCCGCTGCGTGCACCACGTAATCGATGCCGCGCATGGCCTGGCGCAAACGCTCGGCATCGCGCACGTCACCCAGAAAATAACGCATGCAGGGTGCATTGAAGGTCTGCTGCATCTCGTACTGCTTGAGTTCGTCGCGCGAGAACACCACCACGCGCTTGGGCTGGTACTGCTCAAGCAGCCGGCGGATAAAATTGCGGCCGAACGAACCGGTGCCGCCGGAGATGAAAATCGATTTACCGTTGAACATGCCGTGAATCCTTTTACCTGTGCGCCAGACTTAAACCAGCAACCGCGCCCAATCCACACCGCAAGCGCTGCCAAGGGTGAACCCCTTGCCGGTCAGGGCGAGGTTCTTGTTGTAGGCCAGATCGTGCTGGAACAGCCCGGCCCACTTTTCGCGCAAGGCTTCGAGGGCCTGCGGTGCGTCGGGCAGGTTGCCTGGGTGGATGACCTGCACTTGCGGAGTCCACACCACCAGATAGCCGGCCTGGCCCGCTTTCAGGCACAGGTCGACATCACCGAAGGCTTCGGCGAATGCGTTTTCGTCCAGCCCTGCGACTTCGTCGAACAGTGCTTTGCGGATCATCAGGCACACTGCCGAGACGGCCGAATAGTTCTGTTCCAGTACCAGGCGATTCAGGTAGCCCTTGGCATCCTTCGACTCACCGACGAAGGCAGAACCGACACTGTCGTTCATGCCCAGAATCAACCCGGCCTGAGTCACTTTGCCGTCGCGGTCGAGCAGCTTGGCGCCGACCACGCCAACCTCTGGACGCTGGGCCTGGTTGAGCAGGGATTCGAGCCAGTTCGGGTTGACCACTTCACTGTCCGCCGCCAGCAGCACCAGGTATTCACCCTGAGCCTGCTGACCGGCCAGATTGTACAAAGCCGACACACTGAGTCGCTCTTCGGCCCGCAGAACACGGACCTTGTCACCCGGTTGTCCAAGGCCGGCCAGCCACTGCGTGACCTCGGGCGACTGGCTCGCGTTGTCGGCGATCAGTACTTCATAACGGGTGTAGCGGGTTCTCTGCAGAATGCCGGTCAGGCAACGCTGCAACTCCTGCAGGTTGTCCTGGCTGTGAACGATGATCGACACCAACGGACGCTCGGGGTGGCGGTAATCGATGTGATAGGTACCCGGTTCGGTTGAGCTGATTTGCGCCTTGTATCCGCGAGTCGCGAGGTGACGAATCAACGCCTGACGTTCGTGGGCATTGTCTTGCGGCACTGGCGCCCGGGCGATCAACAACGGCTCGTCCAGGTGGGCCAGCCAGGCCATGCCACCCTCCTCGATGATGCGCAGCAGCAAGTCGAATTCCAGTGCCTTGCTGAAGTCGGCCTTGTAACCGCCCGCCTCCAATAGCACATCCTTGCGGATCAGCCAGTGCCGCGCCATCAGCGCCGGCAGGCTTTGCAGCAGGTCGAGGTTGAAGCCTGGACGGAATACATCGACCAATGCGCCATTGGCGTCACGCTGAATCTCATCGGTGGCCACCGCCCGGCATTCGGGGGCGGCTTGCAGTTCCAGACCGGCGCGCAACAGGCCACCGGCGGTGAACTCGTCGCCCGCCTCAGTCAGCAGCAACCAGTCGCACGGCGACTGACGCGCGATCTGATTGAGTTTGTCGACATAGTTGGCCTGGGTCACGCAAACAAAGTGCAGAGTGTTGTGCACTGTCGTCGCCGCCAGCGCCTCGCCGGTAGTGAACACCACGATCTTGAACGCGTGGCTGTGACCTTCCAACAGACTGTCGAGGGTGGTCTGTAGCCTGGCCGCGTCGTTGTCCAGGTCCAGCACCAGAATGCCAAACTGCGGACCACCGTTGTGGGCGGCCAGATAACGCGACGTCGCGGCGACTTCGTCAGCGTCCGGGGTGCGTGCCGCCAGCCACTTGAGCAGGCGACCGGAGCGCATGGCACCGAACACCTCGTCATTGCCTTGAGTCGATACCGCGTCCAGACGCTCGGCCCAGGCGAACATGTCACGTGCGTCGTGCGCTTCGCCCATAAGCTCCAACTGTTGCGCCAGGCGCTTGACCACCCGACGGTTGAACGGGCTGCTGTCGTACGCATACCCCAGCCGCTCGACTACGCTTTCGGCGGTGTCGTTGTTGCGGGGCCGCATCAGGTCTTCCTGCTGGGTCCAGATACCTTCGAGCCCCTGAAGCTGAACGCGGCCGGCCGGCATGGCGTGCAGCAGAAACTCGAACTGGCTCAACAGGTCGAAGAACGCCTGATTGTAGAAAGGCATTTCGACGTACTGCAAAAGCCCGAACCGGCGGTCTGGCCCCTTCTGTACATTGGTCCAGCGCGACTCGAAAATCGGCTCCGCCGTCAGCGCCCGACGGGTGCGCAAGCTGTCGGCCATCGCCTCGAAACTGTCCAGTGCCAACTGCCTGGCCTGTTCCGGGTCGAGGCCGGTGCGGGTACTCGGCAGCGTCGCCAGTAATTGGGCAAACGCCTCACGATCGGCCACCGATTTGGCATCGCCGAGGGTCAGGGTGCTGTAGATCTCGGTGTTGTGTTCCGACTCCAGGTAATTGACCTCTCGCACCACATAAGGAATCGGCAGAATTCGCGCCTTGGCCATTGCCAGCATGTAGTACGCATGGCCGATTTCCTGCCATTCGAAGATGGTGTCCTCCGGCATGACCGCGTACCAGTCACGCAACAACGCGGTGCGGTGAACGGCATAGAACGGCGGGATGTACTGATGCATAAAATCGATGACACGATCCTGAGCGCGCTCGGACGAATAGTCTTCACAGACCTTCTTGTCCCGACGGTAGTAGCTCACGCTGTTGGCCAGGGCCAGGTACATCAGGCAATAGCCATGGCACATGCCGTAATCGGGGTTCGCTTCCAGGAACGAGACCGAAGCGTCGAGGGCATCATGCACGATGAAGTCATCGTCGGCGGCAAACACCATGTAGGGCGTGGTGACTTGCTGCACGCCGTAGTCGAGCTTGGCCCGAATGCCCCAGTAGCCGTACTGCGGCAGGTGCTGATAGTCGACCGAGGGGTACAGGCCATCGATGCCGTCGGTGGCCTGAGTCGAAGAGTCCAGCACCAGAATCCTGCAAGGCAAGGCGCTGTAAAACTTCACCGCACGGCGCGCAAATGCCGGACGGTTGTGGGTAATCAGGACCACCGTCAACAACTCGTTCAGTGGTAATCCGCTTTCAGAACCGTACTTGCCTTGCATAATTTTTCCCCACAACCGGCGTATCGCCCGATGAACTCAACAATGATGTCGTTGCTTAACGAACCCGACGCAGATAGCCGTCCGGCGCCACGGTGATCAGCAGCTTGCTGTGAATCCGTGCATCGATCTCGAAGTCGCGGTTCTCTTCCAGGTAAGCCCAGACCGCGGTTTTCGGATTGTCGCCCTTGCCCCAGGGACGATCCGGGAAGGCATCTTGCGGCATGTCTTCGACCACGGTGTCCATCACCACGCAGTAGCTGCCGACCGAAACCAGCGGTGCATACAGGCGCAACTCTTCAAGCACGTGTTCGTGGGTATGGTTGGAGTCCAGAACCACCAGCACTGTCTTGCCGGCAACCCGCGCACGAACTTCATCGACGATGGCCGGATCGATGCTCGACCCCTGGATCATGCTGATCCGTCGCGCCATCGGGTGGGCTTCAATGGCTTCGCGATTGTGTTGACGAATGTCGATATCCACACCCAGCACTTCGCCGTGGCCGATCAGCTCCAGCATCGAGGCGTAAAACACCAGGGAGCCGCCATGGGCAATGCCCGTTTCGACGATCACATCAGGGCGCAGGTCCCAGATGATTTCCTGCATGGCGACCATGTCCTGAGGGAACTGAATGATCGGCCGGCCCATCCAGCTGAAGTTGTAGGTGTACTTGTGCCTGGCCGTGACACCGACCCAATCCAGCGACTCAGCCTGAAGCTTTTTGTCTTGCTGCAAGCCTTCGATGTTCTGGCTTACTTCTTCACGAAACTGCTCATGAGGATTCATGCAAACACTCCGATACGGGGTTTTTATTAGTTGAAAACCCGGCCGTCCCGATAAGGAACAGTCTGAGTCTTGATAATTCGGGCGGGATTACCCACGACCACCGCGTAGTCAGGGACATCCCTGGTGACCACCGCCCCGGCGCCGACCGTGGCCCAGCGACCGATGCGCAAACGCGGCAGGATGGTGGCGTTGGTGCCGATGAAGGCCCCATCGCCGACCTCGACACAGCCAGCGATAGCGACACCAGGCGCCATGAACACGGAGTGACCGATCCGGCCCTCGTGTCCGATCAGACTGCCGTAACTGATGCTGCTGTTATCGCCCAGGGAGACTTCGGCCTGAATGATCACGCCTTCCTGGAGATAGTTGCCCGTCCCCAATTGCGTCATGGCCAGGTCAATACCCGGGTGCAGAAAGTTGCCCAGTGTTCCGCCGGCTTCGATGATCTGCCGGGTCGTCTCGTAACGGGTTTTGGTATCGCGGGTGATCAGGTTCACGAAGCGCGTGTCCGGTCCCTTCAAGTCGGCCACCCGCTCCACCCCGCCGATCACCGCAATGCCGTAAAACAGCGTGCCGTGCTTGGCCGCATCGTTGTCCAGGAAGGCAAATTTCACCGTGGGGCTGGCACGCTGGACTGAACCAATCATGCGCACCGCTTCAGGGTTCGCCGCGCCCAACAAGTAGACGTTCACAGCAGATTCCTTTGCTTGCAGACGGTGCGAATAACATCGATCACCCGCTGCTGATCGGCATCGCTCATGTCGTGATAGCTCGGCAGGTTGATGGCCCGCTCCGACAGCGAAAACGCCATTGGTGTATCCACCGGTTTATCGGCAAACATCGGTAGCGCCGACAACGGCCAGAAAAACACCCGGGCATCGATGTCGGCAGCTTGAAAGGCTTCGATCAACATCTCCCGAGTGACACCGGTACTGGCGTCGAACACCACCGTGGGCATCCAGTAGCCGTTCCTGGAATGATCCGGTTGCGGGTTCATGGACAGCACCGGGATATCCAGCAGCCCTTGGGCATAACGATCGAAGATCGCGCGCTTGCGTGCGATCAGCTCATCGACACGTTCGATCTGGGCACACCCAATCGCCGCCTGCAGGTTGCTCATCTTGTATTTGAAGCCGATGAAATCCGGCCAGAACTGGCGCGTGCTGCCATTGACCCGGCCGTGATTGGAGAGCGTAAGCACCCGCTCATACAGCGCCTTGTCCGAGGTCACGAAAATCCCGCCTTCCCCGGTGGTCATGGTCTTGGTGCCATGAAAGGAGAACGCACCGAAGGCCCCCAGCGAGCCGGCCGCTTTTCCACGCCATTGCGAGCCAATGGCTTCGGCGGCGTCTTCGACGACGGCAATACCGTGTTCGCGGCCGATATCCAGCAATGCGTCCAGATCGCACAGGTTGCCGTACAGGTGCACCGCCACAATGGCTTTGGTCCGCGGCGTAATGGCTTGCCGGACCTGCTGCGGATCCAGGCACCAGCTGTCCGGCAACACGTCGACAAAGACCGGTGTGGCACCCAGGTAATCGATGGGCGCCGCCGAGGCGATCCAGTTGGTGTTGGCCAGAATCACTTCATCGCCCGGGCCGATACCCAGCGCCGCCATCCCCATGTGCAAGGCACCGGTGCAACTGGACGTCGCGATGGCGTACGGCACGCCCATGTGCTGCGCGAAGGTTTTTTCGAAACGCGTGATGTATTCGTAGCAACGCTCGCCCCAGCCATGCTGCACGGCATCCAGCACATACTTGGCTTCCAGCTCGCCCACACTGGGCTTGGTGTAATGAATTCGGCTCATCTGAAGCTCAACTCCGGAATGGCAACGACAAAACGAGCGCCCCAGTTGCGCACAACTGCGTATTGCTGGGTGATCTCATCCAGCAGATTCCATGGCAGCACCAGGACGTAATCCGGCTTCTCGATTTCAATCCGTTCGGGAGAAACCACGGGAATGCGACTGCCCGGCAAGAACTTGCCCTGCTTGTGCGGGCTGGCATCCGCCACCCAGGCCAGCAGGTCCGGTTTGACCCCCGCATAGTTGAGCAAGGTGTTGCCTTTGGCCGCGGCGCCGTAGCCGACCACCCGCTTGCCGTCGGCCTTGGCCTGCAACAGGAAGCGCAGCAGTTCGTGCTTGATGCGCTCGGCAGCGGGGGCCAGAGTGGCGTAGTACTCCGGGGTTTTCACGCCCGCTGCCAACTCGCTCTGCAATTGCTGCTGCACCGCTGGTTGCACCTCACGGCGCTGGCCATCGGCGCGCTGCACGAAAACCCGCAGTGAGCCGCCATGGGTCGGCAGTTCGCTGACATCGAAGACTTCCAGACCGTTGCGTTCGCACAAACGCTGTACGGCGCTCAGCGACAGATAGGAATAGTGTTCATGGTAAAGAGTGTCGAACTGCTGACCGGCCATCAGCGTCAGCAAGTGAGGAAATTCGAACGTCGCGACGCCGGTCGGCTTGAGCAGGGTTGCAAACCCGCCGAGAAAATCATTGATCTCCGGCACATGGGCCAACACGTTGTTGGCCGCCATCAAATCCGCCGCCCAACCCTCGCCGAGCAACTGCAACGCCGTGTCGCGGCCGAAGAACAGTTCGCGTATTTCCAGCCCCTTCTCCCGCGCAGCTTGCGCCGTGCTGCGGGTCGGCTCGACGCCCAGGCAACGGATACCGCGCTGTGCAACGTACTGCAGCAAGTAACCATCGTTGGCGGCAATTTCCACCACACGACTGTCGGCGCTCAGCCCGAAACGCTCGACCATCTCGGCCACATAGCGCTCGGCATGGGCCAGCCAGGTGCTGGAAAAGGAACTGAAGTACGCATAGTCGGCATCGAACAGACTATCGGCGCTGGTGTAGTCCTGGGTCTGAACCAGCCAGCATGCCTGGCAGACCGCCACTTTCAACGGCACCCACTGCTCGGCCTGCTCCAACTGGTCAGCCCGCAGGTACGCGTTGGACGGTGGCGAGGTGCCCAGATCGATCAACGGCAAAGCCAACGGGATGCCGCAACCTCGGCAGTTCATAGACGCACTCCAGGGAAATGGTCATCGATCCGGGGATGAGCGGCATCCCGGGCCGACAGATTTTTGACAGGGCTGGGCCAGGCAATCGCCAGGCGCGGGTCGAGCACCGACAGGCCACCCTCGTGATCCGGGGCATAATCGGCGCTGTGCAGATAAAGCAGCTCGGCGTCGTCGCTCAGGGTCTGGAAGCCATGGGCGAAGCCGGCCGGAATCAACAGGCTGCGGCCGTCGCCGGCGCACAGATGCTCGGCGTGCCACTGCAGGAAGGTGGCCGAGTCCGGTCGCAGGTCGACCGCAACGTCCCAGACTTCACCGCGCAGACAAGTAATCAGCTTGGCTTCCGGCGCCTGGGCATTCTGATAATGCAAACCACGCACGCTACCGCGCTCACGGGTGCAGGAGTGATTGATCTGACGAATATGGAACGGCTCGCCAAAGGCGCTCAGGCTGCCTTCGCAGAACAGTCGGGCGAAGTGCCCGCGCGGATCTTCATGACGCTTGTGCTGAACACTGAACAAACCGTTGAGAGGCAATGCACTGATCCGGAACTCGCTCACAGCGCCCCCCGGTAAAGGCTCAACTGATCCAGGGTGATGGCACGCATGTCATCACCATTTTCCCAGGCCAGGTGCCAATCCAGGGTCTGCGTCAGGCACTCTTGCAACGACCAGCGCGGTTGCCACGCCAGCAACTGACGGGCACGACTGCTGTCCAGGCGCAAGAGACCGGCCTCATGCAAATCACTCGGTTCTATGCGCAAACCCCGCGCTTGCGGCCAGCGCCTGGAGAGCAGCTCAACCACTTCGCCGACGCTGCACATGTCGCCTTCGCCAGGCCCGAAGTTCCAGGCACCGGCGAATTTCGGCCCATGCTCAAAGAGCCCCGCCGCCAGTTGCAGGTAACCTGCCAGGGGTTCCAGAGCATGCTGCCAAGGGCGAACGGCCTGTGGATAACGCAGGGTTACCGGCTCATTCGCCGACCAGGCCTTGAGCACATCGGGGATCAAACGCTCCGGGGCGAAATCGCCGCCACCGAGGACATTCCCGGCGCGCGCGGTGGCCAGGGCCAGGCCGTGTTCGGCATAACGTTCTGTGGGGAAAAACGAGGCAGCGTATGACTGCGCGAGCAACTCGCAACAGGCCTTGCTGCTGCTGTAAGGATCATGGCCACCGAGGGCTTCGTCCTCACGATAGGGCCACGGCCACTCCTGATTGGCGTAGACCTTGTCGGTGGTCACCAACACGCAGGCACGTACCCCGCCGACCTGGCGAATCGCTTCCAGCAGGTTGAGCGTACCCATGACATTGCTCGAGTAGGTCCCGAGCGGGTCGCGATAGCCTTCACGCACCAGCGGCTGCGCCGCCAGATGCAGGACGATTTCTGGCTGAACCTCGGCGATCAGTTCCAGCAAGGCGGCCAGATCACGCAAATCACCACGCTGATCGTTGATGCCTTCAGCGACGCGCGCCAGTTCGAAAAGGCTCGGCCCGGTGGACGGATCCAGGGCAAAACCGCTGACCTCGGCCCCCAGGCTTTGCAGCCATAACGTCAACCAACTGCCTTTGAAACCGGTGTGACCGGTCAACAGCACCCGCTTGCCGTGCCAGAACTGCGGACTCAGTCCCATTGCTTCCACGGGGCCTCCCCGCTTTGCCACAGATGCTCCAGATGGTTCTTGTCACGCAGGGTGTCCATTGGATGCCAGAAACCATCGTGCTGGAACGCATTCAACTGGCCCTGGGCGGCCAGGGTCGTCAACGGCTCGGACTCCCAGACCGTCTCGTCAGCGGTGATCAGCGGCAGCACTTTGGGCGACAAGACAAAGAAGCCACCATTAATCCAGCCGCCATCACCGCGAGGTTTTTCGGTGAAACCACGAACCAGATCACCGTCACGCTCCAGCGCGCCGTAACGCCCCGGCGGCTGCACCGCCGTGACCGTGGCCAGCTTGCCGTTGCTCAAGTGGAAATCCACCAGCGCGCCGATATTCAGATCCGACACGCCATCGCCGTAGGTAAAACAGAACGCCTTCTCGTCTTCGACGTAACGACTGGCGCGACGCAAACGCCCGCCGGTCATGGTCTCTTCACCGGTGTCGATCAGGGTGACACGCCAAGGCTCGCTGTAGTTCTGGTGAACGTCCATGCGGTTGTTACACATGTCGAAAGTGACGTCAGAGGTGTGCAGGAAGTAGTTGGCGAAGAAGTCCTTGATCGCGTAGCCCTTGTACCCCAGGCAAATCACGAAATCGTGAATTCCGTGTGCGGAGTACTGCTTCATGATGTGCCAGAGAATTGGCTTGCCGCCGATCTCGATCATTGGCTTGGGCTTGAGGTGCGATTCTTCGCTGATCCGCGTACCCAGGCCACCCGCCAGAATAACTGCCTTCATCTTGTCCCCTCTTGTTCGTCACAGGGCTCAGCCAAGCTGTATCAAGCTTTTGCAGGCCTTCTGGATAAAACGCTCAACGCCGCTCGATGCCTTTCAGGCAGCGCCGGAAATGCACGATTTATGGCGATATATGGGGGACTTGCAGGAAACGCGCCAGCTCGAACCGCCACCGGCGCCGGCGCAGACTGCAATCTTTTCAAGGGGCTTTGCGACGGTGTGTGAGGCGGGGTGATCGAGCGGTCAGAATCAAAAGATCGCAGGAGCCTGCGATCTTTTGATGGCGGGCGACTTTAATCGGCCAGCCAGCCATTTTCCCAATACCGTAAATTATCTGCGCGCAGCATGTAATCGCGCAGCACCGCTTCGCGCAGCTCATCACCCATGCGGTAGCTGGCATCCGGGTCGGCCAGGTGCATGCGAATGGCCTGCAGCCATTCATCAGTACTGTTGGTGATGACTCGTGTACACGGCAGATAACCTCGATAGGCTGCGGTGTCGGTACACACCACCGGGTAGCCACAGGCGCCATACTCCAGCAAGCGCAGATTGCTCTTGCAGTCGTTGAAGATATGAAACTCCAGCGGCGCCAGGGCCAGGTCCAGATTCAGACTGGCCAGTTTCGCCGGGTAGATACTGAGGTCGATAACGCCATGGAATTCGTGCATGTAAGGGCGCAATTCCTCCGGGCACATGCCGAAGAAAACCCAATCCACTTCGCTGGCCAATTCGCGGACGACGTCGGCAATGATTGCCAGATCACCCGAGTGACTGGTGCCACCGCCCCAACCTACCCGTGGTTTTCTCGAGGTGCGGCGCTGACTGCGCAGATCGCCCCATAGCTCGGTCGCCAGCATGTTCGGTACGACCCGAATGTCATGGTGCATGGACGACAACGCATCGGCCAGAGGCTGGGTCGATACCACCACCCGATCACACAGACCGATGGCGCGCCGGACCAGACGTTCCATCTCGACGTTGTCCGGCATATTGCGAATGTGCACGTTTTTTTTCGGGGCCTGGATGACATAGTCATCCAGCTCGAAAATCAGTCGGGCGTTGGTGTAGGGTTTCAAATTGGCGATCTCATTGATCGGCCCTTCGCTGTAGCGCCCCTGCAAAACGATAACATCGGGCGATTCGCGCTCGATCTCGATGATCGTAGGCAGGTCATGGTAGATACGCCCACCCGCCCGGCCCGCCGCCTCCAGCTCAACCAGTGGCTGTATCACCCGATAATGCCCGACGGCCGAGGAGTTGACCGGCAGGCCCATCACCTTCGGTACCTGGCGAATGGAAAACGGGTTCCATCCTGTGCGCAAGCCTGGCTCCAGACTGAAACTGGAGCCCCCCAGCGTATTCAACATCAGGTTAGGGTTGTAAGCCGGATCGCGGGCAACGACGGGCAGCCAGCGCTGGTAGAACCTTTCCTGTTCCTTTCCTCGAAGCGCCTGCTGGGCAACGTCCGGCGCTACTGCAGGTTGGGTTCCGAGAGCCAACTGGGCATACGGCGTCCATACCACCAGATAGCCGCTTTGGCGGACACGCAGACACAGATCCACCTCGCTGAGGGTCGAGGCGAAGTCCTGCTCTTGAAGACCGCCCACACTGTCAAAGACCTGTTTGCGCACCATCAGGCAATCGGCACCGACCGCACTCAAGTCCTGGACCACCTGCAACCGGTGCATGTAGCCCACCGCGTCCAGCGAATCGCCGAAAAACGGCGAACCGGCCGGCCCTTGCAGCCCGAGAATGAGGCCAGCATGCAGAATACGACCATCCGGGTTGAACAGCTTGGCCCCCACCACACCGACTTCCGGGCGCTGCCCATGGTTGAGCAGCTCATCCAGCCAGTCCGCATGGGTGACCACCACATAAGGGTCGAGCATCAGCAAGTATTCGCCCTGTGCCTGCTGCGCCGCGAAGTTGCGAATCGCCGCGACATTACCCTGCTGCGGATACTCCAGCACCCGCAACCTGTCACTGCCCAACTGCGCCATACCGGCCAGCCAGTCGAGCGCCTGCGGGGTTTCACTGCCGTTGTCGATCAGCAACAGCTCGTATTCGCTGTAGGCGGTTTTCTCCAGCAGGCTCTCGACACAGCGTTGCAGCACCGCCAACTGGTCCTTGCAGACAATGATGATCGACACCAGCGGCCGTTCCGCGTGCCGGTAATCGACGCGATTGAGCAGAGTAAAACTGCCTTGGCGAATCTCATGGGCAACCCCCATACGCTGAAGATGCGCCTCCAGCACCTGCGGGTTGAGTTCGATCACCTCGGGCAACGCGAGCCACTGAGACAAGCCAAGCGTCGATTCCAGCAATACCTCGGCGATATGTTCGACGGCCTGAATGCCGTCATCCTCGACCATGCGCCAAAGCACATCGTGCGGTGCCAGCTCGCCATAGCGCGAGTTGAAACCGCCCAGCGCCAGGAAGCGCTCGCGCTCAAATGCCAGAGACCGTCCTACATAGGGGTAACTGCGCATGAGGTCCAGATTGAAGTCCGGCTTGAAGACGGGGTCTGCCGATTCACCGTCACGCAAACCACCCTCATCGCCGTAGATGCACAGAGCGCTTGGCGAGGCGCAGATACGCTCGGCCAGCAGCAGCAACGCTGGCTCCACCAGACGATCTGCGGCACGCACGACATAGAACCAGTCAACCCCGTCCAGTTGTGCCAGCAACTCATTGAGCTGCTGGCACCAATCTTCCTGCAACGGCAAGGTGAATACCCGCTCATCGAGCTGCGCTTCGGTACAGGCACTGGACAATACCAGTATCAGTTCCGGCGCATAGAGCTGCCCGGCAAGGCTCTGAAGGGTGATATCCAGACCGGCGCGGCTGGCTTGCTCATCGATGATGATCGGAACAATTTTCGGCTGCCGCGACCAACCGGCCAACGTTTCCGGCAATAGACGCCGCTGAGTATCACTGAGCGTGCGACAGGCCAGCCACTGCGCGTAAAGCTGGGAAAAACTTTCGCTGGCGATGCCAACCCGATATTCCTGGTTGGCCTGCCGCGCGCCCAGGGTTCGACTCAAGGGCAACTCGTCCCAGACCCTCGGCGCCTCATCGGCCCGGGCCAACGGCAGATAACGAACCCAGCCAGCCGCAGGTGCTCCCTCGCCACCACGAACCTTGAGCATTTGCACCAGCCATTGCTTTTCCGTGTCGGCCGCATCTTTCATCGGCTGCTGACGTATCAGCCGTTCCGGATACTGGCGCTCGACACTCAGGACATAGTTCAGCTGCGCCAGATTGCCCCGTCGCAGCAGGCAAATGTACAAGGCAAGATCGAGCGATGCGACAAAGCAATGACCGGGCTGAGTCAAAGCCGGCAACAACTCCAGCACATCCTCACGGCGAAACAGTGCACTGCTGAACCCACCGAGGAAGTTGACCGGAAAGCTCTCGAAAATCGCCAGCAGGTCATCGCCCTTGAACATCCCGCATACAGGCGAGAGCGTGCTGTTCTCCAGGCGCGACGGCAAGGGGTGATCGTCAGCGTCCCAGAACACCCGCTGAGCGAGCACCAGATTGATATCCGCCTGCTCGATCAGCACTTGCGCCTGGCGCTCGATACAGGCTGGGGACAGTTGATCGTCATCACAGAGAAACTTGATGAACTCGCCTTGCGCCTGCTCCAGACACGCCTGCAGATTGCCGACAAAACCCAGCGTCTGTGGGTTTCGTACATAGCGCACGCGCCCTGCCGCCTCTGCGGTCAACGACTCGACAACCTGCTTGATTTCATCGTTGCGACTGTCATCGCACACAATGATCTCCAGGTTCGCGTAGTGCTGGATCAAGGCGCTGCGCAGGGCCCTGCCGAAAAAGCGTGGATTGAAGGCGGGAATGACAAGGCTGACTAGCGGGACTGGATTCACGGCAGGGCTCTCAA
The DNA here is from genome assembly GCF_059422425.1 of Pseudomonas sp. GW821-FHT01E05. NCBI lineage: Bacteria > Pseudomonadati > Pseudomonadota > Gammaproteobacteria > Pseudomonadales > Pseudomonadaceae > Pseudomonas > Pseudomonas sp. GW821-FHT01E05. The sequence continues at coordinate 202,104 of NZ_JBWKWW010000010.1, forward strand.
GCGGCGGGGCTCACCCGGTCGGGTGAACCCCTGAAACCGCTGAAAAAAGGCGGTTGGTATTCGGCGGTTGTTACGATCGGGCGCTTACTCGCCAGCCCCCCCTTAGATCTTGTTGAACAGGCCCAGCTGACTGACTTTGCTGAACGCCAGTTGCGCTGCCTGCAACATGGTTTGCTGCAGGGTCAGGCGAGTCATGACCTCGGCCGTGTCGGAGTCGCGAATCGCCGACTGGCTGGCTTTGTTGGCAAGCACCAGGCTCTCATTGGTTGTCGTTTGATCATCCAGGACCTGGCCGCGTACGCCCACGGAAGTGATTTGCGAACCCACCTGCGCCTGCGCACTGTCCAGGTTACCAATGCCCGAAGCCACCGCCGCTTGCATTTTTTGCAAGGCGACCGGGTTGTTATCGGCCGGCGTATTCAACGCGGTACGCAACTGCCCCAGGGTGTCCAGAACGTTCTGGGTCTGGTGGTTATTGGTCTGGACCACGAATTGATCACCGGCCGCCGGAGTACCGCCGAGGGTGAATGTGACCCCGGCCGCCGTCGCCGTGGCGCCCGCCATGATGCCCGAGGAAACCGGTTTGCTGCCTGCCGTGATCGGCGAAGCATAAAGATCGTAAGCGGTGGCACTGGTGAACTTGAGGATCGCCCCGCCCGCCGGGAAGGTGCTGTTATAGGCCGCCGAGTTGCTCTGGACAGCGCCAGTGATCACCGCCGTGGAAGGGTTGCCCGCGCTACGCGATGCGTTGATGGTGTCCGCCTGGGCCGACAACTGGAACGTATGGCCGGCAATCACCGCATCCGGGACATCCCCTGACTTCAGATTGATGTTCAAGCTCAGGTCGACACCACGGAAACTGACAGTCTGGTTGGCGCCGTTGCTATTGCTGATCACACCGTTCTGGCTGGCTTCGGCGGTAACATCATTGCCCAGGCTATCGGTGATCTGCAGCTGCGTACTGCTGAGAAAGTTCACGGTGTAGGGCTGACCAGCGGCAAATTTGGAATCGTAAGTCCCGGTGTTGCTGACCTGACCGTTGGACAGCGTCACCCGACCGTCATCCACCGCCGGTGCCGTCATGCTGCTCTGGGTGCGACTGGTGTTGATCGCCTGCTGGAAAGCATCCCAACCCGTGGTGTTGCTGGCGACCGACATGGAATCGCCGATGGCCAGGTTCAACCTGGACTGGTCGCCATTGTAACTGTAGGTGCCGTCGGAGTTTGCCGTGTACGGCGGCGTACTGGTTTTCGAACCGCCGAACAGATAGTTGCCGTTGGCATCCTGACTGTTCATCAGGCCCAACACCTGACTCTGGATTTGCCCCAACTCCTGGGCAGCGGCCTGGCGGTCCGCATCGGTCTGGGTACCGTTATTGGCGCCGAGCGCCAACTCCTTGGCCCGCTGCAAGGCATTGCCAATGGAACTCAGGGCTGTTTCCGACTGGCTGTACGCACCCTTCAGGCTACTGATGTTGCCGGCGTACTGATCCAGCATCGAACTCTGCTGCCCGAGCTGCAGCAATCGAGCGGCACCTATCGGATCATCGGCGGCCGTGTTGAGCTTGGTCATGCTGCTGGCTTCGGCACTGCTCTTGATCATGTTTGTGTAGGTGCGCTGGTAGTTAGCGGCGGTCGTTTCGTAATACTGGGCGGTAGAAATGCGCATGAATTACGACTCCTTAAAGACTGTTGATCAGCGTGCTGAAGGTTTCCTGCGCAGCCTTGATGATCTGCGAAGAGGCCGTGTAGTACTGCTGGTACTTGACCAGATTGCCGGTCTCTTCGTCCAGATCGACGCCGGACAGGGAGTCGCGGGCACTCTTGGCCTGGGTCAGAATCGCCGTGGTGGCGTCATTGTCAGACTTGCCCTGGGCGGCTTGGGCGCCGACGTTGGAAACCAGTCTGCCGTAGGCATCCGAGAGGCTGATGCCTTTACTCGCCGAACCGGTATCGACCGTCTGTTTGCTCTGCAAGCCAACGAGCGCCGTACTGTTGCGGTTGTCCGAGGAGCTTGCGCCAGTCAACGAAATACTGAAGCTTTCACCGGTGGCGGGTGAGCCTGCGACCGTCGTTTGAACCGTGAAGGTCTTCTGCACTGCCGGCACGACCGTGTTGTCCATGATCGGATTGCCGCTACCATCGATCATGTTCACTTGCAGGTTAAGGGTATTGCTTTGACCGGGAACGATAGTGCCCGTGCCCATGCTGGCGCCCTTGGCATCGTAGAGCGTATAGCCCTGGCTACCGGCGCTCGCGGCATTGAACACCAGTTTGACCGGCGTCGAATACGTGAGCCCGGTTTGCAGATCGGTACTGGCCGCGGGATCGTAAATATCCAGGGTGCTGGTCAGTGTTGGCTGGCTGTAGGTACCCTTGTTGTTGGCGCTGGTGACTCCGGTCAGAGGTGCCGCTGCAGCGATTTTCTTCGGATCGGTGAGCACGGTCTGGATATCAGTGGCGCCACTGCGGGTCGGCGTTACCTTGAAGGTATCGCCAGCGCTCATGGCGCCGCCACTGAGTGTCATGTTGAAGCCGTCGATGACCGGAGGCGGTGTAGTGGTGGTGCTGAAGGTACCCATGTTGGTGCCATCGGAGCGTTTGACGCTGTAGTCCGTGGCAGTGCTGAAGGTCACCTGATAATCGTTGGCGGTCAGTTTGCTGGTGTCTTTGATGGTGACATTCAGGTTTCCGGAACCTGCGCTGTTGCCCGTCTGGGCAATGCTGCGCTGACTGATCAGCGCCGCGCTGTTGATATCGCCGAAGATCGCCGAACCAAAGTCGCCATTCTTGTCGATGCCCTGGGCCTGCTGACTGTTCATCTGATCGGCGACAACCAACGCGACCCGCCCCAACTCGTTCATCGCCGGGTCGAGCACTTCGTTGCGATAACGCAGCAAGCCACCGATCTGGCCGCCGGTCACCACCGACGTGATATCGATGGTGCTCGAACCGCGATTCAACTGGAGCGTCGAACGGCTCGGATCGGTCTTGCCCGGCACGGTTTCCAGGGTGTTGGTGGTATTGCCCATCACCAGCGGCTGGCCACTGCCGATGTAGACGTCGTAATTCGTGCCGCGCTCCACCACCTGGGTACCGACCAGCGCGGACAACTGACGGACCGACTCGTTACGCTTGTCGAGCAGGTCGTTCGGCGCACTGGCGCCACCCGACACTTGAGAGATCTGCTGGTTGTACTGAGCGATCGTGGTTGCCAGTTTGTTCACCTGGGACGACAGGTCCGACAGGTTGGTGTTGATGCCGGTGCTCTGGTCGGTCAACTGTTTGGAAATCGAGTTGAAGCGATCACTCAAGGCCTGGGCATTGGTCAGCACCGACTGACGGGACGCATCATCGGTCGGCGTGCTCGACACACTTTGCAGGGAAGTGAAAAACTTCTGCAGCGCACCGGTGACGCCGGTGTTGCTGTCGGACAGCAGCGTGTCGGTCGGCGTGACCTGCGCCAGGTAGGACGACGAATCGCTGCTGAGCGAGGTCGAAGTGCGTAACTGGGCATCCAGGTAGGCGCTATAGACCCGGCGCACATCCGCCAGGGTCGTGCCAGTGCCGATGAAAACGCTGCCGTACTGATTCGAGGCCTTGCTGCTCTGCACGGTTTGCTGGCGCGAATAACCGGCGGTATCAACGTTGGCAATGTTGTTGCCGGTCGTCGCCAGAGACGATTGGCTCGAAGCCAGACCCGACAAGCCGATATTGAGCAAACTCATGATTCAAACCTTATAAATTCGTGGAAGCGCCCGCCGCAGCGTAGTTCTGGTAGCTCTTCATCTGTTTCGCTATCTGCGAAATCTTGCTTGCGTAATCCGGATCTGTTGCATACCCGGCTTTTTGCAATTCGCGTACAAACTGTTCTGGGTTATCGGCCGACTTCAGCACATCTTGATAGCGATTGTTGCTTTGCAACATGGTCACCAAGTCATGGAAGCTGTCCTGATAAGAGTCATAGGAGCGGAACTCAGCCGTCTCCTTGACCATCTCGCCATTTCTGAATTCGCTGGTGATCGCACGGGCCTGAGCGCCCTGCCAACTGCTGCTGGCCTTGATCCCGAACAGGTTGTGGCTGCTGGTGCCGTCCTGCTGACGCATCACCGATTTACCCCAGCCGGTTTCCAGCGCAGCCTGGGCGACCAGATAGCGCGGATCGACGCCGATCCGGTCAGCCGCCTGCTGCGCCAACGGCATCATGGTCGCGACGAATTCGTCAGGGGAACTGAACGACTGCCTGGCTGGCGCCAAGGGCGGCTGAGCCACGGCACGACCGTAAATCTGCATCTGTCCACGGGGTGCAACGACACTTCGCGCGGTCAGCCGGTCACCCTTGATCACCGCATCCGTAGCGGCGGTGGTGCGGCTCGGCACAGCGGTTCTAGCAGTGGTATCCGTGGCATTCGCAGCCGAAGGAACAATCCCCGCCAGCAAGCGATCGGTCATTTTGCTCGGCAACGACAAACGTCGCTGATTGAGCAATGCCATGTCGTTATGCACCGCGCCATTGGCGGACTTGTGCGGGTCCACGGCGCGCGATGCCCACAGCGGACGCTGACCATTGAGACGAGTCAATGGGCCATCCACCGCGCTGGTGCCCGCGGCAATGGCAGTAGGCGTCGATACCCTGGTCTCTGGCGCGGCGCCCGGCAATGCTGACTCTGTGGCAGCAGTGGCCGGGTGGGCTTTCGACATTTGCCGCATCAGCACGTCAGCCAGACCGATACCACCACCCTGACGAGACAAGGAAACCGCCAGCTGCTGGTCGTACATTTCCTGGTATTGCTTGGCCGCTGGCGTGTTGAGCGGATTGTCCTTGCCCAGCGCCTCGGTGGCCGAGCGCATGGACTTAAGCATTTCGCCGAGGAACAGCGATTCGAACTCCTGCGCGACTTTGCGCATGTTGCCGTCACTGTTCTTGTCGCCGACCTTGAGCTGGTTAAGCCGGTTGAGGTCGGAGTAAGCCCCCGAGTCGCCAGTGGTGACCAGACCGCTCTTGCGAATATCCATGGCCGCCATATCAGATCACGATCAGGTCGGCTTGCAAGGCGCCGGCCTGTTTCAAGGCTTCCAGGATTGCCATCAAGTCACCCGGCGCAGCGCCAACCTGATTCACCGCCCGGACGATTTCGTCGAGCGTGGTACCCGGACCGAACTTGAACATCGGCTTGGCTTCTTGCTGGGCACTGACCCGCGAGCGCGGCACGACCGCCGTCTGGCCGTTGGACAGAGGGCCCGGCTGGCTGACGATCGGGTCTTCGGTAATGGTCACGGTCAGGCTGCCATGGGTCACGGCGGCCGGTGACACCTTGACGTTCTGGCCGATCACAATGGTGCCGGTGCGCGAATTGATGATGACCTTGGCCACCGCCTGCCCCGGATCGACTTCGAGGTTTTCCAGGATCGACAGGTAGTCGACGCGCTGACTCGGATCCAGTGGCGCCGTCACCCGAATCGAACCGCCATCGATGGCTTGAGCGACCCCAGGGCCCAGCATGTCGTTGATCTTGTCGACAACGCGCTTGGCGGTGGTGAAGTCTGAACGGTTGAGGTTAAGAGTCAGGCTGTTGCCCTGATTGAAACCGCTCGGCACCGCACGCTCGACGGAGGCACCACCGGGAATCCGGCCGGCCGACGGAACGTTGACGGTGATCTTCGAACCATCGCGACCTTCAGCATCAAAACCACCGACCACCAGATTACCTTGAGCGATGGCGTAGACGTTGCCGTCGATACCCTTGAGCGGTGTCAGCAGCAAGGTACCGCCACGCAGGCTCTTGGAGTTACCGATGGAGGACACGGTGATATCCACCTGCTGCCCCGGCTTGGCGAACGCCGGCAAATCTGCACTGATCGATACCGCTGCGACGTTCTTCAACTGCACGTTGCCCGAGCCTGCCGGCACCTTGATACCGAACTGCGACAGCATGTTGTTGAAGGTCTGCAGGGTGAACGGGGTTTGCGTGGTCTGGTCACCCGTGCCGTTAAGCCCGACAACCAGGCCATAGCCGATCAACTGGTTGGAACGTACGCCCGAAATACTCGCGATGTCCTTCAGCCGCTCGGCATGAGCATCCAGGGAGATCGACAGCAAAACCATGGCCGCCATCAGGTGCTTGAAATTCAACATGGGGCGGGTCATCACCTAGAAAGGGAACAGCGGGCTGAGGAAGAAACGGTCGAACCAGCCTGGCTGACTCGTATCGGCAAACGAACCGGTACCCGAATACGTGATACGCGCATCGGCGATCCGGGTCGAAGACACGGTGTTGTCGGTGGCGATATCGTCAGCTCGTACCAGACCGGCAATCCGCACCAGCTCATCGCCGGTATTGAGGGTCATCCACTTCTCGCCGCGCACGGCGATGATGCCGTTAGGCAAGACTTCAGCGACGGTCACGGTGATCGAACCGGTCAGGCTGTTGCCCTGCCCGGCCTTGCTGTCACCCTTGGTCGCGCGGTCACCGTTGTAGCTGGCGTCCAGACTCAAATCACCACTGCCAAACGGGTTATTGGTGTTGGGCGTACTACCGAACAGCGAGGTCAGGCCGATGCTGGTCTTACTGGTCTTGGCCAGTTGCGAGTTGGCATTTTTACTGGCCTGGGTTTTCTCGTTCAGGGTGATGGTGATGATGTCACCGACCCGGAACGCCTTGCGGTCACCGTACAGGTTCTGTTCGAAACCGGCCTGGTAGATCGAACCGTTGTTCGCCGCAGCAGGCAACGGCGTACGCGGCAACACCGGCGCGTAGTAAGGGTCATTGGGCTTCGGCGTCGGGCCGACACAGCCCGCGAGCACAGCGATCCCACTCAGTGCCAGAACAGAAACAAACCGATTCATGACCTTACCTCACGGTATTGCAGGCGACCTCAGGCCGCCCCATAGACTTGATTACAGATTCTGCGTTACGTACGAGAGCATCTGGTCGGCGGTGGAGATCACCTTGGAGTTCATCTCGTAAGCACGCTGAGTGGTGATCATGTTGACCATCTCCTCAACGGTGCTGACGTTGGAGGTTTCCAGGGTGTTCTGCAGCGTGGTCCCGAAACCGTTCAGGCCTGGCGTGCCGATTTGCGGCGCGCCGCTGGCGGCGGTTTCGTGGAACAGGTTGCTACCAGCCGCTTGCAGACCGGCCGGGTTGATGAAATCGGCGGTTTGCAGGTTGCCGATCACTTGCGACGCAGCGCTACCGGCGGTCGTGATCGAAACGGTACCGTCCTGGCCTACGGTGAAGGTTTGCGCATTGTTTGGAACGACGATCGCCGGCTCCAGAGCGAAGCCGTTGGCCGTCACGATCTGGCCGTTGGAGTCCAGGTGGAAGGTACCGTCACGGGTATAGGCGGTCGTGCCATCCGGTTGCAGGATCTGGAAGAAGCCGCGGCCATTGACGGCCAGATCCAGAGGCTGCTCGGTGGTTTGCAGGCTACCGGCAGTGAAGTTCTTCTGGGTACCGACAATGCGCACACCGGTACCCACTTGCAGGCCCGATGGCAACGAACTGTCCTGGGTCGACTGGGCACCTGGCTGACGCTTGATCTGGTACAGCAAGTCCTGGAACTCGGCACGGTCACGCTTGAAGCCCGTGGTCGAGACGTTCGCCAGGTTGTTGGAAATAGTCGTGAGGTTGGTGTCCTGGGCGGACAGACCTGTTTTGGCAACCCATAGAGCCGGAAGCATTCGATTCTCCTCGCGCGCCTGTTTTACGGCGCTACGTTCTGATAATTAGCTGATCTGCAAGACCCGAGCCATGGCCTGGTCGTCGTCTTTGGCGGTGTTCATCATCTTGATGTGCAGCTCAAACTGCTTGGACAGAGCCAGCACCGAGGTCATCTCTTCGACGGCATTGACGTTGCTCGACTCAAGGAAACCGGACACCACCTGCACGCTGGCATCAGCCACCACTGGCTTGCCGTCCATGGTATGGATCGAACCATCCAGGCCCTTGGTCATGTTTTTGAGGTCCGGCTTGACCAGCTTGATGCGGTCGACTTCAGCCATTACCCGCGGACCTTCGCCCATCGCACGGATACTGATGGTGCCGTCCTGACCGACTTCGATTTTCTGCTCTGGCGGCACGGCAATCGGCCCACCGTTGCCCAACACTGGCATACCGTTGCCGGCCCGCAGTACGCCAAGGGCGTCCACATTCATGCTTGCGGTGCGCACGTAACCTTCGCTGCCATCAGGCGTCTGCACGGCGATCCAGCCGTCGCCGCTCACCGCCACATCGAGGTCGCGGCCGGTTTCCACCATGGACCCGGCAGTAAAATCGGTTGCCGGACGTTCAGACAAAGCAAACGCACGCGCCGGAAAGCTGTCGCCAAACACCGGCATCGAGCGCGCCTGCTCCAGGTCACGCTGAAAACCGTTGGTGGAGATGTTCGCCAGATTGTTGGCATGCGCCTTTTGCGCCAGTGCATTCTGGCTGGCACCGGTCATTGCCACGTAAAGGTACTTGTCCACAGTCTTTCCTCTGTCTGCCGGACGTTTGCCGCCCACCGCTGTACTGCTGAGCCAGAAGCAATAAGTGCACCAACTTTCTTTTGGTGGCTTGAGGGCAGGCAAACAAAGGACTTGATGGAATCAGAGGGGATTTATGAATTGTGTCAAAGACGAAAAACCGGCGCCGTTATGCCGCTTGCGGCGTATCAGCTGCCGCAGGCGGCGATCTTTTGATCTGATCGTTCCCACGCTCTGCGTGGGAATGCAGCCCGCGACGCTCCGCGTCACAGCTAAAGCGGACGCAGAGCGTCCAATGAGGCATTCCCACGCAGGAGCGTGGGAACGATCTTTTAAAGGTTATGCACTCGACTCTTGATCGTTCTTTCCCACCCCGTACTCGCGCAATTTGTTGGCGATGGTGGTGTGGGAAACCCCAAGTCGCTTGCCCAATTGCCGACTGCTTGGATGCTCCGAATACAGCCGCTCCAGCACTGCTTTTTCGAAGCGCCCGACAATCGCATCCAGCCCTCCTTCCAGCGAAAAATCGCCGAGTGGCTGGCGCACGCCGTAGTCCGGCAAGCGGATATGCTCAGCTTTGACCGTCCCGCCATCACACAGTGAAACCGCCTGAAACAACACGTTCTCCAATTGCCGAACGTTGCCCGGCCAATGGTAATGACTGAGCCGATCCATCGCCGCCGGTGCCAGTTTCGGCAACGAGCAACCGATCTGCCGGCTGGCCTGATCGAGGAAGTGCTCCACCAGCGGTGTCAGACCGTCGAGACATTCGCGCAGCGGCGGAATATGCAGGGACAGCACATTGAGCCGATGGTAAAGATCCTGGCGGAACTCACCACGGGCACACAACTCGGACAGATCGACCTGAGTCGCGCAAATCACCCGTACATCCAGATAGACCTCTTCATCACTGCCGACCCGGCGGAAACAGCCGTCCTGCAGAAAACGCAGCAGCTTGACCTGCAGGCGCGGGCTCATCTCCCCCACCCCATCAAGAAACAGCGTGCCGCCGGCCGTCAGCTCCAGCAGACCGAGCTTGCCTTCGGCCCGTGCACCTTCGAAAGCACCCGGGCCATAACCGAACAGCTCAGTCTCGGCCATCGACTCCGGCAACCCGGCGCAATTGAGTGCCATCAGCGGTGACTGCCCACGCGGGCTGGCCAGATGGCAAGCCCGAGCCAACAATTCCTTGCCGGTGCCAGTCTCGCCTTCAATCAGCAAGGGCGCGTCCAGCGGCGCCATGCGGCGCGCTTCGCGGACCACCGCTGCCATGACTTTAGAACTCTGAAAAATGCTGTCGAAGCCACGCAGCTCCTGTTTGCGCACATTGTAGATACGCTCACCGACCCGATCGGCCCGGTGCAGCGTGAGCACGGCGCCGGCCATGGCCTCACTGTCATCGTGCTCGGATTGCAGCGGCGCGATATCGGCCAAAAACACATCGCCCTTGACCTTGACCCTCAGGCCATTGATCCGTGACTTGTTGGCACGAACCAGTTCAGGCAAATCGAAATCTTCGGCATAGCGTGACAGCGGAATCCCCGGCACTTCATCCACCCGCACACCAAGCAACTGCGCAGCCGCGCGGTTTGCCGCAACGATGGAACCGCCCATATCGATAGACAGCACCGGAAACTCCAGCGCCCCCAACAACGCATTGAGTTCCATATGCCGACGCTCGCTGGGCATCAGCCCTACCCGCTTGACGCCGAACACCCCGGCAATCGCCTCGAACTTCGGACGCAACGCCTGGAACTGGATGTTGATCAGATTCGGACAATGCAGGTAGATCGCATTGCCGTGCTCACCGCCGACTTCCCCGCGGGCGACGTTGATCCCGTACTCCACCAGCAGATTGAGGATGTCGCGCAGGATGCCAATGCGATTCTGACAGTGGACTTTGATACGCATATAAAGGTCCAGGATTATTATTGGGAGATCGACGCTGCACCTTGTAGGAGCAGCCGGTCGACGCTCGATTGCTCGCGATGGACGTTAACGATAACGCGTGTTTTCTGAATGAACGCGCCGCCCTTGAGTCCATCGCGAGCAAGCTCGGCTCCTACAAGGTATTAAGACAAGGCCTGCCACTTTTTTTGCAGCCAGGCTCAGTTAGTCGTCAAGATTATGTGACAGTTACAGGCCTTTTCAAACCGACAAATCTCAATGAGTGTGGGATCGGGGTCGTTACGTAACGAAAACTTTACAAATAGCAGGGGAAATTCCCGCTTACGCTGCGACCAAGGTGCTGCAACTTGTTCTTCTCTGAGCTATCTCTATGGACATAGCTGGACATAACAAGAACGAATCCCCTCGCAGGAGAGCAGCATGAAGCAGACGCAATACGTGGCCCGCGAGCCCGATGCGCAAGGTTTTATCGACTACACCGCCGAAGAACATGCGGTGTGGAATACGCTGATCACTCGCCAACTGAAAGTGGTCCAGGGTCGTGCGTGCCAGGAATACCTGGACGGCATTGAAAAACTCGGCTTGCCTCACGATCGCATTCCGCAGCTCGGCGAAATCAATCAGGTGCTGGGCGCCACCACCGGCTGGCAAGTCGCCCGGGTTCCGGCGCTGATTCCCTTCCAGACTTTTTTCGAGTTGCTGGCCAACAAACAGTTTCCGGTGGCGACCTTTATTCGCACCCGCGAAGAGCTGGATTACCTGCAAGAGCCGGACATTTTCCACGAGATCTTTGGCCACTGTCCGTTGCTGACCAACCCCTGGTTCGCTGAATTTACCCACACCTACGGCAAGCTTGGCCTGCAGGCCTCCAAGGAGGAGCGGGTTTACCTGGCGCGGCTATACTGGATGACCATCGAGTTCGGCCTGGTCGACACACCGCAAGGTAAGCGCATCTACGGCGGCGGTATTCTTTCCTCACCCAAAGAAACGGTTTACAGCTTGTCCGCAGAGCCTGAACATCAGGCCTTTGACCCACTGGAAGCGATGCGCACGCCATATCGCATCGACATCCTGCAACCGCTGTACTTTGTCTTGCCTGACTTGAAGCGCCTGTTCGACCTGGCTCATGAAGACATCATGGGAATGGTCCAGCGCGGCATGCAGCTGGGCTTGCACGCACCAAAATTTCCGCCTAGGCCCAAGGCGGCTTGAGAACGGCAGCACTCGCGACGCTCTCAAAAAAATAGTAGTTTTCAATAAGAACCGAATTCAGGAATACACCATGTCCACTCTGAACCAAGCCCATTGCGAAGCCTGCCGTGCCGACGCTCCTCAAGTCAGCGACGAAGAACTGCCGGTATTGATCAAGCAGATTCCTGACTGGAACATTGAAGTACGCGATAGCGTCATGCAGCTGGAAAAAGTCTTCCTGTTCAAAAATTTCAAATTTGCCCTGGCCTTCACCAACGCTGTCGGCGAAATCTCCGAGGCCGAAGGTCACCACCCAGGCCTGCTCACCGAGTGGGGCAAAGTCACCGTGACCTGGTGGAGCCACTCGATCAAGGGCCTGCACCGCAACGACTTCATCATGGCCGCGCGCACTGACGAAGTGGCCAAAGACGCCGAGGGCCGCAAATAATGCATTTCGATGCCATCGGTCGAGTGCCCGGCGACCCGATTCTCGGCCTGATGGAGGCCTACGCTTCGGATACCAACCCGCACAAATTCGACCTGGGCGTTGGCGTCTACAAAGACGCCCAGGGCCTGACGCCGATTCTTCAGTCAGTGAAGCTGGCCGAGCAACGGTTGGTCGACCGGCAAACCACCAAGACCTACATCGGTGGTCACGGCGACGCGGCGTTCGGCAAGGTCATCAATGAGTTGGTGCTGGGTGCGGACTCGGCCTTGCTCGCCCACCAGCGTGCTGGCGCGACCCAAACACCTGGCGGCACCGGCGCATTGCGTCTGAGCGCCGATTTCATCGCCCGCTGCCTGCCGGGCCGTGGCATCTGGCTGAGCAACCCGACCTGGCCGATCCACGAAACCATCTACGCGGCGGCTGGCCTCAAGGTCAGTCACTATCCGTATGTCGGCAGCGACAACCGCCTCGACGTCGAAGCCATGCTGGCGACTCTGAAACTGGCGCCCAAGGGCGACGTTGTGCTGCTGCATGCCTGCTGCCATAACCCCACCGGTTTCGATCTGTCCCGCGATGACTGGCGTCGGGTGCTGGAGGTCGTGCGCAGTCGCGAACTGTTACCACTGATCGACTTCGCCTACCAGGGCTTCGGTGACGGTCTGGAGCAGGACGCCTGGGCGGTACGCCTGTTCGCAGAAGCACTGCCTGAGTTACTGATCACCAGCTCCTGTTCGAAAAACTTCGGTCTGTACCGTGAACGCACCGGCGCACTGATCGTCTGCGCGGCCAATGCCGACAAGTTGCTGGATATCCGTAGCCAACTGGCCTTTATCGCCCGCAACCTGTGGTCGACACCGCCGGATCATGGCGCAGCGGTTGTCGCGACCATCCTTGGCGATCCAGAGCTGAAAAGCCTCTGGGCCGATGAGGTCGAGGCCATGCGCCTGCGTATTGCACAACTGCGTTCAGGCCTGGTGGAAGCCCTTGGCCCTCATGGTCTTGGCGAGCGCTTCGCGCACATTGGCGTACAGCGCGGAATGTTTTCCTACACCGGCCTGACTCCGACACAGGTGCAGCGCCTGCGGGAAAACCACAGCGTGTACATGGTCAGTTCCGGGCGCGCCAACGTCGCCGGTATCGATGCGACGCGCCTGGATTTGCTGGCTGAAGCGATTGCTGAGGTTTGCGCGTAATAATTTTGGCAAAGCACGGGCTCGCGGCTACGAAAATCTAATGTGGGAAGGGCCGGGCGACGCTTCGCTTGCTCGCGATGCAGGCGGCGCGGTTTATCAGAAAACCGTGTCATCGTTCATCGCGAGCAAGCCCGCTCCCACACTAGAGCTGTGGTGTTTTGCAGATTGCATCTCCTTCCCTGCTGGCTCACCCCTTCACCTGTCTAGACAACCCCATCCGTCGTAACAACTGGATATAAAAGCCTTTTTGTCTTTTCCAGTGCTGTATGCTGCGCAGGCTTTTTAAAAGCGTGGATCTACCAGCGATTTAAAAACAGACCTTGCGAGGAGCGACTACGATGCACGAGATCCCTAATCTCCCCTTCCCAAGCCTGCACGAAACTGAGCAGACAACCCCGCGGCAAGCCGGCGCCCATCAGCCCGAGCCAAAAGAAGCAGCTGAACGCCGCAAGGCCGACAGCAAAGACTGAACGCGATACCCAGACCGTGTGGAAAGCGCTGATTCATGCGCTTTCCACACAGCCTGAACGCCAGAGACCCGAACCATGACCGACAATTTCAGCGAAACCCAAGCCGGCATCCTGATCGACACCGCTGAAAAAATGATCGAGGTCTGGAATCGCCTCACTCCAGAAAAACAAACCACCCTGCTGCAACGCTTCGGCACCCAGGAAAATGCGCTCGCCGCTCTGGTCGCCACGCAGATGCTGGCACCTGCCAAATCCTGATTTTTCTCATCCTGATCAAACCGCTGCCGGAACCTCATCGTCGGCGAGATAGTTTTTCGTTTTAGCCCCCCTGCATCGGCGCAACCATCGGTATCATAAGCAGCCTATCTATCCTGCTGCGCCAGTGGACCTTTACCGATGCCAGATACCCAACGCCCCATGGCGGTCACGCTGCAAGTCGTTTCTATCGTACTTTTCACCTTCATTGGCTATCTGAATATCGGTATTCCCCTGGCCGTGCTGCCAGGTTACGTGCACAGCGATCTGGGCTTCGGCGCGGTGATCGCGGGCCTGGTGATCAGCGTGCAATACCTCGCCACCCTGCTCAGCCGTCCTTATGCCGGCCGGATCATCGACAACCTCGGTAGCAAACGTGCAGTGATGTACGGCCTGGCCGGTTGCGGTTTGAGTGGTGTGTTCATGCTGCTCTCGGCCTGGCTGCAGAGCATGCCGGCCCTGAGCCTGATCAGCCTGTTGATCGGCCGACTGGTGCTGGGCAGCGCCGAAAGCCTGGTGGGTTCCGGCTCGATTGGCTGGGGTATTGGCCGGGTCGGCGCGCAGAACACCGCCAAGGTTATTTCCTGGAACGGCATCGCCAGTTACGGCGCGCTGGCCATTGGTGCTCCGCTGGGGGTATTGCTGGTCAATCAACTGGGACTATGGAGCATGGGCGTCAGCATTTTGTTGCTGGCTGCACTGGGCCTGCTGTTGGCCTGGCCAAAAATCGCCGCGCCGATCGTGGCCGGCGAGCGCTTGCCGTTCCTGCATGTATTGGGGCGTGTGCTGCCCCACGGTTGCGGCCTGGCCCTTGGCTCAATCGGTTTCGGCACCATCGCCACGTTCATTACGCTGTACTACGCCACTCAGCACTGGTCCAACGCCGTACTCTGCCTGAGCCTGTTCGGTACCTGCTTCATCGGTGCGCGACTGCTGTTCGGCAACCTGATCAACCGCCTCGGCGGCTTTCGTGTGGCAATTGCCTGCCTGTCGGTAGAAATCCTCGGGCTCTTGCTCCTGTGGCTGGCCCCGAACGCCCACTGGGCGCTGGCTGGCGCAGCGCTGAGCGGCTTCGGGTTTTCGCTGGTATTCCCGGCCCTGGGTGTGGAAGCGGTGAATCTGGTACCGGCCTCCAGCCGTGGTGCGGCGGTCGGGGCCTATTCGCTGTTCATCGACCTGTCGCTGGGCATCACTGGCCCCTTGGCCGGGGCGATTGCGGCAGGCTTTGGTTTTGCCTCGATCTTCCTGTTCGCCGCATTGGCCGCCATGGCCGGTTTGATACTGAGCATCTACCTGTACCGGCGAGCGCCGAAATACCGTGAAGAGCGCGCGGCCACTACTGCCTGAACTAGAAATCGACCTTGCCGCGCCCGGCCTTGATCGAACCACGCTTGGTCTTGGATTCCAGCCGACGCTTCTTCGAACCCAGGGTCGGCTTGGTTGCACGCCTCTTCTTTTCGACCTTGGTGGCGCTGAGGATCAGCTCGGTCAGGCGCTCCAGCGCATCAGCGCGGTTCTGTTCCTGGGTCCGATACTGCTGCGCCTTGATGATGATCACCCCTTCGCTGGTGATCCGGCTGTCGCGCAGCGCCAACAGCCGCTCCTTGTAGAACGGTGGCAAGGACGAAGCCGGTATATCAAAGCGCAAATGCACCGCGCTGGAGACTTTGTTGACGTTCTGCCCACCCGCGCCCTGGGCGCGAATTGCGGTCAACTCGATCTCGGCATCTGGCAGATGCACATTGTTGGAAATCACCAGCATGGAAAACGATCCGGTTTCAGGGCCTTCAGGATACGCGGGTCTACCCGTTTCAATAAACAAAAAGCCCAGAAACAACAAACCCGGCACAGGCCGGGTTTGTTGTCAGCAGGTTGCGCTTACTTCACCGCAGAACCGGCCACGCTCAACGCATGTTGAGCACTGCGCTTGTTCTTGATGCCGTAGCAAATCCACATGAACGCCACCCACACCGGAATCGCATAGACCGATATCTGGATGCCCGGAATCATCAGCATGACGCAGAGAATAAACACCACGAACGCCAGGCAAATATAGTTGCCGTACGGGTACCAGAGCGCCTTGAACAGCGGGGTCTGCCTGGTACGGTTCATATGCTGACGGAACTTGAAGTGCGAGAAGCTGATCATCGCCCAGTTGATTACCAGCGTCGCAACCACCAGCGACATCAGCAATTCCAGTGCATGTTGCGGGATCAGGTAGTTCAGCACCACAGCGACGAAGGTCACCGCCGCCGACGCCAGAATCGAACGCACCGGTACGCCGCGCTTGTCGATCTTCGCCAGCGCCTTCGGTGCATCACCCTGCTCGGCCATACCCAGCAGCATACGGCTGTTGCAGTAAGTACCGCTGTTGTACACCGACAACGCGGCGGTCAAGACCACGAAGTTCAGGATGTGCGCCGCGGTGTTGCTGCCGAGCATCGAGAACACCTGAACGAACGGGCTGCCGCTGTAGGCATCGCCGGACGCGTTCAAACTCACCAGCAGGCTGTCCCATGGGGTCAGCGACAACAGCACCACCAGTGCGCCGATGTAGAAAATCAGGATCCGGTAGATCACCTGGTTGATGGCTTTCGGGATCACGGTCTTCGGCTGGTCAGCCTCGGCGGCAGTGAAACCGAGCATTTCCAGGCCCCCGAAGGAGAACATGATGATCGCCATGGCCATCACCAAACCACTGACGCCATTGGGGAAGAAACCGCCGTGTTCCCACAGGTTGCTGACTGAAGCCTGTGGGCCGCCATTACCGCTGACCAGCAGGTAGCTACCCAGGGCGATCATGCCGACGATGGCCACGACCTTGATGATCGCGAACCAGAACTCGGCCTCGCCAAAGACTTTGACGTTGGCCAGGTTGATCGCGTTGATCATCACGAAAAACAGGGCTGCCGAAGCCCAGGTCGGGACATCCGGCCACCAGTAGTGCACGTATTTGCCGACCGCGGTCAGCTCCGACATGCCCACCAGGATGTAGAGGATCCAGCAGTTCCAGCCCGACAGGAAGCCGGCAAATCCGCCCCAGTATTTGTGGGCGAAGTGGCTGAACGAACCGGCCACCGGCTCTTCTACGATCATTTCGCCCAGTTGGCGCATGATCATGAAGGCAATGAAGCCGCAGATCGCGTAGCCGAGGATCATCGACGGACCGGCCGATTTCAGAACGCCGGCGGAGCCCAGGAACAACCCGGTACCGATCGCGCCACCGAGGGCGATAAGTTGAATATGGCGATTTTTCAGGCCGCGCTGAAGCGTACCTGAATGCGAGTTTTGTCCACTCATTAAAAGGGTCTCACGCAAGGTTTGATGATGTTCGTTTTACGTTGCTGCTTGGATACGGGTTTAAGCAGCACAGATCAAACCCCAGCGCAGGCACCAGGAGTTCAGCGTTTTTTCACGGGTCATGCGTCACCTGTTTGTTTTTATCTGTGACGAGATCGAACCCACCACGCTTGTGACGCGGCGGAGTGAACAAGGCGGATAGCCTTGAGTTTATTGGCCTTGGGCAATCGAGCGGGTTGCCGGGAGCAAAAGCTCGCAGCGAGTCATGACAGCCGACAGGCGCAAAATGCGCGGATACGCAGTTGAGTCACAGTTAAAACGCCGCGCATTGTACACCCGTAACCTCCTGCTGCCAGACACCGCTTGGTCAGCGCGGATTACGCAGCGTCAGGCTGGGGCTTGCTCGATGGTCTTCAATAGCAGCAAAGGAATGGACATACCCACATGGGTGGTCGCTAAGGGCGAAGTCGATTTCGCCTCGCAGAAAATGAGTCACAGCGTTCATTGCGCCTCCTTGTTGTTATGGCCTGCACGACAGGCATGGGGCGCATAACACCCTCACCAGCCTTGCGAAACAACCGGGGCAGAGCCTTGGAATAGCTCGCTTCAACACTTTTCCGGCAGGTTTTCCTTACGGTTGGGATGAATTGTCGATTCCATGGGTGGAAAGCTGGAATTTCGTAAATATTTGTTTACGAGGCGGCACGCAAAATTTCCAATACAGATCCGCCAGGGATTGGCCATTTGCTGAATCACAACGCCCATAAGATGGTGTTTGATGGGTGGTTTGTGTTTTAAGTGCAACACATGATCATTCCCACGCTCCCGCGTGGGAATGCATCCCGTGACGCTCCGCGTCACTGCCGAAGCGGACGCGGAGCGTCCAAGGCGGCATTCCCACGCAGAGCGTGGGAACGATCAAATCACAACGCCCATAAGATGGTGTTTGATGGGTGGTTTGTGTTTTAAGTGCAACACATGATCGTTCCCACGCTCCCGCGTGGGAATGCATCCCGTGACGCTCTGCGTCACTGCCAAAGCGGACGCGGAGCGTCCAAGGCGGGATTCCCACGCAGAGCGTGGGAACGATCAATACGAAGCGCAAAAAAAAACGCCAACCCTGGGGTTGGCGTTCTTGTTTGCAGCTTACCGCTTACTCAGGCTTGCGACGGCCAAAGCCTGGACGCTGACCGGAGCCGGCCGGTGCGCCACGGCGCTTGCCGGATGGCGCATCCCTGTCGACCAGGCCGATACCCGGACGTTTGGACTTTGGCCCAGGCTTGGCTGGACGCTTGGTGTCGGCCGGACGGTCTGCCACTGGCGTACCACGATCGCTGCGACCGCCTGCTGGAGCACCGCGACCGGTAGCCGGACGCGGAGTGCGTGGGCCGCGCTCGCCATCCTGACGTGGAGCAGGTTTGCGCGCCGGGCGCTCGCCTTCGATCTGCGGCTCGCGGACTGGACGCGGGCCAGCGGCAGGTGCACCAGCGGCTGGACGCAGGGTCCGCACGCGCTCGGCCTTGCCAACCGGGCGGGACGATTTGCGTTGCATACGCTCAAGCTTGTCTTTGCTCTTGGCGTTCATCTGCGGCATGGCGACCGGCGTCAAGCCGACTTCAGCGCTGAGAATATCGACTTCGTACTGGCTCATTTCGCGCCAGCGGCCCATCGGCAGGTCGGAGTTGAGGAACACCGGACCAAAACGTACACGCTTCAGACGGCTGACCACCAGCCCTTGGGATTCCCACAAACGACGCACTTCACGGTTACGGCCTTCCATCACTACGCAGTGGTACCAATGGTTGAAGCCTTCGCCGCCCGGTGCTTGCTTGATATCGGTGAACTTCGCCGGGCCGTCTTCGAGGACCACGCCGGCCTTGAGCCGCTCGATCATCTCGTCATCGACTTCGCCACGCACACGCACCGCGTACTCGCGGTCCATTTCGTAGGAAGGATGCATCAGACGGTTGGCCAGCTCACCGTCGGTGGTGAACATCAGCAGACCGGTGGTGTTGATGTCCAGACGGCCAATGTTGATCCAGCGACCTTCTTTCGGACGCGGCATTTTATCGAACACGGTCGGACGGCCTTCAGGGTCGTCACGGGTGCAGATTTCGCCGTCGGGCTTGTTGTACATGATCACGCGGCGCACCGACTCGGCGGCCTCTTCACGCTTGATCACCTTGCCATCGATAGTGATGGCGTCATGCAGGTCGACGCGCAGGCCAAGGGTGGCATCTTTGCCATTGACCTTGATCCGGCCATGGCTGATCCAGGCCTCTACG
This sequence comes from Pseudomonas sp. GW821-FHT01E05, assembly GCF_059422425.1. Classification (NCBI taxonomy): domain Bacteria; kingdom Pseudomonadati; phylum Pseudomonadota; class Gammaproteobacteria; order Pseudomonadales; family Pseudomonadaceae; genus Pseudomonas; species Pseudomonas sp. GW821-FHT01E05. The sequence continues at coordinate 221,620 of NZ_JBWKWW010000010.1, forward strand.
TCACGGCGCGAGCCAACGCCGATACGGGCGAGGACTTTCTGCAGTTTTTCGCCTGCTGGGCCGATTTCCTGGCTGTCTTTCTGGTCGTTGTCACTCATCTGGGCACCTCCCGGTGTGGTCTGTTCAGGCCTGGCCTGAAGCGTTGAAAGCTGGTCTTTGGGCGCAAGGATCGCCAAAGGGTCGCGAATCATACGCGCATGGCGCTGTTCGCGCATCAGAGACTAGCGGATAAACGGTCGGTTAGTTGTTTTTCCGCCGACCGGTGAGGGGAAAGGTGATCAGATCGTTCCCACGCTCTGCGTGGGAATGCCGCCATGGACGCTCTGCGTCCGCCTTCGGCTGCGACGCAGAGCGTCACGGGATGCGTTACCACGCAGAGCGTGGGAACGATCACTCTTCCAGCAAGCGTCTTTCGTTCTCGATTGCTTCGGCGAGGGCCTGGGCTTCGGCTTCTTCGTCGCTCAAGACTGGTGTTGCTTGCTCCAGCGCGGCGACAGCGGCCAGCAGTTTGGCGCGGGCCTCTGCGACGCCGATAAGGTCGTCTTCCTGCTCTTCCTCAGTTTCGGCTTCAGCCTCAACGTGAAGCTCAACCTCAATTTCGGGTTGTGCTTCGGCTTGGACTTCGGTCTCGCTCTCGACGCTGGTCTCGTTCACTGCCCCATCCCGAAGCAAATCGTCGAAGTCGGTCTTGATCCCTTCCTCCATCGAGTCCAGTTCCAGCAACAGGGTATGGAAGCTGGTTTCGTCTTTCGGTTCTTCCGGCTCGGCGCTGGCATCGGCCAGCTCTTGCAGGCTCTGCGGCACTGGTGCGTCGTCGAAATCGAGAATCGGATCGGGCTCCAGCTCACGCAGTTCGGCCAGCGGCGGCAGGTCGTCGAGATTTTTCAGGTTGAAGTGGTCGAGAAAGGCTTTGGTGGTGGCGAACATCGCCGGTTTACCTGGCACTTCGCGGTAACCAACGATGCGGATCCACTCACGTTCGAGCAGGGTTTTGACGATATGACTGTTGACTGCCACACCGCGCACATCCTCGATCTCGCCCCGAGTTATCGGCTGGCGATAGGCGATCAAGGCCATGGTTTCCAGCATGGCCCGGGAATAACGCTGCGGCCGCTCTTCCCACAGTCGCCCAACCCAAGGCGAGAACTTCTCGCGAATCTGCAGGCGATAACCGGATGCGACTTCCTTGAGCTCAAAGGCCCGGCCGTCACAGGATTTGCGCAAGATCTCCAGGGCTTTCTTGAAAACCGGAGGTTCCGGCCGCTCACCCTCTTCGAAGAGCTCAAACAGACGTTCCATGGTTTGCGGCTTTCCCGAGGCCAACAGAAAGGCTTCAAGCAATGGCGCCAGCTCGCGGGGTTCACTCAGATTCATTGATTTCGGCTCGTTATTCGGCTCGCGCCCGCACATGGATAGCCGTAAAAGGCTCATTCTGCACCAGCTCGACCAAAGATTCCTTGACCAGCTCGAGGATTGCCATAAAGGTCACCACCACACCCAGGCGGCCTTCTTCAGCGGTGAACAGCTCGACAAAGGGCACGAAGCCGCCGCCCTTGAGGCGTTCGAGCACATCACTCATGCGCTCACGGGTGGACAACGCCTCGCGGCTGACCTGATGGCTTTCGAACATATCGCCACGACGCAGGACTTCGGCCATGGACATCAGCAACTCTTCCAGGCTCACGTCCGGCAACAATTTGCGCGCCCGGGCTTCCGGGGCATCGAGCCTGGGCACCACCACATCGCGCCCTACCCGGCTCAACCCGTCGATGCCTTCTGCCGCGGCTTTGAAGCGTTCGTATTCCTGCAAGCGGCGGATCAGCTCGGCGCGCGGATCGTCTTCTTCCACCTCGATCTCACTAGACCGAGGCAGCAGCATCCGCGATTTGATCTCGGCGAGCATTGCCGCCATGACCAGGTACTCGGCGGCGAGCTCCAGGCGCACCGACTGCATCAACTCGACATAGCCCATATACTGGCGGGTGATTTCCGCCACCGGGATGTCAAGAATGTTGATGTTCTGTTTGCGGATCAGGTACAGCAGCAGGTCCAGCGGGCCTTCGAAGGCTTCGAGGAAAACCTCGAGCGCATCCGGCGGGATGTACAGGTCCAGCGGCATTTCCATGACCGCCTGGCCATAGACCATGGCGAACGGCAGTTCTTGCTGCGCTCCCGCCTGGCTGTCCACTGATTCGACTGCAGACATCTAGGCTTCGACCGTGAACGGCGCCGGGTCGCCGCAACCGACACGGATCACTTCAGGCTCGCCATCAGCCAGATTGATCACCGTGGACGCCTTGATGCCGCCGAAACCGCCATCGATGATCAGATCGACTTGATGCTCAAGCATTTGGCGCATCTCGTAAGGATCGCTCATTGGCTCAGTCTCACCGGGCATGATCAGCGTCACGCTCATCAGCGGCTCCCCCAGCTCTTCAAGCAACGCCAGGGCAATCGGATGGCTCGGCACCCGCAGACCGATGGTCCGCTTCTTGGGGTGCAGCAACAGGCGCGGGACTTCGCGGGTAGCGTTGAGAATGAACGTGTACGGGCCCGGCGTATGGGCCTTGAGCAAGCGAAAGGTACCGGTATCGATTTTGGCGAACAGCCCCAGTTGCGACAGGTCGCTGCAGATCAGCGCGAAGTTGTGCTTGTCGTCCAGTTGCCGCAAACGACGGACACGTTCGATGGCGTTCTTGTCGCCGATCTGGCAACCAATGGCGTAGGAGGAGTCAGTTGGATAGATCACCACCCCACCGGACCTGATGATCTCAACAGCCTGTTTGATCAGGCGCGCTTGCGGGTTTTCCGGATGAATCTGGAAAAATTGACTCACATTCTCTACCTGTTCAGACGGCGGCAATAATTGGGTCATGTTTGAACCGACACCAAAGCGGCGGCAGATCCTCCGGGAGCGGACGGTATTCGCCAATCTCGGACCAGCCTCCAGGTCCATGGAAATCACTGCCGGCGCTGACCAGCAGCCCAAATTCACGAGCCAGAATAGCCAGGCTGCCCACCTGCTCGGCGGGCTGATGGCCATTGACTACCTCAATCGCGTGGCCACCCGCTTGAATATAGTCGGCAATCAGGCGACGACGTTTGCTGCGAGTGAAATCGTAGTGCCAAGGATGTGCCAGGCTGACCCAGGCGCCCGCCGCACGCAGCGTCTCGACGGTTTCCTCCAGGGTCGGCCAATGCTGCTTGACGTCCCCCAGCTTGCCGGCGCCCAACCATTTGCGAAATGCCTCGGCGCGGTCCTTCACGAAACCGGCACGTACCAGGTAATCAGCGAAGTGCGGTCGAGCGGGTGCATTGCCGCTGTCCCCCAACTCCTGCTGAACCGCCCGGGCACCTTCCAGCGCTCCCGGCATGCCTTTGAGCGCAAGTTTGCGGCTGATTTCTTCGGACCTTAGCCAGCGACCGTGGTGCAACTTGCCGATGGCCTCGACCAAAGCCGGGGCATTAATGTCGAAACCATAGCCCAATACATGAATGGTCGCACCGCCCCAGGTACAGGACAGTTCGACACCGTTGATCAGTTGCATACCCAGCGCAACTGCTGCACTGCGGGCCTCTTCCAGGCCTTCGAGGGTGTCATGGTCGGTCAAGGCCAGGACTCGCACGCCTCTCTCGAACGCACGCGCAACCAGTGCCGCAGGCGCCAGGGCGCCATCGGAGGCCGTGCTATGGCAGTGCAAATCAACATTCACAGGACTCTGTAACCTCAAATCAGCTGGCGCTTTCGCGGCCTAAGATGTTTGTTATTATGCCGCCACATCCTGCTTCTGGCTGCCACTGTGAAACAATTCATCGACTTCATCCCGCTGTTCCTGTTTTTCATCGTCTACAAAATCGATCCTCGGGTCGTCGACATCGCCGGCCATGAGCTGACTGTAGGCGGTATTTACAGCGCCACCGCGATGCTGATCATCAGTTCACTGGTGGTTTACGGCACGTTGTTCGTTTCCCAGCGCAAGCTGGAAAAAAGCCAATGGCTGACGTTGATCGCCTGCCTGGTCTTCGGCAGCCTGACCCTCGCCTTCCACAGCGAAACCTTCCTCAAGTGGAAAGCCCCGGTGGTCAACTGGCTATTCGCCGTGGCTTTTGCCGGTAGCCATTTCATTGGTGACCGACTGCTGATCAAACGCATCATGGGCCACGCGCTGTCCTTGCCGGACCCGGTCTGGACCCGCCTGAACATTGCCTGGATCGCGTTTTTCCTGTTCTGTGGCGGTGCCAACCTGTTCGTGGCCTTTACCTTCCAGAGCTACTGGGTCGACTTCAAAGTCTTCGGCAGCCTGGGCATGACCCTGCTGTTCCTGGTCGGCCAGGGTATCTACCTGTCCCGCCACCTGCATGACGCCGACACCACCACTCCGAAAACCGAGGACTGACATGCTTTACGCAATTATTGCTACAGACGTCGCCAATTCCCTGGAAAATCGCCTGGCTGCACGCCCCGCGCATCTGGAGCGGCTGCAACAGCTGCAGGCCGAAGGTCGCGTGGTGCTGGCAGGTCCGCACCCGACCGTCGACAGTAATGATCCGGGCGCTGCAGGTTTTACCGGCAGCCTGATCGTCGCCCAGTTCGACTCGCTGACGGCCGCCCAAGCCTGGGCCGATGCCGATCCGTACATCGCGGCAGGCGTCTACGCCAGTGTTCTGGTCAAGCCATTCAAGCAAGTCCTGCCGTAAAGTGTCCCTTGCGCGGTGAATCCTGTCGGTTCATCGCGCGCTCAATCGCTCATTATTCTCGTTTAACGGCCGACAACTTGCCTAACACTCGATTGGAATCAGGAGTTCCGATGCGCCAAGGTCCGTTGTGTCTGCTGTTGGTCATGTTATCGATCGGGGTCCCTGCCCATGCCGAAGAACGCTCTGATTCGGGCAATTCAACGCCTCTGTCCCTGAGCGCCGGCAGTCAGATCACCGAGTTGCAGCAGCGTTTGAAAGAAAGCGAACGCCAGCGCGATGAGCTGAACAAACAATTGCAAAGTGCCGATGCCGAACGCGAGAGCGCCAAGCTGACCCGTCTGCACCAAGAGAACCAGCGCCTCAAGCTGCAACTCAAGGAAACCCAGGCCAGCTCGGTACCGCACCTGCTGACCGATCAGCAGCGGTGGTTCGTCACCGGTGCCGGAGTAGCGCTATTGGCCCTGCTCTGCGGTATCTTCGCCAGTGGCGGACGTAGACAACGTCGGCAATGGCTAAATTGAGTGAGTCATGAGCGACCTGTTACTGATAGATGATGACCAGGAGCTGTGTGAGCTCCTGACCAGTTGGCTGAGCCAGGAAGGCTTTCAGGTGCATGCCTGCCACGATGGCCTGAGCGCTCGCCGCGCCTTGGCCCAAGCCGCGCCAGCCGCCGTGGTGCTGGACGTGATGCTGCCTGACGGCAGCGGTCTGGAGCTGCTCAAGCAACTGCGCAACGATCATCCGGATTTGCCGGTGCTGATGCTCTCGGCCCGCGGCGAGCCGCTGGACCGCATTCTCGGTCTGGAATTGGGCGCTGACGATTACCTGGCCAAACCCTGCGATCCACGGGAGTTGACCGCCCGTTTGCGCGCCGTGCTGCGTCGCAGCCATCCGACGGCGGTGTCCAGCCAGCTCGAGCTGGGTGACCTGTGTTTCAGCCCGGTCCGTGGCGTAGTCAGTATCGATGAGCAGGAATTCACCCTGACCATCTCCGAGAGTCGCTTGCTTGAAGCACTGCTCAAGCAACCGGGCGAGCCGCTGGACAAACAGGAACTGGCGCAGATCGCTCTGGGACGCAAACTGACGCTATATGACCGCAGCCTGGACATGCACGTCAGCAACCTGCGCAAAAAGATCGGACCGCACCCTGATGGTCGTCCACGCATCGTTGCCCTGCGCAGCCGCGGCTACTACTACAGCCTGTAAGCCCGACACCATTTCCTGTAGCAGCTGCCGAGCCCGCGAGGCTGCGTTCGGCTGCGCAGCAGTCGTAAAAGCAAACAGCTCGGTCTTTCAGGTTGCCCGAGTTGTCCGGATCACGACTGCTTCGCAGCCGAACGCAGCCTTCGGCAGCTGCTACACAGGTCATGCTTCGTCAGGAAGAAATCGGCAAAGTACTGGATTTGTCAGATCCGCCCAAAAACATCTTTACCCAAGCTTTACGCTCCGCTGACCGCCGCTGACCTTGATCTCCGTAATCTGCACACATCCGGACTCACCGGAATCGAAACAGGAGATACACGATGCGCAAGACCCTTATCGCTCTGATGTTCGCGGCTGCCCTGCCGACCGTTGCCATGGCCATGCCAGAAGGCTCGGGCCCGATGGGTCCAATGGACGGCCCGCGCTACAGCGAGCACATGCACGGCAAAGGTCCGTACAGTCAACTGGACCTGAGTCGCGAACAGCGTCATCAGATTGGCAAAATCATGGGCGAACAGATGCGTGAGCGTCAGCACCTGATCGAAACCTACCTGGAAAAACTCTCGCCAGCCGATCAGAAAGCCTTGAAAGACGAAATGGCTGCCAGACACAAGAAGGCCGAAGCCGAGGTTCGCGCACTGCTGAAACCTGATCAGCAGAAGCAATTCGACGAGATTCAGAAAAAGCAGGCCGAGCGTCGCGCTGAATGGGCCGAATTCCAGGCCTGGAAAGCGCAACAAGCGAAAAAAGCGCAATAATGCGTTAGCGCTCATTTCCAGCCCAACGGTTCACGCCGTTGGGCTTTCTTTGTTGAGGACTTCCCGTGCGTTCATTGTTCTGGCGCATCCTAGCCAGCTTTTGGCTGGCTATCGCCTTGGTTGCAGGGCTTTCGATCCTGCTCGGGCACATGTTGAATCAGGACGCCTGGATCCTCAGCCGCCACCCCGGCCTCAATACCCTGGCCGAAGACTGGACACAGACCTTTGAGACCCAAGGCGAAGAGGCTGCGCAGGATATTCTTGAGCAACGCAAGCGCCAGTATCACATCGATGTCCAGGTGCTCAATGAAAGTGGCGACCCGGTGGTGCATGGCACCTTTCCACGTCGCGCGGCCGCCTTCGAAGCACGGCAAAACAATGATGACCGACGCCTGCCGTGGCGCCGGCTGACCGTCGAATACACCAGCCCGAAAACCGGTGATACCTACCTGCTGATCTACCGTATTCCGCACCCCGAGCTGAATGCCTGGCACCGTGAGAGCCTGCTTTGGCCGCTCAGCGCCTTGGGTATTGCATTGGTGGTGCTGACCTTATTCAGTCTGCTGGTCACTCTCTCCATCACCCGCCCCCTTAGCCGTTTGCGCGGCGCGGTGCACGACCTTGGCCAGACCACCTATCAACAAAACAGCCTGGCGAAACTGGCCAATCGTCGTGATGAGTTCGGCGTGCTGGCCAACGACTTCAACCGCATGGGCGCACGCCTGCAAAGCCTGATCGGCAGCCAGCGGCAATTGCTTCGCGATGTCTCCCACGAACTCCGTTCTCCACTGGCCCGACTGCGTATCGCCCTGGCATTGGCAGAGCGCGCCACCCCTGAAGAACGAGAAAAACTCTGGCCACGGCTGACCCGTGAGTGTGATCGCCTGGAAGCCTTGATCAGTGAAATTCTGGTGCTGGCACGGGTGGATGCCGACAACGCCAGCGCTGAAGAGATTGATCTCAATGGGCTGCTGAACAACCTGCAAAAAGACGCCTTGCTCAACTCAGCCGAGCAAAACGTGAGGATTGAGATGGAATCACAGCTGAGTCTCAAGGGTTGGCCAACGATGATCGAACGCGCCGTGGATAACCTGCTGCGTAACGCCCAGCGCTTCAATCCGGCAGGGCAGCCGATTGAAATGCTGGCGTTACGGCGAGGGGAAAGGATTGTCATCAGCGTGCGCGACCATGGGCCGGGCGTTGACGCTGAACATCTGAGCCAATTGGGTGAACCGTTCTACCGAGCGCCCGGCCAGACTGCTCCGGGGCATGGCCTCGGGCTGGCCATCGCCCGCCGGGCGGCGGAACGACATGGCGGTAATTTGATCCTGGCCAATCACCCGGAGGGCGGATTCATTGCCAGCCTGGATTTGCCGTTGGTGCCCGGGACGGTCGCGTAGATGATAGATGTCGTTCCCACGCTCCGCCTGGGAATGCAGCCCGTGACGCTCTGCGTCACAGAATGGACGCAGAGCGTCCAATGAGGCATTCCCACGCAGGAGCGTGGGAACGATCATCAGGTCCTGGCCGACCAGGCGCTGACAAACTCGGTGAGGTCTACCTTCGGTGCCGTACGCGGCTCATTCTGCGGTGTACCGAGGTACAGGAAGGCAATCACCTCTTCGCCCTCGGCCAACCCCAGGCCTTTGGCAACATGGGGCGAATAGGACAATTCACCGGTACGCCACACCGCGCCGATGCCTTGGGCATAGGCGGCCAGCAAAATACCGTGGGCGGCACAGCCGGCGGCCAGCAATTGCTCGGACTTCGGTACCTTGAAGTGATCCTGCAATCGCGCAATGACCACCACCACCAACGGCGCGCGCATCGGCATGGCGCGGGCCTTGTCCAACGCAGCCTGGGTCACGTCACCACCTTGCAACTGCGCCGCTTCGACCAGCAACTCGCCCAATTGCTCGCGTGCCGCGCCTTCGACCGTCAGAAAGCGCCATGGCCGTAGTTGGCCGTGATCCGGGGCCCGCGACGCAGCGCCAAACAGAACTTCGCGTTGCGCCGCTGTGGGCGCCGGGTCGAGCAAACGCGGCACGGAAACACGGTTGAGCAAAACGTCGAGAGCCTGCATCGGCTACCTCCTGAGAAAAATGTCCGGCCATTCTAGCGGTAACTGCCCAAGGTCTGCTGACGTTTGGTGACGGTCGCAACGGCGGTCCTGGGGAGGCCCGTTTACATGCCCTGCCCCGCAGGTAGAATGGCGCCCTTCCCTTATCAGCCCGAGCGGACCTCATGGCGTTGCCGACCTTACGGATTATCGGTTTCATTATCGGCATCTTCCTGATTACCCTGGCCATCAGCATGGTCGTACCGATGGCGACCCTGCTGATTTTCGAACGCACCAGCGATCTTCCATCGTTCCTCTGGGCCAGCATGATCACCTTTATCGCAGGCCTTGCGCTGGTGATTCCCGGACGTCCAGAGCACATTCACCTGCGCCCGCGGGACATGTACCTGCTCACCGTAACCAGCTGGGTGGTGGTCTGCGTCTTCGCCGCGCTGCCGTTCCTGCTGACCCAACACATCAGTTACACCGACTCGTTTTTCGAGAGTATGTCCGGCATCACTGCCACCGGTTCCACCGTGCTCAGCGGCCTGGACACCATGTCTCCCGGCATTCTGATCTGGCGCTCGCTGCTTCACTGGCTCGGCGGGATCGGCTTTATCGGTATGGCGGTGGCGATTCTGCCGTTGCTGCGCATCGGTGGCATGCGGTTGTTCCAGACCGAGTCCTCGGACCGCTCGCAAAAGGTCATGCCGCGCTCGCACATGGTGGCCCGACTGATCGTCGGCGCCTACGTCGGCATCACCATCCTTGGCAGCCTGGCGTTCTGGTTGGCCGGGATGAGCCCGTTCGACGCCGTCAACCATGCCATGTCAGCGATTTCCACCGGCGGTTTTTCGACCTCCGACCAATCCCTGGCCAAGTGGACTCAACCGGCGGTGCATTGGGTCGCGGTGGTGATCATGATCCTCGGCAGCCTGCCTTTTACCCTCTACGTTGCGACCTTGCGCGGCAATCGCCGGGCGTTGATCAAGGACCAGCAGGTTCAAGGCTTGCTCGGGATGTTACTCGTGACCTGGCTGGTGCTGGGCACCTGGTACTGGTGGACCACCAACCTGCACTGGCTGGACGCCTTGCGGCATGTGGCGCTGAACGTCACCTCGGTGGTCACCACCACCGGGTTTGCTCTGGGCGACTACAGCCTGTGGGGCAACTTCTCACTGATGCTGTTTTTCTATCTGGGGTTTGTCGGCGGTTGCTCCGGCTCGACCGCCGGCGGGATCAAGATCTTCCGTTTTCAGGTCGCCTACATCCTGCTCAAGGCCAACCTTAATCAGTTGATTCACCCGCGGGCAGTGATCAAACAGAAGTACAACGGTCATCGTCTCGACGAAGAAATCGTCCGCTCGATTCTGATGTTCTCGTTCTTCTTCGCCATCACCATCTGCGTGATCGCCCTGGCGCTGTCGCTGCTGGGCGTGGACTGGATGACCGCCCTGACCGGCGCGGCCAGCACCGTCTCCGGCGTTGGCCCGGGGCTGGGTGAGACCATCGGCCCGGCCGGCAATTTCGCCACGCTGCCGGATGCCGCCAAATGGATTCTTTCGCTCGGCATGCTGCTTGGTCGACTGGAAATCATCACCGTGTTCGTGCTGTGTATTCCGGCGTTTTGGCGTCATTGAGCAACGCCGGTGCCTCCAGCAGCCGCACCCGGTATTCACCGGGCGTGACATCGAACCAGCGACGAAAGGCCCGGAAGAAGTTACTCGGGTCGGCGAAACCCAGCAGATAGGCGATTTCCAGCAGGCTCATGGCTGGCTGCGCGAGATACTGCTCAGCCAGCTCGCGACGGGTGTCGTCAAGCAGTGTCTGGAAACTGGTGCCCTCTTCTTGTAAACGCCGTTGCAGAGTGCGCTGAGACAAGTGCAGAGTCTGCGCGACCGCTTCACGCTTGGGCTCGCCCTGGGGCAACAGGCGGCACAACACCTGCCGCGCCTTGTGCGTGACCCGACTTTCAGAGAACCGCGCCAGATACTCACCGGCAAACCGGTCATGCAGCAGAGCCATCGCCTCATTGGCCGTCGGTAGCGGTGCTTCCATGTCCGCCCGCTCGAAAATCAGCGCATCGTACGGCGCGTTAAACACCAACGGCGCGTGGAAGGCTTGTTTGTAGGGTTCGATATTGGCTGGCTGATCGCCTTCGACCAACACCTGGCGCGGCTGCAAGGTGCGCCCGGTCAGCCAGCCACATAATGCCAGCGCACAGGCCAGCGAGGCCTCGGCACTTTGCCGGGTCGGCGGCAGATGATCGCCATGCACGGTCAGAATCAGCGCATAGCCTTCGGGCAGAAGACGAAAGCTCAAGTCAGCGCTTTCGGCGATTATCCGTTGATAACGCACCAACCGCTGAAAGCCTTCGGCCAGGGTCCTACTGGACATCAAGGCGTAACCGGCCACGTGAAAGGATGCCGGGCGTACCACCTTGCCCATGTTCAAGCCGATCGCCGGATTGCCGGACAGCTCCACGGCTCGCTGCCAAAGCCGCGTCATGGAGTCCTGAGGGAATCGCGCATCCGGGTCGTCCAGAGCCGCGTAGTCGAGCCCCAATTGCTTGAACAATACACGGCAATCCAGACCGTCCATCTCCAGCGCTTCGACAATCCCCATCGCCCAGCTTGCAGAAGTCGTTCTTTCGCTCATGGCGTTTACTTGCATGATGAGCCGCATCCCACGGCTGATTTCAGAAGGATACTAAAGTGGCGCCTATTGTCACTGGCTGTTACCACTGATCACTCTAGACTCAAATAAACTCCCCGTAGGACATCTGGCCATCAGCACAATAACCACAGAGATCGCAGTCGTGGGAAACATCAAACGCTTCAACAGCTTTGCCCAGTTCTACCCCTACTATTTAAGTGAGCACCGAAACAGCACTTGCCGCCGGCTGCACTTCATCGGCACCAGCCTGGTCATTCTCATTCTGGCCTTTGCCATTGGCAAAAGTGCCTGGCTACTGTTGTGGGTGCTTCCCCTGGCCGGTTACAGCTTCGCCTGGGTTGGCCACTTCTTCTTTGAAAAAAACCGCCCTGCGACTTTCCAGCATCCGCTCTACAGCCTGCTCGGCGACTTTGTCATGTACCGCGACATGATCCTTGGCAAAGTGCCATTTTAGGCTCACCGGGTCATTAAGCCGTCCCGTGCAGCCAGTGCAGGATTGGATCCAATGCATACACTGAAAAGACATCCTTTCGAAAACATTAAGAGAATCGTCAATGAATGCCAACGCCCGCTTCACCCATATGCGAGATGGCACGCAGGATGACTGGGCGATCATCGCCGCAGACTTCAGTACCTATGCCAGGCAGCTGCCGACGCGAATCGTTGCGCATCTCAAGTTGCTTGAAGGCGACTTTGGCGGCTTCCCGGTAGATCGTCTGACCCACTCACTGCAAACCGCCAGCCGTGCCTGGCGTGATGGTCGTGACGAAGAATATGTGGTCTGTGCCCTGCTCCACGATATTGGCGACACCCTGGGGTCCTACAATCACCCGGACATCGCTGCGGCGATCCTCAAGCCCTTTGTCAGCGCCGAAAACCTGTGGATGGTGGAGAAACACGGTATTTTCCAGGGTTATTACTTCTTCCATTACCTGGGCATGGATCGACATTTGCGTGAGCAATTCAGCGAACATCCACAATACCGGCGAACCATCGAGTTCTGCGCCAGGTACGACGCTGCAGCCTTCGACCCGACTTACGACACCCTGCCCCTAAGCTTCTTCGAACCGATGCTGGAGCGCTTGTTTGCCCATCCGAAGAACTCGATCTACAAGGCGGCGATGAAACAGCACGCACCGGCGTGACCCCCTGAGCAAGCTTGCGATGACGCCAGGCCAGGCAACATATTCCTTGTGTCCTAACCTGGCTCCACCACCTTCACCAACCCGGCCTTGAGCTGCGCTTCTCGAGCCTGGGCGTCGGCCAACCGATACAGCTCGATCGAGCCATCCCAGTGCTCGATCAACGCGGTGCATGACTCCACCCAATCTCCGCAATTGAGGTATTCCACCTCGCCGACCTTGCGGATTTCAGCGTGGTGAATATGCCCGCAAACCACGCCGTGCAGGCCCCGCTTGGTGCATTCATGGGCGATGGCTTCTTCAAAGTCACTGATAAAACTGACCGCGGTTTTGACCTTGTGCTTGAGGTACGCCGACAACGACCAATAGCCGTAGCCATACCGTGCACGCCAGTGATTAAGCCAGCGGTTGAGGGTCAGGGTGAACTCATAGGCCGAGTCGCCCAGAAACGCCAACCAGCGGTGATAACGGGTAATCACGTCGAACTGATCGCCGTGGATCACCAACAATTGCCGGCCATCTGCGGTGACATGCACGGCCTCGTCCACCAACTGGATATTGCCCAGGATCAGTTTCGAATAACGCCGCAGGAACTCATCATGGTTACCGGTGACGTAGATCACTTCGGTACCGCGTTTACTCATGGTCAGCAACCGGCGAATGACATTGGTGTGTGCCTGGGGCCAGTACATGCCGCTGCGCAGCTTCCAGCCATCGATAATGTCGCCGACCAGGTAGACCCGGTCCGCATGGTAGCTCTTGAGAAACTGCGACAAATGTTCCGCCTGACAATCCCGGGTACCGAGATGTACATCGGAAATCCACAATGTGCGCACGCGTTGCTTACGACTGGGTTTGGCGAGCTCAGCGCTGGTCATGGACAACCTCTCCGGTATTTTTTGCGAGCTTGCGCCAGAGCGATTAATAGCCCATGACACTAATACGGCAGTCCGATGACAGCGAAAGCCCGGGCAGTACCGGTGTAAACTGCCGGTCTGCCAAGGAGACTGCGATGAGACCGATCCTCACGCTACGCCAATACACCCACGACTTGATTGTCCATAGCCATGAACACGCCCAATTGGTGTTCGGCCTGTCGGGCCAGCTCGACTTCGAGGTCGATGGCCACGGCAGCCGGGTGGTTCAGCAGAGCTTCGTGGTGGTCCCCTCGGATGCCCATCACACCTGTGGCAGTGCGAATGGCAGCCGCTGTCTGGTGCTGGACGTGCCAAGCGATCACTGGGTGACGCAATCTCTGGGCGAGCACGCCGATGCCAGCCGCCGCTTGCTCGACACCCCCGCTCGGCTGCCATTGAATGCCGGGCAAAGCCAATTGGTCAGCTGGCTGGCTGGCAGCCCGGTGAATGACCCATTGATTGCTCAGCAAGGTGCCGTTCTGTTACTGGCCAGCCTCAATAACGCCGCGCCGAACAGCGTCGGCGGTCGACGCTTGCCTTATGCCGCGTTGAACGCACATATCGATCAATACGCCGCGTACCCGTTGCAAGTCGCGGACCTGGCCCGCGTTGCCGGCCTCTCCAGCGCGCGCCTGCACGCACGATTTATCGCCGAATGCGGCCAGACGCCCATGGACTACATCCGTAGTCGCCGCCTGCACATCGCCGTGCGGCTGTTGCGCGAGTCCGGATTGCCGATCGGCGAAGTCGCCAACAAAGTCGGCTACAGCTCCCAGAGCGCGTTCGCTGCGGCGGTGATGCGTGAGTTCGGTGCCTCGCCCGGCAAATTGCGCCGCCAGGCTGTCGAACGCTAGGCCTGCGATAAAAGGCGCGAGGATCGCGACAGACAAACGTGAGAGTAGCGAGGTTCAATGTAGGGACAGCATCGCGCTATTGTCCCCGCTCAACACGTTTATCAAGGATTGCAATGACTCCGCGTACCGCCCTTGGCGCCCTGCATATCGGCGCACTGATGTTCGGCCTGACCGGCGTGTTCGGCAAACTCGCCGCCGCCACGCCTGCGATTATCGTCTTTGGCCGTGCCGCATTTGCGGTGATCGCGCTGGCTTTTTTTGCCCGTTTTGCCAGCAACACTCGCTGGCAGAAACTTGAGGCTGCCGACTGGCGTCGTCTTCTGCTCAGCGGCCTGTTGCTGGCGGGGCACTGGGTGAGCTTCTTTATCGCGGTGAAAGTGGCCGGTGTGGCAATTGCGACCCTGGGTTTTGCCAGTTTCCCGGCGTTTACCGTGATCCTTGAAGGGCTGATTTTCCGCGAGCGGATTCGCGCCAATGAAATCCTGCTGGTGGTGCTGGTGAGTGTCGGCCTGGTCCTGGTGACCCCGGACTTCGACCTCGCCAGTGAGGCTACTAGCGGGCTGCTCTGGGCGATGGGTTCGGGGTTGTTGTTCGCCCTGCTATCGCTGACTAACCGCGCCAGTTCGGGGCGAATCCCGGCGGTGCAGGCCGCGCTGTGCCAGAACGTGGTGGTCGCCCTGTGCCTGCTGCCGGTGGCTGCGCCAGGGCTGACCGAGGTTCGCGCCATTGACTGGCTGTGGATCGGTCTGCTCGGGGTGTTCTGCACCGGCGTCGCCCACAGCCTGTTCGTCGCCAGCCTCGCGGTGATCAAAGCGCGCACGGCTGCCGTGGTGTTTGCTCTGGAACCGGTCTATGGCATCACTGTTGCCTGGCTGTTGTTTGGTGAAAACCCGACCCTGCGCATGCTCATAGGCGGCGCCTTGATCATTGTCGCCATCGTGGTTTCCAGCAGCGTCTCAAGCGGCTCAAACAAAAAAACAGTGGTGGCTGAAGCAGCGTCTCACTGAGTTCGCTCGTTATGCCCGAGATCGCGCTCCGGATCGATCTGATCGCGAACCCGCTGCTTGAGTATTTTGGCCTCGGGAAAACCACCGTCAGCCTTGCGCTCCCAGATTTGAACGCCATTGCAGGTGATGTGGAAAATTCCGCCCGTGCCAGGTGCAAGGGAGACTTTACCCAGATCGTCGCTAAAAGTACTGAGCAGTTCCTGGGCCAGCCAGGCGGCGCGCAACAGCCATTGGCATTGCGTGCAGTAGGTGATGATGATTTCCGGTTTACTGGCAGTCATGGTGAGGCGAACTCCTGAACTCGATGGCGTCGTTATGATAACCGCCTTTAACGCTCGCCCCGAGATGTGCAAGTTATTGGCAACAGTTCGATGTCTTGCAGGGGGCTTGGGGCGAAGTCGGGCGACGTATCGGCGGCTGGTTTGTCGAGAGACGGCGGCGCGGCTTCAAACGGGCTGATCAAATCCCGGTCCGCGTCCATCGACAGGTCGTCCAGGTTCAGCCGGAACTCATCCAGTGCCGGGCTGCCCGATGCTTTGGCTTCGGACTCAGCGCTGGCAGCAACGTAAAGACTGCCCCGCTCCAGGACAACGGACGCTTCAGCGGATTCCAGGTGTGGTGCCACGGTTTTCTGCACCGTAGCCACGGAATTCGTTTCATGGTCCGCTTTTTCCGGCACGTGAGGGGCTATTTGGCTAGCGAGAGACTCACGGGCCACAGGCTGTATGGGTAACGGCTCAGGGGTTGCTTGAGCTTGATGCCGCTGACGGCGAACCCGCAATGCCAGCATTAACAGAGCTGACAGCAGCACCAACCCCGTCATCACCCACACGTTCGGTCCGCCGGGCTCTTCGGTCTGCGGAGCAACCAGTGGCAGGCTTGCTGCCGGCGGCACGGCAGGACTGGCAGAGCGCCTTTTGACCTCGGCCAACTGCCCGGAAGTGAATGCAGGCGACTCCTGAGACGGTGCCACGGCGGTTGATTGAGTGTCGTCTGCGGGTTCGGGCGACTTCGGCTGCACCGCTGTCGGTGGCCCGAGCGCAGCCACTTGCCGGGAGAGCGAAGCAGGTGACGGAGATGTCGCGGGTGCCCCTTGCCCGAACGCACTCCAGGGTACGATCCCCGGTGAGCCCGGTGGGTCGATCAGCAGGGTGTATTCACGCAGCAAACGCCCATTGGGCTGATTCACTTGTACCAGAAAGTTCAGGAAAGGCTCGTTGACCGGTTTGCTCGAAACCACCCGAATCGCGCTGCGGTTGCCGTGCAGGATCAGGCTGAAACTCAAGTCATTGAGGAAGAACTCCCGCTCGATCCCGGCGCGGCTGAACTCTTCGGCCGTCGCCAGGCTCACGGACAATTGGCCTTCAACCAGATCACCCGGCTCCACCAGCGCAATCTCGGCATTGAGCGGTTGGTTCAACGCCGAATGCAGCGTGATATCGCCCAACCCCAGCGCCGGGGCCAATGCCGAGTAACACAAGGCACCGCACGCTGCTAACAGCGAGCGGATGTTGAAAAAGCGGGGCTTTTTTTCAGATGAGTTCAATCTGACTGGACAGCGCAATGCGGACTGCAAACTCTCGAGCATGAGCATCCTTTGGATAACCGAAACCAACCTGCGGGCGTTCATGCGTCCTGCACAAACACGGCTATCTCTTATAGTCCGCCAAGCACTGAATCTCAAAAGTCTGCGGGGTTGTAATACCTCAAGATTTTTCCAGATTGGCCAGAATGCGCCCGTGAACCCGCATGCACACGCGCAATTCTTCTTCGTCGACACCGACGAAAAGCTCGTGGCGCAACGCGGTGGCGATGGTTTCAATTTGCTCGATCAATGGCCGGGCCGAAGCACAAAGGACAATCTTTTTCGCCCGGCGGTCTTCAGCAACCGATTGTCGCTGCACCAGCCCCTGAGTTTCCAGACTGTCGAGCAACCGCGCCAGTGTTGGCCCCTCGACGCCCACGCTTTGGGCCAACTCACGTTGAGTCGGCGCCTCGTCAAAACGGGCGAGATGCAGCAGCACCAGCCAACGGGCCTGGGACAAGCCAAGCCCGGCCAGACGGCGATCCAGTTCGGCACGCCAGCCTCGAGACATCTGCGCCAACTGCATGCCAAAACGGTGTTGATCGGTTAACGGCATAAAAAACTCATGATTAGACTGAAATAGGGCGAAACTAATTATTAGTCAGCTAAGCATGCCCCCTGCCCCGAGGCAAGACATGCTATGTACTGAATCGTTACATCTATAAACCAGACCACTCAAATCTCGAATTCCGACTGCAAGGCCGCACGCACGCAGTACAGAACGCCTTCGGGAACGCGCCCGGCAAACAGCTCGATCACCTCTGCGGCAGGCGGTAGCTCGCCCTCGCCGTCAAGGAACGCGTCCTGTATTTCACCCAGCAAGTCCTCCGGCAGATCCAGCGCCTGCTCAAGCGATAGCTGCTGCTTGCCAATGGCCTCGGCGAGCAAGGTGTAGACGTTCTTTTCCGAGCACTGCAATTGACCGGCGATCTGCATCGGCGTCATGCCGGCGCGGGCCAGGGTGATCAGCTCGTGACGGATATCGGCGACCACTTTCGGCGCCTCGGCCTGACCGCCCAACACTTCAAGGAACGCCTCGCCGTAACGTTCCAGTTTGCGCGCACCGACGCCGCTGACCCTGGCCATTTCCGACAAGGAGCCTGGCTGGCTGCGGAGCATTTCCAGCAACGTTGAATCGGGAAAAATGACGTACGGTGGCACGCCATGTTCTTCGGCCAGTTTGCGCCGCAGGGCCCGCAACGCTTCCCACTGCTCGCGCTCTTCGCCACGCACCAGTTGGCTGGCCTGGCTGGTACTGCTTTTCGCGGTCGTCTGCGGTTTGAGATCGCGGCGCAACTCCAGTGTGACTTCGCCCTTGAGCAACGGCCGGCAACTGTCGCTCAAGCGGAGGCCGCCGTAGCCTTCCAGATCGATGTCCGCCAGACCTCGAGCCACCAGCTGTCGGAACAGAGAGCGCCATTCGCCCTCGGTCCGCGCCTTGCCTACACCAAACACCGAAAGATGTTGATGACCGAAGCTGCGTACCTTGTCGTTGTCTTTGCCCAGCAGCACGTCCACCAGATGCCCGACACCATAACGCTGGCCGGTGCGGTAGATCGCCGAGAGCGCCTGACGCGCCGGCTCGGTGGCGTCCCAGGTCTGGACACCGTCAACGCAGTTATCGCAGTGACCGCACGGTTGCGGCATGTCTTCGTCGAAATACGCCAGCAGGGTCTGGCGCCGGCAACGGGTCTCTTCACAGAGTGCCAGCATGGCGTCGAGCTTGTGCTGTTCCAGACGCTTGTGGCGCTCATCGCCTTCGGAGTTTTGCAGCATCTGCTTGAGCATCAGCACGTCTTGCAGGCCGTAGGCCATCCAGGCGTCTGCGGGTAAACCGTCGCGACCGGCGCGACCGGTTTCCTGGTAATAGGCCTCCAGGGACTTGGGCAAGTCGAGGTGCGCAACAAAACGCACGTTCGGCTTGTCGATGCCCATACCGAAGGCGATGGTGGCAACCATGATCAGGCCTTCCTCATTGAGGAAGCGCTTCTGGTTGAAGGCACGCGTCTCGTTGGGTAACCCGGCGTGATACCCCAGGGCCGGAAAGCCTTGCTCGCACAGGAACGCAGCGACTTCGTCGACTTTTTTGCGCGACAGGCAGTAGACAATGCCCGCATCGCTACGGCGCTCGGACAGGAACGCCAACAACTGCTTGCGCGGCTGCTCCTTGGGCACGATGCGGTAGAAAATGTTCGGTCGGTCGAAACTCGATAAAAAACGTTCGGCGTCCTGCAGATACAGGCGATTGACGATTTCTTCGCGAGTACGCTTGTCGGCGGTAGCGGTCAGGGCGATGCGCGGCACATTGGGGAACAATTCCGCCAACTGCCCCAGTTGCAGGTATTCCGGACGGAAGTCATGGCCCCATTGAGAGACGCAGTGCGCTTCGTCGATGGCGAACAGGGCGATGTCCAGGTTCTGCAGGAACGCCAGCATCCGCGGCTGTACCAGGCGCTCGGGCGCGAGATAGAGCATCTTTACTTCGCCACGTTTGATTCGCGCCGCCAGATCGCGCTGCTGCTCGGCGCTCAGGGTCGAGTTCAAGGCGGCTGCGGCAACGCCCAGCTCTTCCAGGGTCGCGACCTGATCGTCCATCAGTGCGATCAACGGCGACACCACCACCGCCAGACCTTCACGCAGCAGCGCCGGGACCTGAAAACACAACGACTTGCCACCGCCGGTAGGCATCAGCACCAGAGCATCGCCGCCACTGGCCACGCGCTCAATGATCGCACCCTGACGGCCACGAAAACTGTCGTAGCCGAAGATGTCCTTGAGGACGCGCTGAGCCTGTTCGAGCATGAAAAACTCCAAATATCGCCGAATATCCCTGCGCGCAGGCTGGATGAAAACGTCACGGTCTTCACGGACAAATCCGTAAGCGGACTTTTCCTGATCCGTCGCAACACCTGCAGGGCATTACAAAACGCGGCAGTATACCCGAGCGATCCAGGGCAAAGGGCGCCAGTGACGAATAGCCGCCCGATCAGGCTCGCCCCCTTCCTCGTAGCAGCTGGCGAAGCCTGCGTTCGGCGGCGAAGCCGTCGCAAAATCGGGCTGTGGGGTGCTTCAGGCGGACCAAGTCGCCAGGGTTTACGGCCACTGCACGGTCGAACGCAGGCTTCGCCAGCTGCTACGGACCGCGTTAAGGCGTGTTTTGAATGCAGGCAATCGGCCCTGCGACTGGCCTGAGCGCTCAAGAAGGCCTAGAATTCAGCATCGTATATTTCCCCCAAGGTAGCCCTTCAATGTCCTTCGCTGAGCAACTAACCCGCCTGCAAGCCTTCCTCGACGCCGACGAGCTGCATGACGAGGCGCTGGACTATGTGGCCGCCCACGGTTACATGACTGCGCTATCGATCTGCTCCGAGATCGTTCCCGACCGTGAGTGGATCGACGCTCTGTTCGCCGAAGAGCCGCATTACCGCGACGCCGCCCAGCGTGAGGAGATCGAAGCTACCCTGCTGCTGCTCAAGGCGCACATCGCCCGTCAGCTGGCCTCCGATGAAGAATTCGAGCTGCCGTGTGACCTCGATCTCGGCGACGATCCGGACGACTCTGACCTGCGCGGTTGGTGCATCGGCTTCATGGAAGGCGTGTTCCTGCGCGAAGCGGCCTGGTTCGAAACCGCCGAGGACGAAGTCAGTGAAATGCTCCTGCCGATCATGGTCGGCTCCGGCCTGTTCGACGAACAGCCTGAGTTCTCCGATATCGCCAGCGATGCCAACCTGATGGACGACATGATCGTACAGATCCCTGAAGCCCTGACCGCGTTGTACCTGCTGTGCAACGCACCGGACGAAAAACCGGCCATTCTCAAGCCTCGTCACCACTGAGTTGCTGCCTATGGCGGCCAACTCCATAGGCAATCGCCCCCTGATACTGCGTTACGTTCTGCTGGCCATCGGCTGGCTGAGCGTCGCTTTGGGGGTGATCGGGATTTTCCTGCCCGTGTTGCCCACCACCCCCTTTCTGCTGCTGGCGGCCGCCTGTTTCGCCCGCAGTTCGCCGCGCTTCTATCAATGGCTGGTTGAGCATCCACGGCTTGGCCCATGGATCCGCGACTACCTCGACGGCAACGGCATCCCGCTCAAGGGCAAGGTTTACGCCATCGGCCTGATGTGGGCGAGCATTGGCCTGTCCTGCGTGCTCGTCCCCCTGCCTTGGGCCCGTGGCTTCATGCTGACCAGCGCGGTATTGGTGACGGTTTATATCCTTCGGCAGAAAACCCTGAACAGGTCTTGATACTCGAGCGTTTCCGGCTGCGCTCTTTTTTCGCCACAAACCATTCTCACATCGACCGACAATCTGCCTGATCTTTCATAAAACACCGCCTAGACTTCAGAAATCTGCACTTGAGCAGCCAGACATGTCCCGTCGTCCGCGTAGTCCAGGATGGTCAACGCTCCGACTTCGGCTCGGCGGATGGCCGGTTGTGTCGGTTTTTTTGCTGACCGGCCGAGGCAATGTCCGGGCAAACCGGGATTTTGCGCTGTTCCTGCAAACCGCTGAGCAACACTATGGCCCCTCGGCCCGTCCAGCCTCACAACGCGAAGACCCGCTTTCGGTGTACACCTTCAATGCCGAAGGTTTTGTCGTGGGTGAAGGCTAACGCCGCCAACAAGGAGCGCTTCATGTCGCTACTCAAACAGTTGTTTCTCGCCATCTGCCTGTTCCTGCTGGTGGCGTTGAGCGGCAGTTTTTTTGTCAGCCTGGAGACCTCGCGTGAGCAAATGCTCAGCCAGTTACGCTCCCACGCCCAGGATGCCGCCACGGCGCTGGGGCTATCGTTGACCACGCAACTCGACGATCCGGCAATGATTGAACTGATGGTCAGTTCGATCTTCGATAGCGGTTACTTCTCCAGCATCCGGGTGGTGACCATCGAGAATGAAAAAGTGCTGGTGGAGCGCAGTACACCGACCGTTGCCGAGGACATACCCGACTGGTTCGTGCATCTGGTGGACTTGCATCCTCAAGGAGGCGACGCGCTGATCATGCGCGGCTGGGAGCAGGCCGCACGGGTCGAAGTACAGAGCAATCCACAGTTCGCCCTGGCCAGGCTCTGGGACAGTACCCTCGGCAGCCTGGTCTGGTTGCTGCTGTGCGGGTTGCTCAGCACAGTGTTCGGCGGCTGGCTGCTGCGCCGGCAATTGCGTCCGCTCGACAGCATGGTCAAGCAGGCCGAAGCCATCAGTAAACGCGAGTTCCTCAGTTTGCCGAAACTCCCCCGCACGTCGGAGCTCAAGCGCGTGGTGCTGGCCATGAATCAGATGGTTGAAAAACTCAAAGGCCTGTTTGCCGAAGAAGCCGCACGCAGTGAAAAATTATGGGCCGAGTCCTTTCAGGACAGCCTCACCGGGCTGGCCAACCGGCGCCTGCTGGATGAACAACTCGCCGAACAGCTACTGGTCACCGAACAGAGCAGCGATGGTCACCTGTTGATGTTACGAGTCAACGATTTGACCGGCCTGAACCAACGTCTGGGTGGCCAACGCACCGACGCCTTGATCAGACTGATCGGCGACTTGCTCAAACGCATGATCCAACAAGCAGATCGCCGCCACTGGCTGGCGGCGCGCAACCGTGGCGGCGAATTCAGCCTGTTAGCCCCCGGTCTGGACAGCAAAGACGCCGCACGCCTGGCCGGCGAGATCAGTGCGACCCTGGAAAACCTGCGCCTCACCGGCTCCAGCGACTGCATGCCAGTTGCACACCTGGGTATCGTCGCTTATCAACCGGGCGACTCCGTAAGCACGGTGTTGCTGCATCTCGATCAGGCGCTGGCCCAAGCCCGGCAACATCCGGAACGGCCCTGGGTGCATCTGGCAAGTTTCGATGGCGCGCCCGGGCAGACTCAGCACGATTGGCGTAACTGGATCGACGATGCCCTCAGCTACGACAAAATGCAGCTGTACTTCCAACCGGTGGTGCAGTGTGCCGATACCAGCCAGGTGCTGCATCACAAGGTACTGGCCCGCTTGCTCGACCCGCAGGGCGAAGCAATTGCCGCCGGGCATTTCCTGCCATGGATCGAGCGTTTGGGCTGGTCGGCGCGTTTCGACCTGGCAATGCTCGAACACACCCTGGACTACCTCGCCGAACACCCTTGGCCGCTGGCGTTAAGTCTTTCCGGGAGCACCCTGCTTGATGCACCACACCTGCAACAAATCCTGGCCCTGCTCGAAGGCCTGCCCGATCTCGCGCCGCTGCTGACTCTGGAAATCGACGAGCGCCAACTGCCACCACCGGACAAACTGCAGCAACTGTGCGAAAGCATTCAGGACACCGGCTACCGGATCGGCCTGCAGCACTTTGGCGGCAACTTCAGCCAGATCGGCAACCTCAGTTACCTCGGTCTGGCCTACCTGAAAATCGACGGCAGCTACATCCGCGCCATCGACCAGCAGAGCGACAAACGCCTGTTCATCGAAGCCGTTTTCCGCGCGACCAACAGCATCGACCTGCCGCTGATTGCCGAGATGGTCGAGACCCAAGGGGAGCTTGAAGTCATCAGAGAGTTGGGGGTGTTTGGGGTGATGGGAAGATTGATCGGACCGCCAGAGCCGATGTAGGTGATGTTCTGGGCGTGCTGTGTGCTATGCGCCGGCTGCGCAGTTCAGGTCAGGCCCTGTCATATCAAGTTTTGCCGTCGTGGCGTTGTTCGAAAGTGTCGCGTGCTAACCGTTCGACGCGAGCGTTGCGGGCGCCGATGGGTAGGCGGGCTTCTTCAAAATCCAACAGACGCGCCAGCGCCGGGCGGCGCATCTGGTGTTCGAGCGCTGCGTGAATCGGCAGGCCCAGCCCCGCTTCACAGTTTGCCGCCGGTCAGCTCCAGCCCAGCGTGTCAGGCCGTCAGCGTATGGTCGGCATCCCCGAACCAGATACGCACGAGATCGGCGCCAGTCGTGCCAGCGTTGGCGAGGACCGCCACATCGGTGAAATGCGCACCATTGGCTGCGCCATCGGTATCCACCTTCACGGTGATGTCGCTGCCGGATTTCACCAGTTGGACGAAGTCGGACGCCTGGCTGCTGCCGCTAACGAAGTTGGCTTTGAGCAGCGCGGAGAGGTCGAGCGCGTCACCTTCGGCGAAGTTATAGTCAAGGATGGTGTCGCCGCCGTCATTCGGGCTGAGGTAGGCGAACACATCGGCTCCCGCGCCACCGCTGAGAGTGTCCGCCCCGCCACGACCCGCGAGGATGTCGTTGCCGTCGCCGCCATTGAGCACGTCCGCGAGCATGCTGCCCACCTGTGTGCCGCTGGATGCGCCGTGGTAATCGACCAGGGTACCGGCCTCGCCGCCGGCGGTGACCTGGAAGTCGGCCACCGAGTAGTGCCCCAGCAGGTTCACCTCGGCCCGGTGTACGCCGTCGTCCACCGTCAGCAGGCCGCCGGAGCCAAGGGCGTTGGCGCTGTAGCTGAGCTGGGTGTTGGCGCCGAAGGCGAGATCGCCGAACATCAGCGAGTCATTGCTTTCGAGTCCGAGAATGCCAACCAGCGAGTCGGCATCCGCGGCGTGCTCCACGATCAGCGTGCCCGCACCTTCGCCGTGGAAGGCGACGGACGCGTGGGCAGTGCCGGCGAAGGTCAGGCTGGCATCGCCGTCGATGGTGGCGCTGCCGTCGCCGGTCACGTCGGCCAGCAGGCGCAGGTCGCCACCATTGGCCCACAAATGGCCGGAGCTATCGATTGCGCTGGCCACCGTCATGCCACCCGCGCCCGTGGATTCCAGCACGCCGCTGTTGACTATGGTGTGGGTACCAGTGTCGAGCACCAGGCTGTTCAGCCCGTCGGCCTGGATCAGACCCGCATTGACCAGCACCATCTGCCCGGCGCCCAACTGGCCGGCGCCGGAAATGTGGTTGTCGGAATTGGTCAGCACGGTGTCGGCGCTGCCACCGAAAATCACGTTGTGCGCGCTGTCGGATAACAGCACTTGGCCGCCACCGGTCAAGGTCGCGCCACGGAAGAGGATTTCCAGGTTGGTTTCGCTGCCGGTGGAGCCGAGCTCGATGGTGCCGCTGTTATGGATGCTGCCACCGAACGGCATGATCGCCCCGTTGGCGATGCTGATGGTGCCGGTATTGGTGGTGAGCGGGTCCACATCGAACTGGAAATTCGCTTCACTCAAGCCCGCCGCATCGATACCTTTCAGGGTGATCGTCTGGCCGGAGCCTATGCTGACCAGCGCATTGCCGTGTGCGTCGTTAGCGATACTCAAGTCAGCAAAGCCGGTGACGCCCGCGAAGCCGATCAAGTCGATCTTGTCTGCCGCCGCATCGAAGCTGTGGATGACGTTGTTGTCGATCGGATGGGCGAAGATGAAGGTGTCGGCACCGGACGAGCCGGTCAGGTTGTCGTCGGTAGACAAGGCGAAGATCGGCGAGCCGGGGGCGTAGGCTTCGACGTTGTCGGAAACGATATAACTGCTTGTGCTGCCGTCCGCATTGGTCCATCCGTAGGTTACTGTGAGCTCCATCGCACCGGCATAGGTGGATGGCGTCATGACCGTCAGTGCCGAAGGGTCGCTGGTCTGTATCGTCCAACTGCCGTCACCGTTGTTGGTTCCGGCACTCAGCACCCAGTTTATCGGAACCCCGCTCACTGTGTAGGTAATGACGTCGGAGGTGTCGGGCGTGGGATCGGTCAGTGCCAGATTGATAGCCTCGCCGGCTACGCCAGCCGGAGCTGTCACATGGGTTGTGACGGTGTGCAAGAGGCTATTTGCCGCTCCATCGTTGATCACCACGTTCACGATTCGGTCGGTAGTGCTGTGGCTTCCGGTCTTGGTGTCGGTGTACTGAACGCCTTTGAGGATAGTCTGGTAGGTGGCCTGGCTAGCCGAGCCAGTGATCGTCAGTGTATAGATCCCATTGTTTGCACCACTGGCAACACCGGTCACCGTCAAACCCGTAGCAGCGGTCGATGCCGGCGCGTTCAGGGAGAGTATTTCCCTGACGTTCGCATTGGTGCTGTCCACAGCGTTCGTCAACGTAACAGTCATTGACGACAGGTTCGGCGAGTCGACATCGGTGACCGTCGCCGACGGCGTAATCAACAACTGCGAGATGCCTGTTGGATAGTTCGCCGTTGCGTCATTGCCCGCGCCGCCACCATTCAAGTCCACTATCGGCGCGTCATTGACTGCCGCCACCGTGACGGTCGTCGTTGTGATGTTGCTCGCGTGGTTAGCCGCAGAGCCGTCATCCACTTGGAAGCTAATCGTGCGCGGTGCCGTCGACGGGTTGTCGCTGCTGTCGGAGTAGGTCACCGAGCGTAGCGCGGCTTGATAGTTCGCCACCGACGACGTCCCGCTTAGTGTCAGCACGCCGGTGCTTGCGCTGTAGCTGCCGCTGATGCCGTTCTGGTTGGTGAACCCGAGTACGTCCTCGCCCGAGGCAAAGTTGCTGGTGATCGATACCGTAGCGCCCGTTAGGTTGCTACTGTCGACATCGGTGACCGTCAGCACCGAGTTGATCGCCGTCGCTGCCTGGTTCTCTGTGTACGACAGAGAACCACCTGCCGTCATTACCGGCGCGTCGTTGGTGCCGGTGATCGTGACGTCCACCGTGGAACTCGAGAGTGCCCCGTACTGATCCTGCATCTGGTAGCTGAGGGTCACGTGCTCGACCACGCCTTGCGCCAGGTGATCGAAATCGCTCCCCGGGTTGAACACCAGCTGGTTGCCGACCACGCT
>NZ_JBWKWW010000011.1:0-217716 GCF_059422425.1 Pseudomonas sp. GW821-FHT01E05
CCAGGTGGTCGAAGTCGGCCCCCGGGTTGAACACCAGCTGGTTGCCGACCACGCTGGCCGTGCCCTTGTTTGCCGGCACACTGACCGAGTTCAGCGTGAACACGTGGCCGTCATCGACATCGGTGTCGTTGGCCAGCACGTTGACGGTCAGGGTCTGGTTTTCCGTGCCGGCGACCGCATCGGCCACCGCCACCGGGCCATCGTTGGTGCCGGTGATCGACCATGACACCGACTCGGGAGTCGTGGCGATGCCGTCGGTAACACCAAAGCTCACCGTCACCGTCATCGGCTCGCCCGCTGCGAGGTGTTGATAGGCAGCGTTTGTCGGGTCAAGCGTGAAAGAATGCGTTGTCGCGTCATAGCTCACGCCGGCAGGCAGAGAGGCCGGGACATTAACGACAGTGAGTATCGTGCCATGATCGACATCTGAGGCGTGTGCTAGCGCGTTCAACGTGACGGCTTGCCCGTCCTCGGTGGCATTGCCGGTTACCGTGCCTGTCACCACCGGTGCGTCGTTGCGCCCCGCAAACTGCACCGTCGCAGTGGCCCAACTGAGCGTGCCGTTGCCGAGACGAATCGCATAAGTAAAGCTGTCCGCCAGGGACTCGCCAAGAGCAAGCGCCTGGAGTTGTGCCTTGAACGCAGTCGACAAGGCAGCGGTGTCGTAGCCGACCTTGCCATCCGACGTAATCCAGATCTTTGCACCATTGATACTGGTGTCAGAACTCGTCGCCTCAATTCTGCTTGTGTCTTGGACCAGGAGGTCGGCCGGAGCATAAACCTTGGTGTCAGTAGAAACACTGGTCGCGTTATCGAGTGACCAGAGTGTCTTCGCGTTGCCGCCGAGGTCATTGGACATGACATCCAGATACACGACTGCTAGCAGATCTTCAGTGATGGTCACGCTGCTCGTGCCAACAACACCAGTAGTGAAGGTGTCATCCTGGGCTTGCGGCGTGTTGGAAAACGAAGTGACGGTTCCGCCGCTGGTAGTTGTGGTGGTAGCCATGTCTTTCTCCCGAGAATGCCAGTTCTTTTAAGAATCGCTACGGACTGCTAACAGCCACAAAACGGACTCTTCCTTGCTGGAGCAAACCGGCGCAGTGTTCTGTCCATTCACGATGTCGTCATCCGATGTCTGTGAGGCGATTGGGGTGAAGTCCCGTTCTTGTACCGCTCAGGTTGTTCAGGAGCGGTGCGAGGCGGCTGCCAGACATCGTCGGCCAGCTGGACAGCCGACTGCCGGGATGGGCGTTGCCGGCAGAGGGGCGCCGGTATCGCGATGGTGGAGAGGTTCGCCGCGCTTGAGGAGCGGATCGCAGGACAGGTTGGGCAAACGTGGGGCCGAGTCTGCAGCTGCGCAGCGCATGGCACGCAATAAACTGAGAGCACCCATGTGGAAGGGACTCCTGAAATTATGGCTGGGTGGGGCCGTGTCTTGGGGTAGCACTGACTCAGGGAAACGGCCTTTCCTGGTATCAGTTTGATATTTTTTTTAGCTGTCGGGTCAGGCGTTGTAAAGGTGTTACCCAGAGGGAAAGGTACAATGCGCCAATATTCCGACAAGTGGGCACTATAGCGTCGGTATTCTGGCGATCTATTTTTGGCGAATGGGTCGGAAGGGCCATGGGCACTCAACACTGGCGCGGCTCGAATGAGCTGAAAACCCGGACGGCGGCGTAGGCTGGCTGAGGCTGTACCGGCGCTGGTTCTTCTGCCTGCTCTTGATGCTGGCCCTGGTCCGCCGACCGCCTGTTCCCGCTGCAGTTGCCCGGTGATGATCTGGCCCGGGGGGTGCTGGCCGAAGACGGCGCGCCCCTCTGGCGCTTTGCCGATGCCAAGGGTGTTTGGCGTTACCCGATCAAGCCAGAGGAAGTCTCGCCTTATGACCTGGAGGCGCTGCTGACCCAAGAGGACCGCTGACCAGCAGTTGCGAGGTCATTTGCAGGCTGCTGTCACGTCCCTGGGGCATTTCTGGCCATTTTGCAAATGCACGACCACCGCGCCTTCGGCACCGGTGACCAGTTGATCCCCGACAAACAAGCGGTCCCCCTCGACCACGGCACGTCGGGTTCCATCCCCTTTACCACTTCCCCGCCCCAATGTTGAAAAAGTGATTGAACTTTCCTTCAGACCGCCAAAGCCCCTGGAGCGTATAAATCAAGGGGGCCTTCGGTTTGAACAACGTGCTGGACTTAGCAGAGCGCATAAGTTTTTTTTTGACATAGGCTTTATGAGAAATTCTTCTTAGCTGCTCTCCAGGATGTTCTTAGCTCTCTGTTACAAACCTGAAACGGTTTGACCTATAAAGGTCGTCAATTATTTGGCGACCGATAAGTACCATCAGGATCAGGGACTATGGGCGTTTCGAACCCCCTCTGCAGCGCGATTTTATTGGCCATGGCTTGTTCACATCAGGCCCACGCCATGTCACTGACCGAAGCGATTCAGAGCACACTGGATAACCATCCGGAACTGCATGCCAGCGAGAACAATCGCCTGTCTGCCGATGAGGACGTGAAAGTTGCCAAAGGGGGCTTCTACCCTACCGTCGATTTGAATGCCGCTTACGGGCGCGGCTTCAGCGACAACAGCTCCACCCGCTCGTTGGGTAATCACAATACTGAAACCCTGACTTACACCCGGTCGGAACTGCGTCTGAGGCAAATGCTGTTCGATGGTTTCAACACCTCCAATGAAGTCGGGCGGACCAAATCAGTGGTCAACTCCCGGGCTTACTTTACTCGTGGCACTGCCGAAAGCCTGGCATTGCGCACCATCGAGGTGTACCTCGAAGTTCTCAAGCGCCGTGAACTGGTAACCCTGGCCAAGAACAACCTGCAGGCGCACTTGCGAGTCAACGATCAGATCGGCCTGCGTACCGAACGCGGTGTGAGCAGCAACGCTGACCGCGATCAGTCGAGCGCCCGTCGGGCACTGGCGCAAAACAACCTCGATACTGCAGAAGCCGACCTGGCCGATGCCAAGGCGAATTTCTTCAGCGCGGTCGGGCGCATGCCCGATGAGCTGGAAACCCTCCCCTCGATCAGAGGCGAAGTCCCCGCCACTCTGCCCGATGCGCGGAAAAGCATGCTGGAGAACAACCCGTACCTGAAATCCGCCCAGGCTGACATTCATGCCGCCGAGAGCCAGTACGAGGTTGCCAAGTCACCGTTCTATCCACGCTTCGATGCCGAAGCTGCAGTCGGTGCCAACGACAATATTCAAGGTGACAAGGGCCACGACAACGAATGGCGGGTCGGCGTGGTGATGAACTACAACCTGTTCAAAGGCGGCAGTGACAAAGCTCGCCTGCAATCGGACGCACACAAAATCAACCAGGCCATGGACATCCGCAACAATGCCTTGCGCATGCTCAACGAGAACATCACGCTGGCCTGGAACGCCATGGTCAACGCGAAGAAACAAACCCCGACCACCCGTGAATACGCCGAAACCACCACCCGTGTGCGGGCCGCCTATCAGGACCAGTTCGGCCTTGGCCAACGGACCCTGCTCGACCTGCTGGACAGCGAAAACGAGCTGTACAACGCTAACCGCCGCTATACCGAAGTGCGCTACACCGAAGAGTTCTCCATGTACCGCGTTCTGGCCAACATGGGCGAGTTGTTGAACAAAGAAAAAGTAGTGGTGCCTGCCGAAGCGATCGCACAAACAGAAGTGAGAAGCGAAGCCCGTTTGCCAGAAATGAGGTAGGTAAAGGAGAGCTCAATTTGACCAGCATGGAACCTGCAAACTCTGGTGTCGATCCGCGCCAGAGCTTTGATGACCCGCTGTTGGACGGATTATTGATCCTCTGCAAACTGCATGACTGCACTGTCAGCCGCGCCAGCCTGAGCGCCGGATTACCGCTGCCCCAGCAGCGCCTGAGCCTGGACTTGCTACCGCGTGCCGCAGCGCGGGCCAGCTTGCAGGCGCGTTTACTGCGCCGAGAGCTGGGGGCTATCTCGGCACTCAACCTGCCGGTGCTGCTGATTCTCAAACATGGCCGATGCGCGGTCTTGCGGCGTTGGGGCGACGACGGCAAGGTGCTGATCCTGCCGAGCGAAGCCGAGGGCGGTGAACAATGGGTCAGCCGTGAAGAACTGGCCGAAGACTACAGCGGCCAGGCGCTGTTCGCCCGGCCACGGCATGAACTCGAAGACTTGCGCACACCACTGGTGCCAAGGGTCGAAGCCTGGTTCCGTGACACCCTGAAGCTGTCGCGCTGGCTGTACAGCGATGCGATTCTGGCGAGTTTCCTGATCAACCTGCTGGGGTTGATGGTGCCGTTGTTCGTTATGCAGACCTATGATCGCGTGGTACCGAATCAGGCGACTTCGACGCTTTGGGTGCTGTCCATCGGGCTGCTGATCGGCACCGGTTTCGAACTGGTGCTACGGGTAGTCCGCGCCCACCTGCTGGACCAGGCCGGGAAGAAAACCGACATCATCCTTTCCGCCACCTTGTTCGAGCGCATCACCGGTATGTCGATGAAGGCGAAGCCTGCGACCATCGGCGGCTTTGCCCAGAGTATCCACGACTTTCAGGGCCTGCGGGATTTTCTCACCGCCGTTACCCTGACCAGCCTGATCGACCTGCCGTTCGCCGTGCTGATGCTGGTGGTGATCGGCCTGCTCGGCGGCTGGCTGGTGGTGATTCCATTGCTGGCCTTCCCTATCACAATTCTCGTCGCCATGCTGATTCAGGTACACCTGCGCGACACTGTGCAGAAAAGCCTGAGCCTGGGCGCCGAACGCCAGGCGCTGCTGATCGAAACCCTCGGTGGTCTGGAAACCCTCAAGGCTTGCAGCGCCGAAAGCGAACGCCAGCACAAATGGGAAAGCATCCACGGCGCACTGACCCGACTGGACAGCCATGCGCGTAACCTGTCGGCGCTGGCCACCAACGGTACATTGTTCATTCAGCAATTCTCCGGCATGGCGACCATCGTCGCCGGGGTCTACAGCATCATCGCCAGCAACCTCAGCGTCGGCGCCCTGGTGGCGACCTACATGCTCGGCAGTCGGGTACTGGCTCCGCTGGGGCAAATCGCCGGGCTGATCACCCGCTATCAGCAAGCCCAACTGACCATGCGCAGCACCGACACGCTGATGTCGCTGCCGCAAGAGCGCGACACCAAACAGCGGCCGCTGGAGCGCACTCAATTGCAGGGTGGGCTGGATGTCAGCCAGGTGACCTTCCGCTACAAAGGGCAAAACACACCGGCCCTGGCCAATATCAGTTTCAGCATGAAACCCGGTGAACGAATCGGCATCATCGGCCGCAGCGGCTCGGGCAAAAGTACCCTGGCGCGGTTGGCAATGGGCTTTTATGCACCGGAAGAAGGTCAACTGTTGCTCGATGGTCTCGACCTGCGGCAACTGGATGTCGCCGACCTGCGCCAGCAAATCGGTTATGTCGCTCACGACCTGCCGCTGCTGGCCGGCAGCCTGCGGGACAACCTGACCCTCGGCGCCCGCTATATCAGCGACTCGCGGATGCTCGAAGTGGCCGAACTGACCGGTGTCACCGACCTCGCCCGTCAACACCCTCAAGGCTTCGATCGCCCCGTCGGTGAACGCGGCCAGTTGCTGTCCGGCGGCCAGCGTCAGATGGTGCTGCTGGCCCGAGCGTTGTTGCTCGACCCGCCGATCATGTTGCTCGACGAACCCACCAGCGCCATGGACAACAGCAGCGAAGATGTTCTGCGCCAACGCCTGCACAAGTGGGTTCAGGGCAAGACCTTGCTGCTGGTCACCCACCGCACCTCGATGCTCAGTCTGGTGGATCGGCTGGTGGTGCTGGACCACGGCCGGATCGTCGCGGACGGTCCGAAAGAAGCGGTCATCGATGCACTGCGCAAGGGCCAAGTCGGCTCTGCGGCTGTCTAGGGTCTGTTGACGTTTGGTGCCGACCGCGATGAGAGCCCACTTGCGCGAGGCTGCGTTGCGGGATTTGCCAAGGGAACAACCATTAGCGGCATCCCGCGTCTTGCCTCGCACAAGTAGGCACAGCAACGCGGTTCGTCACCAAACGTCAACAGACCCCAGGAGTCGCCCATGTCTGCTTCACAAGGTTCACGCGGCTATTTCGACAGCTTCAGCAAAAGCGCAGAAAGCGAATTCATGCCCGACATCTGCGGAGCATCGCTGCAGGATTCGCCGCGCCGGTCGCGGATGACGGTGTGGATCGCCGCGGCGCTGATCATCACCGCGCTGATCTGGGCCAGGTTCGCCGTGCTGCAAGAAGTCACGATAGGTGAAGGCAAGGCCATACCGTCGAGCAAGGTTCAGGTGATCCAGAACCTGGAGGGCGGCATCGTCACCGAGATCTTCGTGCGTGAAGGGCAAATAGTGAACAAGGGCGATACCCTGCTGCGCCTTGATGACACACGGTTTCTGTCCAACAAGGGCGAGAGCGAAGCGGAACGCTTTGCCTTGATCGCAAAGGTCGAGCGACTGTCTGCCGAAGCCGAGGGTCGGCCTTTCAAGCTCTCCGACGAGGTCATCGCCAAAGCCCCACAAGTGGCTGAAGACGAGCGCTCGCTGTTCGAACAACGGCAACGCCGCCTGGCCAGCGAGCAACGCACACTGACGGAACAACTTCGGCAAAAAACCCAGGAGTTGGCGGAGTTTCGTTCCAAACAGGGCCAGTTCAGTTCCAGCCTGGGTTTGCTGCAACAGGAAATGAACATGTCGGTGCCGCTGGTGGGGACCGGTGCGGTTTCGCCGGTGGAAATCCTTCGACTCAAACGCAGTGCGGTGGAGATTCGCGGCTCGTTGGACTCCACCACCCTGGCCATCCCACGGGCTGAATCGGCAATCAACGAGATCAAGAGCAAGCTCGATGAATCGGTGCAAGGCTTCCGGTCGGACGCCGCCAAGGAGCTCAACGAAAAACGCACCGACCTGTCGAAAATCACCGCGTCGAGCATCGCTATCGACGACCGGGTGACCCGCACCACCGTGGTCTCGCCGGTGCACGGTGTGATCAAGCAATTGAAGGTCAACACCATCGGCGGCGTGGTCCAGCCGGGCAGCGACATGGTGGAGATCGTGCCGCTGGAAGACAACCTGCTGATTGAAGCCAAGGTCCGTCCGCAGGATGTGGCATTCCTTCATCCCGGGCAGAAAGCCATGGTCAAGTTCAGCGCCTATGACTACACCATCTACGGGGGGTTAAGCGCCAAACTGGAACTGATCGGCGCCGACACCATTACCGACGACAAGGGCAACAGCTTCTACCTGATCCAGGTGCGCACCGACAAAAACCATCTGGGCGGCGAAGTCAAACCGCTGCTGATCATCCCCGGCATGGTCGCCACCGCGGACATCATCACCGGCGAGAAAAGCGTGCTGGATTACTTGCTTAAACCGGTGCTCAAAGCCCGGACCGAGGCGATGCGCGAACGCTAAACCCACGTGATCGTTCGTTGATCGTTCCCACGCTCTGCGTGGGAATGCATCCTGTGACGCTCTGCGTCACCTCAAGAGCGGACGCGGAGCGTCCCGGGCGGCATTCCCACGCAGACCGTGGGAACAATCTCTTTAGCCCTTACTTTCACCATGATTACGCCGAAAAGTCTCCTCCCCCATCGCCTTAATCTGCCCATCGATCAACGCTTCAAACGGTCGCAGCAACGGCTCGAACGAGGCCGGGGCTTCAAGGGTCTGCAATGCCTGGACAATCGCTTCCAGCGTCGACAACGCCCCCGGCCCCGGAGCCTTGCGCAAACGGTAACGGGAGACCGAACCCTCGGCCAGCGTCACGCGGGGCAGCGCCGCCAGCAACGGATTGAGGTGCAGTAACTTGCGTGCCTTGCGCCAGGTACCGTCCGGCACCACTAGCAGCAATGGTTGATCCGACCCAGCGTAGGCTTGCAACGGTTGCGCATCATCCGCCGGAAACAGCAGTCGCGCTTGATAGCCGGGTGGATTCAACAACGCGGGCAAATCCTCGAACACCTCCCCCACGATCAACTCGGCATTGTTCAAGCCCAGCGCCGCCAGCCGTGCGGTGTTCAGCGCATGGTTCACCTCGCTGGGATGCTGCAATAGCAGCACTCGGGTGCGACTGTCCATTTGCGGGATCAGCGGGCACAGGCAGTGGGTTTCAGGGCGCAGGCAACGGGCGCATTGGCTTCTGGACATGAGGTTCTCCCGATCAGGCCTGGTTGAGCTGGGCTTTGAGCAAGTCGCGGAAGGTCTGGATCAGCGGTTCGCGGCTGCGACCACGGCGCACGATCATCGAGAACGGTGCCTGATAGCCAAAGGTCGCCGGCAGCAGCACGCGCAAATCCCCCTTGTCGGCCCATGCCTGGGCGTAATGCTCCGGCAGATAACCGATATAGGCACCCGATAGCACCAGAATCAGTTGCGCCTCCATACTTTCCACCGTCGCCGCACTGTGCTTGAAGCCGTGGCGAGCCAGTTCGGCCTGGCTCCAGTAACCGCGACCGACCATGCGTTGCTGGGTGATGACTTGCTCAGGGATACGTCGCTCGGTGAACAATGGATGGCGATTGCTGCAATACAGCCAGTGCTGCTCGCGGTACAGCGGCATATAGACCAGCCCGCTCATGCGAGTCGAGAACGCACCGATAGCCAGGTCCAGACGATTGTCCTGAACCCCGAGCTGCAGCTCATAGGGACTCATGACCGATAAGTGCAAATGCACCGCCGGGTGTTCCTGGCTGTAGGCACCAATCGCTTCGGCGAACGGCAGGGCCTTGTCGCTGACGGTCGAGTCGATCACCCCCAGGTTAAGGGTGCCACGTAATTCGCCCTTGAGCGCTGCGGCGTATTGCTCGAAACCTTCCAGTTCGCCGAGCAGGCGCAGGGTTTCCTGATGGAACAATTCACCTTTGCTGGTCAGGCTGAAACCACCCCGGCCGCGATGGCAAAGCACCAGGCCCAACGCCGCTTCGAGCTGGCTCATGTAAGTGCTGATGGCCGACGTCGACAGGTTGAGCTCCTGCTGAGCATTGGCAAACCCCTGATGCCGCACCACGCTGACGAAGATGCGCAATAGTTTCAGGTCGGGTAAAGCGTTGGCCATGGGGGCTCCACCTGGAAAATGTGTTCAAAGCTCGTTCCCACGCTCCGCGTGGGAATGCAGCCAGTGACGCTTTGCGTCAGATCCACAGAGCTGGACGCGGAGCGTCCGGGGAGGCATTCCCACGCGGAGCGTGGGAACGATCAAGTCTAATCCCCTACCAACCATTAGTTTAGAAAAATCTGAACTAAGTATTTGCCAGTAGCGATTCTTCCCGTTCACTACATTTCTGCACAATCGCCTCCTGACAAATAAAACAACGATGAGGCTTATCCCGTGGACAAAATTTTTCACCAACCACTGGGCGGCAACGAAATGCCGCGCTTCGCCGGCATCGCCTCCATGATGCGACTTCCCCACTTGCAATCACCGGCAGGGCTCGATGCTGCTTTTGTCGGCGTCCCACTGGACATCGGCACCTCGCTGCGCGCCGGCACCCGCTTCGGCCCACGTGAAATCCGCGCTGAATCGGTGATGATCCGCCCGTACAACATGGCCACCGGTGCCGCGCCGTTCGACTCGCTGTCGGTTGCCGACATCGGTGACGTGGCGATCAACACCTTCAACCTGCTGGACGCCGTGCGCATCATCGAAGAAGCCTACGACGATATCCTCAGCCACAACGTTATCCCGCTGACCCTGGGTGGCGACCACACCATCACCCTGCCGATCCTGCGTGCGATTCACAAGAAGCATGGCAAAGTCGGTCTGGTGCATATCGATGCCCACGCCGATGTGAACGATCACATGTTCGGCGAGAAGATCGCCCATGGCACCACCTTCCGTCGCGCCGTGGAAGAAGGCCTTCTGGACTGCGACCGCGTGGTGCAGATTGGTCTGCGGGCTCAGGGCTACACCGCTGAAGATTTCAACTGGAGCCGTAAACAGGGCTTCCGTGTGGTTCAGGCCGAAGAATGCTGGCACCACTCGCTGGCGCCACTGATGGCTGAAGTTCGCGAGAAAGTCGGCGGCGGTCCGGTGTACCTGAGCTTCGACATCGACGGCATCGACCCGGCCTGGGCACCTGGTACCGGCACCCCGGAAATCGGCGGTCTGACCACCATCCAGGCGATCGAGATCATTCGTGGTTGCCAAGGGCTCGACCTGATCGGCTGCGACCTGGTAGAAGTCTCGCCGCCTTACGACACCACCGGCAACACCTCGCTGCTGGGCGCCAACCTGCTGTACGAAATGCTCTGCGTACTGCCAGGTGTGACCCACCGCTGAGGAATGACCATGAGCGAACGTGATCAGGTGTTGGAAGCCGCCGCAGAACTGGTGTCGGCCTTTGCCCGCAACGATCGCGAAGCCTACTTCGGCGCGTTTAGCGCCGATGCCAGCTTCGTTTTCTACACCCTCGAAACGCCATTGCTGTCGCGCGATGCTTACCAGGCCTTGTGGGACAACTGGCGCCGCGAGGATGGCTTCGAGGTGCTTTCGTGCACCTCGAGCAACGCCTTCGTCAGCCTGCAGGGTGATGTGGCGATTTTTATTCATGACGTCGCCACCGAGCTGCGCATGCAAGGGGAGCAACTTTTTAGCCAGGAACGCGAAACCATTCTTTTTAAAAAACAGGGGTTTCGCAAAGAAGAACAAGGCCGTTGGCTGGCCTGCCACGAACATTTGTCCGCAATGCCGGAAAGACTGCCCTCCCCTTAGCCAACACAGGTGACGCTCACGCACGATGAGCGCGCCTTGATGATCGGAGCAGATCATGAATAACAACAACAAAGAACAAAGCATCAACACTATTGAAACCTTCGGGGTCGAACAGATCCCGGACCATGAGCGTACCGCCAGGCCGATCGATCTTTTTCGAATGATCTTCGGTGGCTCCAACACCTTTGCTACTGCGGTGCTCGGGAGTTTCCCGGTGCTGTTCGGCCTGTCCTTTCAGGCCGGCGTCTGGGCTATTGTGCTGGGCGTACTGTTCGGCGCGATTATCCTCGCGCCGATGGGCCTGTTCGGTCCGATCAACGGCACCAACAACGCGGTGTCCTCCGGTGCGCACTTCGGTGTGCACGGTCGGGTCGTCGGCTCATTCCTGTCGTTGTTGACCGCCATCGCCTTCTTCTCGCTCTCGGTGTGGAGCTCGGGTGATGCATTGATCGGCGGCGCCAAGCGCTTGATAGGCGTTCCGGAAAACGACCTGACCCTGGCCCTGGCCTACGGTCTGTTCGCGATTCTGGTACTGACCGTGTGTATCTACGGTTTCCGCTTCCTGTTGTGGGTCAACAAGATCGCGGTGTGGAGCGCCAGCCTGCTGTTCCTGCTGGGGATCTTCGCCTTCGCAGGGCCTTTCGACATTAACTTTGCCGGTAGCGTCAGCCTCGGCCAGCCAGGTTTCTGGGCAGCCTTTATCGGTGCCGCGCTGGTGGCCATGAGCAACCCGATTTCCTTCGGCGCGTTCCTCGGCGACTGGTCCCGCTACATCCCGCGGGACACCCCGAAAGGCCGGATCATGGCGGCGGTGATCATCTCGCAGATCGCCACGCTGATTCCGTTCATGTTCGGCCTCGCCACCGCGACCATCGTTGCCATCAAGGCACCGGATTACATTGCGGCGAACAATTATGTCGGCGGCCTGCTGGCGGTTTCACCGAGCTGGTTCTTCCTGCCGGTGTGCCTGATCGCGGTGATCGGCGGCATGTCCACCGGCACCACCTCGCTGTATGGCACCGGGCTGGACATGTCCAGCGTGTTCCCACGGGTGTTGTCGCGAGTCAAGGCGACCTTGTTGATTGGCGTGCTGTCGATTGCCTTCATCTTCATCGGACGCTTTGCGGCAAACCTGGTGCAGAGCGTGTCGACCTTCGCCGTACTGATCATCACCTGCACCACCCCGTGGATGGTGATCATGATCATCGGTCTGCTGGTGCGTCGTGGCTTCTACTGCCCGGATGACCTGCAAGTCTTCACCCGTGGCGAACAGGGCGGTCGCTACTGGTTCCAGCACGGCTGGAACTGGCGTGGTCTGGGTGCCTGGATTCCTAGCGCAATGGTCGGTCTGTGCTTCGTCAATCTGCCGGGGCAGTTCGTCGGCCCGCTGGGCAATCTGGCTGGCGGCATCGATATCAGCCTGCCGGTGACCCTGGGTCTGGCATCGCTGGTGTACCTGACGCTGTTGAGCCTGTTCCCGGAGCCGACACTGGTTTTCGGACCGAACGATCCACGCAACAAGCACACGGATTCGCGCGCCAAATCTGAACTAAGACAAGCAGCCTGATTAAGCCCCCCTACCTGCAGGAGCGAGGCTCGCCCGCGATGAAAGATAACGCGGTTGGCATGCAGTACCGCGCCTCTCTTTTCGCGGGCAAGAGCTAGGCGCCCCCCCCCTGCTCCTGCAGAGCTCGATTACGTTCCACATAAAAAAGACAATCGGAGACACGCTGTAATGGCTTTGGATTTATTTGTTGTTCTCATTTATGCCGCCGGTATGCTGGTGCTCGGTTATTACGGCATGCGCAAGGCCAAGACCCACGAAGACTACCTGGTGGCCGGTCGTAACCTCGGCCCGACGCTGTACATGGGCACCATGGCCGCTACCGTACTCGGCGGCGCGTCGACGGTCGGTACCGTGCGTCTGGGCTATGTCCACGGGATCTCCGGCTTCTGGCTCTGCGCCGCACTGGGCTGTGGCATCATCGCGTTGAACCTGTTCCTGGCCAAACCGCTGCTCAAGTTGCGGATCTTCACCGTCACCCAAGTGCTGGAAAAACGCTACAACCCGATGGCCCGCCAGGCTAGCGCAGTGATCATGCTGGCGTACGCGCTGATGATCGGCGTGACCTCGATCCTCGCCATCGGTACCGTGCTGCAAGTGCTGTTCGGCTTGCCGTTCTGGATCTCGGTAATGCTCGGCGGTGGCGTGGTCGTGGTCTATTCGACCATCGGTGGCATGTGGTCGCTGACCCTGACCGATATCGTCCAGTTCGTGATCAAGACTGTCGGTCTGATGTTTGTCCTGCTGCCAATCTGCCTGTACCGCGTCGGCGGTTGGGATGAGCTGGTCACCAAGTTGCCAGCGTCCAGTTTCAGCTTCAGCACCATCGGCTGGGACACGATCATCACCTACTTCCTGATCTACTTCTTCGGGATCCTGATCGGCCAAGACATCTGGCAGCGAGTGTTCACCGCCAAAAATGAAAAAGTCGCGCAATACGCGGGCACCTTCGCCGGTTTCTACTGCATCGCCTACGGCCTGGCCTGCGCCCTGATCGGCATGGCCGCTCACGTGCTGCTGCCAGATCTGGACAACGTTAATAATGCCTTCGCAGCGATCGTTAAAGCGTCCTTGCCGGACGGTCTGCGCGGTCTGGTGATCGCCGCAGCGCTGGCGGCCATGATGTCCACCGCCAGTGCCGGACTGCTGGCCGCCTCCACCACCCTGACCGAAGACCTGCTGCCGAGACTGCGCGGCGGCAAACAGTCGAGCCTGAGCATCAACCGTCTGTTCACCCTGCTGACCGGTATCGCGGTGCTGGGTATTGCCTTGGTGGTCAACGACGTGATCAGCGCCCTGACCTTGGCCTACAACCTGTTGGTGGGCGGCATGTTGATCCCGCTGATGGGTGCCATTTTCTGGAAACGTGCGACCACCGCCGGAGCAATCGCCAGCATGGGTCTGGGCTTTGTCACTGCACTGGCGTTCATGGTCAAGGACGGTCTGGATGCCAACACGCCGATCTACTACAGCCTGGTGGTAGGTTTGATCAGCTTCGTATTGGTCAGCCTGCTGTCCCCTCGCCCGGTGGCAGTGGCCAACGCGATCTAATCTGAGCGTAACAACGGTTTACCTTTTTCTTCGATGGGTACGGCGTCGGTTGCCGTACCCTTTTTTTCGCCTGAAGTTTTTCCCCCCTGAGGAGCCCCCAATGAAAATCGTCAGCCGCGATCAATGGTTCGAAGTCAAAACCCTGAGCGACGGTGTGCGCCTGATTCACGAGCCGTATATCCGCCCCTTCTACCGCTGCAACCTGTGGCATATCCAGGGCCGCGACAAAGACCTGCTGGTGGACAGCGGATCCGGGCTGGTCAGCCTGCGCGAGCAATTGCCCTGGCTCACCGAACGACCGCTGCTGGCAGTGGCCAGTCATTGCCATTTCGACCACATTGCCGGCCATCACGAATTCCCCGAACGCCTGGTCCACCCGGCTGAAGCGCAAATCCTCGCCGAGCCCAATGGTGACAACACCCTGGCCACCGCCTTCGTCGGCGACGACATGTTTGAAGCCCATCCGGATTGCCCGTTGTGCTACGCCGAATACCGGGTCAGGGCTGCGCCCGCCACCCGTCTGATCGAAGAAGGCGACGTGCTCGACCTCGGTAATCGCACACTGCAAGTGCTGCACACTCCCGGCCATTCACCGGGTGGTATCAGCCTCTGGGAGGCGGCCACCGGCACGCTGTTCAGCGGCGACATCATCTATGACGGTCCGTTGATCGAAAACGCCTACCACTCCAATCTCGAGGACTACGCGAAAAGCCTTCAGCGACTGCGCGAACTGCCGATCCGCACCGTGCATGGCGGGCATTTCGCGAGTTTTTCCGGAGAGCGCTTGCGCACACTGATAGATGAGTGGAACCGTCAGCATCAGTAATGTGTGCTGTACTGGCAGTTAGCGACTGCCGTTTTTGCAGGAGGACGGTACAAGGATCGCTAGCGTCATTCGTGACAGCTATCGCGTAACCCTTGGACGGGCCAAAAAACAACGACAACCTCCCCTTGCCAGAGGTGTGTATGAACGGCACTGAAACACAATCAATCATCTGCCGCCCCATCGAAGAACCGCCGTTCCTGAAATCGCCGCCCCCTCCCGCGGGTTCACTCCTGAAAAAACGCTGCCGATCATTCCTTCACGCCTGACCAGCAGCATCTGAGCCGCGCGAGGAATGACCATGAAAAGAGCAGCCGTTCGTAATGCCGTGCATCGCTTCATCAGTCGTCTGCTGGATGGCAACGAGGATTTCGATGACGGCGTGAGCCTGGAGCAGTTGGGATTGGACAAACAGGATATCGAGGACCTTATCTTCCGCCTGGAGGACGAGTTTGAGCTGAGTGCGTTTACCAGCGAGGAAGATCAGCTCCTCAAGAGCGCGACCACGGCCAATGACTTGTGCCGGTTTCTGCTGGAGATTTCCCGGCACTAATGTCCGCGTTGCTGGCAACGCCGGGTTGGTATAAAGGCTCGGGGCGTGAAGCGGTCATAAAATCAGGCGGTGGGATTCGTCAGCGCGACGGCGTGAAACAGACGCAGCGCTACAAACCTGAATGGAAGACCATCAAGCCGCGCTTTTAAAAAATGAGGTTTTTGGCCTGGTTCCCGTTGATCAGTCAGCAGGAAGCCGGGCCTTTTTTTCGCATGATGCAGGGGTTCCTGCGCAGTGCGCAGGATGGCTCAGCCATCGATCATTTACCTGCGCTGCTGGCGCCGACGCTGCTCGTCGTCAGTGCGCACTGGCACGGGTTGCAGAGGCGGTTCAATCAGGCCGAGAGCAACACCGAGGTCGTGGAGCCAGTTTTGTAGTTTCTCTTTCATGGTGCCCCCTTCAGGGTAGTGCTGAGCGACCGGGATTCTGTAGCCGCTTCATACAGATAATAGTCCGAAGTCCTACGCAATGCTCGCCCGGTATGACAATGAACTGTTACAGAATTAGTTCGAATGTGCTGGGAAACACTCAGGCGCTGGCCCGGGTTTCCAGCGCCTGAACCGGTCTGGCCGCCTGTTGCAGCTCAATCCAGGCATTGAGGTTGGCGCCAACCATGCCCTTGCGCCACATCAGCCAGGTGGTGGCGCTGGCGAACGGCTCGGCCAGCGGGTGCACCGCCACGCTTTCTCGCCCTGGCAGGCTGGCAAGCATCGATTCCGACATCAACGCCACACCGGAACCGGCAATCACACAGGCCAGCATCCCCTGATACGACTCGATCTCCATCGCCCGGCCCATGGCCGCGTGATCATTGGCAAACCACGCCTCCAGACGCATCCGGTAAGAACAGCCCTGACGAAAGGTAAACACCGAACGCCCTTGCACATCCAGGGCACTGCGTACCGGCGGATGATCAGCCTCGCTGATCAGCACCAGTTTTTCCTCGCACAGCGGTACACCGTCGAGCCCGGCCAGCTCCAGCGGGCCGTCCACCAGTGCCGCATCGAGCCGACCGGCAAGCAAGCCCTCCAGCAGCTCACCGCTGGGAGCGGATTGCACCTGCAGGTTCACCGCCGGGTAGGTGCGGTGATAACGCGCCAGCAACGCCGGAAGATGAATCGCAGCCGTGCTGTACATGGTGCCCAGCACGAAGTCACCGGCCGGTTGACCACCCTGCACCGCCGCATGGGCTTCGTCGTGCAAGGCAAACAGCCGCGCGGTGTAGTCCAGCAAGACTTTACCCGCAGGTGAAAGCTGCAAGCGCTGACGCTCACGCAAAAACAGTTCGACGCCCAGTTGTTCCTCCAACTGCTTGAGCCGGGTCGACAGATTGGACGGCACCCGATGCAGCCGATCGGCCGCCCGGGTAATGGAACCTTCCTCTGCAACAGCCTGGAAAATGCGTAATTGGCTGAACTCCACACCTTTCTCCAAAAATGAACAAGTTACTCACTATTATTCATTTTTAAAGAAAGTCAATCAGTCTTAGCCTGACGGTCATTGCTCCTTTGCAGGAATCCAGACCATGTCACCTCTGATTCGCTTACTGGCCAGTTTTATCGCCCTGATGATGGCCATGGGAATTGGCCGCTTCGCCCTGACCCCGCAGTTGCCGCACTTGATCAGCGAAGGTCAGATCGATCTGACCGCCGCCGGGCTTATCGCTGCGGCCAACTACCTTGGTTACTTCATCGGCGCAGTGGACGCGATGTTCGCCCGCCGCCCTGAGCAGGTTCGTCGCCGTTTGCTCGGCGGTCTGTGGTTGTGCGTATTGCTGACACTGGCTTCGTTCTGGGCCACGGGTTTCTGGTCGCATCTGCTGTTGCGCTTCGGCACCGGCGTGGCCAGCGCCTGGGTGCTGGTGATGATTACTGCGCTGAGTCAGCCGCTGGCCGTCGCAGCCGGGCGTCCACGACTCGGGGCATTGGTATTTGCCGGACCAGGGTTGGGGATTTTTCTTACGGGATTGTTGGCACTGGGCTCGAACCTGATGGGGCAAAGTTCGGCCACGCTGTGGCTGGTGTATGCCGGTGTAGCGTTGCTGATGCTGCTGGTGATTCTGCCGATCCTGCCGCAACCGGCAGCCAGCATGACCGTGGCGCCCACAACCGTGGCCTCGGGCAACGCCGCAATTCCCCGGCTGGGTTTGATCTACGCCTTATACGGTCTGGGCTACATCATTCCCGCGACGTTCCTTTCGCAAATGGCCAGCGCGCACTTTCACGGGCAATGGCAGGCCGACCTGTTCTGGCCGTGCTTCGGCCTGGCCGCGGCCACTGGCGTGGTGCTGGTCAGTTTGCGTCGATACAACCCGAATACCACCCGGCATTGGTTGATTGCGACCTTATGGCTGCAAGCCGCCGGGGTGTTCGCTTGCCTGCTGGGCAATGGTCTTGGGCTGGCATTGGGTGTGATCCTGTGCGGCACGCCGTTTTTGGCCTGCATGCAACTGGTGATGCAACGCTCACGGGAACTGGCCCCCCACAACACCCAACGCAACG
This sequence comes from Pseudomonas sp. GW821-FHT01E05, assembly GCF_059422425.1. Classification (NCBI taxonomy): domain Bacteria; kingdom Pseudomonadati; phylum Pseudomonadota; class Gammaproteobacteria; order Pseudomonadales; family Pseudomonadaceae; genus Pseudomonas; species Pseudomonas sp. GW821-FHT01E05. The sequence goes on from NZ_JBWKWW010000011.1 coordinate 17,709, forward strand.
CCGGGCTGCTGACGGCCTGTTTCGCCGTGGGTCAGCTCAGCGGGCCGTTGCTGGCAGCGCTGAGCAGCCATTTCAGTGGAGGATTGCAACCAGGGTTGATGATTGCCGGTACCGGGTTGCTGCTGGGTGGTGGGCTATTGTTGCGCCCAGTCATTGCCCGAGAGCTTTGTGCAAACGACGCCGCATCCACTGTTCTGCGCTGACAAAGGTGATGCCGAGCAACACCAGCACGGCACCGACCACGAAGTTGAAACTCAGCGGCTCACCCAGCAGCAGCACGCCGAACGTGACGCCGAACAACGGCGTCATGAAGGAGAACACCGCCAGATTCGCCGCCAGGTAGCGACGCAACAGCCAGAACCAGGTCAGGTAACTGAAGAACGACACCACCAGGCCCTGGAACAGCACACTGGCCACAGCCACCGTGGTCAGGCTGACATGGCTGATCTGCCCGCTCAGGGCGGCAATCACCAGCAGACCGACGAAGCCTACGATCAGTTGGTAAAACAGCGTCAGGGTCGCCGGCGCCTCTGACAAACGTGAAGCACGCACCACTACTGTGGTCGCGCCCCAAGCCGCCCCGGCCAATACGCCCATCGCGTCCCCCAACAGCATCCGTTTATCAAGGTTGTCCAACGACAAACCGCCGGCAAACGCGAATCCAATGCCGACAAACGCAAGGAGAATCCCCAGCCATTGCAACCGCCGCAGTCGCTCACTCGGCAACAGCCAGTGCACACCCAACGCGGTGAAGATGGGGGCGGTGTAGAGGAACACCGACATATGCGCCGCGGTAGTCAGCTTCAGGCCTTCGGCAATGAACAGAAACTCGAGGCCAAACAGACTGCCAGCGAGCAGACCGCCCCGCCAGGTGCTGCCGACCTGTTCCCAACCGCCTTTCCAGAAGATCAGCAATGCGACCAATACCGCGGAGATTCCAGAGCGTCCGGCCGCTTGCATGACCGGTGCGATGTCCGCTGCCGCCCATTTGATCATGACCTGCTGCACGCCCCAGATCAGGCACAGACCCAGCATCACTTGCAGGGCAAAACCATCGGCGCTGCGCCGTGTGGCGATCACCGCAAAACCTCGAAGACAAACAAAAACATGGCAGTTACTCGACAGAAACAACAAAACCCCGGAGCGAGTCCGGGGCGAAGAATTATGTGCTGTCGATTATAGGGGCCTGTTGACGTTTAGTGACGAACCGCGTTGCTGTGCCAACTTGCGCGAAGCAAGGCGCCTCAGCGAGAAACCGCTGTGGCCTGTGCTGCCCGCAGCGGTGCCTGCTCGCGCCGCGCCAGGACATAGAACAGCAAACCGCCGAGCAAGCAGCCCGTGAACCAGGCGAAATTAGCCATCGGCAGCAAGACCGGGGTAAAGGTGATGGCAATGCCCGCGACGGTGGCCGGCACCAGTGCCTTGACGGCGGTCCAGTTCACCCCGCCGTTGTAGTAATAACGTCCGTTGGGACTGTCATCGAACAACGCGTCGACCTCGATCTGCTGTTTTTTGATCAGGTAGTAATCCACCAGCAAAATCCCGAACAACGGCCCGATGAACGCCGCCAGCACATCCAGGGTGTAGTGGATCACTTGCGGATTGTTGAACAGGTTCCACGGCGTGATGAAGATCGAGGCCACGGCAGCAATCATGCCGCCGACCCGCCAACTGATCTTGCTCGGTGCGATGTTGGCGAAATCGAAGGCTGGCGAGACGAAGTTAGCGACGATGTTGATGCCAACGGTCGCGGTGACAAAGGCAAAAGCGCCCAGCAAAACTGCCACGTTATTGTCGATTCGCGCCACGGTGGCGATCGGGTCGTGGAGCATCTCGCCGAACACTGGCAGGGTTCCGGACACAATCACCACGGTCACCAGGGAGAATGCCAGGAAATTCACCGGCAGGCCCCAGAAATTGCCGCGCCGCACGTCCCGCATACTGCGGCAATAGCGGCTGAAATCGCCGAAGTTCAGGGTTGGCCCGGAGAAATACGACACCACCAGCGCCGTCGCCACGATCACCTGGCCGAAAGCTTGCCAGCCGGACAGCGACTTTTCCGCCAGGGTGAAGCTGATGTTGCTCCAGCCGGCCTTCCAGACAACCCAGCCGGCCAGCATGAACATGACGCCGTAGACCACCGGCCCGGCCCAGTCGATAAAACGCCGGATCGACTCCATACCGGTCCAGAACACCAGCGCCTGAACGAACCACAGACTCAGGAATCCGAACCAGCCAAGGTAGGACAACCCGGCAAAATGCGGCTCAGCAAAAGCCGCCATCGCGGGGAAAAACCGCAGCACCACAATGATCAGTGCGCTGGAGGCCAGGTAGGTCTGAATCCCGTACCAGGCCACCGCGATCAAGCCGCGAATCACCGCCGGAATATTCGCCCCGAACACACCAAAGGCCAAGCGACAAATCACCGGATATGGCACCGCTGCCTGCTGGCTCGGTCTGGCCACCAGATTGGCAATCAGTTGCACGATGCAGATCCCGACCAGCAAGGCGATCAATACCTGCCAGCTGGCCAGCCCCAGGGCAAACAGGCTGGCGGCGAACACATAGCCGCCGACGCTGTGCACATCGCTCATCCAGAAGGCAAAGATGTTGTACCAGTTCCATTTCTGCGGCAGCGGCCCCAGGTCCTGGTTATACAGGCGGGGGCTATAGCCGTTGGGTAGTTGCTCGGTCATCGCGTGACTCCTCGAAAGTACAGGCTCAGCCCTCGCGATTGACCTTTCAATCACACTGCGTACGGGAGCTGGCACAGTTTGTATACGAGTCAGTACGCAGAATGCGTGCCATACCGTTAAAACCTGTGGCTTATATGGCTGCAAGGCAGGTGTTTAAACGGCTGACCGGCAATTGATTCAGGGGATCGACAGCAAACACTTCGCCGGCTAAATGCCCATAGACAGTGCGCAAGCGCCTGTTAACAGTGCATGAAAGGCTTGAGATGGGGGAAGGGAGATAGACAGTAGAACTGTATACAACAGACAAGGGAAAGTATTGAGCGCTTCGGGTAAGCCCCCGTTAAGCCGATAGCAGGACACAAGACCTGTGGCGAGGGGGGCAGCCCCCTCGCCACAGGTTATGCACAGTCCGTGGGAGCGGGCTTACCGGCCCTCGGGATCAGCTCAGCTCGATACGGTCGGCATGAATCACGATCTGTCCGTTCTTGTAGAGCGCACCAATGGCCTTTTTGAAGTTGCCCTTGCTCACGCCAAACAAGCCACTGATCACCGCCGGGTCGCTCTTGTCGCTGACCGGCAAGGTACCGTTGTTTTCGCGCAGCTTGGCAAGGATCTTCGAGTTCAGACTGCTGGACGCTTCTTCACCCACCGGCTGCAGGCTCAGGCTGATCTTGCCGTCGGCGCGGATTTCTTTGATGAAGCCTTTCTCCTCCTTGCCGGCGCGCATGAACTTGAACACTTCGTTCTTGTGGATCAGGCCCCAGTGCTTGTTATTGATAATGGCCTTGAAACCCATATCGGTCGCTTCGGCCACCAGCAAATTAACTTCCTGACCGACCTGGTAGTTAGCCGGGGTTTTGTCCAGGTAGCGGTCAAGGCGCGCGGTGGCGGTAATACGGCGGGTGTGTTTGTCGAGGTAGACATGCACCACGCAATATTCGCCGGCCGTCATCTGGCGTTTTTCTTCGGAATACGGCAGCAGCAGGTCTTTGGGCAGACCCCAATCGAGGAAAACCCCGATACTGTTCACTTCAACGACTTTCAGACTGGCAAAATCGCCGACCTGAACTTTCGGCTTTTCAGTAGTTGCGATGAGTTTGTCATCGCTGTCCAGATAAATAAAAACGTTGAGCCAGTCTTCATCTTCACTGGGAATATCTTTGGGAATATAACGATTGGGCAACAGAATTTCACCGTCCGCCCCACCGTCCAGATACAAACCAAAGTTAGTGTGTTTAACCACTTGCAAGCTGTTGTAGCGCCCGACTAAAGCCATTTCCAATACCCTCATTGCGTGGGCGGCATTCTACCCGAGTTTGCCGGTACAGTTCTGCGACCAGCCGGATGGCAGATGAAAAACCTCCGCGGGCCTTGATTTTCCTGGCCTTGGGGGCAAATGCGGGCCCGCTCGTCAGACCAATCGAGTGGCTTTCCCCTGACGCGAGGATGTCCACCGCTGGTAATTTCCACCAAGGTTTTTAGTTAAAACAGCAGCTTAGCCGCTTATTGCGAAAATCAACTTATGCTTCATCGACCTGCGCGCCTGGTCATTTCAGGGGATATTTACCAAGCAATTGTCAAGTATTTCCTGTACGATGCCTGGCCAAGTTAATTTTCTACAGGTTAATGGCCGCCATGCGTGTAAAAGCATCCAACAGCAAAGCAAAGCCAGCTCCAGCCGTTGAAACCAGCGAATCGATCAACGACCAGATTGCTGCTTTCCTGAAATCCGGCGGCGAAATCCAGCAAATTGCCAAAGGCGTCAGCGGCCAGACTTTCGGCCCGTCCAAGCAAATTACCCTTGGCAAAAAGTAATACCCCCGTGTCACCCCCTGGTCCCTAAGCGCTTTGAGCCTCGAAGCGCTAGGACTAGAGCCCTCCCCGCAACACCCCGCCAGTTAATCAATCTTGTAGAAATCGACGAACAGACCTCTCTGCCGAGGATTCGCCGGAATGCTTGCGCACCTCCAGGTTGGGCGCTTCAATCAATTGCGTCGCTCCTGCTCCACACTTCGCAAGGATTGGCCCATGTCGCACCGGTTGAAGCACTTCACCTTGTTGCTGATGTTGAGCCTTGTGCTGTCCGGCTGTAATCGCGTGAGCATGACCTACCGCAACCTCGACGTGATCATTCCCTGGACGCTCAGCGACTATCTGGACATGAACACCGAGCAAAAAAGCTGGTTCAACGAGCAGCTCAAGGAACATCTCGAGTGGCATTGCCGCACGCAACTGCCCGGTTACCTCGACTGGCTGGTTCGCCTGCAACACATGGTCGAAACCGATCAGATCACCGACGCCGCCCTGCAAGCCCGAATCCAGGAAGCCAGGCAGGCCATCGCACAAACCGCCCGGGAAATCACCCCCTCGGCCATCGAGTTGCTTCGAGGCCTTGACGATCAACAGGTCGAAGAAATGAACCTGGCATTTGCCAAAGACCTGCGCAAACGTCAGAACCTCTACCTCAAACCCTCCCTGGAACAACAGATCAAACAACGTGGCGAACGGATGGATAAACGCCTGAATGACTGGTTTGGCCCCCTCACTCCGAGTCAGGAACAACGCGTGGTTGCCTGGTCGAACTCATTGCCCGATCAGAACCAGCAAAGGGTCGCCAACCGCGCCCATTGGCAAGCGCAATTCAGTGCGGCCGTGGAGCAGCGTCAGAGCAGCGACTTCCCACAACGCATCGAGCAACTTCTGGTTAATCCCGAGAATTTATGGACTCCCGCCTATCGACAGGCCTACAGCCAGGCCGAACAAGCGGCCCGCAGCCTGCTGGTGGACCTGATGGCCCAAAGCACACCGGATCAACGCCAGCATCTAGTGACGAAGATCGATGGTCTGCGCAGTAGTTTCAGCACGTTGAAGTGTTTGAAGGCAGGGCGGCAGGGATAAATCAGGGAGACGTTCGGCCAGGGATTCAGCCTGTTGAGTATTGAGCGGCAAAACCGCTGGGCGCCTTGTCGATTTCAGCCTCGGCCAAACGACTAGGCTGTGTAAATAACCTCGCGGCAAAGCGCTGCAACCATCGCAGGAGGAAAGATCATGAACACTTGGCAACAGCCACAGCCCAAGGTCGTGTCCCGCGAAGAGTGGATCGCGGCACGCAAAGAGCATTTGCTTCACGAAAAAGCCTTCACCCGGGAACGGGACAAACTCAGTGCCGAACGCCGCGCACTGCCTTGGGTGAAAATCGACAAACCCTACAGCTTCGAAGGTCCCGACGGACGGCTAAGCCTGGCTGACCTGTTCGGCGGTCGCAGCCAACTGATCGTCTATCACTTCATGTTCGCGGCAGGCTGGAAAGAAGGCTGCCAGGGCTGCTCGTTCGTGTCCGATCACATCGACGGCGCCAACCAGCATCTTGCCCACCATGATGTGGCGCTGGCGGTGGTTTCCCACGCCCCCCTGGCCGAATTCCAGCCGTTCAAGAAGCGCATGGGCTGGAAGTTCAACTGGGTGTCATCAGCCGGCAGCGACTTCAACGCGGACTTCAAAGTGACCATCAGCGTTGAAGAACTCGCGGCCGGCACCGCCGTCTACAACTACGAAACAAGCACCGGCACCGCAGGCGAAATGCCTGGACTCAGCGTGTTCTATCGCAACGACGCAGGCGAGATCTTCCACACCTACTCCACCTATGCACGCGGGCTGGACCTGCTGATCGGCGCCTACAACTTCCTCGACCTGACGCCAAAAGGACGTAACGAAGACGAAATCATGGAGTGGGTCCGCCACCATGATCGCTACGAAGACGAACCGGCAGTCAAGGGGGCGTCAAGCTGTTGTTCCGAGTGAGGCCGATGAATTGAGTGTTCAGCCACAAAGGGCTGTGTTGACGACTCAATCGCCATCGCGGGTCAGCCTCGCTCCTACGGGGTACGCGATCATCGCAGGAGCGAGGCTGGCCCGCGAAGAGGCCCGAGGGCTAAACACAAAAAATCTGCATGAGCTGAGCCCTGACGACTCAGCAAAGGAAAACAATAATGAACGTCACCCTCGAAGAACTGCCACCTGCTCGCGTAGCTTACATGCGCTACACCGGCCCCTACGGCCCGGGCATCGGCACGTTCTGGCGCGAAACCGTCGCCCCGTGGATGATCGAAAACAACCTGCTGCATCGAGTGCGCTACGGCATCGGCCACGACAACCCGAAAACCACCCCACCCCACCGTTGCCGTTACGACGCGTGCGTCGAAGTCCCTGACACCTTCAACGCCACCTACCCCACCGCCGTCACCACCCTGCCCGGCGGCCTCTACGCTGTTGCCCACTTCAAAGGTTCCGGGAAGGATATCGCCGCCGCCTGGGGCAAACTCTGTAGCACCTGGATGCCCGGCAGCGGCCTGCAATACGACACTCGGCCCTGTTTTGAGCGCTACCCGGTAGATGCGACCTATGATGAGAACGCCGACATGCTGGAGCTCGAAATGTGCATAGCGGTAAAAGCACGCTGATCGACAAACTCCCGAAGGAGCTGGATAGCGCAGCGGCAAAGGCTGACAGCTGATGAAGCATCATCGTTACGAGGACGAACCGGCGATCAAGGGTTCATCAAGCTGCTGTTGCGAATGAAACCAATAGGTCCTGCGTTGTCAGTTCAATAGCCATCGCGGGCAAGACTCGCTCCTACAGTGACCGCGTACCCTTGCAGGAGCGAGGCTGCCCGCGAAGACGGCCTCACAGTCAACACAAATACTTGAGCGCCCCAACCCCACATCCACCACCGTTGTAAACTTCCCCACTATGACTCCCGCCTACCACAGCCTCTGCGAATACACGCGTCGAATGAACCGGGTGCTGGAGCATATCGACCGGTATCTGGACCAACCGCTGGAGCTGGCTGATCTGGCGCAAATCGCACACTTCTCGCGTTGGCACTTTCATCGGCTTTTCACCGCGTGGGTCGGCGAAACCCTCGGCGATTACCTGCGCCGACGCCGACTGGCCTGCGCCGCGCAGCAACTGGCCAACAGACCCGACGCCTCAATTCTGGAGATCGCCCTGGAAGTCGGCTTCAGCTCCGGCGAAGCCTTTTCCCGCGCCTTCAAGCAACATTTCTCTGTCACCCCGAGCACCTGGCGCACCACCGAACCCGAGTGCTGGGAACAGCGCCTGGCCGGCATCCGCGAACGACGCCAGCAGCAATTGAGCAATCCTGATCAGGCACAGGCCACAAACTTGGCCGATCCTGACGCCTTCACTCACATGAAGGACCAGATGATGGACGTCACCCTCAAAGAGCTACCCCCCGCGCGCGTAGCCTACATGCGCTACACCGGCCCCTACGGCCCGGGCATCGGCACGTTCTGGCGCGCAACCGTTGCCCCGTGGATGATCGAAAACAACCTGCTGCAACGGGTACGCTACGGTATAGGCCACGACGACCCGTTCACCACGCCTCCCGAAAAGTGCCGCTACGACGCCTGCGTTGAAGTCCCGGACAGCTTCGGCGCCAGCGAACACGCCGCCGTCACCACCCTGCCAGGCGGCCTCTACGCCATCGCCCAATTCAAAGGCAAAGGCCCGGACATCGCGGACGCCTGGACCGAACTTTGCCGTGACTGGATGCCCAAAAGCGGGATGCAGTTCGATGCCCGGCCGTGCTTTGAACGGTATCCGGTGGATGCCCAATACGATGAGAAAACCGGCGTGCTGGAATGTGAGATTTGCATACCGGTGAAGGCACTCTAAACAATGCCGCCACCCTGTAGATCGGAGGCTCGCCACATCGGCGGGCCTTTTTTGAATCTGTTCGCCGCGAGAGAGAACCGCAGATACCAAACAGACCCGTAAATAACCAATCGTTTTGCATTGGACTGAACAAGCGATCCCGAATACGCGGGCGAGCTCGAAACTTGCCGGTGTAAATATTAATGTGTATCATTTAGTTTCAATTTTAGGGCGCAGGGAGTGCATGACCCAAATAAAAATAAGGTCAAGGCAATGCTTAAAATGCTACTCGTCTACGGTCATCTGCTCGCCACTTGTATTGCCCTGGGCCGGGTGTTGCTGGCCGATCACAAGCTTTGGAGTTGGCGCAAGGAAGTTCTGGATCAAGGGCGGCGTGAGTATCTGGAGGAAACTCAAAAGATTGCCACCCTCGCGTTGCTGGCCCTTTGGGGAAGCGGCCTGCTGTTGGTGCTCCAGGGTTACCTCGATGACGGGGTCGCGTATCTGCTCAATCAGAAGCTCTGGGCCAAGGTGAGCGTCGTCGCGCTGCTTAGCCTGAACGGCGCATTGTTGCATCGAGTCGGTTTCCCACTGTTGCAAAAGGCTCCCTTCGTCCTGTTAGACAGCTGCGCCCGTATCCGCCTTGCTCTCTTGGGTGCGTTCTCCATGAGCGGCTGGCTATTCGCCGCTTTCCTGGGCGTAGCTCGAGCGTGGAATCATGTGTTGCCTTATCTGTATCTGATGGGTGCTTTCGCTGTGTTCTCGTTGCTGGCTTGTGCCGTGGCGTTTGCAATAGCCAGTACAGCGGGCGCTGCGGGCGAGAAGGAACCCTCGGTGTCAGGATAGTTATCGCCTGATCTATCCGTCAGAACTGTGTCTAGTCCTTAAACAGGTGTAAACCTTATTCAGGACGAGACACCCCCCACAAAAAGGCCCACCCTGGTGCAATGCTGTTCACTTAAGCCGAACTGTGCTGTCGGCGCTGTGGGGTTTCCCAGGACCTTATGGACGCCGATGCTTTTCGTCATGCCCTCGGCTGTAAATCCTGGGGACTGCAAGCCCAATACCCCAGTCGCGAGTTAATGGCCATCCTGGAGCGGAAAATCCAAGAGGGGTTGTTCTGATGCGGCCCGGTGATGGTGGTACGCGTCGACCTGTTCGACGGCAGCAGCGGCCAACCCGTCTGGAGTGCCAGTGCCGAGACCAGCAGCCAGAGCAGTATGAATGAACATAACGACACTTTACGCGAAGCTGTTCAAAAGGCCCTGACGGCGTATCCTTTTAGTTAGAGCAGATCGTTTTTTGAAACTGCCCATGCTCTAACGTTACCGGAGAACCATCATGTTCCGCCATGTCGGTTTACTTTCACTGGCCATTTTGCTCAGCGCCTGCCAGACCAACCGCATCAGCCAAGACTACGACGCTAGCCGCGATTTTACTGCCTTCCGCAGCTGGACATGGGAAGAGCCTGCCCTGCAATACCGCCCGGACGACCCCCGAATCAAGAGCGACCTGACCGAGCAGCGTATCCGCCAGGCCGTCAGCGAGCAGTTGGACCAGCGCGGCCTGCGCCCGGCCCAGGGCAGCAGCAAGGGTGACCTCAAAATACAAACCTATTTGATTGTGGAGAACCGTCAGCAACAGTACACCGCCACCAACTACGGTATGTGGGGCAATCGTTGGGCGGCCCCGATGTACTACGAAACTCGCAGCTACGACTACAAAGTGGCAACCATCCAGGTCGACATGCTCGATGGCCGGGACGGCAAACTGGTCTGGCGTGGCAGCGCCGAACAGGTCATGAACAATTACTCGCCCGGCCCAAGCGAAAGCAATATGGCGATTCAGCAAACCGTGGCCAAGGTCCTGTCCAACTACCCGCCTAAATAACCTTCGCAGCACTTCGCCAGTCGCGATAAAGGCGACTGGCTATCATCCTGCCCAAGCCTTGCCTGCAACCCCTCTTTAACGCCTGAGGATGACCCTCGCTGCCACCTTGATCTACGCCCTGCCCACCTGGGCCTGTACTCAGGAGAGGCGACGGCCAAATGCGAGCAACCGGCCAAGGAGGTGACCAGGATCACCGAGCAGAACCCGGCCAAAGACAAAGAGATCAACGTTGAGCTACAAAAGATGGATTTGGGCATCCGAGCAAAGATCTGCCGGACAAATGCCAACTGATCGAAAAACGCCTGAAGGAACTGGATAGCGCAATGGCAATAAGAAAAAGAAAAAAGGGGACAGACCACGTTTTCTAAAGCAGAGGCGCAACGTCGAAATCAGCCGTTTTCTTTGGCCGCCCCGGCTTACCTCTTCTTACCCGCCGCCCCAACGCCCCCTCTACCTCCGAAGCAAATCTGGTTCCCCCAAGCACGTAGTTACCGTTAGTAGACGCTCGAATCTGATCAACCAAACCTGAATCAAGTTGATGTTTGAAAAGCTCTCGATAGGTTTCAGAACTCAGTGTACCCACACTACCTAGCGCTCTGTACTGGGCATGAGGCGTGATGAGTCTTGACTGCTCCCCCTGACCATTCACTCGATAACTCGACCAGCGATACTCTGCAGGATGCTCCACGAGCCCTGCTCTAACCGGGTTCATCTCAATGTAGCGATAACAAGCTAATACGTAACGGTCCTCCTGCACCAGGCAGGAACGGAAGCGGCCTTCCCATAAGGTTCCACTGCGCTGGTACGTACGATTGATGTATTGAACATACCGTTGACCAAGCCCCTTCATCAGCAAGCTCGCGCCAGTTGAATGGCCAGGTGTCAGAAGCAGGTGGACATGATTGGTCATCAGACACCACGCGTGGATTTCGCAATTATGCTTTCTTGCCTGCTCGGCCAAATGCTCCAAATAAAAAAGGTAATCCTCCTCAGAATAAAAACAGGCCGAGCGGTTATTCCCTCGCTGAATCAGATGCAGAGGGACTCCTGGCATCAGTACGCGTGCTCTACGCGGCATATGGAAACTCCTTTTCCAGTTCATGACGCTTGAACCCTAACTAAAAGTTGAGAAAACGTGGTCTGTCCCCTATTTCCCGTGTCCCCTATTTCCCGAAATTCGCCTCATTAAGAAAATCGAGATCTGATCCCATTTTTTTGCATGGACTCTGTTTTTTTCCCGACATCGTTAATTATTTTCGTATCTGAAACCTTTATCCATTCGTACCGTGATACGCCCACTTCAATTCAATGACCGTGCTGCATTCAGCTCTTCCAGCCGCTGAGCACACGACTCAAAAAGCTAAAAAATATAGCAATTTTTCGTATTTTCAGTCTCGTATCGCCATGACTCTATAATTCCAGCCTGGGAAACAAGAATAGAGTATCGGCAGTCCCTTATCCATGTAATATAAAAACGCTTACCTCCCCCCTCATCAAGGACACGATCAAACACCTGACTTTGATTCACAGGAGACCAAAGTGATCCTCCACAAGTATGCGTGCAAATTGTATAGATGTGAGAGTCAAGTCTAGTCCCGATCCAAGCATCCTTGCTATCGTGCCAAGCAGAGCAGAAGGCGCGCAACCCGACACAAGAAAAAACACTAGAACAATAAAACTATTTCTTATCACGCTTTTTCTCCATTTCAATCAAAGGTCTGTATTTATCATACAGCGCGCCATAATTAACGATTAGAGCCGGCGGCATACTGCCAATATTTTCGAAAACTGTCATTGACGCTCCTTTAAATGCCTCCAGACTCCCCATCCAGCCATCGTGCAAGGTTGCGAACGCATTAAACCCTGGAGCTTGATTCAACATATTGCTTATGGGCGTACCATGACAAACCGAGTAAAAGCTACCACAAGCCTCGGTTTGATTTAGCCCGATATTTTTACCTTCGCGCTCAAGACCGTCTTTTAGTTCTTTAGGAACAAAACCATCGGGCAACGCCGTGAACTCTGGCCCTTGCTCTCGATCCACCCCAGGCCGAACATCCGGCCCACGCCCAGCCGAATACTGATACAACTCCATCAATGCGCCCGTTGCCGCGATACTCATCCAAGCATCCTTATCTTTTCCACTCAACACCCCGTTCAGCGCAGTATTGGCGGCATAAGCTTTAAGTCGCTCGCCATAATCCACCACTTGATATTTCCCTTCCGGGGAATAAGGGCGGGGAATAAGGGGACACGGGAATAAGGGGACAGACCACGTTTTCGCTTACCCATCAAAAGAATCGTGGTCTGTCCCCTATTTCATTAGTCACATCGACGGCGAAGACACTCCTCCTCATAAAAGTAGCGCAAAGCCACGGGGTCGCGCTCTACAAGGCCATCATAGTGCGATGCATCGGTAATCAATCGCTCATAACCCCAAAGAGCCTGCAATCCGTTCTCGTTAGCTAGACTAGGCAAAAACGACCAGTCCGCGTGTACGCCAGGATCACTCAGTGAGAAGAGCTCCATCGGAAACCAATTGGGCAAATGGTATTCGTCTGCTAGTAAAAGCAGGATCACCCCACACCACAACGACATTGCGAACACCTCATACTCCTTGCCGACGGAGAGGGAGAAGTCCGACTTTTTCGTATAACCCAGACGAATAAATTGGTCCGAGAGGGATTTCCCGTTTTGGCTTATGCAATTTACGCGCATGATCTTCACTTGAATTTAAAATCGTCAACAAAACCGGAATTTGTGTTCCGCACGTAGTGAACTTCAACACCGTTGACATTCTGAGTCATTTTTACCCACCCAGGAATAAGGGGACAGGAATAAGGGGACAGACCACGTTTTCGCTTACCCATCAAAAGAATCGTGGTCTGTCCCCTATTTCAAACCGATCAGGCTAGTTCTTATCACGCTTCTCCCGCTTCAATCAAAGATCTGTATTTATCATAAAGTGCGCCATAATTAACAATTATAGCCAGCGACATACTGCCAGTATTTTCGAAAACCATCACTAGCTCTCCTTTAAAGGTTTAGAGGTGCCCCTTAAAAAATATAACAACTCTCCGTTTTTTCAGTTTCATACCGCCACGAAACCACTAGCCCCTCCGACGACACAAAAACAGAGTAACGGCAATCCCTAATCCAAGTAATGTAGAAGCGATTACCTCCCCCCTCCTCAAGCACACGATCAAATGTCTTATTTTTATTCGCCGGCGACCAAAAAGATTCAGTACACGTATGAGGAGTACGAGAACATATTTTATAAATGTGAGATTCAAAACTCGTTCCAGTCCATCCATTTTTACTAGAAACCCATGCAGAATTGGATGGAGCACACCCTGCGAGAAAAAAAATCACTACGATAATTACACTACTTTTTCTCACGATTTTTCTCCGCGTCAATTAACGATCTATATTTGTCATGCAAGGCACCGTAATTAGTTATTAGCGCAGGCACCATACTGCCAATATTTTCAAAAATAGACATTGAACCACCTTTGTAGGTCTCCAGATCCACCATCCAGCCGTCGTGCAAAGTAGCAAAAGCATTAAATCCTGGAACTTTATTTAGCATATTACTTATAGGCGTACCATGACAAACCGAATAAAAGCTATCACACCCTATCACCTTGTTAAGCCCAATATTTTTACCTTCTCGCATCAGGGCATCTTTTAGCTCTAGCGGAACAAAGTCATTTTCTGCAGTATCAAACTGAGGCCCTGCTTGTCTATCCACCCCAGGCCGAACATCCGGCCCACGCCCAGCCGAATACTGATACAACTCCATCAATGCGCCCGTTGCCGCGATACTCATCCAAGCATCCTTATTTTTTCCACTCAACACCCCGTTCAGCGCAGTATTGGCGGCATAAGCTTTAAGTCGCTCGCCATAATCCACCACTTGATAATTCCCTTCCGGCGTTAAGGTTCGACCCCAACTATCGGTATAGGCCGCACCAAACCCGGCGATCACCGCGCCTGTGGCATATCCCTTCAAACTGTCTTCGCTGGTCACGTCTTTCACGACGTTGCCCAGGTTGCCTTTGTTGTTGATGGTACTGACTGCTGCCGTTCCCGCCATGGACGAGAGTGCTGTGGTGACCATGACATTCCCCCACCCAGCCGCCGCAGTCCCGACCGCCGTACCCGCCTGTACCATTGCAGTAGAGCCAGCAGCGGCCATTGCTGAGCCAGACCCGGCACTGGCCCCAGCCATAGTGCCCAAGGCTCCACTGGCGGCCCCTGCCGTCAGTGCTGTGACCACGATGATGATCGCCAACATTGCCCCCTGGCCGAGCCCGGAGTTGCTGTATTTGAAAGAATCATGCACCTCCTGCACTTGCCGCCAATCCACATCCCCACGCTTCTCGGCGTCTTTCAACCAGGCCAACTGCGGGTCGGCCTTGACCATCACATCAATGGTCTGGCTGATGGTGTGCTGGTCGAGATGCTTGATATCGACCTTCAGCCCATTGGCCGCCTGGATTGCCAATTTTCCCTGAGCTACCATTTCGGTCTGGCGCAACGTCTCATCGGTATTGCCTTTGCCCTTGGCGCTAGTCCATGCCAGGTCGCTTTTGCTCTTCTCGTGACTCTCCTGATGCAGGTCTTTAACCGCCTCAAACGTCACTGTCCCGCCGCTTTGTAGCCTCAGGTCGTTGCCGCTTTCCAGCTTGGCCACCTGGTAACGCTGATCCCCGCCACTTTTGAGTGACAGATCACTGCCCGCATTGATTTCACTGCCAACATGGGTGACCTGGGTCACCTCATCGCGCTGGGTCTTCTTGCTGCCCCAACTGCCTTTTTTCTTCATGTCGTACAGCGAGTAGTCGCTGTCTTGCGCGGCCAGCAGTTGGAGTGTGTCGCCTGCCACCAGGTACGCTTCGTTTCCAGCATTGACCCGGCTGGAGATCAGAGTCATGTCCTTGCCGGCACTCAGCGCAACGCTACCGCCCGCCGTCAGGTTGGTAGATACCTGGCTGACGTGGTCTTCCTGACTGGTGACCTTCTTGCTCTTGCTGTACGAGTGCTGTTCATCAGCGGCCAAGGCCAGGGTCAGGTTTTCGGTGGCGGCCATGGCGATGTCGCGTTTGGCGTCGATCTGGCTGGCGATGGCGATGAGGTCACGGCCGGCGTTGATCGTCAGGTCGCGGCCGGCTTCAACGCTGGAGCCGTTTTGGGTGATGGTTTGATCGCGGTGGTTGCTGCCGCGCGCGTTGCTAACGATCTGCTCGGCGGAGGTGATGTTGACGTCTCGACCGGCGTTGATCGTGGTGTCGGCGCCGCTTTTCAGGACACCGCCGCTGTTGTTGACGTCGCGGCCGGCGTTGAGGGTCAGGTTGTTGGCCGCTTCAATACGAGCGGCGTTGTCGACGAAGTCACGTTGCTCGCTTTTGTAGCCGGTGCTGCTTTGATGGGTGGTGACGGTACGCTCGTTGATCACATCGCCATTGATGGCGGTCAAGCTGACATCGCGACTGGCAATGATGCCCCCCGCCTTGTTGGTGAGGTTGTTACCCGCCAACAGATCCAGACGATTACCGGCCTCTACCGGGCCGCTGTTGACCAGGTCGTTACCGGCTGCAGCGGACAGGTTGTTGCTGGCGCGCAAGGTACCGACGTTGTTCAGGTCCTTGCCTGCGATCAGGGTGACATCGCTGCCCTGGATCAGGGCACCGTTGGCGGCCAGGCGGTTGTTGGCGTTGGCCAGGTACAGCACCGGCACCAGCACTTGCTCGCCATTGACCTCGGCATTTTCCATCCAGACGATGTCATGGGTCAGGGCCGCGACTTGTTCGGAGGTGAGAGTCACGCCGAGCGCCAGGTTAAGTTTGTCCTTGCTGGCGATGGCATTGTTCATCAGGGACTTGAACAGTGCTTCGTCCGAGGTCTGACCATCGATGAAGCGTTGGCCGGTGCGGGCGACCACCGCCTGCTGAATCAGTTTCTGTTCGTAGAAACCGTCACCCAGGCGTTTGGCGCTTTGATCCGGGTCGTAGCCGAGGTTCGCCAGCAGGTAATCCGAACTCATGAATTGCTTAAGGTCGGTGAGTACCGGGTTGGTTTCGATCAGGTATTTGTGTGGGTTGGACACAACAGTGCTGGCCGGTAAACCCTGGACACGATTGACCGTAAAGGCCATGGAGCGGCCGGGCAATACAGCACCCGATAGGTCTGCATCTGGCGCGCTGGCAATGATTGCGCGGGCATCAACACCAACGTTGACGACCTGACGATCAGTTGGACTCAGATCAACGGCGCTGGCAGAAACCTGAGCGATGCTGCCCAGCTGGATTTCCCGCGCCTGACTGGTAGGCAGTGGTTGCTGGCGCTGCGCCGGTGTGAGGCTCGCGCCGCCCATGGTCCAGCTTTGCGGGCCGCTGGCGACGGGTGTGCTGCTGTCTTGTCCGCTCAGGCGGAACAAACCATTCTGGCCGGTCGGTAGGCTGAAACCCGGCAGAGCCAGCGGATTGACTTGCTGCTGGGCAAGGTCTGGCGGCAATTGCTGGTTAAGCGTGATGCGGGTCGAGTACTGGCTCCCCGAGGAACCGGTGCCGGTTCTTGGACCACTGCCGACGTAGTTGTAGCCGGGCCGTACCACGCTGTTGTCGATGTTGTTCTGGGCACTGATGTTGACCGCATCGGCCGCCTGAATCACGGCGGCGTAGCTTTGGTCGCTGGAAGCGATTTTTTCGGTCTTGCGAAACTGGGTCAGTTCAGTTTCGGTCATGCCGATAAAGCGGCTCATCCCCGCCTCAAGCCCACTCAGGTCATTGACGTTGTAGCCACTGCTTTGATACCAGTACTTGTTGTTGAAGGCACCAGCCGCGCTATACCAGGGCCGTGCATTCCTAGTGCGCTCAGAGACAAATACCCGTGTGGCTTCGGTTTCACCCGTCTCGATACCGCTGTTTGTCAGGTTGGCGAGCATTGCCGTCAGACTGCCGCCGGTGGCGATGGTGCTGCTTTGGTTGAGCAAATCCCCGCCGTTGATGCTCAGGTTTCCGCCCGCCGTGATGCTGGAAGCGGCGCTGGCAGCGGTGACCTCAAATTTATCGCGCTGCACGATCTCCCAGACATGGTTTTGCTTGCCGCGGCAATCGCCGGCATTGACCCCTTCGATACACCCGACTTCGCCAATCCTGGCGGTGTAGATGCCCTGATTGTTGGTGGTCAGCACCGCACGGATATTCTGAATCGTGTTCGCCGCCAGGCTCATGCTGCCGTCGCTCTGAATCGATGCAGAACTGTTGACGATGCTGCCGGCCAGGCCGCCGCTCCCATCACGATCAATGTTGAGATTACCGAGGCTGTAGATGTTGGCGTAGCTGTTGTTCAGGGCATTGACCCGAAGGCTCATGTCGCCGCCGCTGAAGATCAGTCCGTGATCGTTGACCAGTGAGCCGGTGGTGACGGTCAGTTGCTGTCCGCTGCCCAGCGTCCCGAGGTTATTGATCGCGCCTGCGGTCAGATTCAGGTTAGCGGCCGAGGTCAGGCGACCAGCGTTGGTGAGCTGGCCACCGACGTTGATCGTGGTGTCACCACCACCGGCGATGCTGGAGGCCGCGTTAAGGCTCAGTTGCGCGGCACTCAGGCCGAGCGTACCCAGGCTGCTGACCCGACTATTGCCCCAGTAAGTGCCTCCCAGATTCAGACTCAAGCTGCCATCACTGGCGATCAAGCCGTCGTTGTACCAATTGCCGCCACTGCCGACGAAGCTGTTGGAGGCCAGTAGTTGGCCATCGGCGGTCTGGCTGAAGTTGTTGACGTTGACGTTCAGGCGCCCGGCCTGGATCACGCTGCTGTTGGCCCAGCTGTCGGCGTTGAGGGTCAGGCCGCCGCGGGTGACGATGCTGCCACCGGCGCCGGTGACGTTGGCCGTGGAGATGTCGAAGGTGCCGTTGCCGACGTGCAACAGACTGCCGCCGCCATTGAGAAATCCGCCGACACCCAGGCTCAGGTCGGTGTTGGCGCTTTCCAGGGTGCCGTTACGGTTGTCGAACAGGCCGCCGATCTGGAAACTGGTGTTGCCACTGGTGCCCAGGGCACGCAGTTGACCGTTCTGATTGTCGAGGCTGGCGGCCTTGATCGCGAGGGTGGTGTCGCTCTCGATGATGCCCAGGTGATTGTTCAGAGCCCCGGTGAGATTGAGGTCGATTTGGTTGCCGGCGATCTGGCCGTCGTTGTCGACGTTGTTGCCGGTGACGCTGACCCGACCTTTGGCGTAGAGGCTGCCGTTGCGGTTGTCGAAGTTCGTGGTAGTGACGATCGCATCGCCCGTTTGCGCCGAGATGCGCCCGCCATCGTTATCGATACCGCCTAGCGCGGTCAGGTTCAGACGATGGGCCTGAGTGATGCCACCCTGGCGGTTGTTGTTCAGGTCGTAACCGTTTTTCAGCACTCCGGTCAGGTGAGCTGTGAATGCACCTTGCAGGCTAGAGAGCACGCCCCCTCGATTGTCGAAGTTGCCGGCGCTGATGGCCAGGACACCCGCCTTGGCCAGGATCCTACCGCTCTGGTTGTCGATATCGTCGCCTACGGTGAGTCTCAGATTGCCCTGACTTTGTAGTGTGCCCTTGGCATTGGCGAAGCTGGCGGCGTGTACTTGCAGGCCACCGTTTTGACTGTAAATCAGACCGTCGCTGCTGTTCTGCACCGCGCCGCCGGTGGTGAGAGTCAGTTGATCGTTGGCCGCGACCGTGCCGCGATTGCGGTTATCCAGGCCGCCGGTGAGTAACGTCATCACTCCTTGGCTGCCGAGTTGGCCACCCTGGTTGTTGATCTGTGTCGAGCGCTGAACAACCAGAGGGCCCGCGCTGGAAAGCTTGCCGTTGGTGTTGTTCAAAGCACCGAGCAAGTCGAGGGTGACTGCGCCGTTGCCCACCAGAGTACCGTTGCTGTTGTCCAGCGTGGTGCCGGTGAAACTGAGCGTTTGTTGCGCGTTGACGGTGCCGCTGGCATTGCCCAGGGTCATTGCCTGCATGGCCAGGGTTGCACCGCTATCGATCAAACCGCCCTGGGTGTTGTTCAGCTGACCGTTGACCGTCAGGATCTGGTCGCCGCCGCTGGAAAGAATGCCGCCGTTGCTGTTATCAAGGCTCACCGCAGTGACAGTCAGGGCTTTCTGGCTGACCAGCGCGCCTGCGCCGCTGTTGAAAATGGCGCCGCTGACATTCACGTCCGCATCGCCGTCGCGACTGGACAGCGTGCCTTTGTTACGGTTGTCGAGGCTCGCGGCATTCACGCTCAGCCCCTGCCAGCCGGAGATCAGGCCGCCCTGGTTGAGCACATTGTCGGCATTCACTGTCAGCAGGTTATTGCTGATCAGTTTACCGGCGCTGTTGTCCAGCGTGCGGGCGCTCAGGTTGACGCTCTGGCTGCTGGAGATTTCACCGCTGTGGTTATTCAGGTCACGCAGGTGGTTGATGCTTAGCCCGCCGGCGGTGGTGATCAGGCCGGCGCTGTTGTTCAGGTCGCCGGTGGCCACACCGAAGTCGATGGCAATGGCGCTGCCCAGCAGGGAACCATTCTGGTTGTTCAGACCGGCGCTGTTGATGTTCAGCGCGGTCGTGGCGTTGATCAGGCCCTGATTCTGGTTATTCAACTGACCGTCGATATTCAGGTCGAGGTTAGCGCGGCTGGTCAAGGTGCCGCCGCTGTTGTCCAGGCTGGCGGCCTGAGCGTCGAGGGCCGCAGCGGCGATCAGGCCTTTGACGTTGGTCAGTGCCTGATTGATGCGCAGGGTCAGACTTTGGTTGTTTAACAGCTTGCCGTTGCTGTTATCCAGGCTCTGGGCCGCCAGTGTGAAGGCTTGGGCACTGGAGATTTCACCGCTCTGGTTGTTGATGCCATTGAGGTTATTGAGCATCAACAACGGCGCGTTGATCAAACCGTTCTGGTTGTTCAATTGACCGTGGTTCAGGTTCAGGTTCAGCGAGGTCTTGCTGAACAACTTGCCGCCTTGCTGGTCAAGACCGGTAATGCTGGCGGTCAGGGCTTTGGCACTGCCGATGCTACCGGTTTCCTGGTTGGTCACTTGTGTGGCCGTGAGATCAAGGCTGTCGCCGCTGTTCAGACGTCCGCCGTGACTGTTGTCAAAAGCACCGGTGTTGACGACTACCGCACCTTTGCCGCTGATGCTGCCCTTGTTGCGGTTGTCGAGGCTGGCGCTCTTCAACTCGAGACTGGCCTCAGTGACTATCTCGCCCCCTTGGTTGGCGACCGAACCTGCGCTGGTGAGCGTCAGCGCACCCGCACTGGAAACGCGGCCCAAGGTGTTGGTCAGGCTGGCGGTCTTGATGCCGAGGATGCCTTCAGCACTGAGCAGGCCCTGGCTGTTATCCAGATCGCCCGTGAGATCGACATTGAGGTTTTTCTGGGTAATCAGCGAGCCGCCACTATTGTCCAGACTATTGCCCGTCAAACTCAGCCCGGCCTTGCCCGAGAGCAGGCCTTTGGTGCGGTTGATCACCTGGTCAACCGTCAACGCCAGCACGCCATCGGCAAACACCTGGCCGCCGTCGCTGTTGTCCAGCGTGTTGCCGATCAGGGCCAGGTCAGCCTTGCTCGATAACTCGCCGCCACGGTTGTCGATAGAACCCACCTTCAGTTGCAGCGCGCGGGTCGCGCCGACCAGACCGCCCTTGCGGTTGTCGAGGCTGACGCCCGCCAGCTGGAGCCCGCCGGTTGCAATCAGTTGACCGCCCTGATTGCTCAGGGTGGTGACGTTGGCCGTGACCTGCGTTTTACCGGCGACTTGGCCGTTGCTGTTGTTGAGGTTAGCCGCGCTCAGTTGCACGTCGCCGTCGGCAATCAGCGTCCCGCCCTGATTGACCAGCTGGTTTTGTACCCTCATCCCCAGCGTGCCGTGGCTGCTGATCAGACCCTCGGTGTTATTCAGGCTGGCGCTGTGAATGTCGAGGGTCTGCGCTGAGATTCGGCCTTTGACGTTGGTCAGTGCCCGATCGATGTGCAGGGTCAGCCCTTGGATGCCGATCAGTTTGCCGTTGCTGTTGTCCAGGCTCTGGGCCGCCAGGGTGAAGACCTGCTCGCTGGAAATCTCACCGTACTGGTTGTTGACGTCCTTGAGGTTTTTCAACATCAACAGCGGCGCGTTGATCAGGCCTTTCTGGTTACTCAATTGGCCCTGATTCAGATCCAGGCTCAGCGAGGTCTTGCTGAATAGCTCACCGCCTTGCTGATCGAAACCGGTGACGCTGGCGGTCAGTGCCTTGTCGCTGGCAATCCGGCTGGTAACACCGTTACTGACCTGGGTCGCGGTCAGATCGAGGATGTCGCTGCTGATCAAGCGACCACCCTGGGTGTTGTCGAACGTGCCAGTGGTGACGCGAGTCGCACCCTTGCCGCTGAGCAAGCCGTTCTGGCTGTTGTTCAGGCTTTGACTGCTGAGGGTCAGGTTACTATCGGTGCTGATCGAACCGCTCTGGTTGATGAGCGCGGCGCGGGTGATCAGCGACAGCGCGTTGGCACTTGTCACACTACCCGCCGAGTTATCCAGGCTGGCGGCGCTGAGATTCAATGTGCCTTCACTGCTGATCAGACCTTTGATATTGCTCAGAGCCTGGTCCAGGCGAATTTCCAGACCTTGCTGGGTGACAAGGCTGCCACCGCTGTTGTCCAGGCTCGCGGCCTTCAAGGTCGTGTTCCCAGCGCTGGAGACTTCACCAGTGTGGTTATTCAAGTGGCCGAGGTCGGCGGTGAGATTGCCATTGCTGCCGATCAAGCCTTGGCTGTTGAGCACCTGATCAGCTTTCAAGTCCAGCGTGGCGTTGCTCAGCACCCGACCCTTGTTCTGATTGTTCAGCGTCGCGGCGGTAATTCTAGTGTTTTGCTGGGCACTCAAGGTCCCTGCCTGGTTGTTCAGGGTCTGCGCAGTGTTAACCGTCAGGTTGCGGCTGGCCACCACGCTTTTGCCGGCGTTGTTGAGGTTTTGTGCGCTAAGGCTGACGTCGCCGCTGGCGTTGCGACTGGTGTCGGCGTTGACCCCGGCTTCGATGAAGCCGTTGTTGGTCAACTGGCCGCCGCTGCTCAGCGTGATGCTGTCGCGAGCAGCGAGGGTTTGCTGGTTGGTCAATGCGCCTTGGGTTTGCACATTCAACGCGGTGCCGGCGTAGACCGGGCCTTGGGCATCGAGGCTGGCGGCTTTGACATTGACCGCGCCAGCGGCGGAAGTCTGGGCGATGCTCAGATGACCGTTGGCATCGATCTGAATATCACCACCACTGGCGGCCACACTGCCGGCGAGCCTGACGCCGACGCCCGCCTCGGTGCCGACCAGTTTGATCACCCCGGCGTACATGCCACCCAAGGCCGAAGAGTCGATGGCCAGTGCCGGCGCATCAGCGGGGCTGGCGGCGCGCAGTGTGGGGTTGAGGCTTTGCGCGTCGACGTCGTTACGACCGGCGACAATGGTCAGGTTTTTCGCCTGGATCTCGGCGTTGATTTTCGCCGAGCGAGTGATGATTTCGAAGCGGTCGACATTGTCCGCATTGAGCCCTGCGCCGTCGATGGAGACGCTGCCCTGGTCAACCTGGAAGCGGTCCAGACGACCGTTATCCAGCACCGGTTTGCCGGTACTCAAGGTCACCCGCGGCGTATTGATAAAGCCGCAACCGTTGCAGCTGATGCCGTAGGGGTTGGCGACGATCACCCGCGCCGACTGCCCCGCCACTTCAGTGTAACCGCGCAACTGGCTAGGGCTGCCACCATTGACTTCGTTGAGGATAGTGTTGGCGGCGGTGCCCTTGAGGTTCGGGTTGCCGAGGATGATCCCACCCAGTTGGGTGGTTTGCGTGCGGTTAGTGGCGTTGTTGAGAATCACCCCGTTGGCACCAACGTTGTAGTCATGGAACTGGTTGTGCGACAGACCGCTGGCATTCGGCGCGGCGATGTTGACGATCGGTACGCCATTGCCTGCTTGTCCAAGGTTGGTGCCCGGTGCGCTGACGACGATACCGTTAGCCTGAGCCAGCAGCGGTTGCCAGAACATGGCGTTGGCCAGGATGAATGCCAGACCGCGTTTGGGTATCCCGCAGAAACGCTCGCGGGAAATCAGGGCCGCAGAAGGCTGGCGGGCCAGGAAGGCCAGTTGACGAACATCCATATTCGAAGTCTCGGAAAAGCGAAAATTAAATGAACAGGTCCAGGCGGAAATAGATCGGCGCTTCGCGCTCGGTCAGGGTATCCGGGCGTTCCAGGGAGTGGGCGAAGGTCACGCTGGCGGCCAGGTGCTGACCGCGAGCGAACAGCTCGACGGCGTTACTGGACATCCGCCCGTGTTGCTCGCCGTTATAGCGATCGTGCTGGATCACGCCCTGGTCGTAACCCAGGCTGGTGCCGTACTCAGCGAACACCGGGCGCATCCACGCCCACTTCACCGGCCGGCTCCAGCGCAGGTCGTTGTGCCAGTAGCCGCCGCTGTCACCGGACAGCGACTGGTCCTTGTAACCGCGGATCGACGACAACCCGCCAAGGCTGGTGCGCTGCGGGCTGAATAGCACGTCCTCGCTGCGCTGGCCGGTCATCAAACTGCTGAAGCTCAATGACTCGCCCCAGAGTTTGAATGGCTGCAAGTAGCTCAGGGTGCCGGTGTATTTGCGGTACCGCGCATCCGGCTCGCCCGGGCCCGGGTGACCATTGCTCTGGGCATCGAAGGCACCGATCCCTTTCTGCATGCCGAGGTCGAGGTTGACGAACCCACTGCCGATCCGCCGCCCGTGGTTGATGCCGAACTGCGCTTCGCTGAGACGGTTACTGCTCAGCGCCAGCTTGCTGTCTTCGATGAAGTTGTTGGTGCGCAGGTAGGCCAGGCCAGCGCTGAGCGAAGTCTTGCTCAGGGCGTCGCGGTGGATCACCCGCTCAGCGCGCAACTGATGGTTTTCGCTGTCGCCGGTCTGCTTGAAGTTGAAACCGTTGGCCTGCGCTTGTGAGCGGTATTCACTCTGGCTGTAGGTGTAACTGAAATTCCACCACCCCCATGGCAGGTTGTAATAAAGCATGGCGTTGTTCGAGGTATGTTGATGATCGCTCACCGCATCGTGGCCACCGCGTAGCATCAACTGATCGGCCAGACCCAGCGGGCTGTCCCAATCCAGTGTGGTGCCCCACTGCTGTTCGCCGGTGCTTTTCTGGCCATCGTTACTGCGCGACAAGCCTGCGCGCCAGGGCTTTTGCGGCGTGCTCTTGACTAGCACCTCGCTGCCGCCGACTGCTTTGCCGGGAGCCAACTCCATCTGTGCCTGATTGGAGGGCAGTCGATTCAATTGGTCGACCAATTGCTCGATCTCCCGAAGGTTGAGCAACGTTCCGGTTTTGCCTGGAAAGGCCATGGCCAATTCACGGTCCGACAGCTTGCTGTCCTGCGCACCCTTGAGACCTTCGAGCTTGCCCTCGACCACCGACACGCTCAGGTGACCGCTGGAAAGATCCTGTTGCGGCAGATAGGCACGGCTGGTGACCAGACCTTTCTCAATGTAGTGATCAGTGATGACCTTGAGCAGTTCGTTGAGCTGAGTGACGCCCAGGCACTGGCCGATATAGGGTTTGAGCAAGTGATCGCGCTCAGCGGCAGACAGGCTGTCCGCGCCCTTGAGT
This sequence comes from Pseudomonas sp. GW821-FHT01E05, assembly GCF_059422425.1. Taxonomy (NCBI): domain Bacteria; kingdom Pseudomonadati; phylum Pseudomonadota; class Gammaproteobacteria; order Pseudomonadales; family Pseudomonadaceae; genus Pseudomonas; species Pseudomonas sp. GW821-FHT01E05. Next base: position 42,599 of record NZ_JBWKWW010000011.1, read on the forward strand.
TCGATGTCTTTGATGGGGAAGCAGCGGGTATCGACGGGTGCAGCCGGCGCGCTGGGCGCAGCCTCTTTGCCCGGCAGCTCTTTGAGTTCTTCGAGACGTCGGCGCTGCTCTTCGAGCAGGCGATCCTGGCGGTCGCGGATCAGCTCTTGCTCACCCGGGGTGGGTGCGGCGCTTGATGGATTTATCGTACTTAGGCAGAGTAAAACCAGGCACAACCTCGCCCTGAGCGCAGGTCTTAACATGTTCAATCCCTCGATACGATAAATTCAATCGAGAGACTAAACGGCCAAAGATTCACACTTCTATCAGGTGCTTCTGAAAGGACGCGAGGAAATTTCCTATCAAGTAAGCGCTGGCACTAGCAGGATAGTGTCAAATATTGATATCGGATCACGACCGACTTTAGCGCTGAAGGGCTTTCACCTATTGCGGCAAGCTTCGGCTGTAGGATTGGTCCATCGAGCGGCAGATGAGGGCGCAATGCTAAATTGTGTTCCACCTAAGACCCCATAGGACGCGTTCCTACAGACCAAGGAAAATTCTGCGTTCGCGATACGACAAACCGGGTCAGAACACCTTTTTCGTTCTGAGCAACCTGCCCGTCTGGACCTGTCCCCTGGAAGAAGCCACGGCCAAACGCGAACAACAGGCCAAGGAGCTGGCGCAGCTTGCGATCTTTTGATCAAAAAAAACCGGACAATGTCCGGTTTTTTTAATGAATCACCGCAGCTTTATTCAGCGGCCGGTGCTTCTGGCTTGCGGCGCTTGAGCGGCGCCATGCCGTCCTTGCTGACCAGCGACAGGGCGTCGGTTTTCGGTCGGTTGGCGATCTTGCGCTTGGTGGGTGCCTTGGCGCCGGTTTTCTTCTTCTCGCCTTTGGCGTCGGTCTTTTTCTTCTTCACGCCAACGGCTTTACCCGAAGCCTTGACCTTTTTCGGTCCGCCGTAGGTGCCTTTGACTTCCTTGATGGTACGGCGCTCGAAACTCTGCTTCAGGTAGCGCTCGATACTCGACATCAGGTTCCAGTCGCCGTGGCAGATCAGCGAAATGGCCAGGCCATCATTGCCGGCGCGACCGGTACGACCGATACGGTGAACGTATTCGTCGCCGCTGCGCGGCATGTCGAAGTTGATCACCATGTCCAGACCGTCGACGTCCAGGCCGCGAGCGGCGACGTCGGTGGCCACAAGAATTTTCACGCCGCCCTGCTTCAGACGGTCGATCGCCAGTTTGCGGTCTTTCTGGTCCTTTTCGCCGTGTAACACGAAGGCTTTGTATTCCTGTGCCACCAGTCGGCCATAGATACGGTCGGCCATGGCGCGGGTGTTGGTGAAGATGATCGCCTTCTGATACGTCTCGTTGGCCAGCAGCCAATTGACGATCTGTTCTTTGTGCTGGTTGTGGTCAGCGGTGATGATTTGTTGACGGGTGGTGTCGTTCAACTGGCTGACGGCATTGAGCTGCAAGTGCTCAGGGTTGTTCAGCACCTTGGCGATCATCTCGCGCAGGCCCGAACCGCCGGTGGTGGCGGAGAACAGCATGGTCTGCTGACGGTTGGTGCATTCGTCGACCAGACGCTGTACGTCTTCGGCAAAGCCCATGTCGAGCATGCGGTCGGCTTCGTCGAGCACCAGCACTTCGACTTCTTTCAAGTCGAGGTTGCCGGCGTTCAGCTGCTCGATCATCCGGCCCGGGGTGCCGATCAGGATGTCCGGCACCTTGCGCAACATGGCAGCCTGGACCTTGAAGTCTTCGCCGCCAGTGATCAGGCCGGATTTGATGAACGTGAACTGCGAAAAGCGTTCAACTTCCTTGATGGTCTGCTGGGCCAGCTCGCGGGTCGGCAGCAGGATCAGGGTTTTGATGCTGACGCGGACTTTGGCCGGGCCGATCAAACGGTTGAGGATTGGCAAAACGAATGCAGCGGTTTTGCCGCTACCGGTTTGAGCCGTCACCCGCAGGTCACGCCCTTGGAGCGCGAGCGGGATAGCCGCTGCCTGCACAGGCGTTGGCTCGACAAATTTAAGCTCGGCCACGGCTTTGAGCAGGCGTTCGTGCAGGGCGAATTCGGAAAACACGGGTGCTACCTCGAAGAAATACAAAAAAACAGCTGCATAGGGTAACGGTTTCGAGCGCCAAGGCCGAGTTTCTTTGTTCAAACGGCAGCAAACAGATGCTTTTTTGTTAGCGACTTTGTCCCGGAACGTAACTTTGGTGGTCTTAAATGCTCTAATCGACCCCTCTGGTCCTACACAAGAATCGTTTTGGCATATGGATATCAAACAGCTCTGGCTCAACGCCCAAGACCTTTGGGGGGCTCTCGATCAGCATCCACTCCTGCACTCCGGCCTGGCGCTGGCGTTGCTGTTAGTGATCGCGTTAGGCCTCGGACGAGTGGCACGCTATCTCATTTTGCATGCAGTCAAATTGCTCGGTCGACAACCGGCGTTGCATTGGCTCAACGATTTGCGGCACAAAAAAGTCTTTCATCGCCTGGCGCAGATGACGCCGTCGCTGGTGATCCAGTTCGGCCTGAACCTGGTGCCGGAGTTGAGCAAGGCCAGCCAGCATTTCCTCGGCAACGTGGCGCTGGCCTTCACCATACTGTTCCAGTTGTTGGTCTTGAGCGCCCTGCTCAACGCCTTGCTGGATATCTACGCACGCACCGATCACGCCAAGACCCGCTCGATAAAGGGCTACGTGCAATTGGCAAAGATGGTGCTGTTTGTCTGTGGCGCGATCATCATTATCGCGACGCTGATCGACCGCTCGCCGCTGCTCCTGTTATCCGGTCTGGGTGCAATGTCGGCGGTGATTTTGTTGGTCTACAAGGACACCTTGTTGTCGTTCGTCGCAGGCGTACAGCTGACCAGCAACGACATGCTGCGGGTCGGCGACTGGATCGAAATGCCGCAAGTCGGCGCCGACGGCGATGTAGTCGACATCACCCTGCATACCGTCAAAGTGCAAAATTTTGATAAAACCATCGTCTCGATTCCGACCTGGCGTTTGATGTCCGAGTCGTTCAAGAACTGGCGCGGCATGCAGCAGTCCGGCGGTCGGCGGATCAAGCGCAGCCTGTTCATCGACGCCAGTGGCGTGCGCTTTCTGCATGATGAGGAAGAACAGAAACTGACCCGGATCCGCTTGCTGACCGACTACATCGGCCGTAAACAGGCGGAGCTCAAAAGCTGGAACGAAGCCCAGGGCAATGTCGCGGCGATGTCGGCCAACCGTCGGCGCATGACCAACATTGGGACCTTCCGCGCTTATGCATTGGCTTATCTGAAGAGTCATCCGCAGATTCAACCCGGCATGACCTGCATGGTCCGGCAGATGCAAACCACCGCCCAAGGCGTTCCGCTGGAGATTTACTGCTTCACCCGCACCACCGTCTGGGCCGATTACGAGCGAATCCAGGGTGATATCTTCGATTACCTGTTGGCGGTTTTGCCGGAATTTGGTTTGAGCGTGTATCAGCAACCGAGCGGCAATGATTTGCGCGCCGGGTTGTTACCGGCGGTGTTGGGGGCGGGCTACATCCCCGAATCTGAAAAGCGTTCGATGTAATAACGCTGCCCTTGCAGGAGCAAGGCTTGCCCGCGATGAACGATGACGTGGTGTATCTGACAGTCCCACCTTCGAGCAATGACGATAAAGGTCGCGATGACCACGCAACCGCCCGGAGTGATCGACTTGGGAAAGCTAAAGTCGTACAGAGGAGACGCGTTATAGATTCGCCAACCACTGGTCACCATCAACAGCACGGCCAAAGCATTCAACCAATGAGTCAACCTTAGCCACCGGGGATGGCTGATCACCGGATGCGCAGAGGTAGCGCTGGTCGATGTAGGCAGCGCTGACATGATCGGCTCCAAGCGTTAGATTTGTAAGAATTATGTAGACCTACACATCCCTAAATCCTCACGTAAAGTTAAATTAAACGTGATAATGCAAAATTGCACTCCCTTGACCACCTGATTGCATCGGTACTGACCGCTCGTTTGCATTGCACTTGACCAGGCGTTTGCATTCGATCTGCCCACCGATTGCATCGGATTTGACCAGCACACTTCTTAACCATGATCGGCAAAGAGTTGTCCATTGCTGCCGATGGCGATAGGCGACAAACGGCCAGAACCAATCTTTGACGACATCCTCATCGCGTACTGCCCGCGCTAAAACCAGGGCCACCTGCGAACCATCCCGTTCTGCTTTATTCCTCAGCGGCATGAATCATATGCCCACCCCCCACGTTCCGCAGGCCCGCCTGGACCAGCAAGATAGCCCCAGCACTCTTGCTAACCCATTCAAGGAAACTGCGATGACCACTTTCACTCGTCACACCATCGACACCGCCCCTGCTGCCTCCAAGCCCGTTCTGGAAGCTGTGCAGAAAGCCTTCGGCTTCGTACCCAACCTGCAAGGTCATATGGCGGAGTCGCCTGAACTGCTGGCAGGCTATAGCCAACTCTGGGACCTGTTCGGTAAGAGCACACTGACGCCCCACGAACAGCAAGTGGTCTACCTGACCTCCAACTTTGAAAACAACTGCCACTACTGCATGGCAGGCCATACCACCCTGGCCAAGATGATCGAGATGTCCCCCGACGTCATTGCCGCCCTACGCGCTGGCAGCGTGATCCCCGATGCTCGGCTGGAAGCCCTGCATGTTTTCACCACCGCCGTTGTACGCAATCGCGGCTTCGTCGACGACGCAGGCATCGAAGCGTTCCTGGCGGCAGGATTTACCCGCCGTAACGTGCTGGAAGTGGTACTGGGTGTGGCCACCAAGGTGATGAGCAACTACACCAACCACCTGGTGCACACGCAACTGGACCCGTTCATGAAAGGCAACGAGTGGACCAAGCCAGTTTGAACCCTGCCCATTAGCAGCCATTCCACCAGCCCGCACGCGGGCTGGTCTCAAGGAGGCCTCATGAACGAGCGTACTTTTCTGATCACCGGCGCCAGCAAGGGTATTGGTCGTGCGTTAGCGCAAGCTTTGGCTGACGCAGGTCATCTGGTCGTGGGCATTGCCCGGCAGGCCGAGGGTGTCGATTTTCCAGGTGTATTGGTACCGGTAGACCTTGGCAATCGCAATGAAACCGAGCAGGCACTTGCCGCTCTGACTCGTCAATATGCGTTCGATGGCCTGGTGAACAACGTCGGCCTGGTCCGCCCGCAATTGCTGGGGGAGGTCGACCTCGACGATTTCGATGCCGTCATGCGGGTGAATCTGCATTCAGCTATCCAGGCCACTCAAGCGCTGCTGCCAGGCATGCGCGAGCGCGGCTGGGGACGAATCGTCAATATTTCGAGCCTGACCGTACTGGGCATCACCCACCGTACTGCGTATGCCGCCGCTAAGGCTGCGCTTATCAGCTTTACCCGATCGTGGGCACTTGAACTGGCCACGACTGGCATCACCGTCAACGCCGTTGCACCCGGCCCGACCGAAACAGAACTGTTTCGCGCCAACAATCCTCCCGGCAGTGAGGGCGAAACCCGATACCTTTCAGGGGTGCCAATGGGACGTTTCGGCCAGCCCGAAGAGATCGCGGCGGCCATCGGTTTCTTGCTATCCGAGAGCAGCGGATTCATCACGGGGCAAACGTTGTTCGTTGATGGCGGCGCTTCCATCGGCAAAGCTGCTTTCTAGACGGGGTTGATTTGTATAGACCTTGTTGAGATAAACCACTGCGCTGCGAGCGAAGCTATCTGCTTCGCTCGCGTTTTGTCGTGGCCTTTTTTATTTTCCTGTTCGCTTGGAGTACCGATGGATCGATTGGCAGCAATGGAAACGTTCGTGAGCGTACTTGAAGCAGGTTCTTTTTCAGCGGCGGCGCGGCGACTCAACCTGGGCCAACCTGCGGTATCGAAAACCATTGCACAACTCGAAGACCGCCTCGGCGTACGCCTGTTGCTGCGTTCTACCCGTGGTTTGACGCCGACCGAAGCGGGTACTGCTTTTTATGAGCGTGCCAAGCGTGCCATCGAGGAAGCCCACGAAGCCGACCTCGCGGCGCGTGGTGCGGGCAGCGACCTGCATGGCACGTTGCGAGTCTGTGCAGCGGTGACTTTTGCTCGGCTGCATGTGTTGCCTTATCTGGGCCAGTTCCTTACAGCTCATCCCGGCCTGAACATCGACATCGTGCTGGACGACCGCACCGTCAATCTGGTCGAAGAAGGGATCGATGTCGCGCTGCGTATGGGAGCGTTGGCCGACTCCAACTTGATAGCGCGCAAGATAGGCGAATGCCAGCGCCTGGTATTGGCCACCCCCGCCTATGTCCAAACCCATGGCATGCCCGCCAACCCTACCGAGCTGGCTCAGCATCAAGCGGTCATTTTCGCGCAGGCAGGCGGCGGCGAGCACTGGTCTTTCAAGCAAGGCAGTACCGTGCAATCGGTCACCGTCAGTGGGCGTGTGCGCGTCAGCGCAGCGGAGGGAATTCGCGCAGCCGTACTGGCGCATCTGGGTGTCGCCATGACGTCCCAGTGGATGTTTGCCGCCGAGTTGGCCAGCGGAGAAGTGCAGCCGTTATTGGAGCAATGGCAGCTGCCGCCGCTGGACCTGTGGGCGGTATTTCCCACGGGTCGCCTGGCCAGTGCCAAGGCGCGGGCTTTCGTCGATTTTGTCGAAGGGCTGATGGGTCGTCAGAATGCACCATGAGAAAGGCCGCCCGAAGGCGGCCTTGAAGGGATATCAACCGCGTAACGCGGGCAACAGCTCGGAAGGCTCAGGGCGCAGGGTGTAGTCGGGGTTGACCTCGGCATAACGAATGATCCCGTCCTGGCCGATGACGAAGCGGCCTGGCATCGGCAACGTCCAGCTTTGGTCGCCGTTGATGACCGGCAGATTGTTGCCCAGGCTCAGATAGAGTTCGGCCAGGTAGTCCGGCAGCTTGAAGCGCAAGCCGAATGCGGCCGCGACTTCATTGCCGCTGTCGCTGAGGATGGGAAAACCCAGTGCATTCTGGCGTTGCGATTTGCGGCTGTTGGCCTGGCTCTGCGGCGAGATCGCGACCAGGCTGGCACCCTGCTCCTTGAAGGCAGGCAGTGCCGCCTCCAAGGCTTGAAGTTCCATGTTGCAATACGGGCACCACACACCGCGATAGAAGCTGATCACCAGCGGGCCTTGGGCGAGCAGCTCCGTCGACGAGACCAGATTGCCCTCGGCGTCCGGCAGGCTGAACACCGGCGCGGTATCCCCGGCCTTCAGCGCTCGTTCGGCCTGGCCGCTGGCAATCAGCTCGGCCGTGGCCCGGTGCATCACGGCGTGCACTGGAGCGGGAGCATTGTAGGGAGGCTTGCCGGCAACGAAGTCGGCCTTGAACGCATCCAGTTTGGCTTGAAGGGTCATGAGTGTTTCCTCGGTAGGTTGATGTGTCGAGGCTCATGATCGCTAGAGGACGGTTGCGCCAGTAGAGAGCTGCCCGGCATAGCAAATATGCCCGGCCGGAATGCCCTCCCGCTATTCCCTCCCGGAATGATTCATATCGCCACTGGCTGTCTGCCCGACCTTCCACGACCTCAGCACAATGGCCTCCATCGTAGCCACTGGCACGAGGCCTGTGACGCTCAAGTCACAGCGCCTGTATTCACTTTCCAGCGAGGAATCCATCATGTTGATCGTTCATGCGTTCGCCACCCCCAACAGCGTCAAGGTGCCTATCGCCCTCGAAGAATTAGGGCTCGACTATCAACTGCTGCCGGTGAACATCCGCCAGGGCGAGCAAAAGCACGAGGCCTTCGTTGCGCTGAATGCCAACACCAAAGTGCCGGTGTTGGTCGACACCGACGCTAGCAATGGCCAAGGCCTGGTGCTGACTGAATCCGCCGCCATCCTGCTCTACCTGGCCGAGCACTACGGCAAGCTCTTGCCCACCGACGGCGTGAAGCGCGCCAAGGTCTTTGAACAAATGTTCTTCCATGCCAGCGCCCTGAGCCCGGCTTTCGGTCAGTCCGGCTACTTCCAGAAACTGGCCAGCGAGCCGAATCCGGCCGCTGTTGCCCGGTTTCACGGCGAGGCCAAGCGTACGTTGGCGGTACTGGATGGGGTACTGGCGGACAACACATTCGTCGCAGGCAACGAGTTTTCCATCGCCGACATCGCGCACTTCGGCTGGCTATGGCGCAAGGATTTTGCCGGCGTGGACTTCTCGGCAAGCCCCCACGTCGAGCGCTGGTACAACGCCGTGAGCCAACGACCGGCCGTACTGCGCGGCATCCAACGTACCAACGCCCTCATTCCCCAGGCTTGATCGACACAGGACTGCACACCATGAGCAATCAACCGCTGTTCACTGCTACTACCGTTGGCCCTTTCACACTGGAACATCGCGTCGTCATGGCCCCATTGACGAGAATGCGCTCCAGCGCCGGCAATGTGCCCAATGATTTGATGGCCGAGTACTATGCCCAGCGCTCGACGCGGGGCGGCCTGATCATCGCGGAAGCCACGCCCGTCTCGCCCTACGGTTTTGGCTATGCCGGTTCACCCGGCATTTTCACCCAGGCGCAGGTCGATGGCTGGCGCAAGGTGGTCAACGCCGTGCACGTCAAGGGCGGGGTGATATTCCTCCAACTGTGGCACGTGGGGCGCCAATCGCACTCGCTGCTGCAACCGGGCGGCGTCGATCCGGTGGCGCCCTCGGCGATTCAGGCAGAAGGCGATGCCTACACGCCAACAGGTCCCGTGCCGTTCGGCATGCCCCGAGCGCTCGAACTTGACGAGATACCGGCGATCATCGAGTCGTTCCGACTTGGCGCAGAGCTTGCCAAGGAAGCAGGATTTGATGGTGTTGAAATCCATGGAGCCAACGGTTATCTGCCTGACCAGTTTTTGCAAGATGGCACCAACAAACGAACCGATGCCTATGGCGGTCCGATTGCGAACCGCGCTCGCCTGATGCTGGAAATTACGCGGGCAGCGATCTCAGTCTGGGGTCATGGTCGAGTCGGGGTGCGACTGAGCCCGTCAAGCAGCTACGGCTCGATGCATGACAGCAACCCCAAGGCCACATTCGGCTACCTGGCCGAACAGCTCGATAGCCTGGCACTGGCGTATCTTCATGTCGTCGAGCCACGCATCAAAGGCAATGAAACGATCGATGAGCATGCAGAACCTATCGCGGTTCAATACCTGCGTACTTTATTCAACGGTCCGATCATCGCAGCAGGAGGATTTCACCTGCAAAGCGCCGAGACGCTCCTGTCCCAAGGCGATGCCGACCTCGTCGCCTTTGGTCGCGCATTCATCTCCAACCCTGACTTGCCTAAGCGACTGCGTGACGGTATCCCGCTGAACACCTATGACCGGGACACGTTTTACGGTGGCGATGCGGGTGGCTATACAGACTATCCATTCATTGATGAGCGGATCGTCAGGGCATAGAGACAACGTCGGCGGATTATGCGGTAATCCTGTACTGATAATTTCTACGCAGCTAAGCGTTGGGTCGCCATCAGTTTCAGCTTTGGGCAGTTCTCTGCAGGTCCTCATTACGGCGTGCGCTGGTCAAGTCGAATGCAAGTGGTTGGTCAGCACGGATGCAATTGACTGGTCAGTGGCAATGCAAATGAGTGGTCAAGTCCATGCAATTACGCATGATAACTCCCAAGCCAATTGCAGACGTCATAAGTCAGCCGAATCAGAGGGTGCAGAGGCGTACTCGCCACGCGCATGGGGTTGAACGCGAAAGTCGGCGAACAGACTGTGATGCCGGATTACCTGGCCAAAGCTGACGCCTTGACTGGATTGCACAACCGGTGCTGCATGTACGGGGAATTTGAAAGCGCGATCAACAAGGCACAACGTGAGCAGTACCAACCGTGGAGAGCAGGCGCGTGCCCCTCTCTATTTCGCAAAAACAGCCCAGAGAAACAACTATGCAATCCAAGGATCACTGGGAAAACGTCTACATGACCAAAGCCGCCGATGAGGTTAGTTGGTTTCAAGAGCATGCCGCACTCTCACTCAAGTTGATTCGAGAGGCGGGCGTACCGCTTACGGCTTCGATCATTGATGTTGGCGGCGGCGCATCAACGCTGGTTGATGATCTCTTGGCTAACGGCTATGAAAACGTCACGGTGCTTGACCTCTCCGGGGCAGCGCTTGCCACGGCAAAAACCAGGCTCGGCGTCCTGGCTTCGAAGGTACAGTGGCTAGAAGCCAATATCATCGAAACCAGGCTTGATTCGAACGCTTACGATGTGTGGCATGACCGGGCCGTATTTCATTTTTTAACCACGGCACAAGAGCGACATGCATATGTCCAGGTGGTGCTAAGGGCGGTTAAACCTGGCGGTCTGGTCATCGTGGCAACCTTCGCAGAAGATGGGCCAAGCAAATGCAGCGGCTTGCCGGTAATGCGTTACGATGCCGATGAGCTTCATGCCGAATTTGGTGAGCCGTTTGTCATGCTTGGGCATGAAAAAGAGTCTCACCATACACCAGGGGGCAATGAGCAGAAGTTCGTTTACTGTTTTTGCCGCAAGGTAATCTGAGAGGCCTTGCTGAGTACGATGTGCCAGCCTGCGAACTTCATCAGCAACCACTGCAAAGCAGCGTCCCGCCTCCCCTGCCCTTGCTGCCTCAATGGCGGCATTCAATGCCAAGAGATTCGTTTGCTCGGAAATACTGCAAATGACTGCCAGAATCTGTCCGATATCCGCTTCGCGTAACGCCTCGGTAGTCAGTTCGAGCATCCGCTTGTCTTGCCGCAGGCAAGAGCCTGATCCCTGTTGGCATGAGTGTCGAAGTCTTGACTCTGCACCTATCCCGTCAATGCCATAAGAACACCTGAACCACACGCAGGTCTCGACACCATCACGACTGACACAATCCAATCGCAGTGATAACGAGCATTAAGGGCTTTTCAATCGTGCGGCACAAGAATAATGTAGAGAAACAAACTATTTTTGAATGTATCTCTACATGAAAAATTGGCTCACTTTGATCCTTGGCCTACCGACCGCAAACGCCACCGAGCGTATGCGCGCCTGGCGTGCCCTGAAAGCTTTCGGAGCTGCGGTGTTACGCGATGGTGCCTATCTGTTGCCGGACACCAGCGCCTGTCGTGAAGCGCTGGCCTCTGTCGAGCGCGATATCCTGGCCATCAATGGCACCGCTTACGTCCTGCCTGTCGTCGACCCCAATGGCGAACGCTTCGTAGAGTTGTTCGACCGCAGTGATGAGTACAGCAAGCTAGGCGCTGAGATCGAAGCCTGCCGGGCACAGCTCAATACCGAGAATGCACTGGCGTCCACCAGGCAGATTCGCAAGCTACGCAAAGCCTACGAACAACTGACCACTATTGATTACTTTCCTGGCAAGCCGAAGCAGCAGACCGACTCGGCGTTGCAGGAGCTTGAGAGCGCTGTCAGCAGAGCGTTGTCTGCAGACGAACCCCACAGCCGCGACCAGCCAATAGTGCCGCTGAGTCCAGGTGACTTTCAGGGACGCGTATGGGCAACTCGTCAGCGGCCTTGGGTCGACCGACTGGCTTGCGCCTGGCTGATTCGACGCTTCATTGACCCACACGCTCGGATCCTCTGGCTGAATAGCCCACAAGACTGCCCAGCCGATGCGCTGGGTTTCGACTTCGATGGCGCAACTTTCAGTCATGTCGGCAACCGTGTGACCTTCGAAACCCTGCAAGCCAGTTTTGAAATCCAGGAGCGCGGTCTGGGGCGCATTGCGGCCCTGGTGCACTACCTCGATGTCGGGGGGATCCAGCCAGTGGAGGCTGCCGGCATCGAACGGGTGCTGGCAGGGCTACGCGAAACCATTCCCCATGACGACCATCTGCTGGCGGCTGCCAGCGCCATCTTCGACGGCCTGCTCGCAGCGTTTGTGAATGAGGAACAACCCAATGAATAAGGTTTCCCCATCAGTCGTTGAAGAGGATCTGCCAAGACCTGAGGCGGTCAGTTTGCGTGAGGCATTCTGGTTCTGGCTCAAGCTCGGTTTCATCAGTTTCGGCGGGCCCGCGGGACAGATTTCGATCATGCACCAGGAATTGGTCGAGCGGCGGCGCTGGATATCGGAACGGCGATTTCTGCATGCCCTCAACTACTGCATGTTGCTCCCTGGGCCGGAGGCTCAACAGCTGGCAACCTACATCGGTTGGCTGATGCATCGAAGCTGGGGTGGAGTGATCGCCGGGGGGCTGTTTGTACTGCCCTCGCTGTTCATCCTGATCGCGTTGTCCTGGATGTACATCGCCTTCGGCGAAGTCCCGGTGGTGGCCGGACTCTTCTATGGCATCAAGCCCGCTGTAACGGCCATCGTGGTGCAGGCGGCGCATCGAATCGGCTCGCGCGCACTGAAGAACAATTGGCTGTGGGCCATAGCGGCGGCGTCGTTCGCGGCGATATTTGCATTTGATGTGCCCTTTCCGCTGATCGTGCTGAGTGCGGCATTGCTCGGCTACCTGGGTGGCCGTTTTGCTCCCGAGAAATTCAGGATCGGAGGCCATGGCACAGCCAAAAAATCCTATGGCCCGGCCTTGATCGATGACGACACTCCATCCCCCGACCATGCCCGATTCAGCTGGTCAAAACTGGCGCTGCTGGCACTCGTCGGCGCAGCGCTGTGGGCGCTGCCGATGGGGATCCTGACCACGCTGTTTGGCTGGGAAGGCACCTTGACCCAGATGGGTTGGTTCTTTACCAAGGCCGCGTTGCTGACCTTTGGTGGCGCCTATGCAGTGCTTCCTTATGTTTACCAGGGCGCAGTCGGTCACTATGGCTGGCTGACCCCGACACAGATGATCGATGGCCTGGCGCTGGGGGAAACCACGCCTGGGCCGCTGATCATGGTGGTGGCTTTCGTCGGTTTTGTCGGCGCCTATGTCTCGCAGGTGTTCGGTGCCGATCAGGTATTTCTGGCCGGTGCCCTCGCGGCCTCGCTGGTGACCTGGTTCACCTTCCTGCCTTCGTTCCTGTTCATTCTCGCCGGTGGCCCGCTGGTGGAGGCGACTCACAACGAACTCAAGTTCACCGCGCCGCTTACCGGGATTACTGCGGCGGTAGTGGGGGTGATTCTCAATCTGGCGGTGTTCTTCGGCTATCACGTGCTGTGGCCCAAAGGGTTCAGCGGCCCCCTCGACTGGCCCTCTGCGCTGATCGCCATTGCCGCCGCGATTGCCTTGTTTCGCTTCAAGCGTGGCGTGATTCAGGTACTGATGGCCTGTGCGCTCATTGGTTTGGCAGTGCATCTGCTGCGTTAGGGAGCGTGGGGTGATCAACAGTTCTCTGGCGGGCATCGGGCCCGCCAGATCACCCAGCCTAATGAGTTAGGCAGGAGGTGTTCCATGAGGTGGATTACTCGCGAACGACCCAAGATCGACCGGATTGCCTGTCCTTGGCTGATCACCCGTTTCATCGACCCCGAGGCCGAGTTTTTGTACGTGCCCAGCAGAGAGGTTCTGCAGATTGCCGCTGAGAAAGACGCAACGCCTTACGATATTCCTGGTGTTGAGCTTTCCCACGAAGGAGAGCTATGCAGCTTCGATGCGTTCCTGAAGAAGTATCAGCTCCGTGATCCCGCCTTGCAGCATTTGGCCAGAATCGTGCGCGGCGCAGATACCTCCCGCCTGGACCTGACGCCGCAGTCGGCCGGGCTGTACGCAATTTCACTGGGGCTATCGCAGCGCTATGCCGATGACCACGAAATGCTGGCACAGGGTTTGATCATGTATGACGCGCTGTATGCCTGGTGCAAGGAGTGTCAGGGCGAGTCGCATAACTGGCCTGCGCAGATGTGAAGAGGCTTGTTCACACTGCAGCCCAGAGCGGGGCCAGGCTCATGATCAGCGGAACACTGAACGTTCTAATCCTGCATGACTGGGACAAAGGCAGGGCGATTGAACCCGCCCTGCCCGAGCAGAAGAGGGTCTCATGAACATACGGCACAATCGACGTTTCGCTCTGCCAGTCCTCGCCGCCCTGTTGACTGCGCTAGCCGTTATGGACTTCGCAAGCCTTCGTTACTGTCAGGCGGCAGACGAGCCGCCGACTAGCGACTTGCCACTGAGGCACGTCACCGACATTCCATTGCCCGGTGGCGCCACTCGGCTCGACTACGAGAGCTACGATCCAGAGCGCAAGCTGTTGTTCATCGCACATCTTGGTGACGGCGAAGTTATCGCCTTTGACATGCGTGAGTCCCGCGTCGTTGGGCGCATTGCGAACGTCTCGTCGGTACACGGTGTGCTCGCTATTGCTGAGTTGTCGCGCGTCTATGCGTCGGCGACAGGCACCAACGAAATCGTTGTGATTGACGAAGCGACCCTGGCTGTTGTCGGTCGCATACCGGGCGGCATCTATCCCGACGGCATGGCTTATGTGCCCGATGTTCACAAGCTTTACGTATCGAATGAAAACGGCGAGACCGAAACGGTGATCGACGTGCGCACCAACACCCGTGTCGCGACGATTCCGCTGGGAGGTAAAGTCGGCAATTCACAATATGACCCGGTATCACGACACATCTTCGTCAATATCCAGACACGTCGGCAACTTATCGAGATAGATCCCGCGACCGACCAAATCGTGGCGCGCATTGATCTGCCGGGCGCGCGTGGCAACCATGGCTTGTTGATCGATCCGCGTGACCGGCTTGCCTTTATCGCGTGCGAAGGTAACGACAAGCTTCTCGTACTGGACATGCACACGATGCGGATTATCCAGGAGTTCGATACGGGGGGAACCCCTGATGTGCTTGCGTTCGATCCTGTGCTGAGCACACTTTATGTGGCTGCAGAGGCCGGTATTGTGTCGATGTTCCACGTCAAGGACACAGTCGTCACGAAAGTCGGCAATGGCAGCGTGGGACCGTATGCGCACGTCGTTGCCGTCGATGCCTCGACGCACCGTTCGTATTTTCCGCTCAAGGATATCGACGGGCACCCGGTACTACGGATTATGGAACCCCGGTAGCACATTCATGCAGCTGTCGACTCGTGAACCTGGCGAATCCATCCGGCTCGCCACCGAACCTATGGACATGCGTTCCGACACCTACACCGCGCTGGCGCGGGTATCTTACTTTACTGGTTGTATACCGATTTTCGAGTAACTGTCCAAGGGCCTTGAGCTACAGTTGTACTGTCTCCTCTCCAGGGGTTTCAAGTCGTTCGCTTTGGCCAACGGCTTTGGGCCAGGCCTTGTCGAGGCCATGGCTGCTCACTCCGATAGTCGAGCACGACTGACTCTTGAGACATCCTTGAGGACAACCCGTGCGATGCATCAAGACGATTCACATCTGGCGTCGTTGATGGCTGCGGCCCAGCTTGGCGATCAGGCAAAATACACGCGACTACTGCGCGAGGTTACCCCAATCCTGCGTCGGCTGGCCCGCCAGGGATGGCCGATGGGCAGACCCGCCGATATTGAGGACGTAGTCCAGGACACGCTGCTGACGCTTCATTTGATCCGCCATACCTATGATCCGACTCGCCCTTTCATGCCGTGGCTGACGGCGATCCTGCGGCGGCGCCTCGTGGACGGCGTGAGGCGCCGCTCGCGGACAGACCGCAAAGAACTCGTGGTTGACGCGCTCGACGTAACCTTTGCGATCGAGCCGACGAATGATACTTACGAACCCCCGGTGGACACGGAAACGCTGGGAAAGGCTATCGCCTCGCTTCCTCAAGGCCAGCGGCAGGCGATCGAACTGCTCAAGCAGCGGGAAATGTCGCTCAAGGAGGCGTCGGCAGCGACCGGGATGAGCATTGCAGCGCTCAAGGTGGCCACTCATCGGGCGTTGAAAAGACTTCACGACCTGCTGCTGATTAAGTGACATGAAAACCGATGAACTCATTGATGTGCTCGCGGCGGATCTGAAGCCGGTTCGACGCCTGCTGCCCCCCGCCTGGCGTTTGATCGGGTGGCTTGCCGTGTCGGTGCCAGTCATGGCGCTTATGGTCGGCGCAATGGGGATGCGTCCGGATATCGGGGTGAAGTTCGCCGAGCCGGTTTTCCTGACACAGGAACTGGCGTCGCTGGCCACGGCGTTAATAGCTGGCTGGGCCGCGCTCGTCACCTGTGTGCCGGGTGAGCCGGGCTGGAAGCTGTGGACTCCCATGGCTCCGCTGACCCTATGGATCGCGACCCTGGGCCATCAGTGCTGGGACGAATGGATG
Source organism: Pseudomonas sp. GW821-FHT01E05 (assembly GCF_059422425.1). Taxonomy (NCBI): domain Bacteria; kingdom Pseudomonadati; phylum Pseudomonadota; class Gammaproteobacteria; order Pseudomonadales; family Pseudomonadaceae; genus Pseudomonas; species Pseudomonas sp. GW821-FHT01E05. The sequence goes on from NZ_JBWKWW010000011.1 coordinate 58,753, forward strand.
CGCCTGGGGTTGAGCGGGATGGCGTTTCATTCCGACCTCATGTGCCTGCCGGCCATCGCGATGACCGGTGCTGTCCCGGCACTGGCGATCGTGCTTGCGATCCGGCGTGGTGCACGCCTGCCCGCCCCCTGTGCGGTGTGGTGGGGCAGCCTGGCGTCTGCGGCGCTCGCCAACGTGGCATTGCGGCTTTTCCATCCGGAAGACGCCGCGTTGATGGTGATCGTCTGGCAATTTGGCAGCGTACTGCTATTCATGACCTTGCTTTCACTGTTCCGGCGCTATCTGGTGCCAGAACGGACGGTGTGCGCCCTTCGCTGATCGGGCTGTCTCGCGGCAGGCGATGCGTCCTTCGCGGTCGACCTGTAACCTTTTGCCGCCGCTGACGAAGTATTCGATACCGGTCTCGCATCGAGGCCGCTCACGTCAGGATCCTGAGCTATGAACCGTCGACTTTACGCCGCCACCACGTTGTCTGCCGCGATGGGGCTGGCGCTCGCCATGCAGGGTTTACCGGCCGGCGCGCAGGAGATGAAAGACATGTCGAATGCGCCACCGATGGTGAAAGAAAACATGATGAAAATGCAGAAAAATCACCTCGAAAAATGCTACGGGATCAATGCCGTCGCAAAAAACGACTGTGCCGAAGGCACCCATTCCTGCGCCGGCCAGGCCAGCCAGGCGCGCGACACGAAATCGTTCGTGCTATTGCCCGCCGGGGTGTGCGGCAAGATCGCGGGCGGGGCAATGAAATCCACCTGATCGACGGAGAGCGCGGCCATGAGTCTGTCTCAATCCGGCCGGTGCGCGACGTCCGGCCCGATCCCGCCTTCAGCGGGGGTCGGGCTGCGCTTCCCGCATCATCAGATCTTCGTCGATACGCATCCACCGGTCGGCTGGCTGGAAGTGCACGCAGAAAACTACATGGGGGGCGGCACGCCGCTACACTATCTGGAAACGCTGCGGCGCGACTATCCGGTCTCGTTTCACGGGATCGGCCTGTCACTGGGTAGCGCGGACGGACTCGACCCCATCCATCTCGAGCGCCTGCGCCGTGCAAGCGAGCGCATCGAACCCGGCCTGATCTCGGAACACCTGTCGTGGAGCGTAGTCGGACAGACGTATCTCGCCGATCTCCTGCCACTACCGATGACGGAAGAGGCGCTCGACGTCGTCTGTCAGCACGTCGAGCAGGCGCAGACGCGGCTGGGTCGGCAAATTCTGCTCGAGAACCCTTCAACCTACCTGCAGTTCAGTCATTCGACGATTCCGGAATGGGAGTTTCTGTCGACCGTCGCCGCACGTACGGGCTGCGGGATTCTGTGCGACGTCAACAACATCTATGTGAGCGCGCAGAACCATGGCTGGGATGCGTCGGCCTACCTGCGGGCACTACCACCGGCCGCGATCGGCGAGATACATCTGGCGGGCCACTCAGTCGTAGCGCTCGATTCCGGCGCCATGCTGCGCATCGACGACCATGGCTCGCGTGTCGCACCTGCCGTCTGGGCGCTCTATGAAGAAGCGCTGGCCCGCTTCGGCCCGGTTCCGACTTTAATCGAGTGGGACACCCATATCCCTCCGCTGGACGTGTTGATCGAAGAGGCCACACACGCCGAGTGCTACCTCGCGCATTCAGCGCCAAGGAACGATCATGCCGTCCTTGCGTGAGTTGCAGGATGCGGTGCGGCGCAGCATCGTCGATTGTGACAACGTCGATGCCGTGGCACACGTCGTTGCCAACGGGATCGCTGCGCAGGAGCGTCTGTCGGTCTACCGGAACACCTTCGCGCAAACCCTGATACGCGCGCTTCGCCTGTCTTACCCGGCTGTCGACCGGCTGGTGGGCACTGAGTTTTTCGACGCGGCGGCACGCGAGTACATCACGCAGCGGCCGCCCCGCAGCAGCTACCTCGATGAGTTCGGCGGCGATTTTTCGGCCTTTCTCGGACGGTTTGCGCCGTGCGCTTCGGTGCCTTACCTGTCCGATGTGGCACAACTCGAATGGGCCGTCAGCTGCGCCCTTCACGCAGCCGATGCACCGGCGCTGACAATTGCGTCGCTGCGTGCAGTCGAGGCTACGCAATACGCTTGGCTCAGCTTTGTGCCTCACCCATCCGTCAGCATGATTCGAACCGGCTACCCTGCTGACACCATCTGGCATGCGGTACTCATGGATGATGAGGCAGCGTTGACGGCGATCGACCTGTCGGGCTGTCCGACCTACCTGATGGTTCAGAGGGGGGGCTCTGGCGTTCGGGTTGACCGCGTCGACGGGATGGTCTGGCGCTTTAGCCGTGCGCTGTGTTCGGGATGCATGCTGGGCCTTGCCCTCGATGATCATCCCGGCATCGATGCCACTGCTGCACTGGCCAGTCTCCTGGCACAAGGCTGCTTTGCCGGGTTCAGCCAGGCTTCGCAGTCTGGGCCGATTCAATCGCTAACGGAGTTGCCATGAACCACCCGGCTGCGCCGCGCGGGCTAGCCCTCACGTTTTACGTGCGGGCCTTGCACTGGCTCGAGCGCATTCCCTATTGGTTCCTTGCCATTGCGTTGCGACTAGCGGTGGCTACGGTGTTCTGGAACTCGGGCATGACCAAGCTCGCCAGCTGGGACACGGCCGTTGCGTTGTTCACCGACGAGTACCAGTTGCCGCTTCTACCGCCGGAAGTGGCGGCGTATATCACGGTATCGATCGAACTCACGTCACCGGTGCTGTTGATCCTCGGTCTGCTCACCCGGCCCACGGCTGCCGTCCTGCTTGGCATGACCACGGTCATCGAGGTATTCGTCTTTCCACTGGCGTGGCCAACCCATATCCAGTGGGTCGCCATGCTGCTGGTACTGCTGGCGCGCGGCCCCGGCCGACTCTCGCTGGACGGGTTAATTCGCAAGCACCTGCTAGGCGACGCCTGATTGCAGCATTGTCACCAGTGGAGAACTGCGCGTACCCGGTGATAGTTATGGATTGCTCTGTTTGATTGATCAGGTGACGGAGGTTGCGTGCGAAGCAATCAAGCCTCCACACGACCAGAGTGTCGCCTTCGCGTAAAGCCTTTAAGCCGGACGATCCCCCTTCCGTGCCGAGGTCTGATCTTCATAAAAAGGTGTCGGAGCGACCCCGGCCGCAACGAAAGCATCATGTTGGTACGCCACGGTAAGACACAGAAAACAATGTCCAATTGATCGCGGTGAGTGCTTGGCTATCAGGTATACCGCCAAGACGGGCGTCGCTTTTTATGCATCTACGCCGGTGTTCAGGTAAAACTTCGGCATGAGGGCTATGTGGTCAGTGCACTGGCGTGCAGCATTCACGCTGCTGCTGGATCGGCGGACACTTCACCGAGCCGAACGAACAGAACACACAGCAGTCGCCCGCATTAGGGCGCAACAGCGCCTTACAATTGCCGCATTCGTAGAAAAACTGGCAAGCGTTGGTAGGCATGGTTTCCAGCTTGGCAAAACCGCATTGCGGGCAGGTCAGCACGGACTCAAGAACGACGGTGTTCATTAAAACCTCACTTATGGACGGTCGAAGGATAACCAGCGTTTGTGGTTGCCCCGGTCAGTGCTTCGGGCCGGGACTGGTCAGCGTCGTAGGTGACGATGGCTGTCTTCTTGTCGAAATCGACCTTGACCGAGCTCACTCCGGGAACTTTTTCCAGCGACTTTTTGACCGTGATCGGACACAGCTCACACGTCATGTTCTGTACATCGAGCGTGACCGTCTGGGGAGTTGCAGCCAGCACCGCGAAGGGGATGGCGGTCAGCATGGCCATGAGTAGTTTGCGCATGAGGGACTCCTAGTAGAACAGTGGGGCCAGTGACGGTACGGCGAGTAGACCGAGCAGCAATATGGCGACGATCCAGAACGTGAGCCGCTGCCGCTTGATGGTTCGAGCGTCGGCGCAGGGCGTACCCGGTGCGCAGACTTGTGGCACCACATAGAGCTTGCGCAAGGCCAGACCAAGGAACAGCAGCGTCAACCCGATAAACAGGGGCCGGTATGGCTCCATGGCCGTCAGGTTTCCTACCCATGCTCCGCCGATGCCGAGTGCTAGCAATATGAGGGGGCCGACACAGCACACCGACGCGCCAATAGCAGCCAGTACGCCCGCGATCAACGAGCCTTTCCCAGTGAGTTGCATCCTGTTCACGCCTTAAATCCGATTGCCCATGTATCATTCTAGATCCCGTACTCAGGTACGGAGTCAAGGAGAATGCAATGGTGACCGAACTGACCATCGGCAAGCTGGCGGAGGCTGCTGACGTGAACATCGAGACGATCCGCTATTACCAGCGGCGCGGTCTGCTGGAAGAGCCCCCAAAGCCGCTTCGCGGTCATCGGCGTTACCCACCCGACACGGTAAAGCGCGTGCGCTTCATCAAGCGGGCGCAAGCCCTCGGTTTCACGCTGGCAGAAGTCAGCGGATTGCTTCGACTCGATGCTGTGCATGCATGTGCCGAGACACGAGCCTTGGCTGTCCGCAAGCTGACCTTGATCAATCAGAAGATGTCCGACCTCGCCGCCATGCGGCAGGCGTTGGGAGGACTGGTTCAGCAGTGTGATGTTGGCAACGACGGGGTGGCCTGCCCAATCATCGACATGTTGGAACGGGAGTAAGAAGTTCAACAAACCGCAGCAAGTGGGCTTACCTGCTTGATGCGCAAAGCACACAGTTATCAACAAGCGCCCTCCTCCCAGAGAAGAGTGAAGGATGCGCCTGTCTCGTTCTACCAAAAACACCCGAAAAGCAATGAAAAACTCTGCTACTTAATAGTGTTTGTAGGCTAACCAAACGCCCGCCAGGGCTGCCAGCCAAACTAAAACGATGAGCACCGCCGCCACTTTACTCACCGGGCGCTTCACGTGACGTTCCTCCCACTCGCTAGCCTTTAGCTGACACGCCTCAAGCACAAGCGGCGGCATCAATCGGATAGCGAGCAGAATGCCGAGCGGCAGAATGATTACGTCGTCCAGATAGCCGAGTACAGGAATGAAATCGGGAATGAGATCGATTGGACTCAGTGCGTAAGCCACCACAAAAACTGAAATCCACTTGGGCAGCCATGGGGTTTGTGGATGCTGATAACAAAACCAGAGAACCATGGTTTGACGCTTGAGGTTTTTAGCCCAACGGCGTAGGTGTTCAAGGATGCCTTTCATTCAGTACTCTTGCTTATGGTGGGGAGTGCAGGTCCTTTTCTGACGGATCAATCTGTATGCGTGCGGTGTGTCAATTTTGCGGTTGCCGGAAAACTACACAACATCGGGAAGCTGCAAGGTGAAACGGCTGCCGCCATTCGGGTCGGGTTCATGTCGAACTCCCCATCCAAGGTGATCTGCAACACGTTTGACGATAGGCCCAAGCCCGAACCGCCCGTGAAATCATCGTCACCGCGAACAAACCGATCAAAGAGGCGGGCTTGTACTGCATCGGGTAACCCCGTACCGCTGTCCTCCACAACAATTTGAGATGAGTTCAAGTAAATGGTGATGATGCCTTGCTCTGTGTGCTGACAAGCATTACGTAGCAAATTGCTGACCGCAATAGTGACCAGCACAGGTATCGCCGTGACCATCACGTCATCAGGGTGATATCTTCGATTACCCGTTGGCGGTTTTGCCGGAATTTGGTTTGAGCGTGTATCAGCAACCGAGCGGCAACGATTTGCGCGCCGGGTTGTTACCGGTGGTGTTGGGGCGGGCTACATCCCCGAATCTGAAAAGCGTTCGATGTAATAACACTGCCCTTGCAGGAGCACGGCTTGCCCGCTTCTACGAAGGGCAACCTGCGGCACGCCTCGCACCGAATCGGCTAATCCACACCGCCCCCAGAATCACCAGCCCACCAAAGAATAACCGCCCCAACGTTTCGTGCTGATTCCATATCAGCAGGTTGATCAACAGCCCCACCGGCACATGCAGGTTGTTCATCACCGCCAGCGTCCCGCCATTGACCAGGCACGCGCCCTTGTTCCACCAGTACAGGCCCAATGCCGTACTCACCAGGCCAAGGAACACCAGCACGCCCCATTGCAACGGCGCCTCGGGCAGGAAATTCGCCTTGCCGAACAGCACAAACGCCGGCAACGCCACTGCCAGTGCTCCCAGATAGAAATAGCCAAAGCGCCGGTAATGCGGCAGATCGCTCGGGTAACGTGCTACCAGATGCTTATAAAGCACCTGCCCTGCGGCGTAGGTGAAATTAGCCAGTTGCAGCAACAAGAAGCCCATAAAGAAGTCCGGATTGATCCGGTCATAGCGGATCACCGCCGCGCCGAGCACCGCGACCAATGCCGCCACCAGTGCCCAGAGATTGAAGCGGCGATTCAGCGCATCTTCGATCAGCGTCACGTGCAGCGGTGTAAGAATGGTGAACAGCAACACCTCCGGCACCGTCAACACGCGGAAGCTCAGGTACAGGCAGACATAGGTCACCCCAAACTGCAACGCGCCGATCAACAGCATCCCGCGCATGAAGGCCGGTTCAACCTGCCGCCAGCGGGTCAAGGGAATGAACACCAGCCCGGCCAGCAGCACGCGCACCAGCACCGCAAAGTAACTGTCGACATGGCCGGCCAGGTATTCGCCGATCAAACTGAAGGAAAACGCCTGAATCAGCGTGACAAAAAGTAGATAGCCCATACGCGCCTCGTCTCGAATGGCGGCGACGATAGCGGTTTTGCGACTGGCAGTGAAATCACAGACAAAAAAAACCCGATCTCGCGTTGGCGTCGATCGGGCAGGAGCACTCAGGGGCAACAAGTGCAAAGGGAGGTTCGATGCGCGAACCGGCTTGAAGGGAGTGCACAATGGCGCTACTAAACCATCAGGCGATTATCCGGTGATTAACACCTCAGGCGACCTGGGCGAGCCTGGCGTTAGCCTGGTTCAGACCTTTTTCGTGGAAGTCTCCCCCCAGGTTCATGCCTTCGGCGTGAATGAACTCGACGTCGTGGATCCCGATGAATGCCATGACCTGACGCAGGTAGGGTTCCTGGTGATCGGCGGCGCTCCCGGCATAGATGCCGCCACGAGCGGTCAGCACATAGGCACGCTTGCCAGTGAGCAGGCCTTGCGGGCCGGTTTCGGTGTATTTGAAGGTCACGCCGGCACGCAGCACATGGTCCAGCCAGGCTTTCAGCGTGCTCGGGATGGCGAAGTTGTACATAGGCGCGGCCATCACCAACACGTCGGCGGCCAGCAGCTCATCGGTCAATTGGTTGGAGCGCTCAAGGGAGGCGTGTTCGATCTCGTTGCGCTGTTCGGCAGGTTTCATCCAGCCGCCCAACAGGTTGGCATCCAGGTGCGGAACCGGGTTGATCGCCAGATCACGGATGGTGATCTGGTCAGCAGGGTGAGCGGTTTTCCACTGGCTGATGAAGGTTTGGGTCAGTTGGCGTGAAACCGAATCTTGCTGGCGAGCGCTGCTTTCGATGATCAGTACGCGGGACATGGGTTGTAGCCTCCATCGGTGAATGCTGTAAGTCGATGGAGTGGAGATTAAACAGAGTCGTATCGATGAAAAAGCGCAAATAACTGCTATAACCCATCTATAAATTCGTTTATAAGCGGAGCATGCCCGGCAGACCTGCTCCGTGCTGCCTCACTTGGGCGGCGTACAGCTGAGTGCAATCCGCAGCTTGATGATCTTGCGGTTGAACCTGGCCGAGACATCACTGCGTTTACCGGCCTCCACAATGACCCGTCGTGTGCGCGGTGACTCCGGACCATTGCGAAACACCACCGAGCATTCCACCGGCACCGTGCCGTAGTTGTTCAGGGTGATGGCACCCATGTCGTAGTCGGTTGCGTAAGTGGTGTAGTCAACGCTCAAACCATTGAGCTGCTTCTCGACATCGATGGGGTAGGCAAACGCACTGAGCGGCAGCATCGCCAGCAACACGCAACAGATTTTTCTCATTCGGCAGTCTCCAATATGGACAGCCAGCTTAGGACAAGAGGAGCTCATCTTGAAAGCGCCCCGCGTTACCCTTGATCAATGGCGGACACTGCAGGCCGTGGTCGACCACGGTGGCTTTGCCCAGGCAGCCGAAGCGCTGCACCGCTCACAATCCTCCGTCAGCTATACCGTGGCGCGCATGCAGGACCAGCTCGGCGTACCCCTCTTGCGTATCGACGGCCGCAAAGCCGTGCTGACCGAAGCCGGTGGCGTGTTGTTGCGCCGTTCCCGGCAACTGGTCAAACAAGCCAGCCAGCTTGAGGACCTGGCGCACCATATGGAGCAAGGCTGGGAAGCTGAAGTGCGGCTGGTGGTCGATGCCGCTTACCCGAATGCCCGTTTGGTGCGCGCTCTGACGGCGTTCATGCCGCAAAGCCGTGGCTGTCGCGTGCGCTTGCGCGAAGAAGTGCTGTCCGGGGTCGAAGAGGTGCTGCTCGAAGGCGTCGCCGACCTGGCCATCAGTGGCTTCAGCATTCCCGGTTACCTGGGCACAGAAATGAGTGCAGTGGAATTCGTCGCCGTGGCTCACCCGGAACACCCACTGCATCGGCTGAACCGCGAGTTGAATTTCCAGGACCTGGAAAGCCAGTTGCAAGTGGTGATCCGCGATTCTGGCCGCCAGCAACCGCGGGACGTCGGCTGGCTCGGCGCCGAACAGCGCTGGACCGTCGGCAGCCTGGCCACCGCCGCGACCTTCGTCGGCAGCGGCCTGGGGTTCGCCTGGTTGCCACGGCACCTGATTGAACGTGAACTCAAGGAAGGCCTGCTCAAGCTGCTACCGTTGGATCAGGGCGGCAGTCGTCACCCCACGTTCTATCTGTATTCAAACAAGGACAAACCACTGGGCCCGGCCACGCAGATTCTCATCGAACTGCTGCGCACCTTTGACACGGCGCCGCTGGATGCGCCCTTCGCCGCCCCACAGCAAGCCTGAAACCCGGTAAGCCCGAACAGGAGTTCCGCCATGGCCTATTTCGAACATGAAGGTTGCACCCTGCACTACGAAGAATATGGTCACGGCGAACCCGTGCTACTGCTACACGGGCTGGGCTCAAGCGCCTTGGATTGGGAGGATCAGATCCCCGCGCTGGCGGCTCGCTACCGGGTGATCGTCCCGGATGCTCGTGGCCATGGTCGCTCCGACAAGCCCCTCGAGCGCTACAGCATTGCCGGCTTCAGCGCTGACCTGATCGCCCTGATCGAGCACTTGAACCTGGGCCCCGCCCATGTGGTCGGGCTGTCCATGGGCGGCATGATTGGCTTTCAGCTGGCGGTGGACCAGCCGCAGTTGCTCAAGAGCCTGTGCATCGTCAACAGCGCACCCCAGGTAAAACTGCAGACGCCGGATGAATATTGGCAGTGGTTCAAGCGCTGGAGCCTGATGCGCGTCGTGAGCATGAGCGCCATCGGCACGGCGCTGGGCGCGAAGCTTTTCCCCAAACCGGAACAAGCCGGGCTGCGTAGAAAAATAGCCCAGCGCTGGGCAAAAAACGACAAACGTGCTTATCTCGCCAGCTTCGATGCAATCATCGGCTGGGGCGTGCAGGAACGACTTTCCCGTATTATCTGTCCAACCCTGATCGTCAGCGCCGACCGTGACTACACGCCGGTCGCGCTGAAAGAGGCCTATGTAAAACTGTTGCCCAATGCGCGGCTGGTGGTGATCGCCGATTCCCGCCACGCGACCCCACTGGATCAACCAGAACGCTTCAACCAAACCCTGCTCGAGTTTCTAACCGCAGTTGACACCACCACCCAGGATCACTGACCCATGCTAAAGAAAATCGCCCTCCTCGCCGGCTCCGCTCTGTTTGCCGCTAACCTGATGGCCGCCACACCAGCCACGGCGCCGCACGTTTTGCTGGAGACCACCAATGGCCAGATCGAAATCGAATTGGACCCGGTCAAGGCTCCGATCAGTACCAAAAATTTCCTTGAGTACGTCGATAGCGGCTTCTACAACAACACCATTTTCCACCGCGTGATTCCGGGCTTCATGGCCCAGGGCGGCGGTTTCACCGCGCAGATGCAGCAAAAAGACACCAAGGCGCCGATCAAGAACGAAGCCAGCAACGGCTTGCATAACGTACGCGGCACCCTGTCGATGGCTCGCACCTCGAACCCGGATTCGGCCACCAGCCAATTCTTCATCAACGTGGCCGACAACGCCTTCCTCGACCCGGGCCGTGATGCCGGTTACGCAGTATTCGCCAAAGTGGTCAAAGGCATGGACGTGGTGGACATCATCGTCAACTCCCAGACCACCACCAAAAACGGCATGCAGAATGTGCCAGCCGACCCCGTGTTGATAAAGTCGGCCAAGCGCATCGACTAAGCTACACAGGAGTCTTGAGCGGCAGTTCTTTTGAAGTGCCGTTCACATTTTAGAAAGGAGAGCCCGCCTCGCGGGCGTTAGAACCAATGCTCTATCGTCGTTTTGAACAACTGATCGATATTTTCCGCGACGCTCCGACAGCGGCTCCGCCGAACACGGTTCTACCCTTTTACGTTTATTACCTGCGTCAGGTCTGGCCAAGTTTTGCCGCCCTGCTCATCGTCGGCCTGTTCGGTGCGCTGATCGAAGTCGCGCTGTTCAGTTACCTGAGCCGGATCATCGATCTGGCCCAAGGCACGCCGAATACCGACTTCTTCAAGATTCACGGCATCGAGCTGATCTGGATGGCGGTGGTCGCCCTCATCCTGCGTCCGTTCTTCGTCGGTCTGCACGACCTGCTGGTGCACCAGACCCTCAGCCCCGGCATGACCAGCATGATTCGCTGGCAGAACCACAGTTACGTGCTCAAACAAAGCCTCAACTTCTTTCAGAACGATTTCGCCGGGCGCATCGCCCAGCGGATCATGCAGACCGGCAACTCCCTGCGCGACTCAGCCGTGCAAGCGGTGGACGCATTGTGGCACGTGCTGATCTACGCCATCAGTTCGCTGGTGCTGTTCGCCGAGGCCGACTGGCGCCTGATGATCCCGTTGCTGAGCTGGATCGCCTGCTACATCGGCGCGCTGTGCTATTTCGTGCCGCGGGTCAAACAGCGCTCGGTGGTGTCCTCCGACGCTCGCTCGAAGCTGATGGGACGGATCGTCGACGGTTACACCAATATCACCACGCTCAAATTGTTCGCCCACACCCACTACGAACAACAGTACGCCCGCGAAGCCATCGAAGAGCAAACGGAAAAGTCCCAGCTGGCCGGTCGCGTCGTCACCAGCATGGACGTGGTCATCACCGGCATGAACGGCCTGTTGATCGTCTGCACCACGGGCCTGGCCCTGTGGTTGTGGACCCAGTCGCTGATCTCGGTCGGCGCCATCGCGCTGGCCACCGGCCTGGTGATCCGCATCGTCAACATGTCCGGATGGATCATGTGGGTGGTCAATGGCATCTTCGAAAACATCGGCATGGTCCAGGACGGCCTGCAAACCATCGCCCAGCCCGTCAGCGTGACCGACCGCGAACAGGCCCCGCGCCTGGAAGTGGCACGCGGCGAAGTCCGTTTCGATCACGTCGATTTCCACTACGGCAAGAAAAGCGGAATCATCAGCGACCTCAACCTGACGATCAAACCCGGCGAAAAAATCGGCTTGATCGGCCCCTCTGGCGCGGGCAAATCGACCCTGGTCAACCTGCTGCTGCGTCTTTACGACCTGCAAGGCGGACGAATTCTGATCGATGGCCAGAACATCGCCGAAGTGGCCCAGGAAAGCCTGCGTGAGCGAATCGGCATGATCACCCAGGACACCTCGCTGCTGCACCGCTCGATCCGCGACAACCTGCTCTATGGCAAACCCGACGCCACCGATGAAGAACTCTGGGAAGCAGTGCGCAAGGCCCGCGCCGACGAGTTCATCCCACATCTTTCCGATGCCCAGGGCCGTACCGGTTTCGACGCCCACGTCGGTGAGCGCGGCGTGAAACTCTCCGGTGGTCAACGCCAACGGATCGCCATTGCCCGGGTGCTGCTCAAGGACGCGCCGATACTGATCATGGACGAAGCCACCTCGGCGCTGGACTCTGAAGTCGAAGCGGCCATTCAGGAAAGCCTGGAAACCCTGATGGAAGGTAAAACCGTGATCGCCATCGCCCACCGGCTCTCCACCATTGCCCGAATGGACCGTTTGGTGGTGCTGGAAAAAGGCCGGATCGCCGAAACCGGCAGCCACAGCGAACTGCTCGCCCACGGCGGTTTGTATGCGCGGTTGTGGCAGCACCAGACCGGTGGGTTTGTCGGTATCGATTGAGCTGCGTGATTGACGCTGACCCTGTGGGAGCGGGCTTGTTCGCGATGAACGATTCAGTAACTGTGGATGTTCTGGCTGGCGCCGATCCTCGGTGCGGTCATTGACGGCGTGACCTGGCGCTGGTTGGGCAAGGAAGACCGCTGATCCAGGGATCAGCGAGGATCAGTCTTGCCTATACGGCAAAGCGGTTCTCGCTTCCTCGGCATACGCCAGCACGCCGAGTCGCTCCTGTTGCAGGAAGTCCTTCACCGCCGCCTTCAAACCCGGATGCCTCAGGTAGTGCCAGGAATGGGTGATCACCGGTTCGAAACCACGAATCAACTTGTGCTCCCCCTGAGCTCCGGCATCGAACCGTTGAAAACCGTTGGCAATCGCGTAATCCATGCCTTGATAAAAGCACGTCTCGAAATGCAGGCGGTCGAACTCCGCCAGGCAGCCCCAATAGCGACCGTAAAAACTGTCGCCACCCACCAGACTGAACGCCATAGCCACTGGCCGTGAACCTTGTTTGGCCAGCACCACGCGAATGGCTTCGGGCATGCGTTCGGCCAGCAGACTGAAAAATTCCCGAGTCAGGTACGGCGCCTGCCGGCGTATTGCGTAGGTATTGGCATAGCAGGCATAAACGAAGTCCCACTGCGTTTGATCAAGTTGCCGTCCTTCGAGCCATTCAAACTCAATGCCCTGCCCTGCGACCTGCTCGCGCTCCTTGCGCATCTGCTTGCGTTTGCGCGAACTCAAGGCGTCGAGAAAGTCCTGGAAATCCCGGTAACCACGGTTTTGCCAGTGGTACTGACAGCCGACACGTTGCAGCCAACCCGGCTGCTCGGCCAGCGCGGCATCGGTGAACGGGTCGGTGAAATTTATATGAGCACTGGAGAGCCCTTCGATTTCCAGATACCCCGGCAGGCTTTTCAGCAACTCGAAGCCATCCTGTGCATTGGCGGCCAACAGACGCGGCCCGCTCACCGGACTGAACGGCACGGCAGTCAAAAGCTTTGGGTAATACTCGATCCCGGCGCGCTCACAGGCATCGGCCCACCCATGGTCGAACACGTATTCGCCGTAAGAGTGCCATTTTCGGTAACTGGGCAGTGCAGCAAGTAATCGACCGCCCTCAACATGCAGTAAATGCTCGGGTTGCCAACCGGAGTGCGGACCAAGGCTGCCACTGTCTTCCAGTGCACTGAGGAAGGCATGTCGCAAGAACGGCTGACCGTCGGGCACCAGCGCATCCCATTCTTGAGAGGCGATTGCGGACAGACTCTCCAAACGTTGTAACGGCATCACATTCCCCGACGATCATGACTCACAGACGCGCCGAGTATCGCCCATCTCCGCTGCGGCCGAAATAAAAATACCCTGTCGAGGAGAGGTCAAAACGAAAGGAGCTTTAACGGATGAGAAAGAGCCGGTTTCGGTTTTAAGCCTTGCTTGGAACACGTACTGCACACGAGCTACAAGTGCATCGCCGCTGTCATCACCGTCGTTGTTGGTGACTTTGTCAGTTTCCAGACCGAAGTCTTCGTCGAAACGGCCGGCGCGGAAGGTGACCGGCTTGAAGCCGACGCAGGAAATCGACGCTTCGTCGAAGTAACCGTCGTTCGCAGTTCCCGAGTTATGGGAGAAGTCGTAGTTGATCTGGTATTTCCAATCCTTGTAGGCGGTGCCGCCCAATTCCAGAAAAGCACGACGCAAGAAAGCGGCGTCGGCTGTATCGCCATCCTCGTAGCCGACTGCGGCAATGGCTATTGGTTGCTTTTGCGTTCTTCGGCCAGGCGTTTGGCCAAGTCGTCAACATCGGGGACGGGAGGTTCAGGCATCACGCGCAAGGTGGCCTGCATCAAGCGCATCTGACGAATAAAGCGCCGGCAGTTGGGGCAAAACATCAAATGATGGCGCACCATCAAACGCTCACGAAAGCTCAACTGGCCATCAAGGTAATCACTGGAACGCGCCACTTGTTCCTTACAGGTCAACATTCGCCGGTTTCCTCAAAATGCTCCACCGTAGCGAAGACTTTCAGCCGTGCCCGATGCAGCAGCACACGAACATTGGAGAGCGAAATCTCCAGAAGATTACAGATCTCCTCCAACTCCAGGCCTTGGCGCTCGCGCAGCAGCAACACACTGCTTTGCAGTTCAGAGAGGCTCAGCAAGGTATGTTCCAGGCACTCGCGCAGCTCATTTTCGGTGAGCAGGGCATCGGGCGTGTCCTCGTGCCAAGCGAACGGAGCCACTAGCCAGTGACCGTCATCTGGGGAAAACCGCTCATCCCCAATCGTGCCGTGGGGCGACGGTAAATCATCCAGCAGGACTTCCCGACGGTTTTGTTTGTAACGGCTTTTTGCAGAGTTGGCGGTGATGGTCAGCAGCCAGGTCTTGAGGCTCGAACGCCCCTGAAACCCGGCCAGGTTACGCACGACCGACAGCCAGGCGTCCTGCACCACTTCGTCGGCATGGCGGTTGCCGACAATGGCATAGGCCACAGCGCGCATGGCGCTCTGGTAAGTGTTGACCAATTCCTTGTAAGCCCGCTGCTCACCCACCAGCAAGCGTTCGAGCAGTTGCGTGTCGTCAGCTGCGGCCATTCATGCCTCGTGCCATAAACCATGACTCCCGTAGGAAGCGAGCTTTTGTGGCGAGGGGGGCTTGCCCCCGCCTCACACAAATCAACGCTTACGCAGAATCACGCTACCAATCGAGTAACCCGCGCCAAACGAGCTGAGCACCGCCAGCGAGCCGCTCGGCAAATCGTCCTGATTCTTGTGGAATGCAATCACCGACCCTGCCGAGCTGGTATTGGCGTAGGTGTCGAGAATTACCGGGGCTTCTTCGACCGAGGCTTCACGGCCCAGCAGTTTCTTGACGATCAGGTGGTTCATGCTGAGGTTGGCCTGGTGCAACCAGAAACGCTTCACGTCGCTGACGCTGAGCGTGTTCTCTTCCAGGTGGGTGGCGATCAGCTCTGCCACCATCGGGCAGACGTCACGGAAAACCTTGCGACCTTCCTGCACGAACAGCTTGTCTGGAGCACCGACGCCCTCTTCGGCTGCGCGGTTGAGGAAGCCGAAGTTATTGCGGATGTTGTTGGAAAACCTGGTCAGCAGTTTGGTGCCGACAACGTCGAACTGGTACGGTGACGTTGCCAGATCGGCACGCTCGATGATCACTGCCGTCGCGGCGTCGCCAAAAATGAAGTGGCTGTCGCGGTCGCGGAAGTTCAAGTGGCCGGTGCAGACTTCCGGGTTGACCATCAGAATCGCTCGGGCCTGGCCGAGCTGGACACTGTTAGCGGCGGCCTGGATGCCAAAGGTCGCCGAGGAGCAGGCCACGTTCATGTCAAAGCCGAACCCTTGAATACCCAGCGCCTCCTGGACTTCGATGGCGATGGCCGGGTAGGCCCGTTGCAGGTTCGAGCAAGCAACGATAACGCCGTCGATATCGGCGGCGGTCTTGCCGGCGCGCTGCAAGGCTTGCTCGGCGGCACCGACGGCCATTTGGCATAGCACCGACCATTCGTCGTTGGAACGCTCAGGCAGACGCGGCGTCATGCGCTGCGGGTCAAGGATGCCTTCCTTATCCATGACGAAGCGGCTTTTGATCCCCGAAGCCTTTTCAATGAAGGCAGCACTGGATTCGGTCAGCGCCTGAACTTCGCCGCGCTCGATGGCAGCGGCGTTATCGACATTGAACTGCTGTACATAGGCATTGAAAGACTGCACCAGCTCTTCGTTGGAGATGCTGTTGGCCGGGGTGTACAGGCCGGTGCCGCTGATGACGACGTTATGCATGCTCATATCTCTAATCTGTTCAGGCAGAAAGCATTGGTACTGACGTACCAACACGTAAAGGGTCTGATCCCGTCAGAGGGGATGAAACCTTGCGTCGCTTTATTCCAATCGGCCCAGGCTGCGAAGGCTCAAATCTGCGGGGCCGGCGTTTATGACTGCGAAGTTTGCCATAACCGCAGGCATTTGGCCCCTTTTTGCAGGATGAAACGCCTGCCACAAACTCAGCGGTATGCCTGTAGGAGCACGGCTTGCCGGCGATGGCGCCCTTGAGACCGCCATCGCCGGCAAGCCGTGCTCCTACAGATCGACCTGGCTCCACTGCTTGCTTAAACGCTTGTCGGAGATTGGTACCCTGGTCCCCAATTGTTGGGCAAACAACGAAACCCGGTACTCCTCCAACCACCAGCGATACAGCTCCAGCTGCGGATCGCGCTTGCCTTCCTGGGCGTGTTTGTTGGCCCGCGCCTGGTATTGCGTCCACAACCCGGCCAGTTCGGTACTCCAGACCCGATCCTTTTGCACCTGGCTTGGCAGTTTCTCAAGGCGCAACTCGATGGCCTTGAGGAAACGTGGCAGTTCCTTAAGCCAAACAGCCGGCGTTTCGCGGACAAAACCCTGATACACCAGCTGACTCAATTGTTGCTTGATGTCATTGAGGGCCACCGCCTGCGCCAGGTCGATCTTGCCTTTGAAGCGCTTTTGCAGACCGTGCCAGAGCTTGAGCGTCTCCAGCGTCAGTTTCGCCAACCGCTCGGCGTGCTCGGTCCAGGCGCCACGCTTGCGTTCCGCCAACGCAGCCAGCCCGGCGCCATCGCGCGGCAGGTTGGCTTCGCCGTCGAGAATGCAGCTATCGAGGCTGGCCAACAGGATGTCTTCCACCAGGCTTTCGATACGCCCCAGCTCGCGGTACAACAAACCCAGCTCGGTCATTCCCGGTAATTTTCCGCGCAGGAATTTCGCCGGCTCGGCCAGTTGCTGCATCAACAAGCGCTGCAAAGCCCGGCGATGCTGGAACTCGGCCTCGGCGGCGGTGGAGAATCGTCCTTCCTTGACCGTACCGCCCTCTTCCACCAGCGCCGGATAAACCGTCATCGACAACCCGGCGATCTTCTGTTGGGTTTTTTCGGCCACCGCGGCGAAGACCCTGGCCTCCACCGGCTGCTGGCTTTTCGCTGTTTGCGGCACAGCCAGTGCGGCCTGGCTGGCCTCGGCGAAACGCGCGGTCAACTCGGCCAGGTCACGACCTTCGCCAAGGAACTTGCCCTGACCGTCGACAATCTCCAGGTTCATCCGCAGATGGCCTTCAACCTGCTGAGCCGATTCGGCCCAGGCTTCGTCGCTGACCCGCGCACCGGTCATGCGCAGCAATTCACGTCCCAACGCGTGAGGCAGTGAGCCGTCGGCAAAGGTGATGCGCTGTAACGCGGCTTTGACGAAGTCCGGTACTGGCACAAAATTCTTGCGCAGCGCCTTGGGCAAGTTGCGCACCAGTGCGATGCACTTGGCTTCGATCACTCCCGGCACCAGCCATTCCAGGCGCTCGGAGGGCAGTGCCGGCAGCAATGGCGCCGGCACCCGCAAGGTCACGCCGTCACGTGGATGGTTGGGCTCGAAGTGGTAGCTCAAGGCCAACGCCAGATCACCCAAATGCAAGGTGTCCGGATAATGCGCAGCGGTCACTTCGCTGGCCTCGCGGGCCAACACGTCTTCTTCGCGCATGACCAGCAACTGCGGGTCTTTCTGGCTGTGGATGCGATACCAGCTGTCGAACGTCGCAGTCTGGTGGATATCGGCTGGCAGCCGCGCATCGTAGAACGCGAACAGGGTTTCTTCGTCAGCCAGGATGTCGCGGCGGCGCGCCTTGGCCTCCAGTTCGTCGAGTTGCTCGAGCAGTTGCGTGTTGGCGGTCAGGCACCTGGCTCGGGACTGGATTTCCCCGCGTACCAGGCCTTCACGAATAAACAGCTCACGGGACAGCACCGGCTCGATCGGCCCGTAATGCACCGGCCGCCGGCCAACCACAATCAGCCCGAACAAGGTGATTTGTTCGAAGGCGACAACCTGCCCGCGCTTCTTCTCCCAATGGGGTTCGAAGTGGTTCTTCTTGATCAAGTGCCCGGCCAGCGGCTCGATCCAGTCAGGTTCGATCTTCGCCACCATCCGCGCGTAAAGCTTGGTGGTTTCCACCAGTTCGGCGGTCATCAGCCATTGCGGGCGCTTTTTCCCAAGCCCCGATGAAGGGTGAATCCAGAAGCGTCGTTGGCGGGCACCGAGGTAATCGCCGTCTTCGGTCTTCTGACCGATCTGGCTGAGCAAACCGGACAGCACGGCTTTGTGCAGTTTCGGGTAATCCGCCGGTTCTTTATTCAGGCTCAGCTGCATGTCGCGGCAGATCAGACTCAGCTGCCGATGGGAATCGCGCCATTCGCGCAGACGCAGGTAATTGAGGAAGTTCTTGCGGCACCAATTGCGCAGCGGACTGGCCGTCAGGGCCAGGCGCTGCTCTTCAAAGCCACGCCACAGATTGACCAGACCGGCGAAGTCCGAGTCCACGTCTTTCCACTGCGCGTGGGCCTGATCGGCGGCTTGTTGACGCTCCGGTGGGCGCTCGCGCGGGTCCTGGATCGACATGGCACTGGCGACGATCAAGACTTCCTGCAAACTGCC
Organism: Pseudomonas sp. GW821-FHT01E05; assembly: GCF_059422425.1. Lineage (NCBI taxonomy): Bacteria > Pseudomonadati > Pseudomonadota > Gammaproteobacteria > Pseudomonadales > Pseudomonadaceae > Pseudomonas > Pseudomonas sp. GW821-FHT01E05. The sequence continues at coordinate 77,431 of NZ_JBWKWW010000011.1, forward strand.
CAACTTGGCGGCTTCCAGTAGCATACGGCCCATGCGCGGGTCCACCGGCAGGCGCGCCAGTTGCCGACCCAGCGGTGTCAACTGGCTTTCGCGATCGACCGCCGACAGCTCTTGCAGCAGGTTGAAACCGTCGCTGATGGCCTTGCCATCCGGCGGTTCGATAAACGGGAAGTCGGTGATCTCGCCCAAGCGCAGATGCAGCATCTGCAGGATCACGGCCGCCAGGTTGGTGCGCAGGATTTCCGGATCGGTAAATTCCGGCCGTCCGATAAAGTCTTCTTCAGCGTACAAACGGATGCAAATGCCCGGCTCGACCCGTCCGCAACGACCTTTACGCTGGTTGGCGCTGGCCTGGGAGATGGCTTCGATCGGCAGACGTTGCACCTTGGCGCGGTAGCTGTAGCGGCTGATTCGCGCGGTGCCACTGTCGATCACGTAGCGGATGCCCGGCACCGTCAGCGAGGTCTCCGCAACGTTGGTCGCCAGCACCACACGACGCCCCGGGTGAGACTGGAAAATTCGCTGCTGCTCGGCTGGTGACAGCCGTGCGTACAGCGGCAGGATTTCGGTGTGTTTGAGCTGGGCCTTGCGCAGCATGTCGGCGGCGTCGCGAATTTCCCGCTCGCCGGGCAAGAACACCAACACATCGCCAGGGCTGCGGCGCTCGCTGCGTTCATACGCGGCGATTTCGTCGAGGCTCGCGAGGATCGCCTGATCCACCGTCAAGTCGTCTTCGACGCGGTTACCCTCTTCGTCCTGCTCCAGCGTTAGCGGGCGATACCAAGTGTCCACCGGGAAGGTTCGGCCGGAGACTTCGACAATCGGCGCGTCATTGAAGTGTTTGGAGAAACGCTCCAGGTCGATGGTCGCCGAGGTGATGATGACTTTCAGGTCCGGGCGACGCGGCAGCAGGGTTTTCAGGTAACCGAGCAGGAAGTCGATGTTCAGGCTGCGTTCGTGGGCTTCGTCGACGATGATCGTGTCGTAGCGCTCGAGGTAACGGTCGTTCTGGGTTTCGGCCAACAGAATGCCGTCGGTCATCAGTTTGATCAGGGTGTTCGAATCGCTCTGATCTTCGAATCGCACCTGATAACCGACCAGCGCACCCAGCGGTGTCGCCAGCTCTTCAGCAACCCGGCTGGCGACGCTACGAGCGGCGATACGGCGTGGCTGGGTATGGCCGATCAGGCCGTACTGACCGCGCCCGATTTCCAGGCAGATTTTCGGCAACTGGGTGGTTTTACCCGAGCCGGTTTCGCCGGCAATGATCAGCACCTGGTGCTTGAGCAGCGCCTCTTTGATTTCGTCGCGCTTGGCGGCAATCGGCAGGCTGTCGTCATAACGAATCAGCGGCAGGCTGGCACGCCGCGCCACGACCCGCTCACAGGACCCCTGCATACGCGCGACCCACTGGGCCAGCTTGTCCTCGTCAGGTTTTTTGCGCAGCTCAAGCAACTGCCGCCGCAGCCGGTGACGGTCGGCAAGCATGGCGTGATCGAGGTTTTTCAGCAGTTGGTCGATAGCGGGCAATTCGTCAGTCATCAGGTACGCAAAAGTCGTCTAGTGGTGCAGGGGGCCGATTGTCGCAGATTTGTTGTGGATTGCGGGTGCCTGATCGTTCCCACGCTCCGCGTGGGAATGCAGCCCGGGACGCTCCGCGTCCCAAGAGCGGACGCAGAGCGTCCATTGAGGCATTCCCACGCGGAGTATGGGAACGATCTGATGGGGCTATTCGTTATCCAGCGCCTTGCGCCGATAGGGGAACACGTCGATCACCTTGCCGGCGCGAATGTCCGCTTGCAGGCCTTTCCAGTAATCGGCGTTGTACAGCTCGCCATGCAGTTGATCAAACAACCGTCGCTGCCCGGAATCAGCGAACAGGAACGGTGGGAACTCTTCCGGAAACACATCCAGTGGCCCGATCGAGTACCACGGTTCCGAGGCCATTTCATCTTCCGGCGTGCGTGGGGCCGGAATGTGGCGGAAGTTGGCTTCAGTCAGAAAACAGATTTCGTCGTAGTCATAGAACACCACGCGGCCGTGACGGGTAACGCCGAAGTTCTTCAGCAGCATGTCGCCGGGGAAGATATTAGCCGCCGCCAATTGTTTGATCGCCAGGCCGTAATCTTCCAGCGCCTCGCGAACCTGCGCTTCGTTGGCATTTTCCAGATAGAGGTTCAACGGCGTCATGCGTCGCTCGGTCCAGCAGTGACGGATAAGCACCGTATCGCCATGGACCTCCACCGTTTTGGCCGCCACTTCCAGCAATTCTGCCAGGCAGGCCGGGTCGAACTTGCTCAGCGGAAAACGGAAATCGGCAAACTCCTGGGTATCGGCCATGCGCCCTACCCGGTCGACGCTTTTCACCAGACGATACTTCTCGATCACCGTCGCGCGGTCGACGTTCTTCGATGGCGAGAATCGGTCCTTGATGATTTTGAATACGGTGTTGAACCCCGGCAGGGTAAACACGCTCATGACCATGCCGCGCACACCCGGGGCCATGATGAACTGATCGTCGGTGTTGGCCAGGTGATTGATCAGTGAGCGATAGAATTCGGACTTGCCGTGCTTGTAGAAACCGATCGAGGTGTAGAGCTCGGCGATGTTCTTGCCCGGCAGAATGCGCTTGAGGAAGCCAATGAACTCGGCTGGCACCGGCACATCGACCATGAAATACGAACGGGTAAAGGAAAAGATGATCGACACATCGGCTTCATCGGTAATCAGCGCATCGATCTGAATCCCGTGGCCTTCACGGTGCAGCAGCGCAATCACCAACGGCCATTGGTCATCCTGGGTGTAGATGCGCCCCACCAGATACGCGCCCTTGTTGCGGTACAGCACCGAGGAAAACAGCTCGACGCTCAGCTGCGGGTCCTTGCAGACCCAGTCCGGCAGGTTCTCGCGCAACTGGGCTTCGTGCCGACGCAGGTCGCCAGGCAAATCGGCATAGGCCTCGCTGAAGCTGAAGTCGACGAAGATCTGCTCGAGCATGCTCGACAGTTCGCCCTCAGGCTTATAAGTACGGGTTTGCGCAGCACGGGCCCGGCGCAGGCTTGGCCGCGTGGTATGGATGAACATGCAGCCGTCGCTGATCAGGTCATGGCTGAACAGTCCGCAGAAGGTCGAGTTGTACCAGGTCTCGGACAGCTCATCGTCAAAGCGCAGGTCGATCAGGCTGATGTAAGCGCTTTTCACCAGCGGCCAGAACGTTACATCCAGCAGCGCCTCGGCATCGAAGGCCTCATGCAGCCGACCGACTACTTCACTGACTTTCGCTTCATAGAGGTTGATCCGCGCCGCTGAGGCGATCTGCGCCTCCTGCCATTGCGCCTGCTCGAAACGCGCCCGGGCACCGTCGGTGATCTGGCGGAAATGCTCGCGGTAATCGTCGAAGCCATCGAGGATCATTCGGGCGATGTCGCCGGCTGGCCATTGCTGCGGCATAGAGAGACCTCTGGGAATGTTTCTTATCGTTGGAAGCTGAGCTTAGAGGCCAATTGTTACGCAAAGCAACCATTGCCATGCATCGCACCTGCGGCGACACTTGCGCGCCAATTCAGTAAGGAACAAGCCGTGAACCCCGTCGATATACTGCGCTTGCTGTTGCTTGCCGCCATCTGGGGCGCAAGTTTTCTGTTCATGCGCATCATCGCCCCAGTGATTGGCACAATCCCCACTGCCTTTTTCCGCGTATCGATTGCCGCCACCGGGTTGCTGGTGATCCTGGCGCTGATGCGCGTCAGCTGGGATTTTCGCGGCAAGTTCAAGACGGTGCTGCTGCTCGGGGTGATTAACTCGGGGATTCCGGCAACGATGTATTCGGTAGCCGCCCAAGTGCTGCCGGCCGGTTACTCGGCGATTTTCAATGCAACGACGCCGCTGATGGGCGTGTTGATTGGCGGTGTGTTCTTCAGCGAAAAGCTCACCCCGGCGAAGATTGCCGGTGTCTGCCTTGGGCTGTTCGGGGTTGGTATTCTGACCCGCGCAGGTCCTGTGGCCTTCGACATGGAACTGCTGATGGGCGCCCTTGCCTGCCTCCTCGCGACCACCTGTTACGGCTTCGCCGGTTTCCTCGCCCGTCGCTGGCTCGATCAGCAAGGCGGGCTCGACAGTCGCCTCTCGGCGTTGGGCAGCATGCTTGGCGCGACGCTGTTTCTGTTGCCGCTGTTCGGTTACAGCGCCATCAGCCAGCCACCGGCAAGCTGGGGGGGCTGGAGTGTCTGGTTGTCGCTGCTGGGGTTGGGGCTGGTCTGCACAGCCTTTGCCTACATCCTGTACTTCCGCTTGCTCAGCTCGATTGGCCCGGTCAAATCAATGACCGTGACCTTCATGATCCCGCCCTTCGGCGTGTTGTGGGGCGCGCTGTTCCTTGATGAACCATTGTCCATGGCCCATCTGTATGGCGGGGTGTTGATCGCCGCGGCATTGTGGCTGGTGCTCAAGCCGACGGTGGTGAAGGTATCGAAGGTGGCTGTACGGTAGAGAGCAGCCTCGCCACAGGAAATGCGCTGAATCAATCACCCCGCCGCCATCCGCACCCGCCGGGCCTTTAGCCCGGCCATCAACGATGGCCCGAGGGCTACCAGTGCCGAGCCAAACACCACCAGCACTGCACCACCATAACCCAGACCATTGATTTGCTCGGCATACACATATTCAGGCCACAGCCTGGCAGCCAGTGCCACCGCAGCGAAGGTCACCAGCGGCGTGATTGCCAGCGTCGCACTGACCCGCGAGGCTTCCCAATGCGCCAAAGCCTCGGCAAATGCGCCATAGGCGATCAGCGTATTCAAACAGCAACCGAGCAGCAGCCAGCCTTGCAGCGGGCTCAGTTGCAGCGCCTCCAGCGGATGCACCCACGGCATCAGCAATAACGCGCAAAACAGGTAGATCACCATCATGATCTGGAACGAATTCCACACCGTGAGCAATTGCTTCTGACCCAGGGCATAAAAGGTCCAGACCGCCGACGCCGCCAGAACCAGCAAGACGCCAGCGGTGTATTCACTCAAAGACGTCAGCAGTTCACTCAAACGCTGATTGAAAAACAGCCCGAAGCCGATCAATAGCACCAGCAGTCCAATGCCTTGCCCAAGGCTGAAGCGCTCCTTGAAAACAAACAGGCTGGCGATCAGCAGCAGGATCGGCCCCATCTGCACCACCAACTGCGCGGTACCAGAACTGAGCAGATTCAGGCCCATCAGGTACAGCACGTAGTTGCCCACAAGCCCCAGGACCGCCATCAACAACAGCCAGCCGCCCCGTGGGCCGAGCACTCGCAAGCTTGGCAAACGCTTGACTGCAGCCAGATAAATGAACAGAAAACCACCGGACACCATCAGTCGATACCAGGTCACTGTGACCGGGTCCATCACCAGCAGCACTTGCTTGAGTTTGATCGGCAAGATCCCCCACAGCAGCGCGGTCAGCAAGGCGAGCAACAATCCATAAACCCAGCGACCGGACGAAATGTGCATGGAGCCCCCAAAACCAGACCGCGAGAAAATCATTCTAGGCCTGGATCGTCCCGCCACACAGTTACAGTTTGGAACCGGCCGCTAATGAGACTGTACAGGTCGCAACCTGAAGTTGGCGATATGCCACCAATGTCCCCGCGAAGGCGATCTGCCGAGCGACAGAGAAGTTGAAGCGGACGCAGAGCGTCCAGCGCGGCATTCCTTTGCTGCGCGTGGGAACGATCATCTGGCCCGCATTTCTGGTTTAACGCACCGCTTCAAACAACCCTGTCGCGCCCATCCCGCCACCGACGCACATGGTCACGATGCCGTAACGCAGGTTGCGCCGTTGCAGCTCGCGCACGAGGTGCCCGACCTGGCGCGAACCGGTCATGCCGAACGGGTGGCCGATGGAGATCGAGCCGCCGTTGACGTTATATTTATCGTTATCGATTTCCAGCCGATTGCGGCTGTACAGGCACTGCGAGGCAAAGGCTTCGTTGAGTTCCCAGAGGTCGATATCGGCCACCTGCAAACCCTTGAGCTTGAGCAATTTTGGCACCGAAAACACCGGGCCGATGCCCATCTCGTCCGGCTCACAACCGGCGACGGCGAAACCACGAAAGAACGCACGGGGTTTGAGGCCCAGCTCCAGGGCTTTTTCCAGGCTCATCACCAGGGTCATCGACGCGCCATCGGACAGCTGCGAGGAGTTGCCCGCAGTCACCGAGCCGTCTTCGGCAAACACCGGCTTCAACCCGGCCAGACTTTGCAAGGTAGTATCAGGGCGATTGCAGTCATCACGGTCGACGATACCTTCCAGGATCTGCACCTGGCCGGTGGTTTTGTCTTCGACTGCGTATTTCACCGCCATTGGCACGATTTCATCGCAGAACAGCCCGGCGGCCTGGGCCTGAGCGGTGCGTTGCTGACTTTGCAGGGCGTAGAGGTCCTGCTCTTCACGGCTGACGTCATAGCGGCGGGCGACGATTTCGGCGGTCTGGCCCATGGGAAAATAAATACCCGGCACCTGCTCCTTGAGTAACGGGTTGATCAGATTGTCGGTGTTGACGCGGTTCAAGGTCAGGCTGATGGACTCCACGCCACCGGCGATGATGATGTCGCTGCAACCGGAGGCAATCTGGTTGGCGGCAATGGCAATCGCCTGCAAACCCGAAGAGCAAAAACGGTTGAGGGTCATGCCTGCCGTGCCGGTGCCCAGTTTCGATAACACCGCGACATTGCGGCCGATGTTGTAACCCTGGGCCGCTTCGTTGGAACCGGCGCCAACGATGCAATCCTCGACACTGGCCGGGTCGATGCCATTGCGGGTCAGCAGCGCATTGACGCAATGGGCAGCCATGTCATCAGGACGAGTCTGGTTGAACTTGCCACGAAAGGATTTGGCCAGGCCAGTCCGCACGCTATCGACGATCACCACTTCACGCATGGCATACCTCATTGTTGTCGGTCAGGGATGGAATCAGCATAAATCCACCCTATTGCCGACCGCGACAATCATTCACCTCGCGTATGCGCAACCATCGGCTTACTTGTTGTCCTTTTTCGCCTTCCTGTCGTGTTTGTCGGACTTCTCGAAGGCCTCCTCCAGCGCCCGATTGATGGTGCGCAACACCTTGACCCGGGCCCAGCGTTTGTCGTTGGCCTCCACCAGCGTCCAGGGTGAAATCTCGGTGCTGGTACGGTCGACCATGTCACAGACGGCGACGCGGTAGTCATCCCATTTTTCGCGGTTGCGCCAGTCGTCCTCGGTGATCTTGAAGCGTTTGAAGGGGATTTCTTCGCGGTCCTGGAAACGCTCCAGCTGGGTTTGTTTGTCGATGGCCAGCCAGAACTTCACCACGATCACGCCGGAATCACTGATCTGCTCTTCGAAGTCATTGATCTCGGCATAAGCGCGCATCCAGTCGGCACGGCTGCAATAGCCTTCGATCCGCTCCACCAGCACCCGGCCATACCAGGAGCGGTCGAACACGGTGAATTTTCCCCGCGCCGGAATATGCCGCCAGAACCGCCAGAGATACGGTTGAGCGCGTTCTTCTTCTGTCGGTGCGGCGATCGGCACGATGCTGTATTGACGCGGATCGAGGGCCGCCGCCACTCGCCGGATTGCCCCGCCCTTGCCCGCCGCATCATTGCCCTCGAACACCGCCACCAGCGCGTGTCTGCGCATGCGTTTGTCACGCATCAAACCAGAGAACCGCGCCTGCTCGGTGATCAGTTGCTCTTCGTAGTCGTCCTTATCCAGGTTCAGGGTCATGTCCAGGCTGCCGAGCAGACTCAGCTGATCGACGCTACCCATCAGTGGCGCGGCGTTCACCGTATCCGGTTTGACCTTGGGTCGGCGCAGGGCGCTTTGCAGACCTTCGAGCAGGATCTTGCCTACCGTCAGGCTACGATAATGCGCGTCGACACCTTCGATCACATGCCAGGGCGCGTAATCACGGCTGGTGCGACGCAGCACCCGTTCGCCGAAGCGCACAAACTTGTCGTAGGTTTGCGATTGCTGCCAGTCCAGCGGGCTGATACGCCAGCTGTGCAGCGGATCATCCTGCAAGACCTTGAGGCGGGTTTTCATCTGTTTCCTGGACAGGTGAAACCAGAACTTGAAGATCAGCGCGCCTTCATCGCAGAGCATTTTTTCAAACCGCTCGGCCTGGTTGATCGCCTGGTCCAGCACCGCGTCCTTGAACAGGCCATGAACCCGGCCCTGCAACATCTGGCTGTACCAGTTGCCAAAGAAAATCCCCATCCGCCCCTTGGCCGGCAGCATCCGCCAGTAGCGCCAGGCCGGTGGGCGGGCCAGCTCTTCATCGGTCTGCTGATCGAACGTACGAACCTCGATAAACCGCGGGTCCATCCATTCGTTGAGCAATTTGACCGTCTCGCCCTTGCCAGCGCCTTCGATGCCGTTGATCAACACGATGACCGGGAAGCGCCCTTGCTGTCGCAGTTCGAACTGGGCTTCGATCAAGGCTTCACGCAGGGCCGGCACTTCGGCCTCAAAGGTTTCTTTGTCGATGGCGTGACCGATTTCAGCGGATTCGAACATGGGGCGGCTCCCTTCCAGGTTTGAGCAAGACTAGCGGATTGGGCAGCGCTTTGTCTGAGCAATGCAGCAGGCGCTGCCATGGACCGATTCCGGGTGCAGCGATCAGCTAGAATGGCCACCTTGCCGTTGCCGAGCCAAACATGACCACTGAAATGTCCCACGCCCAGATTGACTGGGACGACCAAGGCCGTCCGCGCTCGCGCGTGTTTGACGACGTGTATTTCTCCGATCAGTCGGGCCTTGAGGAAACCCGCTATGTGTTCATCGAACAGAATCGCTTGAGCGAGCGCTTTGCCGCATTACCGGCCGATGGGCGACTGGTGATCGGGGAAACCGGTTTCGGCACCGGGCTGAATTTTCTCTGCGCCTGGCAGTTGTTCGAGCAACAGGCAGTGGCCGGTGCGCGGCTGCATTTCGTCAGCGTGGAGAAATACCCGCTCAGCCACCCCGACCTGCAACGCGCCCTTGCCCTTTGGCCTGGGCTCAAGCTTTTTGCCGATCAGCTCCTGGAGCAATATGTCGCTATCCATCAGGGCTTCCAGCGCCTGGTGCTCGGTGGCGGGCGCGTGACCCTGACCTTGCTGATCGGTGATGCGCTGGAGCAACTGCCACAACTTGACGCACAGATCGATGCCTGGTTTCTCGACGGCTTCGCCCCGGCGAAGAACCCGGACATGTGGACCCCCGAGCTGTTTGCCGAACTCGCCCGGCTGGCCGCGCCCGGCTCGACCATCAGTACCTTTACCAGCACCGGCTGGGTACGACGCCTGCTCAATGCGGCCGGTTTCAAAATGCGCCGCACGCCGGGCATCGGTCACAAATGGGAAATCCTGCGGGGCGAATTCCTCGGCTGGCCGCAAGACGTGCCTCTGCCTGCCGCTGGCAAGCCGTGGTTCGCCCGTCCTGCCCCGCTCGTTAGCGAACGTCGAGCCTTGGTCATCGGTGGCGGACTGGCCGGTTGCGCCAGCGCCGCGAGCCTTGCTGCACGCGGCTGGCACGTCAGCCTGCTGGAGCGCCACGGCGAGCTGGCCCAGGAAGCCTCGGGCAATCCGCAAGGGGTGCTGTACCTGAAACTGTCGGCGCACGGCACGGCATTGTCACAGTTGATCGTCAGTGGTTTCGGCTACACCCGACGCCTGCTCGAACACCTGCATCGCGGTATCGATTGGGACGGCTGCGGTGTGCTGCAACTGGCCTTCAACGTCAAGGAAGCAGAGCGCCAGGCGCAGCTTGCGGCCGCTTTTTCTCCGGACCTGTTACACCTGCTGGATCAGCCGCAAGCGCAAGCTCAGGCGGGTATTGGTCTTGAGCATGGTGGCCTGTTTTTCCCCGAAGGCGGGTGGGTTCACCCACCCGCTTTGTGTCAGTGGCAAGCGACGCACCCGACGATTGAATTGCTGACGCATCACGATGCGTTGGAACTGCGCAAGATCGATGATCAATGGCAAGCCTGGAGCGGTTCAACATTGTTGGCTTCAGCCCCGGTGGTGATTTTGGCCGGTGCTGCCGAGATCAAGCGCTTCCCGGCAAGCAGCCAACTGCCGCTCAAACGTATTCGCGGACAGATCACCCGCCTGGCACAGACGTCTGAAAGCACGAGCCTGGCAACCGTGGTCTGCGCCGAAGGTTATGTCGCCCCTGCCCGGCTGGGCGAGCACACCCTGGGCGCCAGCTTCGATTTCAAGAGCGATGACCTGACCCCGACCACAGCCGAGCATGCGGGTAATCTGGAACTACTCAAAGAGATTTCGAGCGATCTGGTTGAGCGCTTGCACGCTGCGCAACTGGACCCCGGGCAGCTTCAGGGCCGCGCGGCCTTTCGCTGCACCAGCCCCGATTATTTGCCCATCGTCGGTCCATTGGCCGATCACCAGGCCTTTGCTCAAACCTACGCCGCGTTGAGCAAGGACGCCCGGCAAGTGCCCGACATCCGTTGCCCCTGGCTGGACGGTTTGTACGTTAACAGCGGCCATGGCTCTCGCGGATTGATCACCGCCCCATTGTCGGGGGAGTTACTGGCGGCCTGGCTGACCAACGAACCGCTGCCGCTGCCCAGAAGCGTGGCCGAGGCCTGTCACCCGAATCGCTTTGCCTTGCGCACACTGATTCGCGGCAAGGCCTGATGCGCGACGGTACGCAATGGAAAGCGCAATGAGCCGATCAACACAGTTGCGCCTACTGGCCGCGCGGCCCCAAGCCCAGTAGCATCTCCAGGATTGTTTACCTGAGGTACCTATGCTGATTCCCTACGACCAACTTGAAGTCGACACCCTGACCCGCCTGATCGAAGACTTCGTCACCCGTGACGGCACCGACAATGGCGATGAAACTCCGCTGGAAACCCGCGTGCTACGGGTTCGCCAGGCGTTGACCAAAGGTCAGGCGCTGATTGTCTTTGATCCGGACAGCCAGCAATGCCAATTGATGCTCAAGCACGACGTACCCAAAGAACTGTTTGATTGAGGCTGTCTGCTGTGATTGATCCGCCTCGTTCGCGGGAAGGTTTCAGACGCTGGAAAAGCGGGGGCCAAACAGAATAATGCTCGCACCGATCACGCAAAGGGCAACGCCCAGCCAGTCTGAACTCAAGGGACGAACCCGCTCGACCACGCCAAGCCAGCCGATGGACGCAATGATGTAGATACCGCCGTAAGCCGCGTAGGCGCGGCCGGCGTAGTTCGCTTCAACCTTGGTCAACAGCACCGCAAAGAGCATCAGGCTGAGTAACGCAGGCACAATCCACCAGGCACTTTTACCCTGGCGTAACCACATCCAGAACGCGAAACAGCCGGCGATTTCAAACAGCGCCGCGAGAAAAAACCACAGGTAATTGAGCATGCAACGGTCTCCTCAAGGCTGCCAGAATCGGCAACCCTAACGAGGCAGCTCCCCGTGAGCAAGTTCAGCCGGCGGTTTGTTTGGCCTTGGCGCGCATCTTGTCCGCCATCACGGTCATTTCGTTGTAGAGCAACTGCGGGTTCTTCTGCTTCAGCGCCCAGGCCATGCGCCCCTGTTCATGGGGCAGAATCATGAATTCACCCTCGGCGACATGTTGGTAGATGTAGTCGGCGATATCGCTGGCGCTGATCGGAGAGCTTTCCAGCAGTTTGCCGACCTGGGCTTTCATGGCGGGTGTCGGGCCACGGAAGGAATCCAGCAGGTTGGTCTGGAAGAACGACGGGCAAACCACGTGCACGGCGATTTCCTGGTGCGCCAGTTCAATCAACAGGCTTTCGGACAAGGCCACCACGCCGGCCTTGGCCACGTTGTAGTTGCTCATCGCAGGGCCTTGCATCAAGGCTGCCATGGAGGCGATGTTGATGATCTTGCCTTTGCTTTTTTCCAGCAGCGGCAGGAAGGCCTTGCAGCCTTTGACCACCCCCATCAGGTTGATCGAGATCTGCCAGTCCCAGTCTTCGAGGGACAGCTCACTAAAGAAGCCGCCCGAGGCCACGCCTGCGTTATTGACGATGACATCGATGCCGCCCAGCTTCACTTCGCAGGCTTGAGCAAACGCGGTCAATTGGCTGTAGTCGCGCACATCACAACGCTGGATAAAACCGTCGCCTCCGGCTTCACGAACCAGTTTGAGTGTCTCTTGCAAACCCGCCTCGCTGACATCCGACAAGGCTAACCGCCAGCCTTCACGGGCCCAGCGCAGAGCGATTTCGCGACCAAGGCCGGATCCAGCGCCGGTGATCATCATGCGATTTTGCATAGGAAGTTGCCTTGTTGTTCCGGGGAAGATGAGCCGCAGTGTAGCGAAGGACTTTCCTCCATCCACGCACCATCAGAGTGCTGAATGCCCCAGGCAAACCACGGAGCTGTACGACGACAAATTGCGTTGCAGCCAATCGCGGGCAAGCCTTGCTCCTACAGTTTTAACGCGTACTCGCAGGAGCGAGGCTTGCCCGCGATTGAACGATAACGCGGTCTTGCTGAATGAATGCAGCAAGTAAAACAAAAGAAATAAGCCCGGCACCGGAAAACATGTTCAAAAAAAGAGGCCCACATGGGGCCTCTTCCTTATTGAGCCAAACCCTTAGTCCGGGTTGCCGTCGACAACGCCAGCGGTGTTATCGAGCAGGCTCTTGGTAGCGGTCTGCAGGAACGCGTCCAATTTCTGCTTGAGGCCGGCTTCATCCGGCGAGTTCGGGATCACCTGACCTCCAGGGTTGGCCCCAAGCTTGTACTGCCAGACCTTGGCCGGCATATCCTTGGGTTGTACCAGAATGTGGTCACCGTTGATGATGGCCACCGTCGGTTCGTTACCCGAAGGTTTGATGACACCGATGCCCTTGTCGCCTTCCGGCAGGTTGAGCAAGTCACGCCCCCAGCATTGCTGGCGGAACTCGCCACCGATACGACCCATGATGGTCGGCACGATATCAATCTGCGTGCCCACGATGTCACTGCGCTTGCCGAACTTCTCCTGGAGGCCCGGAGCGATCATCAGCATTGGCACGTTGAAACGTCCCAGGTCCATCTCGGTGATCTGCTGATCGTTACCAAACCCGTGGTCACCCACAACGACAAACAAGGTTTCTTTGAAATACGGCTCTTTACGCGCTTTTTCGAAGAACTGGCCCAAAGCCCAGTCGGCGTAGCGCATGGCAGTCAAGTGCTCGTTCAATGTGCCGCTGTCCGTAACCTTGTCGACGGGCAAGGGTGTCGGCAACGCATACGGTGTGTGGTTGGACAGGGTTTGCAGCAGTGCGTAGAACGGTTTTTTGCCATCGCGTTTCTTCAGTTCTTCGAGGCCACGATTGAACATGTCTTGATCGGAAACACCCCACGTCGGATCGGAGAACACCGGGTCGATGAAGTCGTTACGACCAATGAAGTTGGTCATGCCCTGATTGCTGAAGAAGCCTGATTGGTTATCCCAGGCAAAGTCGCCGTTATAGACGTACACATCGTCATACTTACGAGTGCTGAGCAATTGAGGCAGACCGGACAGCTTGTGGCTGCCTTCCGGGGTTTGCATCAGGTACTCGAAGCCTGGCAGGTTGGGGAAGCAAGCCATAGTCGCAAACATACCCTGGTGGGTATGGGTACCGTTTGAGAAGAAACGGTCGAACAAAAGGCCTTCTTTCGACAGATTATCGAAGTACGGCGTGATATTGCCGGGACGACCCAGCGCGCCCACCGAATGACCGGCGAAGCTTTCCATCAGAATGACCACGACGTTTTTGATCGGCAGGGTATTTGCCTCCGGCGGCGTAGTATCGCGACGCATGGCGGCAATATCGGCGTCGACCAGCTTGTCGTTGGCCACCAGCAACATGTCGCGCACGGTCTGCTGAGCCAAAGGCTGATCCAGAGTGGCTTTCCAGATATTGGAGCGATCGTCGGACAAACGGCTCTCCGCCGCGGAGATCAGTGTCAACGTTCCGTTGAGGCCCAACTGGTTGGCAAAGTTGGAGTTGGTGGTGTAGGCGTCACCCCAACGCAGCGGCGGGCCTTGACGCAAGGTGCCACGGGCAGCCACGACACAAATCAGCATACATACCACGAATACACCAATGCGCACGTACCACGGGGCGATTTGACGCGTGCCGATGCTGCCACCGCTGAACGGGCCACGAGGCCGGGTCGCACGGTCGGCGCCCTTGAACGCCAGGCTCAACAACCAGGTGCCAACGACCCAGGCCAGCAGATAGCGAACCACCGGGAAGCCGTACCAGAGCATGCTCATCACGGTTTTCGGGTCTTCCTTCACGTACTGGAAGACCAACCCGTTAAGGCGCTGGTGAAACTCGCGGTAGAAGTCCATCTCCATCAGGCCGAGGAACAGCGCAATGCTGGAGGCGATGGTCAGCCAGAAACGGAAGAAACCACGGGCGGCCATGATCCGGGCGCTGAACAGTGCCAGCAGCAGCGGGATACTGATGTAGACCACCAGACGCACGTCAAAACGCAGGCCGTTGGCAAAGGCTTCGAGGAAGGTCGAGGCCGGGGTGTCGAGGATCATCTCTCGGTTATAAACCAGCAGCGCCACGCGCAGCACAGAGAGCATCACCATCATGACCAGGGCGCAGAGTAGCGTATATGCCAGATGCGATTTGACGGTCGGTTGCAGCAAGCGACTTGAAGCTCGCTGCTGACTCAGGGCGTCCGGGATTGCCATGTCGATTCAGAACTCATTGGAAGTTAAAATTTCATAAATGCAGCTGCGCCCTGCCCTCTCATAGCCATTACTTGTACGTATTGGTCGCGGGGTTTTCGCGGTGCGCAAATGGTGCACGATCACTCGCGGCATTACCATTTATTACTGGCATGCGCTCCCAGCGTGGTGTTTCAAGGCTCTGGAACAGGAGGCTGCTGAAGGCTGAGCGCGGAAAACAGCGGGTGCGAATTGTCTTGGAGCGGTTGTGAAAATTTCGTTCAACGCACATTTTGACACATAAAAAAGGGCCTTGCGGCCCTTTCATCAACACTGTTGCTTAGTCATTGCTCGGTTTATTAATCGCCTGCAATACATATTGCGGCAAGGCGAAAGCGCCGATATGAATCTCAGGGTTGTAATAGCGAGTGATGATGCCGCTGCCAGCAAAACGCTGACTCAGAGTCTCGCGGGACAACTTGCGGTAAGCGGTGTTGGTCGCGCCCCAGGCGAAGGTCATCGCGCCGCCGATGTAGGTCGGCACCGCAGCCTGATAGAAGTGCCAGTCCGGGAACAGGCTACGCATACGACCGGCAGTGGTTTTCACTTCGCTCAGTTGCATGAACGGCGTGCCGTTCTGGGTCACCAGGATGCCGCCCTCGTTCAGGCAACGGTGGCACGCCTGATAGAAGTTTTCCGAGAACAGCACTTCGCCCGGACCGATCGGGTCGGTGGAGTCGGAAATGATCACGTCGAACTTCTCTTCGGTGGTCGCGACGAAACGCATGCCGTCGTCGATCACCAGATTCAGGCGTGGATCATTGAACGCGCCCTTGGAGTGATCCGGTAGAAACTCTTTGCACATGTCGACCACGGTGCCGTCGATTTCGACCATGGTGATGTGTTCGATGCTGCGGTGCTTGGCTACTTCACGCAGCATGCCGCCATCACCACCACCGATGATCAGCACCCGCTTGGCAGTGCCATGGGCCAGGATCGGTACATGGGTGAGCATCTCGTGGTAGATGAACTCGTCGGCTTCGGTGGTCTGGATCACGCCGTCCAGGGCCATCACGCGACCCATGCGCGGGTTCTCGAAGATCACCAGATGCTGGTGTTCGGTGCGCACTTCGTGCAGCAGTTTTTCCATGCGGAAACGCTGGCCGTAGCCTTCGTAAAGGGTTTCCAGGTACTCGCTGTTCTGGGTGGTGCTCATGGGTAAGTCCCCCGGTAAATGCTGGTGGCAACGGACGGTCACCCGCCCATGCTGGCCAATCGTCGGCACGGGTGTCGGCAATTGACCAAGGAAAGGCGCGCATTCTACGTCGCAGAACATGACAGGTCGAACCTTCTGGCTCTATCTTTGTGCCTGACCTTTACCAAGAGCCAACAAGATGTTTTACCGCTATCACCCAAGCCCGATCGGGCCGCTGCTGCTGGCCGGGGATGAGCAGGGGCTGCGCCAGCTGTACATGGACAACCACCAGCACTGGACGCCGCCGCAGTACTGGTTCGAAGCCAGTAATGAACTCGATACCGTCTGTCGGCAACTGGATGAATATTTCGAGGGTAAGCGTGAGTGTTTCGATGTGCGCCTGGCACCTCAGGGCACGCCGTTCCAACAAACGGTGTGGCAGGCCTTGCAGCGAATCCCCTACGGCCATACCTGGAGCTACGCCGAGCTGGCGGTGCAGATCGGCAACCCGAAAGCCGTACGTGCGGTCGGCACCGCCAATGGCGCCAACCCGATATCGATCATCATCCCTTGCCATCGGGTGATCGGCAGCAACGGGACCCTCACCGGCTATGGTGGTGGACTGGAACGCAAACAAACGCTGTTGCAACTCGAGGGTGCGTGGCTGATTTGAACCGAGGCGCAGTCGCTGGGCTGGCAAAAAGATCGCAGCCTGCGCCAGCCCCTACATATTGTTGCCCCGTGGCCCGGCGATGGCCCAGATGATCAGACCCAGTACCGGCAGCAAGATAATCACCATCACCCAGATGATCTTCATCCCGGTATCGACGCCGCTTTTAAGAATGTTGATGATCGCCCAGATATCCAGGACAAGGACTATCAGGCCGACCAGACCATTGAAAGTGGAACCCACGGTGTCGCTCCTAAGTAATGGCTAACACACTCAGGATAGCCGGGCTTGATAAGGATTCCGTCTGATTATGGTTAGACGTGAATCGCCACTCGTAGTGCTTCAAGGGACGGCGCAGCGTTGATGCCGACTTCGGCGCACAACTCCAGCACCCGTGGCACGTCGTTGCCATACACCAGCACCGCCTGAATTTCGTCATCGAGCAATTGGCTGAAGTTCATCAGCACATAACCACCGTTTTCAGGGTTCATGCTGCTCAGCTGGATCTGGATGCGGTTGAGCGCAGTCAACGCTTCGACTTTGGCAAGCTGTTTGGGTTTGATATTGAACGCCACGCCCGGGCCGAACGAAGCGACTATCCCGGCAAACAGGTCCATATAGGTGTCCGCCTGAAACAACACGGTTTCCGGCAGGCTGCCCACCACGACCCACTCACCCAGCGGGATCGAAAACGTGTCGTCGTAGTTGATGTCCGGATTGGCCGCCAGGAAAGCGTCCGCGTCGGCGTAGGCTTGCGCAGCTTCGTCGGCGATCCGCGCCACTTCATCATCACCCATACACCCGGAGCTGATTTTGCTGATGAGTTCAACGAGGGCGGTTTTCATGGGCGAATCCTGTAACGAAGGAAATTTGAGGGCGCGAAGGATAGCGCATTCGGGGGCAAACCTGTGTAGCAGGCTGGCGCCAGGCTGCGTCCGACCGCGTAGCGGTCGTAAAATCAGACACTGCGATTTTGCAGGTTAACCGAGGAGGCCGGATTTACGACCGCTTCGCGGTCGGACGCAGGCTTCGCCAGCTGCTACGGACAACCTTGAACTCTCAGCCCGGCAACTTTTCCAACTGCACCGTGGTGTCCGCTGCGCCCATGGTTTTTGCGGCGTCCAGCGCGGACACTCCATTGGCATCCCTGGCCTTTGGATCGGCGCCTTTGCTGATCAGGTAGTCGACGATTTGCGTACGGTTGAACATCGCCGCCATCATCAACGCGGTGCGACCGTCAAAGGACGAACCCTCGACCTCGGCGCCACCTTCGACCAGCACTTTGACCACCGGCAGGTCACCTTTGAACGCTGCGCCGGCAATCGGGCTTTGGCCGTTGTCGTTGCGGATCTCCGGATCAGCCTTGTGCTCGAGCAATACCCGCACCGCATCGACGTGCCCGTGATAGCTGGCGAGCATCAGCAAGGTATCGCCCTTGTGGTTGCGCAGATTGACCGGCAGGCCTTTGCTCAGCAGCGCCGCGAGCATGGCCGCGTCGCCTTCACGCGCTTTGTTGAACACCTGCTCGGCAAACTCCGCAGCTTCTTCTTCGGTCATCTGGCGGCTTTTGTCTGACATTCGGGACTCCACATTCTGATCGCAAAGCCGATAGTTTCCCGAGCGGCCTTGCGCCTGTCACCCCTTTTTTCTCAAGGCCTGCCATAGTCAGAATCAATAGCGAAACTTGCCACCTTGAATATCCGCCAGCACCTGCTCGGTCACTAGCACGTAAGTGTCCGATCCCGGCACGCCCCTGACATTTTTTTGCATGAAGCCGACCTCGTTGCGAATCGGCGCACAGCGGTTCAGCGTGTTGCTGCGATCTGAAAATCCCTGCAAACCACGCAAAATGCACGATGCACGATGGCCACTCATGCAAATTGCACGAAGCCGAAATGCCTGTAAAATTATAACTTACTGATTTATATAGTATTTTTTATAGCGGCAATACTGGCACAATCAATGCTCCTATCACTTCACGCTTGCCATTCAAGAGCTAACGGAGCTGATAGACATGAGCCTTATCCAGGAAAAGTTCTCTTCTTTGTTCTCCGACTTCAACGTCACCACCCAGGCACGGCCTGACGGCAGCATTGTGCTCACGTTGTGCAACCGCGAAGGTAAACAGCTCAAACGATCCATTTCTTATGCGCAGTTACATGCCGGTGAGCAACTTTCCAGGGTGATCAGCGCGATTCGCCGCGACCTGGCAGAACAGGCCGGCGAACTGCCAAAGATTTCAATGCTGCAAAGCCAACAACGCTTTGCGCTGCCGACCTATTACTCGGCCTGATTCATCACCCGCTTCAACTGTTCAGGTCGTGAAGCCTTCTGGCTTCACGACCTGATTTCATTTTGGGGTCAGTTCAATCACGCCCCAACCACTGCGGCTTAGAATCCTGACGGATCTATTTGCGCGAAACTGTTCACGTTCAGATGCCCGGCCAGTTCACCGCCATTGCGCACCAGACCGCACGTGGCCATGCCCGCTTGCTGCGCCGCATCCAGCTCCTGGACGATATCGGACAAGAACAGAACGTGCTCGGGCTCGCAGCCAATCGCCTGGCTGATCCGCTGATAGGACTGCGCTTCGCGCTTGGGGCCCGACGTGGTGTCGAAATAGCCACTGAACAACGGCGACAAATCACCGGCTTCGGAGCAACCGAAAATCAGCCGCTGAGCCTGGATAGACCCGGAGGAGTAAACAAACAGTTGATAGCCGTCCTGATGCCAGCGTTCAAGCGCTTCGACCGCATCCGGGTAAACGTGCCCTTTGAGCAGCCCGGCTCGATACCCCTGCTCCCAGACCATCCCTTGCAAGGCTTTGAGTGGCGTCGCCTTACGGTCTTCGGCAATCCAGCTCAAGAGGATCTCGATGACCCGCTCAACGTCTGCCGTCGGTTCACCGCTGTCCTGACGAACTGCCTGCAGTTGCTCAGTCACGTTCGGTTGTTCGGCGTTCTTGCGGACAAACTCCGGAAGGTGTCGGGTGGCATAAGGAAACAGCACCTCAAACACGAAACTCACGGCGCTGGTGGTGCCTTCAATGTCGGTGAGAATGGCTTTGATCGACATCCGCTCAGTCCTCCAGGCGTGGGAAGCGATTGGCGATGTCTTCGCCAGTGAATTTGGCCACCCACCCCTCGGGATTGTTGAACAGGCGGATCGCCACAAAGTGCGGATTCTCGCCCATGTCGAACCAATGCGGCGTACCCGCGGGTACCGAGATCAGATCATTTTTCTCGCAGAGCACGGCGTACACGTAATCGTCGATGTGCAGGGTGAACAAGCCACGCCCGGCGACAAAAAACCGTACCTCATCCTCGGCATGCCGGTGCTCATCAAGGAACCTGGCACGCAGCTCGGCTTTTTGCGGGTGATCGCTGTTGAGGCTGATGACGTCGACAGTGATGTAACCGCGCTCGGTCATCAACTGATCGATCTGCACCCGATAAGCGGCGATCACTTCGTCCTGGCTCGCACCCGGTTCGATTCGTGTAGCGGCTTGCCAGCGGTCGAAGCGCACGCCCTTCTCGGCCAAGGTCGAAGAAATATCGTCGAAATGGGTCAGAACCTTGTTCGGCAGTTCCGGGCTGGATACGTGGTAAACGGACAGGCTGCTCATGCTGGCAACTCCTCGGTATCAGCATCGCCTTCCGGTTTTTTACAGACCGGTCAGGTGGTGCGTTTCATCAGGCGGTGAGCTACTTCTGAAGAAGTAAGCGTTAACGGTTAAGCACCGAGCGGGTCTTCAACTCACACTCGAACAAAAATTCAAAGGCTTCGATCTGCCGCAGCGCATCACTCATCCGCGCGCCCCAGGTGTACAGGCCATGGCCGCGGATCAGGTAACCCACGCAATCGGGGTGAGCCTCAAGCCAAGGCTGCACCCTGGCGGCCAGGCGAGCAATATCCTGATCGTTATCAAAGATCGGCACCCGCACTCTGGACTCGTGAGTGGAGATGCCACTGAATGCCTTTTGCAGTTCGTAGTCTTCGAACTCGATAAAGTCTTCGATGGTCAGCCGCGACAGTACGGTGGCGTTCACCGAATGCGTATGCAACACCGCGCCGATCTCCGGGCGCCAGCTGTAGAGCTGGGTGTGCAGCAGGGTTTCGGCCGAGGGTTTCTTGCCCGGTTCCAGGCTGTTGCCGGACAGATCAGTGGCTAATACGTCATCGGGCCCCAACTGACCTTTATGCTTGCCGGAGACGGTCAGCAAGGCTTCGCCGGGCGACAGCCGGGTCGAGTAATTGCTGCTGGTGGCCGGCGACCAGCCGCGACCATAGAGAAAACGCCCGGCTTCGATGATTTCCAGGGCTAGCTGTTCACGGGTAAGGCTCATGGCCTGTCCTCTTGCATACGAGTGGCAATGATAACGGCTGCAGCCAGCGCTGCGAGACTGGCAATACTAAAGGTCAACGTCGCCCCCAGGGCATTCCAGCTGTAACCGGAATACAACGCGCCCAGCGCGCCGCCAGTGCCGGCCAGCGCGGCATATAGCGCCTGGCCCTGACCTTGCTGACGAGCACCGAAGCTACGTTGCACGAAATGGATGGCAGCCGCATGAAAGCTGCCGAAGGTGGCCGCGTGCAGCACTTGAGCAAACAGCAGCACCCATAAAAACTCAGCGAAGGAGCCCAGCAACAACCAGCGCAACGCGGCCAGCAGGAAACTCGCCATCAGCACGCGACGCACGGAGAACCGCACCAGAATCTTGCTCATGGCCAAAAACATCAGCACTTCGGCGACAACACCCAACGCCCAAAGCATGCCGATCAAGCCACGGGTGTAACCCAGTCGCTCGAGGTGCAGAGTCAGGAAGGTGTAATAAGGTCCATGACTCATCTGCATCAGCCCCACACAGGCATAAAACGCCAATACGCCGGGGCTGCGCAATTGCTTTACAAAACCCTCTCCCGCCAGACGGCTGCCCTGGACTGGCTGGGCATTCGGCACCCAGGCGCTGCTGACGACGATCCCGGCCATGATCACCACTATCGCCACCGGATAAATGTCCAGACTCAGCCATTCGAACAAGCGTCCAAGCGCCACCACCGTGATGATGAAACCGATGGACCCCCATAAGCGGATCTGGCTGTAACGCGAGGTCTGGTCGTTCAAGTGCGCCAGGGTGATGACTTCGAATTGTGGCAACACCGCGTGCCAGAAGAACGCATGCAAGGCCATGACCATCGCCAGCCAGGCGTAGCTCTTGCTGAGGAAGATCAGTGAAAAGCTCAGCAACGTGCAGACCGCGCCAAAACGCACGATCGCCAGTCGGCGCCCGGTGTAATCACCGAGCCAGCCCCAGATATTCGGCGCCACGCAGCGCATCAGCATAGGGATCGCCACCAGCTCGCCAATGCGCGCGCTGGAAAAGCCCAGGTGATCGAAATACAGCGCCAGAAACGGCGCCGTCGAACCGAGCAAGGCGAAATAGAACAGATAGAAACTGGATAACCGCCAGTACGGCAGCGCCGCCACGGCCGTCAGACCGTGGCGACTGGCTGGGCGCCGCCGGCCATTACAGCTGGCCCAGCACCGGTGTGCTCACGCGCACGTCCGCGTTCTGCCCGCGATTGCGCAGCAAGTGGTCCATCAGCACGATGGCCATCATCGCTTCGGCGATCGGCGTGGCGCGGATGCCGACGCACGGGTCGTGACGGCCCTTGGTGATGACATCCACCGGATCGCCGTGCACATCAATGGAGCGGCCCGGTGTGGTAATGCTCGAAGTCGGCTTGAGGGCCAGGTGCGCAACGATCGGCTGCCCGGAGGAAATCCCGCCCAGAATGCCGCCGGAGTTATTGCTGAGGAACCCTTGTGGGGTCATTTCGTCACGGTGCTCGGTGCCGCGCTGGGCGACACTGGCGAAACCGGCACCGATTTCCACGCCCTTGACCGCGTTGATGCTCATCAGTGCATGGGCCAGTTCAGCGTCGAGGCGGTCGAAAATCGGCTCGCCCAGACCCGGCATCACGCCCTCGGCGACCACGGTTATCTTCGCACCGATGGAGTCCTGATCACGGCGCAGCTGGTCCATGTAGGCTTCAAGCTCCGGCACTTTGTCCGGATCGGGGCAGAAGAAGGCGTTCTCTTCCACCGAATCCCAGGTCTTGAACGGGATTTCGATCGGCCCCAGCTGACTCATGTAACCGCGAATTACGATGCCCTGGCCGGCCAGGTATTTTTTCGCAATCGCGCCGGCCGCCACGCGCATGGCGGTTTCCCGCGCCGAACTGCGACCGCCGCCGCGATAATCGCGTTCGCCGTATTTATGGTGATAGGTGTAATCGGCATGGGCTGGACGGAACAGATCCTTGATCGCCGAGTAGTCCTTGGACTTCTGGTCGGTGTTGCGGATCAACAGACCAATCGGGCAACCGGTGGTGCGGCCTTCGAAAACCCCGGAGAGGATTTCGACTTCATCGGCTTCCTGGCGCTGGGTAGTGTGGCGGCTGGTGCCGGGCTTGCGCCGATCCAGATCGCGTTGCAGGTCGTCCAGCGACAGCTCAAGGCCCGGCGGGCAGCCGTCGACAATGGCGACCAACGCCGGACCATGGCTTTCGCCAGCGGTGGTGACAGTGAACAGCTTGCCGTAGGTATTGCCGGACATGCAGGGCGCTCCGCGAAATCAGCTCAAAAAACCAAAGGCGCCAGTATACGCAGGCTGCCTCAGTAGTTCATCCTCGAACCTTATCGGTGCCTGCGAGTCCAACCTGCACCTTGTCCATGATGGCGCGATGATGCTGCGAGTTCTTGTCTTGAGCCTTTCCCTGTTTACCGGCCTGGTCCAGGCCTCTGTCCTGCAACGCCCGCTCAGTCTGGACACCGGCAACGGCGAATTGTATGGCTCGATGTTACTGCCAAAATCCGACGCACCGGTGCCTGTGGTGTTGATCATCTCAGGCTCCGGCCCCACCGATCGCGACGGCAACAACCCCGAAGGCGGGCGCAACGACAGCCTCAAACGCCTGGCCTGGGTGCTTGCCAAACACAACATCGCCAGCGTGCGTTACGATAAACGCGGCGTCGCCGCCAGCCTCGCGGCCACCCCCGACGAACGCAATCTGACCCTCGACGACTATGTGGCCGACGCCGTGGCCTGGGGCAAGAAGCTCAAGGCCGATCCACGCCTGGGTAAATTGATTCTCCTCGGACACAGCGAAGGGGCGCTGATCGCCAGCCTCGCAGCGCCTGAAGTGGATGCTGCGGCGGTGATTTCCGTCTCCGGCAGCGCCCGCCCGATCGACCAGGTATTGCGTCAACAATTGAGCTATCGCCTGCCAGCACCGTTGATGCTGCGCAGCAATCAGCTGCTCGACAGTCTCAAGGCCGGGCACGTCGTCGACGACGTGCCAGCACCACTGCTAGTGATTTTCCGCCCCAGCGTACAGCCATATCTGATCACGCTGTTTCGCCAGGACCCGGCGGCGGCCTTCGCCAAACTGAAGATGCCGGCCTTGATCATCCAGGGCAGTAACGACATTCAGGTCGGCGTCGGCGATGCGCAAATGCTCAAGGCGGCCAAACCGGACGCCGAACTGGCACTGATCAGCGGCATGAACCACGTCATGCGCATCGTGCCCAACGATATCAGGCGCCAAATGGCCTCTTACAAAGACCCGCAACTACCGCTGGCTGCGGAGTTGGGCGCGCATATCTTGAGCTTTATTGAAGGACTTCGCGCCAGTTAAGCGGCTTTGCCCCTCCAGTCCTGAAAAAAACGGCCGATAAACCATTGCCGGCAGTTCACTTGCAATCGGCAAGCAGGACTTGGACAGGATTTCGCCGTTATGACTGATACCCAGAATTCACCCGAAACAGCAGCCGATGAAACCGCCCCGCAAGCGGTCGAACTGCCGTGGGCGGACGTCCAGGTCGAGCACCACAAGATGCTCCGCCTGGCGCCGCTGCAAACCGATCGCGCCACCGGCGGACGGCCTTTACGCTTTGTCGAATTCGGCTACGCCGAGCGCAACGGCAAGGACCACAGCCTGCTGCGGATGAATATCCAGTTACCGGGCCAGCGCGTTCGCAAAGAGCAGAACTATCTGGACGTGTGGGTCGATCACGCTACCCGCCGGGTGCGTTTCAGCCCTGAAATCGGCTTGCAGATCGAACCCTGGAACCGTGGGATCGGCCGTTTCCTGATGGCTCAGGGGGTCACTTGGGCGCAGAAAAAATGGTCGAATTACCGCGTCGATGGCATGGATCTGTCGAACAAGGATGCCCTCAATGAGGACACGCGTCTGCGCCGTGATCACTTTTTGCGCATCCATGGTTTCGATGTGGTTTACGCTGATGTCCAGCACCTGAAGGGCAGTGTGAAAAATGTGCTGGTCAGTGAGCTGCGGGGAAACTGGAACACTGAAAAGCTGCAGTTCGTAGAAATTCTCGAAGCCGCGCAGATGCTCCAGCAAGCCGAGCAAAACCTGGCGGAACAAGAAGTCAAACTACGCCAGCAGGAAGAAAAGGTCAGCAAGTTCAAGCGCGAAGATATCGGGTTGCGCTTCACTATTACTTGCCTGGTGGCGTTCTCGGTGTTCCAGGCCGGGTTGTTGATCTGGATTGCTACCCATCGTTAATCCACTTGATCGGCAGGAGCCTTCGATAACGCCGAAGGCTCCTAAGCCGCCTCGAATCAGCTCGTTTTACGGAACACAAACACCAGACCGACGATGATCAGCAACATGCCGAGCATGCTCAGCGCCGCCAGTTTGTTGCCGAAGAACAGATAGTCCATCACCGCTGTTACCGCCGGCACCAGATAGAACAGACTGGTGACATTCACCAGATTGCCCCGGGCGATCAAGCGATACAGCAACAGGGTCGCCAGCACCGAGACCACCAGCCCCATCCACAACACCGGCACGATAAAACCCGTGCTGTGTTCAATGTGAAACGGCTGGAACGGCACAAACACCCCGCACAACAACAGGCCGGCCAGGTATTGGACTGGCAGCGTGCCCAACGGGTTATCGGTAATGCGCTTCTGCATGATCGCGCCGAACGTCATGCTCGCCAGCGCCAGCAAACCGAAGAGCATCCCGGCCAAGGACATACCGGCCAGGCCAATGCCCTGATAAACCACCATGACCAGACCTGCCAGCCCAAGCCCCAGACCGAAGATCCGGCGCCATGAACGCTGACGCTCCATCAGCACCACGGTGAGGATCGGTTGAACGCCCATGATGGTGGCCATTACCCCGGGGGTGACCTTCAAGTCGAGGGCCAGCAGATAGAAAATCTGATAAGCCCCCAGCAACACCACGCCGGTAGCCGCCGCATAAAGCATCGGTTTGCCGCCACGGGGCAGTCTCAATTTGAGCAATGGCATCAACAGCACCAGCCCGAACAGCGCAATGGCGAAGCGGATCAGCAGGAAGGCAAACGGTGAAGCGTGGGCCAGGCCCCATTTAGAGAAGATCGCCCCGCTGCTCCAGAGCAGGACGAACAGGCTCGTCGAGGCCGCCGCGGCCGCGGATTTTTTCGAAATGACAAACATGGATACCACCTGTAGTCAGGCAAAAACGCCAACTCAGCAAACGCTGAAATTCAGTAGTTTTTTTCAGACGGGCACAGGGAACAGCAAACGAAGCTGATCAGCCCGAAATGCCAACGCCTGGCGGTGATACGACTGCGCACACCGGCGTGCTACTGACAGGTGGGGGGTAATGACTGATCTGCGCAGGCTGTTGCCCCCCGCACGGCACGACGCCAGCGTTGACCGCTGAATCGACTACCGCGTTGATGAGGGAAACCGGCATGTGCTGATCTTTTTGAGGGAAATCAAGGTGGATGTTGAAATGCACCGAGCGCCGACTATAACCAGCGCTCGATGCCTATTGCAACGACTTGCAACGACTTAGCCAAACAACCAGTAACCCAGCAACGTCAGCGCCACCACCGCCAGCACAGGTCGCAGGACACGATACAGTTTGGGATTGCGGCGTTTCCATTGTTTGACCACGCTACTGAAGCGGTCGCTGGAGTTCTTGGTCCAGGCGTAGGCCTGGTTGATCCCTCCGACGCGTTCGTCGTCGAGATTCTGTGGTGCCGTGGCGCGGCCCAGTACGCCACTGACCCAGCGATTGATGCGGGTCATGAGGCGGCTGCTCAGGGGACGCTCGATGTCACAGAACAGGATCACGCGGGTCTTCTCGGTTTCGTTCTTGACCCAATGCACGTAGGTTTCGTCGAACATCACGTCTTCGCCATCGCGCCAGGCGTAGACCTGACCGTCAACGAAAATCCGGCAATCGTCGGAGTTCGGTGTCGACAGCCCCAAGTGATAACGCAACGAACCGGCAAACGGATCGCGGTGTGGGTTGAGGTGGCTACCGCCCGGCAGCAAGGCAAACATCGCGCCTTTTACATTGGGAATACTGCTCAACAATGCCACGGTTTTCGGGCAGAGCACATTGGCCGACGGCAGCGGCTTGTCGTACCACTTGAGGTAAAAACGCTTCCAGCCCTTCTTGAAGAACGACCCAAAACCGGCGTCGTTGTTCTTCTCGGCAGCGCGGATGTAGCCCTCGTCGAACAAGTGCATGGCTTCGTCGCGGATGACTTCCCAGTTGTCTTTGAGTACATCCAGTTCCGGGAACTTGCTGCGATCCAGGTACGGTTTGGATGGCACGCCGGAGAACAGGTACATCAAGGCGTTATAGGGCGCGAACAATGCCGAATGGTTGACGAATTGACGCAATACCGGCAAACGCGCCTTGCCGCGCAAATGCACATAAAGCGTGCTGCCCAGGAACAGCAGCAACACCGACGCCTTGGCGGCAAAGGAAAAGGTCATGCAACAACTCCTTGAAAATAGGCAACTCTGTGCTGCGTCATTTACCCGACATGGCAGCCGGGCATGATAAACACTACCGGCCTCGGGAAAAACCCGCATAACTCAACATTCAGTGTTAAGGGATACGCAATAAAGCACTTATTAACATAAGGCGGTTGAATGGGAGCTGATGTGGGTCAGCACAATTGTGCCCAGACTGTTTGCGACCGCTTCGCGATCGATCGCGGGCAAGCCTCGCTCCTACAGGGATCCGCCGCACCATAGGAGCACTCCTTGCCCGCGAAGGCGTCCTCACAGACGCTAAAAAACTATCGACACAAGATCGTTACTGCTGATTTTCCTGTTCAGTAAACAAATCGCTGAACAACATGCTCGACAGGTAACGCTCACCCGAGTCCGGCAGGATCACCACAATAGTCTTGCCCTGCATTTCCGGGGTTTCGGCCAGCCGCGCGGCGACGGCCATGGCCGCACCACTGGAAATACCGCACAAAATCCCCTCTTCCTGCATCAACCGTAGTGCCATGGTCTTGGATTCTTCATCGCTGACCAATTCGACCCGGTCGACCATCGACAGATCAAGGTTATTCGGCACAAATCCGGCGCCGATGCCCTGGATCTTGTGCGGACTCGGTTTTATTTCTTCCCCTGCGAGCTTCTGAGTGATGACCGGTGAGCTAATCGGCTCCACCGCCACCGACAGAATCGGCTTGCCCTGGGTGTTCTTGATGTAGCGCGACACCCCGGTAATAGTCCCGCCGGTGCCCACACCCGCCACCAGCACGTCTACCGCACCGTCGGTGTCATTCCAGATTTCCGGGCCGGTGGTTTTTTCGTGGATAGCCGGGTTGGCCGGGTTATCGAATTGTTGTGGCATGAAGTACATCGCCGGATCGCTGGCGGAAATCTCGGTAGCCTTTTCGATGGCGCCTTTCATGCCTTTGGCAGGGTCAGTCAGCACCAATTCGGCACCCAGCGCCTTGAGAACCTTGCGTCGTTCGATACTCATGGACGACGGCATGGTCAGCACCAACTTGTAACCGCGAGCTGCCGCGACGAACGCCAGGCCGATACCGGTATTGCCCGAGGTCGGCTCGATAATGGTCATACCAGGCTTGAGCTTGCCGGTGCTTTCGGCGTCCCAGATCATGCTTGCGCCAATCCGGCACTTGACTGAATACCCTGGATTACGCCCTTCGATCTTGGCCAGAATCGTCACGCCACGGGGGGCGATGCGGTTGATCTGTACCAGGGGCGTATTGCCGATGGAGTGGGCGTTATCAGCAAAAATACGGCTCATGACTGGGTCCTTATGCAGCATTGAAGAAGCCTTCAAGGGTATGCCTCGTGCTCATGGGCGTCCAGTCAGCCGAGCGACTGTCGTGTAGAACAATCAATGGCTTAATGCGACTTGAGACTAACCAGCACAACGCATCGGTTGACTAGTTTTTGCGGGTCACTTGATAACGGCCGGTTTCTTCGGCTGCTTGCAGAGCGGGCGATGCCAGCTCCTGCAACGAGTCCCAGCCCAGACAGGCCAGCGCCAGAGACCGAGGCACCGGCTCGCGGCCGTTACTGTAGCGGGAGATGCTACGCGTACTGACCCCCAGCGCTTCGGCGGCCTGGCTAAGTGGCAACCCGGTACGGGCTCGCCAGCCGATGAAGATCCGGGTGTTTTCGTCTGCAGCATTCTGCGCCAGAGCATCCAGGTACAAGGTGTCGGCGCCGATCTGAATGTCCAGCTCCGGCCATTCCACGGTCCAGCCGTCATCACCCAACTCTGCGCCAGCAAACGCTTGCCCATCCTGCAGCGGCAACAGCCCCGGGAATTTACTCGGATCGCTGCTTAAATCCAGGGTCAATTGCTGACCATCGATAAAGGTCAATGCCAGTCTGCTATCAGGCAATACCTGCACGGCCGCCAAGCGTGGCCGTTTCATCGATACCATAGTTTCCACTCCTCCAAAAGTTGCTCGCGATGCGCCCTTACCCATTACAGCGCTTCCTTCTGGATCAGCGCGGGAGCATGGCCCGCCATCACTTCCACTGTTTCCAGGCTAATCATTACATCCACCCCGCCACCGGTCAGATGAACGTGCGGCGGTAAATGGTCCTGTTCCCGCAACTGAATACGGTATTTGTCGCGAAATCGATATTTAGTAGACATGCCGAGCAAGCTATAGCCAAAATGGCGATACATCAATACTGGCTCCCCGCCCTGACTGAGTCAAGATGTGACGCCCCATTCAGAGACTGAATGGGGCGTCTGCGTTCACAGTCGACCGGGCACCGCGTTATAGTCGGACATGACTTTTACTTCGCCCGCCCTGCTTTGCTCAGCTCGGCGTTACCGTTCGAGGATTTGCAGATGAAGTTCGAAGGCACCAGCGCATACGTCGCCACCGATGACCTGAAGCTTGCGGTCAACGCCGCCATCACGCTGGAGCGACCATTGCTGGTCAAGGGCGAACCCGGCACCGGTAAAACCATGCTCGCCGAGCAAATGGCCGAGTCCTTCGGCGCGCGGTTGATCACCTGGCACATCAAGTCCACCACCAAGGCCCATCAGGGCCTTTACGAGTACGACGCGGTCAGCCGCCTGCGTGACTCGCAGCTGGGCGTGGACAAGGTCCATGACGTTCGCAACTACCTGAAAAAGGGCAAGCTGTGGGAAGCCTTCGAGTCCGAGGAGCGGGTGGTTCTGCTGATCGACGAAATCGACAAAGCCGACATCGAATTCCCTAACGACCTGCTGCAAGAACTCGACAAGATGGAGTTCTACGTTTACGAGATCGACGAGACGATCAAAGCCAAAAAGCGGCCGATTATCATCATTACCTCCAATAACGAGAAAGAACTGCCGGACGCCTTCCTGCGCCGCTGCTTCTTCCACTACATCGCCTTCCCGGACCGCATCACCCTGCAAAAAATCGTCGACGTGCACTACCCGGATATAAAGAAAGATCTGGTCAGCGAAGCGCTGGACGTGTTCTTCGACGTACGCAAGGTGCCGGGGCTGAAGAAGAAGCCGTCGACCTCCGAACTGGTGGACTGGCTGAAACTGCTGATGGCCGACAACATTGGCGAAGCGGTGCTGCGTGAGCGCGACCCGACCAAAGCCATCCCGCCGCTGGCAGGCGCCTTGGTGAAGAACGAGCAGGACGTGCAATTGCTTGAGCGTCTGGCGTTCATGAGCCGTCGCGGCACTCGCTGATACTTCTTTTTTACGATCTCAAGGGCGACAGCCATGCTGCTCAACCTGTTCAATGAAATGCGCGCAGCCAAGGTGCCGGTTTCGGTACGCGAACTGCTGGACCTGATCAACGCGCTGAAACAGCGGGTGATCTTCGCCGACATGGACGAGTTCTATTACCTCGCCCGGGCGATTCTGGTGAAGGATGAACGACATTTCGACAAGTTCGACCGGGCGTTCGGCGCCTACTTCAATGGCCTGGAAAAGCTCGACGATCATCTTCAGGCGTTGATCCCCGAAGACTGGCTGCGCAAGGAATTCGAGCGTTCCCTGAGCGATGAAGAACGTGCGCAGATCCAGTCCCTCGGCGGCCTGGACAAGCTGATCGAAGAATTCAAGAAGCGCCTCGAAGAGCAAAAGGAACGTCACGCCGGTGGCAACAAATGGATCGGCACTGGCGGCACCAGCCCGTTCGGCTCCGGTGGTTTCAACCCGGAAGGCATTCGGGTTGGCGATGCCGGAAAACGTCAGGGCAAAGCGGTCAAGGTCTGGGATCAGCGCGAATACAAGAACCTCGACGATTCGGTCGAACTGGGCACCCGTAACATCAAGGTCGCCCTGCGTCGTCTGCGCAAATTCGCTCGCCAGGGCGCGGCGGAAGAGCTGGATATCGACGGCACCATCGACCACACCGCTCGCGATGCTGGCCTGCTGAACATTCAGATGCGTCCGGAGCGTCGCAACACCATCAAGCTGCTACTGCTGTTCGACATCGGCGGCTCGATGGACGCCCACGTGAAAATTTGCGAGGAGCTGTTTTCGGCCTGCAAGACCGAGTTCAAACACCTGGAATATTTCTACTTCCACAACTTCATTTATGAATCAGTGTGGAAGAACAATATGCGTCGCGGCTCCGAACGGACTTCGACCCAGGATCTGCTGCACAAGTACGGCGCCGACTACAAAGTGATCTTCATCGGCGACGCCGCCATGGCGCCCTACGAAATCACCCAGGCCGGCGGCAGCGTCGAGCACTGGAACGAAGAAGCCGGTTATGTGTGGATGCAGCGTTTCAAGGAGAAGTACAAGAAGCTCATCTGGATCAACCCCTACCCGAAAGACACCTGGGGCTACACCGCCTCGACCAACATCGTGCGCGACCTGGTCGAAGATCAGATGTTTCCGCTGACGTTGCGTGGGCTGGAAGAAGGGATGCGCTTTCTCTCGAAATAACCCTCAGTCCTGATCGTTCCCACGCTCTGCGTGGGAATGCCGCCATGGACGCTCTGCGTCCGCTGTTGAGGCTGTGACGCGGAGCGTCACGGGATGCATTCCTACGCAGGAGCGTGGGAACGATCAACATCAAGCAAACCTGCGCAAATACCCCACCTGCTGCTGATGCGCGGTCTCCTGCACCACCGGCGTCAACCGGATCTGCGCACCCGGCAAACACTGCGCCAACCGCGCCAATGCCAATGGCGTCAACGCCCCCAAGCGTGGATACCCACCAATGGTCTGCCGGTCGTTAAGCAGCACAATCGGCTGCCCATCCGGCGGCACCTGAATGGCGCCCAGCGGGATGCCTTCGGAGATCATTGGCTGGCCCTGATACTGCAGCGCGGGCCCAAGCAGACGAATGCCCATGCGGTCAGCACGGCTGTCGACAGTCCAGGTGCTGTTGAAGGCATCGAACAGACTTTGCCCACTGAACTCGCCAATCTGCGCACCGAGCACCACGTCCAGTGGTCGGTTCAATTTGAAATCCGGAATGAGTTCGCGAGGCAGTTCGCGCACAGTCGCAGCTGACGGCACATAACTCAGCTGCGCACCTTTTGCCAACGCCTGCCCAAAACCATCAAGCCCACCCAGCTCTTCACGCACCACCGTGGCACAACTGCCCAGCACCCTGGACGCGCTGAAACCACCTGGTGCCGCCAGGTAGGCTCGTGCTCCGAGCAACGGTTGAGTGAATTGCAGGCGCTGGCCCTTCTTCAAGCTGAAGCTGCGCCACGGTGAAAGAGGCTGGCCGTCGAGTTGAGCACCAAGGTCTGCTCCCGCCAACGCCAGGCAGCAATCGTCCTGCGCCAATAACGTGAAGCCACCGAGAGTCACTTCAATCACCGCCGCGTCCAGCGCATTGCTTAGCAACCAATTAGCCCAGGACATCGACACCCAGTCCAGCGCGCCGCCCTGAGTCACGCCCAGATGCCGCACGCCGAAACGCCCTGCGTCCTGCAGCAGGCACAACGGCGTGCTGGCTTCAATCAATAGACGGCTCATGCCACGCTCTCCAACGGCGAGTCATCACCGCCCAGATTAATGAACTCTGCATGGCTGACGGCCTCGAAGCGCACGGTGTCACCCGGCTGCATCAGGCTGTAGCCGTCGCGTTCCCGGTCGAACAATTTGCTCGGTGTGCGGCCAATCAGGTTCCAACCACCGGGAGAGACCACCGGATAAGCGGCGGTCTGCCGCTCGGCGATCCCCACACTGCCGGCCGCCACGCGCTTGCGCGGCGTACTCAGACGTGGCGCGGCCAGCACCTCCTCCACCAGGCCCATAAAGGCAAAACCCGGCGCAAAGCCCAGAGCGAACACCTGATATTCGCGCTCGCTGTGGCAACGAATCACTTCGTCGACCGCCAAGCCGCTGCGCCGGGACAACAAACCCAGCTCAGGCCCGACGCTTGGGTCATACCAGACCGGCAGCACATGGCTCCGGCCTCTGGCCTGCGGGTTCGGCGTCAGATCGGTCAAGGCCTCGGCAATCAGTTCACGGGCCCGGGAGGGGGTCAGCGCGGTCAGATCGTAATGCACCATCAAGGTCGTATAGGACGGCACCAGATCGATCAGATGCCCGGCGAAACCGCTGCGCAGTCGTTCGCTGGCAGCGAGCATCCACGGCATGTTGTCCTCGGCGATGACGTCGAACAGCCGCACCATCAGACAGTCAATGGCCACCACTTCAACCCGTGGCCTCATGGTTGAGTCTGCTGGTTCAAGGCCTCGCGGATACGCCGCACGGCGGCGACCGAACTGGCATTGTCGCCATGCACGCACAGCGTGTTGGCCTGCAAGTGCAAGGCGCTTCCATCACTGGCGATCAGGTTCTCACCACGGGCAATGATCAATGCTTGCTCGATGATTTTCTCGGGATCGTGATGCACCGCACCCGGTAACTGCCGTGACACCAGGCGCCCGGCGCTGTCGTAGGCCCGATCGGCGAACGCCTCAAACCACAGCGACACGCCGTACTCATCGCCCAGGGCCTGAGCCGCACTGTTGTCGCGGGTCGCCATCAGCATTAACGGTAATTGCCGGTCATAGGCGGCCACGGCCTGGATCACCGCACGCAGTTGCTCAGGATTGGCCATCATGTCGTTGTACATCGCACCGTGGGGTTTAACGTAACTCACGCGACTGCCCTGGGCCCGGCAAATGCCATCCAGGGCGCCGATCTGATAGTGCAGCAGATCCTGAATTTCCTGCGGGGTGCAGGCCATGGAGCGGCGACCGAAACCCACCAGGTCCGGATAGGCCGGATGCGCTCCGACCTGTACGCCATGGGCCAGCGCGAGGCTGACCGTCTTGCGCATGATGCTCGGGTCGCCGGCATGGAAACCGCAGGCAACGTTGGCGCAATCAATGAACGGCATGACCTCGGCGTCCAGACCCATGGTCCAGTTGCCAAAGCTTTCGCCGATGTCGCAGTTCAATAGCAGGCGGCTCACGATGAACGCTCCTGTAGGCTTTTGAATGTTCTTGTGCGGGATCTTTCGTCAGCATCAGGTTATCAGTTACTGCACCTCGAGTTGCTTGCCACGGGCTTCCGGCAGGCTCAGGGCCGCCAGAATCACCACGCCGTAAGAGACCGCTGCAAAAACCCCGATCCCCATGCCCAACGGCACGTTCTGGCTAAGCAGACCCATCAGCAGCGGGAAAAATGCCGCCAACGCCCGGCAAAATATGGCAAATATCCACGTTAACATTATGGGTATGGTTCTGAACCACGACGACGCATATCGTGGATTGGGCGCATTCTTTGGCGCAGGCGCCCTGCCCGTCCAATTAATAAAAACCACCCGCCGAGCAGATGATGGACACCTATCCCTTCGATCGTTCCCACGCGGGAGCGTGGGAACGATCAGCATCACGCCAAACTTACAATCCCCGCAAATCGCGCTCTTCAATCGGCCGGCTCTGGCGCAGGCGTTTGCCGCCCAGTACCACCCAGTCGATCAAGCGAAACAGGCATTCCAGACCGAACGACAGCAGCAACGCACCGCCCATTCCCCAACCCATTGCTTCGGGGTTCAGCAGGATCTGATAGCTGTAGCCGTTCCAGGTTTCCTTGCGAATGTCCGGGTCGGCGGCCAATGCCACCTGCAATGCACGGATGTACCACGGGCCTTGCATGGCCTGGAACTGTTTATCCAGGGCCAACTGGCGCGTGAGCAAAGTACTCAGGCTCTCGGCATCGCTGCGAAACACCGGGTCTTCACTGGCACGGTAATGAGCCACCAACGCTTGCAGGTCGCCCTTGAAGAATTGCCGGGCGGTACCCTGAAAGCCTTGAAGCCCGGTCTGCGCCTCGATCAAGTGGGCTTCAACCCGCTTGGCGTAATCGCTGATGAAACCCGGCACTTGCACACCAACCAACAAGCCAATGGCAAACAACACCAGTCGCAAATAACTGAGCAACATAGGGGGTCCTTATTCGGTCTGGCCCTGACTGACGCATTCGCCGCGTCGCCACAGGCTCCATTGGCCCGGTTCGTAGCGGGTCCAGGTTTCGTTTTCGGTCAAGGGCTCGGTGGCAATCACAGTCACCACGTCATTGGGCGTGGTTTCTGCCTGGAAATCGACGATCACATCGACATCCTTCAAGCGCGCCGGGCCGAACGGCGCGCGGCGAGTGATATGCGCAAGCTTGGTCGAGCAATAGCAGAACAGCCAGTCGCCATCGCTGAGCAGGCAGTTGAACACACCTTTGCCGCGGTATTCGGCGCAGGCGGCCACCAGGTCCGGCAACAGCTGCTCGACGTCCACCGGTTCGGGAAACGCCTGGCGCACACGATTGAGCAAATCGCAGAACGCCGCTTCGCTGTCGGTATCACCGATCGGCCGATAGAAACTGGCGGTGGGCTGCAAATCGGCCAATTGGCCGTTATGGGCGAAACACCAGTTACGCCCCCACAGCTCACGAACAAACGGATGGGTATTGGACAGGCAGACCTTGCCGACATTGGCCTGACGGATATGGCCAATCACTACTTCGCTTTTGATCGGATAACGCTGCACCAGTTGCGCGACTTGCGAATCGCAACTGGCCGCCGGGTCCTGAAACAACCGCAAGCCCCGGCCTTCGTAGAACGCAATGCCCCAGCCGTCACGGTGCGGACCGGTGCGGCCACCGCGCTCCATCAGCCCGGTAAAGCTGAACACGATATCGGTCGGGACATTGGCGCTCATGCCCAATAACTCACACATGCTCGGACTCTCGCTTCAATGCCGGGGCAGGGTTACAAACGCGGCTCGACTCGCAAACGCTGGGGGCTGCCAGGAACGGGTGGGCGGCCATAGCGGTCATCACCGGCGCCACCAAAGGGCTGTTCATCCTCAGGTTCCGGCATCGTAGCCGCAGCCTTCGCAGCCTTCGCGGCCGCGGCCTGCTCGCGGCGGGCTTTGGAAGCGCGCTCGATCGGCCAGCGGATCAACACGAAAACGAGGTAAATGCCAAAGGCAATCATGCTGTACATGAGCAGGTCAGAGATCGCACGCCAGACGTTGTTACCGACCTTGAACAGCAGGTCCAGAGCGGTAATGGCCACGGCCGGGGCGAACTTTTCCTTCACCGGGTCGATAATGGTCGGACTGAACAGCAGCACGGCCATCAGCAGGCGCAATGGCTCGCGCAACCAGCGCCACATCCAGCGGGTCATGCGCATCCATACCAACAGGCAGCCTAAAGCGGCGAAGGCGTAGAGGCCCCAAGCGATCAGATAGTCGTTCTCGGTCATGGTGTCCATGGCAAGGCAGGCAAAGAGACGCTTATGATAACGGCTTTTC
This sequence comes from Pseudomonas sp. GW821-FHT01E05, assembly GCF_059422425.1. NCBI lineage: Bacteria > Pseudomonadati > Pseudomonadota > Gammaproteobacteria > Pseudomonadales > Pseudomonadaceae > Pseudomonas > Pseudomonas sp. GW821-FHT01E05. The sequence goes on from NZ_JBWKWW010000011.1 coordinate 114,009, forward strand.
GCATGTCAGGCTGCACCGCCGTCGGCGAACCCTTCTTTTGTACAACGTCCGAGAGCCATTCATGCCCCTATCCGCCAACGTTCTCGCTGCCCCGATCGCCCACAAGGCCGATGGTGCTGACCCTTATGCCTGGCTACAGGACCGCGACAGCGCGCCGGTGCTCGACTACCTCAAGGCTGAAAATCGCTACCAGGAAGCGCAACTGGCCGATCAGGCCCAACTGCGCGAAACCCTGTACCAGGAAATCAAAGCAAGAATTCGCGAAACCGACCTTTCGCTGCCCTCGCCCTGGGGCCCGTATCTGTATTACACGCGCACCACCGCAGGTGATGAGTACGCCCGGCATTACCGCTGCCCGCGCCCGGCCGATGACAGCCTGCAGGTCGATGAAAGCCAGGAAGAGCTGCTGCTCGACCCGAACGTATTGGCCAATGGCGGATATTTCTCCCTCGGCGCGTTCAGCATCAGCCCGGACCACCAGCGCCTGGCCTACAGCCTGGACACCAGCGGCGAGGAAACCTACACCTTGTTCGTCAAGGAACTGGCCAGCGGTACAGTCAGCGAACTGTCGTTCGAAAATTGCGACGGCAGCATGACCTGGGCCAACGACAGCCTGACGCTGTTCTTCGGCGAGCTGGACGACACCCATCGCCCGCACAAGCTGTTTCGCTACCGCCTGGATGGCACCGCGGCCGAGGAGGTGTTCAATGAGCCGGACGGACGTTTCTTCCTGCATTGCTACCGCTCCAGCTCCGAACGCCAACTGATTTTGTCTCTGGGCAGCAAGACAACCAGCGAAGTCTGGGTGCTTGACGCCACACAGCCACAGCAACCCTTTACCTGCCTGGCGCCACGGGTCGAAGGCCATGAATATGACGTCGACCACGGCAAGCTCGACGACCAGTGGGCCTGGCTGATTCGCAGCAACCGTGACGGAATCAACTTCGCCTTGTATCAGGCCGCCGACAACGGCGTCGTACCGTCCCAGGATGACTGGCAGAATCTGGTCCCCCACAGCGACAGCGTGATGCTCGACGGCATGAGCCTGAACGCTTCGGCCCTGACCCTGAGCCTGCGCGAAGGTGGCTTGCCAATCGTAGAGGTCCGCCCCCAAGGCCTGCCCGCCTACCGCGTGCAACTGCCCGACGCGGCCTACAGCCTGCATGTGCAAAACAGCCTGGAGTTCGCCAGCGACAAGATCCGTCTGCGCTACGAAGCGCTGAATCGTCCGGCTCAAATCCGTCAGCTTGAGCTTGCAACCGGCGAACAGAAAGTCCTCAAGGAAACCCCGGTGCTCGGCCCGTTCGATCCGGACGCTTATGTGAGTCAACGTCTCTGGGCCACCGCCCCTGACGGTACTCTGGTGCCCATCAGCCTGGTGGTCAAACGCGAAGCCTTGCTCGAAAATCAGGAGCGTAAACCAACACCCCTCTACCTCTACGGTTACGGCGCCTACGGTGAAAGCCTCGATCCGTGGTTTTCCCATGCGCGCCTGAGCTTGCTCGATCGCGGCGTCGCCTTCGCCATCGCCCATGTGCGGGGAGGCGGTGAACTGGGCGAAGCCTGGTATCGTGCCGGCAAGCAGGAACACAAACACAACACCTTCAGCGACTTCATCGCCTGCGCCGAACACCTGATTGCCAAGGGTTTTACCACCTCATCGCAACTGGCGATCAGCGGCGGCAGCGCTGGCGGCCTGTTGATTGGCGCGGTGCTCAATCAGCGTCCGGAGCTGTTCCAGGCAGCGATTGCCGAAGTACCGTTTGTCGACGTGCTGAACACCATGCTCGATCCCGACCTGCCGCTGACCGTCACCGAATACGACGAATGGGGCAATCCTGAAGAGCCTGAAGTCTATGACCGGATAAAGGCTTACGCGCCCTACGAAAACGTCAGTGCCCAGACCTATCCGGCAACCCTGGTGATTGCTGGCTACAACGACAGCCGCGTGCAGTACTGGGAAGCTGCTAAATGGGTGGCCAAACTGCGGGCGACCAAGAGCGACGACCATCTGCTGCTGCTCAAGACCGAACTCGGCGCTGGCCACGGTGGCATGAGCGGTCGTTATCAGGGACTGCGTGACGTGGCGCTCGAATACGCATTTGTTTTTAAGGTATTGGGCATTGCCTGAGGAACTCCACCCGGCGTCCCGGTCTTAACACTGGGCCGCCGGGGTTTGGCGTTTCATCCAACGCCCGGAACAGTAACAGACACAAAAAAAGACTGTGATGACATGTCAGAACCCACTTTACTGAACAACGAAATCCGCGACTGGCTGATGGACTGCGGCATGTTCGATCAGCTGTTGCCGGTCGACTTCAGCACCGCTGCCGGCTACTTCAGCATCAGCGCCATCGCCCAAGGCAAAGAGATTTTCCATGAGGGTGATGCCGGCAGCTTCATGTGCATCATCCACACAGGCCAGGTCGCGGTGCAAAAGACCAACGGCGAAGGCCAGCAGGTGACCATCGCGACTCTGCGCAGTGGCCGGGCCTTCGGTGAGATGGCGGTGCTCGACGGCGAACGGCGCTCGGCCAGTTGTGTCGCCGCCAGCGATTGCCAATTGCTCAATCTGGGCAAGGACTCGCTGGAAAAGATGCTCAATGACGCCCCGAAAATCGCCGCCAAGATCATCCGTGCCATCGCTATTGCGCTGTCCAAACGCCTGCGCATGGCTGATGGGCAACTGCTTTCGCAGCAGGTCTAACCGCCGGGCGTCTTGGCTTTCTGCTGATTCTGCTCCAACCCCGGCAAGGTCTGATCCTTGGGCGGATTGGGCATTTCGATCGGTGGCAGCAAAGGCGAACCGGCGCTCCCGCCACCCGCCCTGGGCACACTCCTTGGTGTAACCTGCGGATACGGCGTAGGTGTCGCGGTGCCCGGCGAACCTGACGCCGGCTCGGGTGTAATGGGGACAGGTTGCAGCTCTTGCGCCCGCGCTGCACTTATCGAGAGCGCGGCCAACACAATGGCCGTTAGAATAGTGCGCTTCATCAATGGCTCCGTTGCCCTTGTTGGGGTCTTCAGGCTACTCCCAACCGCGCAGTTTTGCCCTTCTCAATGCCAGTTTTCCCTCCCTAATGAGAGTCCCATGAAACGTTTCGTTCTGCTCGACACCACCCCGATTCCCGAAAACGGCGGTGCCTTGTGCCTGTTCGAGTATGGCGAGGATTTCGTCATCAAGATCCAGGGCGGTGACGGCGGACAGCTGATGAACACTCGCATGCACGGCTCCGAAGACGCCCTGGCGGAAATTCCCTGCCGTAAGGTTGCCGGCCGTCCGGGCTCTCGTGTGTTGATCGGTGGTCTGGGCATGGGCTTCACGCTGGCCGCGGCCCTCAAACACCTGGGCAAGACCGCCGAAGTGGTGGTCGCGGAGCTGGTACCTGGCGTGGTTGAGTGGAATCGTGGGCCGCTGGGGGAAAAATCCGGTCGACCGCTGCTCGATCCGCGCACAGTGATCCGCATGGAAGACGTGGCCAAAGTGCTACAAGCCGAGCCGCAGGGCTTCGATGCGATCATGCTCGATGTCGACAACGGTCCCGAAGGCCTGACCCAGAAGGCCAATAGCTGGCTGTACTCCTCAGGCGGCCTCAGCGCCTGCGCCAAAGCCTTGCGCCCCAAAGGCGTGTTGGCGGTATGGTCGGCCAGCGCTGACCGGCAGTTCTCCGACAAATTGCGCAAGGCCGGTTTCAAGGCCGAGGAAGTGCAAGTCTTCGCCCATGGCAATAAAGGCACCCGGCACACCATCTGGATTGCCGAGAAGCTCAAGGGCTGAGCTAAACTTGCCTCATAACCGTCATTAGTCTTTTTACAAAGGTGAACCCATGAGTTCGTCAACGCCTCCCTCCAACACGGCCAAGCTGGACCGCATCCTCGCCGACGCTCAGCGCGACCGTGAAATGGGTTACCGCGACAAGGCCCTGAAGATGTACCCGCACGTCTGCGGACGCTGCGCCCGTGAGTTCTCCGGCAAGCGCCTGAGCGAGCTGACCGTGCATCACCGCGACCACAACCACGACAACAACCCGCAGGACGGTTCCAACTGGGAGCTGCTCTGCCTGTACTGCCACGACAACGAACACTCGCGCTACACCGACCAGCAGTACTACGCCGAGGGTTCCACCAGCTCGCCGACCATCGCCAAGGCCACCCACAACCCTTTCGCCGCATTGGCCGGGTTGATGAAGAAAGACGAGTAAGCCCTGCCAAATCTTCTTTGATAGTTCCGGCCTCTCGCGAGCAAGCTCGCTCCTACATGGATTGCACAAGACCTGTAGGAGCGAGCTTGCTCGCGATGGCGATAGATCTAGCACCCCATCCCCAAAGCAAACGCCCCGAGCACAATCCCCGTATAATCGCGTTTTTTCTCGAAGGCACCCGGCTCGTGGCAAACAAACGGTACAGCTGCATTGGTTTGTATAACCCCAAATCACCGGAGAACGTCGGTTCGGTGATGCGCGCCGCTGGCTGTTATGGCGTGGCGTCGGTGTTTTACACCGGCAAACGTTATGAACGCGCCCGCGACTTCGTCACTGACACCAAGAAAGTCCATCAGGACATCCCGCTGATCGGCATCGAAGACCTGAAGAAAATCCTCCCGCTGGGCTGCATACCGGTCGCTGTCGAACTGGTCGAAGGGGCCCGTTCACTGCCGGAATACACCCACCCGGATCGCGCGCTGTATATCTTCGGACCGGAAGACGGCTCGCTGGATAAAGACATCCGTGACTGGTGTGAGGACGTGGTGTACATCCCGACCACCGGCTGCATGAACCTCGCCGCGACCGTCAACGTGGTGCTTTACGACCGCATGGCGAAAGGCAATAACACACGCTCCGGTCCGAAATTCTAGTTTATAAATATAGAAAATGGACGGCACAAGCGGCGCACTCGCGCAGTCCGCGTTATATCAATCACCCCGCTGGAGACAGATCATGAGCGACAGCAAAATCGTAGAGCGCAGCGAATCCACCCCGTCCCAGACTCTGCCGACGCAGAACGTCCTGGGCTGGGAGCGCATTGGCTCGCTGGCCGGTGGTGTGGTGATGATGGGCAAAGGTCTGCGCCGAGGCGGCGTTTTCGGTTTGATTCAGGTGGCGATTGGCGGCGTAGCCCTGGCCCGCGGCATCACTGGTCACAGCTCGGCGAAAGACCTGCTGGAAAAAGGCCGTCAGGACATGAACAACGTGCGCTCGAGAATCGAACGAACCGCAGAAGAGTTGAGCCGCTTTAAAGCCAATGCTGGAACAGCGACTCGCACTGCGAAGGTGGTCGACAAGGATTCGCTGAAATCGCCTGAAGCAGGGGTTTGAAGCGACACAGATGATCGTTCCCACGCTCTGCGTGGGAATGCATCCGCATCTACTGCAGCAACTCGCTATCCAGCACCTTCGACGGCCCCTCGAGGATGCCTTCACTCAATTGCACAAACTCCTTGGTGCTGACGCTACCCTGGTTCATGACTGCATGCAGCACGTCATCCAGTGAACGCTTGTTACGGGTTTTCAGGCGTATCTCGCCGTCCAGCGCCTGCAACAGCAACACCGCTTTGGCGACTGCCGGCCCGCTGATCTGTTTACCACGCAGGGTGGTGACCTGGTGACTTTCCCTGGTCAGCCGGGTCTCCAGGCTCTGATAACGCTCGTCACTCATACCGCCAGCACGGCGCACCAGTTCGATCGCGTAGTACTCGGCAAAACCTTCGCTGATCCAGTCGCTGTGCTGATTGCCATTGACCCTGCCAAATACCTGAACCAACTCGCGCACCAAGGGGCTGATGCCGCTTTCGCTGACCAGCGGTATGCGGCTGTGCAGGTAGATCGAATCCCGCCCGGCCAGACTGCCGCGCCACATCGGATCGGCGGCACCGACGATCAGCAGTTTGTTCAGGTGGCGCGGGAATACTGCCTGCACTTGCGGCCAAACGAAGGTCAGCAGCGTCAGTACGTCCATACGCCGCATGCCCTGCCCTTGCGGCGAGGCGACCGTAACTTCGGTTTCCCCCAGGCGAGCGCGGCGACTACCCAGGGTTCCGGCGAGCATCCAGCCGGTCGGCCGGTCAAACAGGCGCGAAACGTTGTCGACCCGAAAGCGGTTCTTGCCAATACGCGGCCAAGGGGTTTCGATGCTTTTCCAGCCCGCCGGCAATTCGAACTCCAGACGCGACACCAACTCGGTGCCGTCCTGTTGATCCAAATGCGCCGCCGGCACCAGGTCTTCGCCGCGCAGCAACGCCCAATTGGGGGTCATACGGGTTTCGAACGAGCCATTCTTGCGGGCATTGCTGATGCGCACACGGTAGGTAAGACTGGACTGGCCACTGGCAGGGCGCCAGATGCCGCGCTGGCTTTCGGAAGTTTTGGGCGTAGTGGATTGCCACTGACCATCGGCCTTGAAATCGCTGTAATCACCGCGATTACCCAGATCGAAGTCCAGGCTGTGTACCGCAGCACCGTCGGCCAGTGTCAGCCGAACTTCGGCCTGATCGCTCTGCGGCAACAAACGCACGTGGTAATCCACATCGACTTTCTTCGCCGCCAACAGCGGCGAACTCAGTGCCAGCAGCAAAATGGCTAACGGCAGCCTTGACCCCACAGCCATATACACGCCCTCGTGAATCAACGTTGAAATGCTTGACCCGCTCGGCCCTCAACCCGCACGGAAGATCAAGTGATCTTCCCAATCCTCTTCGGCCACGCTGCCTTCGGCCAGCATGCGCCCGGATTGGGAAATCCGCTCGTGGTGAACCGCATCGCGATCACCGCAAACCAGATGGTGCCAGAGCGGCAAGTCCTTGCCCTCGCTGACCAAACGATACCCGCAAGTCGGCGGCAGCCATTTGAACTGGTCAGCCTTGCCCGGCGTGAGCTGGATGCAATCGGGCACCGAATCGCGACGATTGGTGTAATCGCTGCACTGGCAGGTTTTCAGGTCCAGCAGTTTGCAGGCGATCCGCGTGTAATAGACGCTGTTGTCTTCCTCGTCTTCAAGCTTTTGCAGACAGCACAGACCACAGCCATCGCACAACGACTCCCACTCCTCTTGATCGAGTTGTTCGAGGGTTTTGCGTATCCAGAAAGGTTCGACTTTGGCGGCCATGGTTCAAGCATCGGTATCAGCGAGTGAAAAGGCCGCCAGTCTAGTGCGCGAGGGCTCTGGGGCCAAGCGATTGCGACTGCCGGTAGAACAGGACTTGTCAGTTCTTGCGCCGCGAAGTAGCTTTGCGAGTCGAAAGAAGCCATGCACAGGTGCCATAAACGCTCGACCGCGTTGCACTCAGGTTAGCTGCCACACCTCAGAAAACCATATCTGCTCAGTTAACTGCCCCCGCCGGTTTTTTCAACCTTTGATTCTCAAACGTAGTCAGGAACTCTTCATGAGCGCTAATCCACGTGTTGCCGAATATGCCATCCACCCACAGTTCACTGACCGCTGGTCTCCCCGCGCCTTCACTGGTGAAAGCATCCCGCAAGAAACCCTGCTGAGCTTTTTCGAAGCCGCGCGCTGGGCACCTTCGGCCTACAACTCGCAGCCTTGGCGCTTTCTCTACGCGCGTCGCGACACGCCAAACTGGGAGCGCTACCTGGGTCTGTTGAATGAATTCAACCGCAGCTGGGCACAACACGCCTCGGCGCTGGTGATCGTGATTTCGAAAACCACCTTCACGGCACCAGGCGCCGAAGAGGAAACTCCGGCGCTGTGGCACACCTTTGACACCGGCTCGGCCTGGGGCCATCTGGCGCTGCAAGCCAGCCTCAGCGGCTGGCACACCCACGGCATGGCCGGTTTCGATCAGGAGCTGACCCGCAAGGAACTGAATATTCCTGAAGGCTACGCGCTGCACGCCGCGGTGGCGATCGGCAAACTGGGGGACAAAGCGACCCTGGCCGAGTACCTGCAAGCCCGCGAAACCCCAAGCCCGCGCCGCCCGCTGAGCGAGCTGGCGGCCGAGGGTGATTTCAGTTTGTAAGCCACACTGCAAAACCAAATGTGGGAGCGAGCTTGCTCGCGATGGCGGCGTGACAGTCAACAGTGATGCTGAATGTGATGGCCCCATCGCGAGCAAGCTCGCTCCCACAGTTGATCACCGCGACGTCAATACCCGCGATTGAAATCCACTTCTCCGCGCAACGCCGTATCAGCCTGATACGCCCGCAGATTCTCGATAAACAACTGCACCATCATCGGCGGTGAAGTCGGCGCCGAACTGTGTCCGGTCAGCAGCAAGCCCCAGGCGGTCCAGAACGGGTGACGTTGCGGCAACGGTTCCTGACGGCAGACGTCGATCACCGCCCCCGCCAGATGCCCTTCCTTCAACGCCTCGACCAGATCCGCATCGACCACCGCCACACCGCGCCCGACGTTAATGAACAACCCGGTCGGCTTGAACTGCTTGAACAGCGCCGCGTCGTACAGATCATGGGTGTTGGGCGTGTTGGGCAGGAGATTGACCACGTAATCGACCTCCCCTACGAGACGGCCCAAATCCTCCAGTCCGGCGACTTCAATAAACGGCGCTTGCTCTCGAGCCTCACTGGCGATGCCATACAACTGGACGCCGAACGGCACCAGGAACTGCGCCACGCTGCTGCCGATATCGCCGGTGCCGACGATCAACACCTTGCGTCCCGCCAGGCTCTGAGCCAAGCGGCTGTCCCACTTGCGCTCGACCTGGCTGACCAGTCGTGCCAATACTTCGCGCTCATGGCCAAGCATATAAGTCAGCACGTATTCAGCCATGACCTGGCCGAAAATGCCCACTGCCCGCGTCAGTCGGTAATGCCGAGGCAAGCCCTCGGCGAGCAACGGGGTGATCCCGGCCCAGGTCGATTGCAGCCACTGTGGCTCGTGGCCCTGACGCAACAGGGTCGCCAGCAGGTCCGGTTGACCAAGCCAGATCGGGCAATCAGCGGCAAGGCTCGCAAGCTCGGCGGAGTCACCACTGGTGAGCACTTCCAGGTCAGGAGCAGCCTGACGCAACAATTGGGCGTAAAGAGCGTGGTCGTGTTCAGCAATCAGAACGCGCATGGTTCAAACCTTTCAAAACAGTGCAGGAGGTCGTCGATGGTTTTTTCCCCATCGTCAACGGCCACCGCCAGATTATTCAGTTCTATTTATAAGAGTGCTCTGGACAGAGCACTCGGACCAGTCCGTCAGACCGGATCATTACGCCGTAGCAATTCTTCAGGCAAATGTTCGATGTACTCGTCTTCGGCCGGTGGCATTTGCAGGTGATAGCCCTGCTTGTCGAGATTCTCCAGTACCACGTTGATGTCCTCGCGGGACAACTTGCGCTCAGGGCTGAGTACCAGATCGAAGGCATGGTGCGGTTTGCCGAAAGCCAACAGCAGGTTTTCCGGAACGCGCTCCAGTGCATCGCTTTTCAGCACGTAGAGGTACATCTCGTTTTTGCGCAGGCTTCGGTAGATGGAGCAAATACGTTTCAAGGCTGTTCTCCGGCGGTGGCCAGGCTGTCGAGCAACGCCTGGCCCATCAATTCGCGGCGCCAGCCACGCAATGAATCAGGCAATTGGTAAGGGCCCTCGGGGAAGCCGCTTTTGAGCAGGGCCTCCAGGGTTTTCTTGCGCAGCATTAATTCCGGCGCCATCTCCAGGCGTTCAGCTTCAGCCTGACCGAGCGCTCGCAAACGCTTGATCAGCGCCGCGGCCTCAACCGGCAACGGCTCAGGCACCGCGGGTGGCCATTGATCAGGGGATACACTGCCAGACTGTTTGATCAGTTCAAGCAGAAACTCACCATCCTGACGCACGGTACGCGGGTGCATGTCTTCGATTTTTGCCAGCGCTGCAAGGTTATCCGGCTGAGTCCGGGCCAATGGCCACAACGAGTGTTCACGGATAATCCGGTTACGCGGCAGGTCGCGAGCGCGGGCTTCACGCTCACGCCAGGCGCAGAGCTCGCGCAGCACGGCCAACTGGGCTCGGGAGAGTTTCCAGGCCAGTTTGGCCTCGCGATAGACCTCGTACGGGTCGACTTCGCGGCGCAGATTGGCCACCAGTTCAGCACCGTCCTCCAGCACCCAGGCGTACTTGTCGTCAGACAATTTGGGACGCAGGCGGATGTAAACCTCAGCCAGATGCAAAGCATCTTCCGCGGCGTAGCTGATTTGGGTTTCAGACAACGGGCGTTGCAACCAGTCCGAACGGGTCTCGCCCTTGGGCAGATCAATGTCCAGCACTTCCTGGACCAGACGCGAATAGCCCATGGAGAAACCCAGATTCAGATAAGCAGCGGCCAATTGCGTATCAAACAGCGGCGCCGGCAGGCTGCCGGTCAGACGCAGCAATACTTCCAGGTCTTCGCTGCAGGCGTGTAGAACCTTGATCACCGCCGGGTTTTCCAGCAATGCGGCCAAGGGTTGCCAGTTGTCGATCGTCAAAGGATCAATCAGGTAAGCGCGCACGCCATCGCCAATCTGAAGCAGCCCGGCGATCGGATAAAAAGTGTCGACCCGCATGAATTCGGTGTCGAGGGCAACGAATGGCAGTTGCTGCCACTCGGCGCAAAACTGACCGAGGCTATCGTTGTCGCGAATCCAGTGAATATCGATGGCCACACGGCTCTCCCTTGAAGATTGGCGCGCAGTATATAACGCGCCCGGCGATTTCCGAGCATCCACTGCAGAAGTGCGTGTGGGAAAACATCTGTCGGACTACCAGAATAGTCCGACAGATCAGCACTAGCTGCCTTTGCGCAGTACGTAAACCCGCGACAAGGCACAGCCAGGTATGAAGTTTTGATAACCGAGAATCTCGAAGCCCGTCTGTCTGAACTCACTCTCTACCTGAGTTCTACTGGCCAGCGGGTACTTCGCAACGCCTGCCGACGACGGCTCGTCAGCACCCTGCCCCTGACCTCGCCGAACTTTGAAGCCGACGTCGACCCCCACCGAAACGATCACGGTGTCACGGCTGACACGGTGAAATTCACGCAGGAGCAGCAGTCGGTGCTCACTGCTGACAATGTGTTGAAACAACTGCATGCAGAAAATGCAGTCCACCGCATTGGACGGCAGACCGATGGTGAATGCCGAGCCCTGGAAGGTTTTGACCCGTTTGAGCAGGCCTGGCGAGTGATGGGTCTGGGCATGGTTGAGCATGTCCTGAGAGTTGTCCGTCGCCAGGATTACCCGATTGGCACGCTCGGCCAGCACCGACCAGAAACGCCCGGCACCGCAAGCCACATCGAGAACCAGCCCGGGCTCGCCCGCCGCTTTGAGGGCGCGCCGCACCAACTGCTCATCTCGCCAAAGCGAAAGTCGCCGGGCCAACCCGGTCGGCCGTGTCTCCAGGCAAACTTGAGCGTGCTCCTGGTCGTAACGCCTGGCGAACTCAAGCTCGATGGAGGATGGGGGCTGCGATGACATGACTCGCGAACTCTTAAAAAGGGATCTTCTGGCGACAGATTAACGGCAGGCGCGTGAAAAAAAGGTCGAACGGTGGTGAAGACCTTACTGAGTGGTCACAACAGCGTCGATCACAAGGACCGTCAATGAAGACAAGCCTTGGTAGTTGACCAAACCTCAGGCAGCCAGCCATCAACTTTTCGTGCAAAACCAGCCCGCAAATAGTCAATCAATGGCTAATTGCCAGAACCGTCGCCAGAACCCGGGAACTTCAGGCCTGGTGCAAATACCAACGCCAGTCCTGCTCCCCCACTTCCCCCATAAACTGACGGTACTCGGCACGTTTGACCGCCAGATATACCCCAAGAAACCCGGCACCGAATGCATCCCGAGCCCAGGAGGAGCCTTCCAGTGCGCGCAAGGTGGTCAGCCAGTCCGTAGGCAGCAGCTCTTTGGCCTGAGCGTAACCATTGCCTTCAACCGGCGCACCAGGGTCGCACTGCTCACGAATTCCCCGATGAATGCCCGCCAGAATCGCAGCTGCCGCCAGATACGGGTTGGCATCGGCACCGCAGATGCGGTGTTCGATATGCCGGGAAAATGCCGGGCCGCCAGGCACTCGCAAACTCACAGTGCGGTTGTCCACACCCCAGGTAGCGGCCAGCGGCGCGTAGCTGTTGGTCTGGAAACGTCGATAAGAGTTGGCATTCGGACAAAACATCAGCAACGAATCAAGCATGGTACTGAGCATGCCGCCGACCGCTTGCCTGAGCAGCGGCGTGCCGTCGGGTGCTTCGCTGGCGAACAGGTTGTTGCCATCCTTGTCCGCCAGACTGACGTGCATGTGCATGCCGGTGCCGGCCAGGTTATCGAACGGCTTGGCCATGAAACAGGCGGTCATTCCATGCCTGTGCGCCACGCCCTTGACCAGACGCTTGTAACGCACCGCTTCATCCATTGCCTGCAAGGCATCGCTGCGATGTTCAAGGGTGATTTCCACCTGCCCCGGCGCGTACTCGGAAATTGCCGTGCGTGCCGCAATGCCCTGAAGTTTGCAGGCGTTATACAGATCCGCGAGGAACGGCTCGATCTGCTCCAGCTCCCGCAAGCCATAGACCTGTGTCGCCAGCGGCCGGCCACCATCGACATCCCGCGCAGGTTGCGGGCGACCGTCGCTGTCGCGTTGGCGATCAAGCAGATAAAACTCCAGCTCCGCCGCCATCACCGGATAGTAGCCATCGGCTTTGAGCGCATCGATCACCTTGACCAGCAAGTGCCGCGGATCAGCCACCGTCGCGGGCATCCCCTCTTGCGGATGCATGCTGACCTGCACCGCTGCCGTGGGGATCTGCCGCCATGGCATGCGCTGCAAACTGCCACTGAGCGGATAGGCCCGACAGTCGACATCACCGACTTCCCAGACCAACCCGGAGTTTTCCACGTCGTCGCCATTGATGGTCAACCCGAGGATGGTGCTCGGCAGCGGCCGTCCGCTTTCATACACCGCCAACAGTTCATCGCGATGCAGCAACTTGCCCCTTGGCACGCCGTTGTTATCGAGGATGAACAACTCGAACATCTCGATATCCGGGTTGTGCTCAAGAAAAGTCAGGGCTTCTTGCTTTGAGGCAAAGGGGGTCGTGGCAAAACTCATGGGAACTCTCGTATTTCCGCGTCAGGCGAACGCACAGGCGCCGCCGGTTCGATCCACCGCACAGGGCGAACCATATGAAGACTTAACGGGAAATGCAGGTATCCGGTGGGCGCGCGTGGCGACAGTGCCATAGCGCCCAGAAGGCCAGTTCAGAAGGGAGTGCAGACAAGCTCGGAGCGGTGGCAGGGGTGAATCGACGACGAAGGCCCGACGCACTGGCGCCAGGCGAAGCCTCGTGTTTGATTCCGATCAACCAAGCGTCCATAGAAAAACCGCAGCAAACAGATAGCCAACAGCGTCACACGGGCAGATGAGCCGTTAAATGCGGATTTGACAAAGCTTGGTTGCAGGTTGGCTAAACATTCGCCTTAACTGTAGGAAATTTCTCCGCGAAACAAAGAATATAGATACAGGCTCACCGGAAAACTCCGATCCTCATATTAATCGCTCAGAGCGATCATTAAGAGCGACTTAAGCCCGTAAAAATTTCGCCACACCTACTAAGTACTGACAGGCACCACACAAACAAAAAAAAACAATTAAAAAAGGCAAACCCAAATGAATTCTAACCCATTATCGAATTGGGAAAACTCACTCAAAGAAGCCTTCTCAGAAACCCACAATCTGGATGACTTACTTACGAGATCAACAATATATACCAAAGAACTAAATTTCGAATTATTTGCATATGAAATACTCAAACCCGCACCATTTATGAGGCCAGAGCTTTACATCTACAGCAACTGCCCAGCACAATGGATCTCTCAATATAGAAAAATGAACCATGCATTGACAGACCCGCGCGTCCACCACAGCAAGGTGTTTGATGAAATATTATGCTGGAACAGCGACCTTTTTAAAAAAAACCCAAACCTAATGTCCGATGCGATGGAGTCCGGATTATGCATTGGACTAACTCAACCAACAGCAAAGCGCATCGAGTCAGTAGAGTTCTTCTCTCTAGCAAGGAGAGAAATAGAAATATCATCGGAGGAACTAAAAAACCTGACACCAAAAATAAAATCTTTCGCCAATATCCTACAAGTTAAACTGTACGAAATTAACAATAAAGCACACACAGGAGAAAGCATCATTTTATCAGCTAGAGAAAAAGAAATACTGCGCTGGACCGCTGATGGCAAAACCTCCGAGGAAATCGCAATCATCCTAAACCTAGCAATCGACACAATAAACTTCCATCAGAAAAAAATACAAAACAAAATCGGCGCAGGCAATAGAGTACAAGCCGTAGCATACGCAATCGCCAAAGGGCATATATAGCGAAAACCGTGCTCGTTATTTCCCGCTTATAAACTGCAACCCATCACACGCCCCAATCAGGCCGGCCGATGCTCTCCTCCCCGAAAACTCCGAACCCGAAAGACCCATGACCTACACTAAGTATATCCATGAGTACTGAAATGTCTTTTTCTCCTGCCGGTGACTTCGCCGTCTATAACTATCCAGGTCCGAACCGGAGCAATAAGTACACTTTCGTACCGTTTTTACTTGCGCACGATCCAGCCCCGCAGTCTCCAGCAAATAAATGCAATAAAGACTGAGATCAAGCCACGCCTGATCGTGGCTGGCGGGTGCGCAAGTATGACTTGAAGTCTCTCCCGAATCTTTGCGAGACGTCGACCACGGTGAGGTTCTCCCGTGCCACAAATGCCCGTGCGCATGTTCCAACTCATCAATAAGAGGCCTGCCGACCTCATAACAACACGATTGTATTGCCGGGCCTATCGCGACCTGCAGACTGTGTAAGGAGATTCCTGCTCGATGAAAGGCATTAAACGAGTGCCCCCCCCCCCCCCCCCCCCCCCGCAGCCAACCCCTTCCAGCCACCATGTATGGCCGCGACAAAATCGCCCTTGCTCGACCCTATCAGGATGGGAAAACAATCGGCCGTGACGACAGCTATTGGCCTCGTTGTGCGCGTAAACATTGCATCTCCAGAAATAACTCCTGCCTCTTGCCCAATTCCTACCTCAATGACATCAGCACCTACCAAAAAAAACCGCAAATAAGCATTAAATGCGCCAATCGCGCCTACCAAATTTGGTAGGTGCAGCGATCTTAGTACGAGGTTATAAAAGACCACCAACTAGCGCCCTAAAATTTCTGCCAAGCTCATTAACAAAGACTCTTATGGCACAACAAATCAAAAACTTTAAAATCCGCCATTAAGTTGCGCTCGCTTCAACTCAACGATTGCGCTGCACTCGGCCACTGCAATCGCCCACTTGCAATACTTACTCATTGCAACCCAGTTCAAACGGACCAGAAAGTGCACAACCAACAATAATGGACCCAATAACAATGAACGAAACCATCGCTATTGACCTGCTAGGCTATGCTGTTATTCTCATCACCCTGCTGGGTGCATACATCATCTTCGGCATTGCAGGCTTTGGTACTGCATTAGTTGCCAGCCCCATCCTCACGTTTTATATCCCTATTGCTAAAATCGTTCCACTGCTGGCGCTCATGGACATGTGCGCGGCCTTCGTGAACATCAACCGCGATGGCCACAAAGCCAACTGGCAAGAGCTTAAACGGCTAGTTCCCTTGATGATTATTGGCAGCCTGATAGGCACCACTTTATTGCTCAAGTCACGCTCCGATTTCCTTTTACTGGCGCTGGGTATTTTCGTTGTCGGCTATTCGCTGTACTCCCTGAGCGGGCTCAAACCCAACAGACAATTTACGTCAGCCGCCGCGGTGCCCTTTGGGTCGATCGGCGGTCTTTTTAGCGCCATGTTCGGTAGCGGTGGCTTTATCTACGCCATTTACCTGAGTGGCCGTCTGAGCGATAAAGACTCGATGCGGATTACCCAGACCACCTTGATCGGGCTCAGCACACTGACACGGGTCGTACTGTTCGCGATTGCCGGCGTTTACATGGACGCGAGTTTGTTGTGGCTGGCTTTAATCCTGGCGCCTGGAATGCTGCTGGGTATAACCCTGGGCCGGCGCATAACACTCAAGATATCTCGAGAGCAATTCCTTAAACTCATCAATGTAGTGGTACTTGCTTCTGGTGTAATGCTGATTGTTCGCTACTTCTCCTGATACGTTAATAAATATAAAAGGACAACGATACAATGGAATATCCCGCCCAGAACGAGATGATGACTGGCCGTGAATATCTGGACAGTCTCAATGATGGTCG
The DNA here is from genome assembly GCF_059422425.1 of Pseudomonas sp. GW821-FHT01E05. Classification (NCBI taxonomy): domain Bacteria; kingdom Pseudomonadati; phylum Pseudomonadota; class Gammaproteobacteria; order Pseudomonadales; family Pseudomonadaceae; genus Pseudomonas; species Pseudomonas sp. GW821-FHT01E05. The sequence continues at coordinate 130,206 of NZ_JBWKWW010000011.1, forward strand.
AGAAGTTTATATATATGGCGAACGTGTAGAGAATGTTTGCGAACACAGAGCCTTGCGCAACAGTGCTTATTCCATGTCCCGGCTTTACAATGCCCTGCATGCCCCTTCCAGCCAGGAGGTCATGACCGCCATCGATTCGGATGGGTACCGAACGCACCGCTACTTCATGCCTTCACGTTCCTCACAAGAACTCCTACAAGCCCGGGATGCCATCGCTCACTGGTCTCGCTTGTCCTACGGGTTCATGGGCCGCACCCCCGATTACAAGGCCGGCTTCACGGCCACCCTACGGTCGGACCCGAACCTTTACGCACCCTTCCACGACAATGCCCAAACCTGGTACCGCAAGAGTGCGCGCAAGGTGCTGTTTCTGAACCACGTACTAGTCAATCCGCCGGTAGGCCGCGCCCGGCAGATTGCCGACATGCGTGACATCTACCTACATGTCGAAAAGGAAACCGATGCAGGTATCATAGTGCGCGGCGTGAAAATGGTTGCCACCAGCGCAGCACTGTCCAATGCCACATTCGTGGCGCAGAACAGCGCCACGAAGCACCGGGTGGGGTCGGAAGAAGACTTTGCGTTGTGCTTCATCCTGCCGATGAATACACCCAACCTGAAGATAATGTGCCGGCGGTCTTATGAAGCCTCTTCGCTGAGCCCGTTCGATCATCCACTGTCCAGCCGCTTTGATGAAAACGACTCGGTACTGATCTTCGATGGCGTTCTGGTACCGTGGGAGAACGTCCTGATCTACCGGGATATCGAGAGGGCCCGAAGTTTCTATTCCGCTTCCGGTTTTCTCAATCGTTATCCGTTGCAATCCGGAACCAGGCTGGCGGTGAAGATGGATTTTATCTGCGGGCTTTTAGCCAAGATGCTGAAATCCAATGGCTCAGGGGAGTTTCGTGGCATCCGTGCGCGTCTGGCTGACATCGTGGCCTTGCGCAACTTAATGTGGTCACTGACTGAAAACCTGTGCCTCAATCCAGAAACTCGTAGTGACGGCTCCGTTGTGCCGCGCCTGGAAGCGGCTGCAACAGTACGTTATTTCGGCACCCAGATGATAAGTCAGCTCAAGCCAGTGTTTAACACTATTTTGGGTGGCTCCCCGATCATGCAGGTGGCGAGTTGGCTGGACATGGCCAATCCTGATATCCGCCCCTTGATCGACGTCTATTACCAAGGCACCGATCAAACCTCGCTCGACCGCATGAAGCTTATCAAGCTGCTCTGGGATGCATTAGGCAGTGAATTTGCCGGACGTCATGAGCTCTATGAGCACAACTACGCAGGTAATAACGAACAGGTGCGTCTGGACATGCTGCGCCACTGTGAAACCGCCGGCGTGCTAACACGATGCACCGACCTGGTGGACCGTTGTCTCGCCGATTACAACGAACAGGGCTGGGCTCAGCACGGATGGCGGTTCGACCCCGGACAACACGAAATCCGCTAATGCCTCACGCCCCCATTACAACGCCTGCGAGCGTTGTAATGGCCTTCTTTTGCCTGAAAAACGGGAGAAACAGATGTTATACAACGGTGAATGGAATCGCGGAGAACTTGATTACCAAGCCTTGGTCAACCAATGGCATGTGGTCGCGCTCAGCGAGGACCTGGATGCGAACAAGCCCAAGGCTGTCCGGTTGCTGGGCGAAGATTTGGTGTTGTGGCGAGACGAGTCGGGAGGTGTGCACGCCTGGAAAGATTACTGTGGCCACCGCGGGGCAAGATTATCTCTGGGCTGCGTCAAGCAAGGGCAAATCGAATGCCCCTACCACGGCTGGCGCTATGACCATCATGGCGACTGCAAACTGGTGCCGGCGCACCCTGAGCGGGCCAGACCTTCATCCGAGCGGTTGATTTATCGTCACTTCGCGCAAGAACAATTCGGCTTTATCTGGGCGAGCCTCGAGCAGCCTGATCGACCCCTGCCCGATTTTACTCAGTGGGAAGACAGCAGCTATCGGAAAATTTTTGCTGGCCCTTACCACTACAAAGCAAATGCCTTGCGAGCGTTAGAAAACTTCATCGATGCGTCGCACTTCCCATTTGTCCACGCCAACCTCAATGGGTTGCCCGACACCCCGGAGCCACTAAAAAAATACATGGTCAGCCTGGATGAGCGAGGCTTGCACTCCAGTGAAATCAGTGTTTTCCAGCCCTATGGCGACCATCGCGCAATCCCCGTGACCGCGCGCTATAAGTATTCGGTCTTCAACCCGACGACGGCCTACTTCAAGAAGAAGACTGGTGAAACCGAGCGGTTCTGCACCTTCTTCAATGCCACCCCCGTCGATGAAGCCGAATGCATTATCTGGCTGATCGTGGCCATCAATTTCGGCCCTGACCTGACTCTGGAACAGATCCTCTTGCGCCAGAACATTGTGTTTGAACAGGACCGGCACATTGTCGAAGCACAGCGCCCTGCCCGTTTGCCTCTGGACCCCAAAGCCGAGATGCACGTGAACAGCGACCGCATGGGGCTCGAATACCGGCGTTGGCTGAAAAACCTGGGGGAGGCTTCCAGAAATCGCAGTCTCACACAACCGATCCGTACTGTCTCGCTGTGACAAGGTAGCCAAAACATGAGCATTGCCACTATCGAGTACTTCAGCAGCCACGAGTCCAACGCCCGCACTTATGCGCGGAATATTCAACGGATTTTCACGCACGGGACGCTGGCCCAGGTGCAGGACAGTGATGGCCGGCATTACATCGACTGTCTGGCATGCGCAGGGGCCTTGCCCTTGGGTCATAACCACCCTTTCGTGCAGGAGCGCGTAATCGGGCTCCTGCAGTCGGGACAGCTGCAACAAGCGCTGGACCTGGCGACGCCGGCCAAATTTCACTTCATGAACGAGTTGTTTGCGGTCCTGCCAGCAGGCTTTGCCAAACAGGCGAAGCTCCAGTTCTGCGGTCCCACGGGAGCGGATGCGGTTGAAGCCGCCCTCAAATTATTCAAAACAGCAACGGGGCGCCGCCCCGTGCTGGTGTTTCAGGGCGCTTACCATGGGATGACCCATGGCACCTTGGGGATGATGGGCAATCTGGCCCCCAAGCAAGCAATCAGCGGCATGCCGGCGGAAATTCAATTCCTGCCCTATCCCTACACCTATCGCAGCCCCTTCGGTGCCCAGGTCGATGCCCTTGAAACCGAACGCCTGAGCCTGGCGTTTCTCGAAAGCGTGCTCGGCGATCCCGAGAGCGGCGTGTGCAAGCCCGCAATGATCTTGCTCGAAGCCATCCAGGGCGAAGGGGGCTGTATCCCTGCCAGCGCCAACTGGTTGCGGCAGGTCAGAGAAATCACCCAGCGTCATCAAGTGCCGTTGGTGATTGACGAGGTCCAGACTGGCATCGGCCGCAGTGGCGACATGTTCGCCTTCGAGCATGCGGGCATCACTCCCGATGCCATCATGCTGTCCAAAGCCATTGGTGGCGGGTACCCACTTTCGCTGCTGGTCTATCTGGAGAAGTATGACCAATGGAAGCCCGGCGCCCATGCCGGCACGTTCCGGGGCAACCAGATCGCACTGGTCAGTGGCGCGGCCACCCTGGAGTTTATCCGGCGCGAGCACGTGCTGGAACATGTCGGTGAAGTGGGCGAACTGCTGTGCCAAGGGCTACTGGAATTGAAAGACCGTTTCCCCTGCATCGGCGACGTTCGGGGACGAGGGCTGATGCTGGGCATGGAATTGATCGAGCCGGACGCCCCCCCGGACGCACTGGGGCATCCACTGGCAGCGGGCGCCTTGGCCGGCTCGGTTAAAAAAGCCTGTCTGGATGAAGGCCTGATCATCGAAAGCGGCGGTCGGCAGGGTGCCGTGCTGCGCTTCCTGGCGCCGCTGGTGATTACCCGTGACGAGGTGCGTGAGATTGTCGAGCGCCTAAATCGGGCACTGGCTCGACATGCACCCGCCAAAACCATCGATCGCACACACAAGGTTGCCGTGGAGGTACAGGCATGAGCACCTCCACGCAAATACTGGACGTGCTGGGCATCGGCTTCGGCCCCGCCAACATTGCCCTGGCCATCGCCATTGAGGAGTTGGCGCCCGCGTTGACCGTGCGCTTTGTGGAAAGACGACTCGGCCCGCTCTGGCAGCCCAACATGCTGTTGCCAGGCTCGGACATCCAGAATCACCCTCTGCGTGATCTGGTAACGCCGCGGAACCCGCGCAGCCGTTATACCTTCACCAACTTTCTATTCGAAAACCAGCGTCTCTACGAGCACCTGAACATGCCGCTGCATTACCCCTTGCGGCTTGAATACGCGCAATACGTGACCTGGGTGGCGGAGTTCTTCAAGGAGCAGGTCGATTACAGCTGTGAAGCCGTATCGGTCGAGGCGGTGAAAGCGGGCCCTGAAGGTGGCATCGATCACTACCGGGTCCGCTCAGCCAATGGCCAGGTCTATCGCGCTCGCAGCCTGGTACTCGCGCCGGGCAGAACACCGCACATCCCGGCGCCCTTCGCCGGACTCATCGATACTCGGATACAACACCTGAATCATTATCTGCCTGCCCTGCAAGAGACCATCGAACGCACTACCGGGCGATGCCGTGTGGCCGTGATTGGTGGCAGTCAAAGCGCAGTCGAGATCCTGCTGCATGCCAGTGAGCAGGTGGGCGTGAATGAAGTTGTGGGTTACACCCGAAACTTCGGTTACCGACAGAAAGACACCAGCCCCTTTTCGGATGAAGTCTATTTCCCTGAATTCGTCGATGCTTTTCACCGCGCAAGCCCCGAGCATAAAACCCGGCTACGCAGGGAGCTGATCCACACCAACTATTCAACTTCTGACATCGATGTGCTCAATCAGCTCTATATCAAGCGCTACGAGCAGAGCTTGCGCGGCGACCACCGGCTGGAGATCAAGACATGCCATGAAATAACTGCCTGTGAACCCGGAACAGAGGGCATGGAGTTGCAGAGCCGACATTTCCTGGAGGGTAAAGCCTTTCGAAAAACCTTCGACCTGGTGATTCTAGCTACAGGGTTTCTCGACTTGGGCACTGGCGAGCGCGAAGAGCCCTACCCGCCGCTGCTCGCCCCTCTGACCACCAGTCGCGGCGCCTTGCAGATCGCCCGCGATTACCGGATCGATCTGGGCGGATCTCTGCCGACCTACCTCAACGGACTTTGCGAATCCTCTCACGGGATGGGCGATGCAGGCTCCTTCAGCTTGCTCGCCCAGCGCTCGAAAACAATTGTCGAGTCGCTCAACACCCATCTGCCAACACGGGTCGAGGATCAGCATTATGCCTGAGAAAAATCTTTCCCGGTTATTGGCCGCCCCATCGGTCTGGCAAGCCGGGTGGCCGTGTAAAACCGTACGCTCGACCCAGCTTCCGTTCGACTGCGATGTGGTGGTGATCGGTGCTGGAATAGGCGGACTGGCTGCCGCTTTGCAGGCTCTGGATGCCGGGTATTCGGTGACCGTACTCGAGGCTCACCAGGTAGGTGCGGGGGCCAGCGGGCGCAATTCGGGTTTCGTTGTACCGGTGCCGTCCCGGCATACGCCGCAGTCATTGCGCCAGCGTCTTGGGGATGGCGCTGGTCATTTCGCTCGCGCGCTTCAGCAAGCCGGCAGCGACGTCCTTTCCTGGTCGGCTGCGGCGCCACTCCAGAGTGGCTGGATGCAGCCGTGGCCAAACCACTGCACACCGCAATTGCAGGCCATAGCCCAAGGCTGGCAAAGCCTGGGCATTAACGTGGAAATGACCGACCGTGAACGCATGGAAAGCGATCTGGGGACTGCACACTATTGCGCCGGCTTGTGCTACCCGAAGGGTGGAGCGATAAACCCTTTTGCACTGGTGCAGGCCATGGCGAATGACGTTACCAGCCGTGGAGGACGAGTTATCGAAGGCTGCCCAGCCCTGCAGATCAATCCGCACGCCACTCATGTGGGCATCATTACACCATTGGGAGAGCTCAAGGGAAATCGCGTCCTGGTCGCCGGAAACGCCTATGGCGTCGAGGCAAGCCGTATGACTCGGCAGGTAGTGAGCCCAATGGCCCTGATCCTCGCCACGTTTGCCATGACCGAGGATGAACCGGAAGTCGGTGTAATGCCCTTTTCGGATAACCGCAAGGACATGTGGTTTTTCCGCAAGCTCGAGAGATCCCGGGTACTGACTGGGTGTTTTGCATTGCCGTTGGCGCAGTCAGTCAATCAATGCAGCTCCTTACTCAAGGAGCGCCTCCATACGATGTATGCAAAACCTCCAGGCGAATTGGAACACCTGTGGGCGGGCTGGGTGGGGCTGACCCACAACGCGATGCCGGCGGTCGATAGCCCTGATGAGCGCATCATCAGCTGGAGCGGCTGCAATGGCCGTGGCCTGGCGCTATCGACCTTGATGGGCCGTGCGCTGACAGACCGGCTGCTGGGTAAAGACAGCCTGAGACTGCCCTTTCCCTCTTCTCGTTATTGGCACAAGGGGGGCGTCCTCGGGTGGCTGGCGCAAACGCTTATCGCCGTGGACCGCTACAAACAACGTCGTCGCGCATTCGCCCTTATCAACCGTCCAAGTCTGTCGGGAGCCCCCTCTTGAGTCACTGTCCTTTCCATTACCGTGAGCATCGTTGTACTGATCAGAGCCTGATCAATCGTTTTATCGATACGTTTCCACTGGCGCTGATTACGTCCCAAGCAGGTGGCAATTTTCACAGCAGCCATATCCCTTTATTGCGCAATCCGGATGGCACCCTGTTTGGCCATGTGGATCGACGCAATCCCCAGTTCAGGGAGGCGGCATCGTTCAAATGCCACATCGCCTTTATCGGGCCATCGAGTTATATCCCCCCAGAAGCCTACTGTAATGCGCAATTACCTACCTGGAACTACCTGGCCGTCCATATACAGGCCGACATCGAAGTGATCGACATCGAAACCGAAAACCTCGACATTCTGATACAAAGTGCACAACGGTTCGCCCCCGAGGGTTGCGAGTATCGCGTCGACCCTCAAGACCCAAGAGTCATACGGAACCTGCCGCATATCCTCGGCCTTGCCATACGTCCAGAAAGCATTGAAGGCCGCTTCAAGCTGTCTCAAGACAAACCACCGCAAGACCAGGCATCTGTCCTGGATTGGCTGATGGAACAACACAAGGCCGTCCACAAACAACTTCTCGAGTTCTCCTCGTCTCTTCACCTTTCGTGAGTTTTTCCTATGCCAATCGTACGAATTGAAGACCCGGTCAACCGCCCCCCAGCCATCCGACGCGAGGTCATCGAAACGACTTATCAATGCCTGAAACGGGTCTTTGGGGTCAGCGATGAAGAACTACAAGCCCGTTACAAACACTATCGCAAGGAAGATTTTCGCGCTCCCGGCGATAAGCCGGAGTATCTACAGGTGGGCATCACTGTGTTCAAAGGCCGTACGCTGGAGACCAAACGCAAACTCTATAAGGAGCTTAGCAACGCACTGGCGGAGTTGCTGGCTATTGCGCCGTCTTCAGTACTCATCCTGCTGAATGAGCACGATGCGGAGAATTGGGGAATGCGAGGCGGTATCCCCGCTAGCGAGATCGACTTTGGTTATTCGGTTAACGTGTGACGCATTTCATGCAAACGTCAATGTCATGGCAACCAACCCAGAAAGACGAACCATCCGTAATTGATGGGAACCAATACAACAAATGTGATGAATGCAAGCGCAAGACTCAATCGCAACGCTGGCACGAAAGGGATTCTTCCCATTTCAATAGCGAGAACAATCGGAGAGGCCTGGTAAGGCAGAAGCGGTGTTGAAAACCCGATGACCTGAATCATCAGAACACTTAGTAACGGCAACCCGGATGCGGTGGCTAACGACTGCGCCAAGGGGGTAAATAGCGCGGGGACTCCGTTTGCTGTAACCACAAAGTTGAGCAGCGTGGAAAGACCTACGATTGAGGCGTAGCTGCGAAACGGTGAAGCCGGATCCAACCGTGCGAGGCTGAGTACTTCATTGCCGATTAATGTTCCGAGTCCGCTTTGTCCTACAAGTGCGGCTAGTCCGAGAATTGCTGCGACATAGAGCGCGGTCCGATGATTTACCTCTTGACCAAACTCTTCACTGGATACAAACCCGATTCGGGGAAGAAGGCATAGACAAGCTGCCGCGAGACCGACCCATGCCGGGGAAATACCGTGCAAGGAGTCAGTAAGCCAGAGCCCCAATGTTATCAATAGGAGAATTCCCAACCTCTTCTCCTCCGGACTCAAGGGGCGATTTTGTTCCACCTCTATACTTTTTTCCGCTTTATCTGGAAACAACCAGACGACGCATGCACATAGTGCTAGTCCCTTCAGAATGCCAAGCACGGGCGCGTGCAGTATCAGATAAGGCAGATAGGATAATTGCAGTCCGTACGTGGTATCGATCGCCCCCGCCATGACAAGATTTGGAACATTGGCGGGCAGAATGGATGCCGAAAGCTGGAAGGTTCCAAAGCCGACAGCGAGCGAAAGACCCGTACGCCCTGGACTCATCTCCCTAAATCCCACTCGATCTGCAAGCGCCAGGACAATCGGCATCAGAAGCGCAATACGTCCCATATTAGAAGGCATAACAAAGGCAAGCACGTAGGTAAGACCGACAATACCAAAGACCATTTGTGGATATGATCTGGAGAGATGAACCGCGAGCACCCTCGCACATCGAGCAGCCAATCCTGTCTTGCGGATAGCAATTCCAATGACATAGCCGCTGATAACGAGCCAGAATGCGTCCGAGGTAAACCCGGAGAAGATCAAGGAAGCGGGCGCAACATGGAGGATCATGGCGAACGCGAAGAACAAAAGTGCCGTCAAGTACTCCGCAAGTCTGCGTGTTGCCCATAACGCGATTGTCACAGCCACCAAACCGGCCACCGTAATGAGTTGCACATCCATGTTGTTTCCCTATGTTCCGCGGATTCGGTTTTACGTCTTGATTTATCTCAGTTCCTGCAGTCCGCATTCATGGCCGGACCTATAACAAAACCAGCACAAGATACCGGTTGGTCTGAACGATTTTTTCGCGCTCCTCGAAACTCGTTAGTTGAGCTGCCATGGCGCGGCTACCCCCTGAGCGTTTGATTTCAGCCAAAACGATTTTCTTTGGCGCAGAAGAAGCATGGCGCCACACAAACAAAATGTCTAATATTTAGAAAGTACAGAATTAGTATCTTTGGAGTCCTAATTGGAACTCAGGCATCTACGCTATTTCGTCGTCACGGCTCAAGCAGAGAACTTCACACGAGCTGCCGAGCAACTTGGGATCGCCCAGCCCCCGCTTGGACAGCAGATCCGTGATCTGGAGGATGAGATCGGTACGCCGCTTTTTCACCGGGTAGGACGCGGCGTCATACTCAGTGATGCTGGCAGGGTATTCCTGGTCTCGGCACAAGATATTCTTGCGCGTGCCGAGGACGCCCAAAAAAATGCGCGGCGCGCCGCACGAGGAGAGGTCGGATCGTTGAACCTGGGATTCACCGAATCCGCTTCGTTCAACGATACCGTCACCGGCTTGATCAACCGTTACCAGCGACAGCACCCCGAGGTGGAGGTAAACCTTGAGGAGAACGATAGCGAATCTCTTATTTCCAGGCTCGGCCGTGGAGAAATTGACGCCGCATTTGTCAGGCCCCCGTTTGCTATGGGCGGCGACATTGAGTTCATCACGTTGTCTGAGGAACCACTTATTGTTGTCCTGCCTGACGGCCACCCCTTAACGTCACGCAAGCGTCTGTCGCTGGTTGATTTACGGCAGGAGAACTTCATCCTGTATTCGCGCAAATCCGGTTATGGTCTGAGTGCGGATATCGTGGCCGCTTGCCGGCAATGTGGTTTCAATCCGACCATCCGTCAGCAGGCGCCCCAGCTATCGTCCGCTGTTAACCTGGTATCTGCGGGGATGGGTATCGCCGTGGTGCCCGCATCGATGCAGCGAATTCAACGAGATGGCCTGCACTACAGAGCGCTTCGGCTTGATTGGCCCAAGGCCATAGTTGGATTGGCCACGCGAAAGGCGAATCGGTCAACAGTGGTCGAAGACCTGATTAGTTCGACTAGCGAAGTACAGCTGAGTGATACCCGATGAACCTTCCGAGATACTGAGGGCTGGCGTCTATCTGAATGAGCCTCGTTGCGCGGCAGAACGGGAACGGCGTCACAGCCAATCACTGTACGGTCAGCGACTTAGATTGTGTAGGAAATCGTATTGCAGTGGGGTCGATCATCCAGGTGTCCAGATCAATCAACCAGTGCTCGTTGAGCCTGGCATGCAAGCGCTTGAGCATCTGGTCAAACGTGCCTCGATTACTCCAGTCGCGAAAGCGCTGATAAACCGCTGACCAAGGGCCGAACCGTTCAGGCATATCGCGCCATGTGGCACCCGAGCATCCCATAGGATGCCGTTGAGTATCAGTCGGTTGTTGTTTCGCGGGCTGAGCGCTGACTAAACATTCCCCCGCTGTTCGACCAACTCGACAAACGCCCCACACGCGGCACTTCGGTAAGCGCCCTTGCGACTGAGCAGTGCCACGGTGCGTTGCAGCAACTCGGGATCAAGTGCCAGCGACTGCAATCCCGTCTGCTCGTGGGCGATGGCTTGCGGGAGAATGGTCGCCAGCTGGCTGCGGCGCACGATTTCGATTATCGCGCTGATGGAGTTGGCTTCAATGGCGATGCGTGGTGCGATGTTTTGCTCACGGCAGTACCGGTCGATGTGCTGGCGGGTGGCAAAGTCACCACTGAGCAAGACCAGCGCCTGCTCACCCAGAGCGTGAGCACTCAGCGACTGTTGCCCGGCGAACCCCGGATGCGCATCACTGACCACCAGGCTCAAGGTTTCGGCAAACAGCGACTGAGATTCGATATCGGCCAAATGCTCACCGCTGAATCCAATGCCGATATCCAGGCGGTCTTCGGCCAGCGCCGCCTCTATACGGTCCTGAGTCATTTCCTCAACGCTCAGGTTGATCGCCGGGTAGAGGTTGTTGAAGCGGGTCAGCAACGGGCCGATCAGGTACGCGGTGAAGGTCGGGGTCATCGCCAGACGCAACGCCCCCCGGCTCAGATCCTGCACGTCATGCATCGCCCGCTTGGCCGCCTGTAGATCCTGCAAGGCCTGCCGCGCATAACGCACATAAGCCTCACCAGCGTCTGTCAGGCGCACGCAACGCCCCGAACGGTCGAATAGCGGCGCACCGAGGGAGTCCTCCAGTTGCTTGATCTGCTGCGACAGCGTCGGCTGGGACACATGCAGAGCTTCAGCGGCTCGAGTGAAGTTGCGATGCTCGGCGACCGCAAGCAGGTAACGAATATGGCGTAGCAGCATGGGCGCTCAACTATAGGCCTGACTTATAGAGACAATAATAAGCCAGTCCTGGACGCTATAACTGAAAACTTTCATCCTTGCCCCATCAGCAACGCAAGGAGAACCACCATGCAAGACATCATCGACGGCTTTCTCAAGTTCCAGCGTGAGGCCTTTGCGCAGCGTAGCGAACTGTTCAAACAACTCGCCACCACACAAAGCCCCGGCACCTTGTTCATCACCTGCTCGGACAGCCGGGTGGTCCCGGAACTGCTGACTCAACAAGAACCTGGCGGCATGTTCGTGATCCGCAACGCCGGCAACATCGTCCCTTCCTACGGCCCCGAGCCGGGCGGTGTCTCGGCCACGGTTGAATACGCAGTCGCCGTACTCGGCGTCAGCGACATCGTGATCTGCGGCCATTCCGACTGCGGTGCAATGACCGCCATCGCCACCTGCAAATGCCTTGACCACTTACCGGCCGTCGCCAATTGGCTGCGTCACGCCGAGTCGGCCAAGGTGATCAATGCCTCTCGTACTCACGCCTCAATTGAAGACCGCCTGGATTCGCTGGTGCGGGAAAACGTCATTGCCCAACTGGCCAACCTCAAGACTCACCCCTCGGTCGCTCTGGCCCTGGAGCAAGGTCGACTGAACCTGCACGGCTGGGTCTATGACATTGAAAGCGGTTGCATCGCCGCCCTGGACGGCGCGTCCCAACGCTTCGTTTCCCTCGCCGAACACCCGAAAACCTGCGCGCTGTCCAGCAAGTTGCAACGCGCCGCCTAACCCACAGCTCTTGCATCACTAAAGAGGAAATCATCATGCTGCAATCCCAATTCGCTCAAGCTCCACGCCTGGCCCTGGCCGACATCATCATCGACGCCAAGGCACGCAAGAATCTGTCCTGGCAGGACCTGACCGACGGCACGGGCCTGAGCCTGGCTTTCGTGACCGCCGCCCTGCTCGGTCAACACCCGCTGCCGGCTGAAGCAGCCGATGTGGTTTGCGACAAACTCGGCCTGGACCAGGACGCCAGCCGTCTGCTGCAAAGCGTGCCATTGCGCGGCAGCACTCAGGGTGGCATCCCGACCGACCCGACCGTCTACCGCTTCTATGAAATGCTGCAAGTCTACGGTTCGACCCTTAAAGCCCTGGTCCACGAGCAATTTGGCGACGGCATCATCAGCGCCATCAACTTCAAACTGGACATCAAGAAAGTCGAAGACCCGGACGGCGGTTCCCGTGCAGTGATCACCCTGGATGGCAAGTACTTGCCGACCAAGCCATTCTGATAGACCGCCAGGAAGGTTCTATGAACCTTCCTGGCCCTCAGGATGCTCACCACTACCCCCTCACCTGATTTTTCAATAACCGCAGCAAGTTTTTGATTTGCTGCGCTGCCGCATACCCTGCCTAATCACACGCTTATCACTCAACGCCTGATGATGGAAAACAATCGAAGATGAAAAGCATTAGTTTCGCCACCGCCAACGCAGGAATGCTGATCTGGGCGCTGTTGATCGCTGCCTCGTTTTTCGCCGCTGCACAAGTCAGTCAGGCCATCGATCCAATCCTCCTGACCGGTCTGCGACTGCTGTTTTCGGCATTGATGTTTTTGCCGATGCTGCTGTTGAAAGGCACCACCCCTATGACTGCGCGCGGCTTGCTCAGCCACGCAGCCCTTGGATTATTGCTGGCAGTGTATTTCGGTTCGGTGTTCGAAGCCCTGCGCTACACCTCTGCGGTCAATACCGGGACGATGTTCACCCTCGTGCCATTGATGACGCTGCTTTTCGAAGCCTTTCTGATGCCCAACAACAGCGTTAGAAATCGCTTGCTGCCCATGCTGATCGCAGCGGCCGGCGCAGTGCTGCTGATTCTCAAAGGCGCAGGTCCCGGACAGCTGCCCTCGCTCTACGCAGTCCTGGTGTATGGCGTCGGGTGTCTGGCGATGGCCTTTTACTCGCCCCTGAGCCAGCGACTCAAAGACCACAGCCTCAAAGGTCGCGGCCCGGTGGCCATGACCTTCTGGAATATGCTGTTCGGCTCACTGTTTCTGTTTGTCTTCTCCCTGCTCAGCGGCGGCTGGCGCACGGGTTCGCTATTGGCGATCAGTGATTTCTTCTGGCTGGTTTACCTGGCGCTGTTCGCCACACTCGCTACTTTCTGGCTGTTGCATCGGGCAATCGGTGTCATTGCCCCGTCCACGGTGATTTCCTACGTTTACCTGAGCACGCTGTTCATCACCTTGTTCCATTGGTTCTGGCTCAGACAACAACCGCTGCTGATAGAACTGTTTGGCGCACTGCTGGTGGGGATCGGAATGCTCGCGCTGGTCATCTCCAGCCGACGCTCGGAACCTGCAACGGCGTAAGAGCGGGCGATGGAGTGCGCAGGTCGCCTTACCTGCATTTTGTGACCCACTGCTGACCACGAAATTTCCCACGAGGCATTCTCTTGGGACTATCGTTCCGTTACCCTTTTACTTACGTGTTGCGCTCAATCGGCGCAAGGGGCTCATGAGACGGATCTGATGCTGAACAGCAACTTGCTTAGAAAGCTCGACATGCAGGACCTTATGGTCTTTATCGCTGTTTATGAACAAAGCAGTGTCACCGGCGTGTCCGAAACCCTCTATGTCAGCCAGTCCACGGTCAGCTATTGCCTGAAAAAGCTGCGTACCAGCTTCGAGGACGAGTTGTTCATCAATACCCGAACGGGTATGCGTCCGACCTGCAAAGCCACCACCATGTACGGGCACGTGCTGAAAATTCTTGAAAGCATCAATCTGTGCCATTCCGGTGTTCAGGCCTTCGATCCAACCCAAAAAGCCGTGACGTTCAACATTTGCGCGCCGGAATACTTCGAACTGCTGATACTGCCGCGACTATTGAAAAACTTCGATTTCGCCGACCTGCCGGTGATCGTCAATGTGCAAAAGCTCGAAACCGACATTCCCGCCGATGAACTGCGCGACGGCAGTCTCGACCTGGTGATTTGCTTCGGCCCCAACTTTCACCGCAGCCACAACGACTTCAAATCCCGGATGCTGGTGGAAGATGACCTGGTGTGCGTCTTCGATAAACGCGCGACCCCGCTGGAACCGCGCTTCAGCCTGCAATCGTTTGTCGAGCGTCGTCACGTGTTTCCCACGCCGTGGACCTCCGATACCAATATGGTGGATGGCTGGCTGGCCCACCAGGCGCATAAACGGCAGATTGTCGCGCGGTCCAACAGCTACAGCGCAGCACTCAAGATGATCACCGGCACCGACTTCATCCTGACGCTGCCACGGCGCATTCAAACGCTTCTGGCCAATGACGCAGTCTTCAGCCATTGCGAAGCACCGAATGGCTTGCCGGGATTCACCCTCGACATGCGGTGGAGTGAAGCCAGCGATCAGGACAGCGCCAATACCTGGCTCCGTGAGCAAGTGCTCAAAGTCTGCGTGGAACAAGGCTTGCTCTGAGCCCGGAAGCTCGCCTGTCAGTGGCCGATAGCCGCCTTGGTGTAGGACTCACGATCGATATCCAGAATCTCCACGCACAACTGCACCTCTACATCGGCCGGCCATTCACACAGGTCCTGTAGCACGGCCAACAGGCTTTGCGACAACTGCTTCTTGATCTCGGCCGAACGTCCGCTCAACAGCGCCAGCTTCACATGCACAAAAGCACGTTCGCCCAGTCCGGTACCGACCCGAAATGCCCCCACCTGCACCGCTCGGCTCTTGATATCGAACTCCGCCGTAAACTGCCCGGAAGCCACCAACGCATGGTTGAGTCGCGACAATGCCTTGTTGGCATCGAGTGCTGGCAGGTTGGGGGTGTATTCCATATGCAGGTGAGGCATGGCGGTAATCCTGATCGGGTAAAGGAAAGGTCGTACATATAACACAGACCAGTCCTGCTCCACCTGAGCGCTAGTTAATGCTCAGGGGCAGCCACTGAGTCGCGCAACGCAAGGCTTTCCCACGCAGCAACCATAATCAGCACCGCCGACCATGCCGGCCTTGCCACTGTCGTGGCTGCCGCGCCCACGCAACAGAGAACGGGAACTGCTCATGGGGTGGATCTCCGATCAAATCCTGAGGGGTAACGCTACACAGCAAAACAACCCAGCCTCGAGGTATCAAGCAGGTCCCTGCGCATTGCGTTAGCTTCAGAGCGACTTGATGTCCTGTATTTCGGACAAACCACGTTCGCTCATAAACGCTTCCAGCCGCGAACGCAGCCAGCGCTCGGCCGGGTCGGTATCGACATGACTGAGCCAGACCATGGACAGGTCCAGTGTCGGCGTCTTGAACGGGAACGGTTCGCAGAACAACTGACCTGAAGCGGCCATGGCAGCGGCCGTGTAATCCGGCAGGCTGGCGATCATGTCGGTCCCGGCGAGCAATGCCGGCAAGGAGCTGTATTGCGGTACCGAAAGCACCACCTGGCGTTTACGACCAATTTCCGCCAACCATTCATCTGCGAAACCGCTGACATTGGCCGTGTGAGAAACCAGCACATGCGGCCGTGAGCAGTATTCATCCAGGGTCAGCGGGGTTTCAGAAGCGTCCGCGCGCAACACGCTGGGTTGAATATGCCTGAGCAATTTGCGCTTGGCATTAGCAGGCAGGCCGCGGGTCTGGCTGATGCCGACGGTGATGTCGCCGGACGCCAGCAAGTCCGGGATACGCCAGTAATCGACGTGCTGGACGACGAACACCACCTGCGGCGCCTCTTGGCGCAACGCGCGCAACAACGGCGGCAGCAAACCGAATTCGACATCATCGGACAGGCCAATGCGGAAGGTCATGGTGCTGCTGGCGGGATCAAAATCGTGGGTCAGGCTCAGAGCGACCGACAACGAATCCAGCGCCGGCGAGAGATGCTGAATGATCTCCTCGGCCCTTGCCGTCGGCTCCATGCGATGGCCAACCCGGATGAACAGTGGATCGTTGAACATCGTGCGCAAGCGATTGAGCGCCGAACTGATGGTGGGTTGCCCGAGAAACAGCTTCTCCGCCACCCGCGTCACATTGCGCTCAAGCATCAGCGTTTCGAACACGACCATCAGGTTGATGTCCGCCTTGCGCAGTTCGTTACGATTCATCTGCTATCCCCAGTCTCCAAGACTGCGGGCAGTGTAGAAAGGCCTGGGGGTTGGCGTCTACCTGCCTGCGCAGAAGATCACCCAGACCGTCACCGGATCGCGACGCACTTGAGGCGCAGCGCCTCAACGCACGGTCAACGCCTGCAGTCCTATCGCCAGCTTGCGTCCATCCTCGCCCTGTTTCAGCAAGGGTATAAGCTTGAGCGGATTTGTTGCGCTCATCTGGAGGCAGTCTGCGCATTGCTTCCAGCCCGGCGCAAGAATATTCAAACCATCGATTTGGGCCAGAAGATCGGTGTTGGCATCAATGCTGATGGCCGCCTGAAGCAGCGCCCGCTCATCCAGAACATACAGTGAATCCACGTCATACTTCCCGGTGGCAAGGCGATGGGAGCTAGCGTAATCCGCCAGCGCAAGCCAATTGGGCGAGTAATTCTGCGGACGGCCCCAGCGAACCTTCTGGTAGTGAGAAGCAGCGCTCTGCCAGAACGGATCAACGAGCGCGGTCTTTGCCGATGCTGGCGGCACCATCAGGAAATTACCTGTGCCTGCCCGGCCTGCCCGGGTATCCGTCACCTGTATCACCAGTACGACGACCAACAGACAGAGGGTTGTACGCGGACTGTGGCCCCGAACAACAACAACAACAACAACATAGATGACGGCGAAGATAGTCACGTAGAAAACCGGCCAGAACATTCGCCCCGACGCCCGGAAAACATTCGCGGCAGCCACGACAAACGCGGGCAGAGGATAGTCGAGCTCGAAGGGGCCGATACCGACTTTGTTGGAGACCGCGAAGAGTGCTAGCCCCCCATAAGAACAGGCAACAGGGTGATCGCCAGATGCTTTCCAGAAAGCTTCATCGATAAGTCCAAAAGTTATGCAGTACAAAGGTGAAAGCGGGGATGGTCAGCGCTACTGCAGCAATTCCCAGCAGATAATGAAGCCCAGCCATTTGGGCGGCCCAGGCCACCAACATCGCAAGTAAAAAACCTGCGCCCGAGACCATCATGAAGCGCACCAGCGTCCGGCCGTGCAATCGGCTGGAAAAACTCCAGGTGGTATTGATCACATAAGAAGCCACGGTCGCTACAGCGAACGCCGCGCCGTTGGCCAAGGGCGGCAGGGGTAACACATAGTTGATGAACAGTACGGCAATGAGTGCATGAAGGGCCGTGACGAACAATCCGGTCACGGCAAAACGCCGGGCACGTTTGATCAAGGCTGACTTGTCAGTGCCTGTCTCACGGCTCATTGCTTGTCACTCAAGCAGCAGCGCGACGTCACGGCTTCTGCGCCAGACAGAACACCGTCAGACCGGCCAGACGGTTCGCGCCCATGAAGGGAAGCTCGACACTACACAACGTCTTCAACAGCGTATTGACCAGCGGATGATGCCGCTTGAGTTGCGAGCGCGGTGGCGACGGTTGTGCACTTTTTGGCAGTAGCCGCAGGGTTGCCGCAATGGGGAAGACCAGGCCGAAGTAGTAAGCTCCGTGCCTGACCGTCAAACCAGCGTCCCTGGCCACCGTTTCCAGTTGCGGCAGGGTGTAACGCCGTTTGTGCTCGAGAAAGTCATCGTGCCCGCTCCAGAGAAACTGATATGCCGGAACCGTCATCAGAAAACGGCTGCCGGACGGGACTTTATCGACGTAGGCCTTGAGCAATCCGACGTCGTCATCGACATGCTCCAGCACGTCCATCAGCAGTACCAGGTCGGCATCGACCGAGTCGATCGAACGACGGTAGTGCACCGGTTTCCCGGCGATTGTGGCGTCCGAGTCCGCCTCATAGCTAATGTCCACGCACCAGGCCTCACTGGCGAGTGTATGGCTCAGCAGATGATGGGAAAAGAACCCCGAACCGGCGCCCACATCAAGGATCTTGCGGCTCTCTGCGCCCTGAAGCAGGCGGATCATCGCCGCCGCTTTTGAACAGTAATACCAATGCTGCTCGATGCTAGAACCGAGGATGTCGGTTTCCTTGAGATCCATGCTCAGTCCTTGGCGTTGTAGACGCGACGCACCAGGAAAACCGGGCGGCGTTTTGATTCGATGCAGGTTCTGCCCAGGTACTCGCCCAGCCCCCCGATACCGATCAATTGCAGGCCACCCAGAAAGGTGACGGCAACCATCAGCGAGGCGTAGCCCGGTACATCGATCCCGGTAAATAAGGTCCGCAACACAATGAAAATGGCGAACGAAAAAGAAACCACGGACACGAACGGCCCCAGACAGGTCCAGACCTTGAGCGGGTCGGTGCTGAAACTGCTGATGCCTTCCAGGGCAAAATTCCACAAGCGCCACCCGCTGAATTTGCTTTCACCCGCCACCCGCTCCGGGCGCTCGTAATCGACATGGGTGGTCCGAAACCCAACCCAGGCAAACAAACCTTTCATAAAGCGCCGAGACTCGGGCAGGCTCTGCAATGCGTCAACCACACAACGGTCCATGAGCCGAAAGTCACCGACATTTTTCGGCAGAGGTTGATCAGAGATTTTGTTGTGCAGGCGGTAAAACCAACTGGCCGAAGTTTGCTTGGCCCAGGAGTCGTTGTTGCGACTCACACGATAACCCAGCACCACTCCATAGCCCTCACGCCAACGGGCGATCATCTGAAGGATGACTTCCGGTGGATCCTGCAGATCGACGTCGATAGGCACCACGACCTGGCCGGTCGCAGTCTGAAGGCCTGCCGTCAATGCGGCTTCCTTGCCGAAATTGCGGCTCAAATCGATCACTCGAATACGCGGGTCAGTCTTCTGGCGCTCCAGAAGCAGATCCAGCGTGGTATCGGTACTGCCGTCATTGATGAACACCATCTCCAGACCGACCAGCGCCTCATCCTTGAAGACGTCAGTAATCCGAGCGATGAACAAATCGATGGTGGCCGCTTCATTGAAAACGGGGATGACGAGCGATAGTTCCAAATGCTCAGCCAGTAGCATTCCGTGCTGATGAGTCAATTGATTGCTCTTTTTTATAGTGATTTTTTCTACAATCTGCAGCCGCCGACTGTTTTCAGCGTCATAAGCCGAGTCGTATTAAGCAGGAGCGCGGGAGGTGATGCAAGGGCGAAACTGCGGCGGTTTTGGCCATTCAACATGCCGGTACGTCAATGTCGGTTACGACTCCTGAAGTAATTTCAAACTATTAGAAACAAAAACCTGATAGCCAAAAAAATCACCTCCGCTACGCTTGCTTCGATGAGTCACAAAGGCTTTCGCAATTAGATCAATCGCATGGAGCGAGCAGTATGTATTTTGAGATTTACAGGCAATCCCAAGGCACCCCAAGCACCGGAACAGGACAATGGCGCTGGCGGTTGAGGGCGGGAAATCACGAGATAATCGCCAGCGGCGAATCCTACATCAACAAGGCTGATTGCTTGCACGCAATCGGTCTGATCACAAGCACCCAGAGCGATATCCCGGTGAAGGAAATCTAAACCCGCTGGCCGATGCCGAAACTGTTCAGGAGCAATGAGCCGCTTGGGCATGCTTCGAACAGTCGATGATGCGAGCATGAGCAAACACCGGAAAACGAAAAAGCCCCGTAGCTTATTCAGCTATGGGGCTTTTTCTGTGTTTGGCGGAGAGATAGGGATTCGAACCCTAGGTACCGGTGAAGGTACAACGGATTTCGAATCCGTCCCATTCGGCCACTCTGGCATCTCTCCAACGGCGCGCATCATAACAGCACAGTTACTGGAAGCGAAGCCCCCAAGCAAAATTTTTCCGTGCTATCAGATGCTTGCGTCGATTAAAGCGGTACGCCGAGACGCTTGGCAACTTCTTCATAGGCTTCGATGACGTCACCGAGGCCTTGACGGAAGCGGTCTTTGTCCATTTTCTTGCCGGTGGCTTTGTCCCACAGACGGCAACCGTCCGGGCTGAATTCGTCACCGAGTACGATTTCGCCGTGGAACACGCCGAATTCGAGTTTGAAGTCGACCAGCAGCAGGCCAGCATCGTCAAACAGCTTGCTCAGGACTTCGTTGACCTTGAGCGACAGCTCTTTCATGCGAACCAGTTGCTCGGCCTTGCCCCAACCGAACGCCACGACGTGGGATTCGTTGATGAACGGGTCGCCCTTGGCGTCGTCCTTGAGGAACAGTTCGAAGGTGTAAGGCTCAAGCTTGAGGCCTTCTTCGACGCCCAGGCGCTTGACCAGGCTGCCGGCTGCGTAGTTACGCACGACGCACTCGACCGGGATCATGTCGAGCTTCTTCACCAGGCATTCGTTGTCGCCCAACAGTTTGTCGAATTGGGTCGGCACGCCGGCTTCTTCGAGTTTCTGCATGATGAAGGCGTTGAACTTGTTGTTCACCATGCCTTTGCGGTCGAGCTGCTCGATGCGCTTGCCGTCGAACGCCGAAGTGTCGTTGCGAAACAGCAGGATCAAACGGTCAGCGTCATCGGTCTTGTAAACCGATTTGGCTTTGCCGCGGTAGAGTTCTTCACGTTTTTCCATGATGGGCTCCGCTTGCTAAGTAGGTGGGCTAGGCGCCCCGTTTGGGACACTAGGCGATATGCCGCCAGTCGAGCCCTGAATCTTGATCGGCCAACTGCAGCCAGTCCGGGTCGCACCCGAGGGTGTCGACAAAACATTGCCGGGCCAGCTGCGGCAGGTTGTTCTTGCTGCTGAGATGGGCCAGCACCAAATGCTGCAAATCTTGCCATCCCAACTCGTCCACCAGGCGTGCGGCCTGATGGTTGTTCAAATGTCCCGTTTCTCCGCCCACCCGCTGCTTGAGAAAGTACGGGTAGTGGCCTCGAGCGAGCATATCGCGGCAATGGTTAGCCTCGATCATCAACGCATCCAGATCGCGATAGCCGTCGAGCACAGTGGCGCAGTACGAGCCCAGATCGGTCAACAGACCGAAACGCCGTTGACCATCACTGAAGACGAATTGCGTCGGCTCCTGCGCATCGTGGGATACGGAGATCACGCTGATACTCAAGGCACCAACCTGAAATTGCTCGCCACCCGCCACGAAGCCCGTCGGCTCAACAGGTTTGCGCATCCCGCGCAACGTACCGCGACTGAGGTAGACCGGTAGATTGTAGCGCCGAGACAGTAAACCCACGCCATGCACGTGGTCGGCATGTTCGTGGGTTACCAGTATGGCGCTCAGCTGCGTTGGGTTGACACCCAGGCGCAGCAGGCGCCGCTCGGTTTCGCGCAAGGAGAAACCACAATCCACCAGAACGTACGTCTCATCACTGGCTATCAGCGTGCCATTTCCTTGGCTACCACTGCCGAGAACGGCGAAACGCATCTGATCAGCCCAGGTTGTCCTGAATCACGCTCAACACTTTGCGCGCCACTTCAGCCGGCGCAACGGTATTGATGTTTTTCTCGACGGTGACTTGTACCGTGTCGCCAACCTTGCTCAGGCGAACCTGATAACGCTCGGCGCGGGCTTCGACTTCTTCTTTGGCGGGTTTGCTGCCAAACAGCTTGCCGAAGAAACCTGGTTCGTCGTTTTTCTTCTCGGCTTTTTCAGCGAGGTTGATGTAGTACAGGCCCAGGCTGCGGTTGATGTCTTCAACACGCCATTCGCCATGCTCCAGCGCACGACCGACACTCGACCAGGCGCGATCGAGGTCTTCGCCGAGGTTGAGCACCACGTTACCACTACCGTCTTCGGTGAGGCTGACGCGGTTAGGCGTATCGAAATCACGCGCGGCCAACAACGATACCGAACCACCCTTCTCGGAGCTGCGGCTCATGCTGGCAAGCATTTCGTCGACCAGTGCGGCGTCCAGACCGGTATTGACCGAACGGCTGGTGAAATCCACATTGGTCGTGCTGCCGGCTGGACGCTCGGCACTGACCACATAGACCTCACTGGTGTTGCGCTGCACGCCCGGCTCGATACGAACCCGCACACGGGTTTCGCTGCCGGATGCCACTCCGGCACTGCTCAGGCGTTTGGCCATCGAGGCGGAAAGCTCGTCGGAATGCTGCCAGGCGGTGGTGAACTCGCCGGTTTTCGGACGCTGTTCATCGAGACGGAAACCGTTATCCTGGAAGAACTGCACGGCCACTGGCCAGACTTCAGCGGGTGGACGCTGGGCCATGACCCAGCGCGAGTCAGCGCTTTTCTGCAGGCTGTAGTCGCTGGCCTCGGCCACGGCCGACAACGGCTGTGGACGCGGTACTACGTATTCGCCCTTGGTGGTGTCGTCGGCCACGTTACGCGGGATCGGCAACAGCGGGTCGAAACGCTTGGAAGTGCTGACATTCGGCGGCAATTGCATTGGCGCAGTTTGTTTCGACTCCAGATAATCGCTACCGCGGTCACGGAAGTAGCCTTCCGAGCCCCAAAGCCAGCCGCAGCCACTGGTGCTGGAAATAATCAAGGCAAGTGCGGAAAGTCCGGCCAATCGCTTCATGCGTAGTACTTCCTCAATTAAACCAATACGCCGGACTGGCGCATGGCCTGTCGCAGCGGTTCGTGACAGGCAGCACTGAGCCAGGTGAGCGGCAGACGGATACCGTCCGGCATCAGGCCCATCTCGTGCAGGGCCCATTTCACGGGAATAGGGTTGGATTCGATAAACAGGGTTTTATTGAGTGGCATCAGCTTTTCGTGGATCGCACGGGCAGTCACGGCATCGCCACGCATTGCAGCGGCGCACAGATCGCTCATGGCACGCGGGGCAACGTTGGCGGTTACCGAGATGTTGCCTTTGCCGCCGAGCAGCATCAGCTCGACCGCGGTCGCGTCGTCACCGGAGTACACCAGGAAGTCGCTGCTCACGCCGGCCAGGATGTCCTTGGCGCGCTGCAGATCACCAGTGGCTTCTTTGATGCCGATGATATTCGGCACGGTAGACAGGCGGATCACCGTCTCGGCCAGCATGTCGCACGCAGTACGGCCCGGTACGTTATAGAGAATCTGCGGGATATCGACCGCTTCGGCGATGGTGCGGAAGTGCTGATACAAACCTTCTTGCGTCGGTTTGTTGTAGTAAGGCGTTACCAGCAGGCACGCGTCGGCGCCAGCGTTCTTCGCATTGGTAGTCAGTTCGATCGCTTCGCGCGTCGAATTGGCGCCTGTGCCGGCGATTACCGGGATACGCCCTGCAACTTGAGCTACCACGCGACGAATCACTTCGATGTGTTCGTTCACATCAAGGGTGGCCGACTCACCTGTAGTGCCGACCGCCACGATGGCGTTGGTGCCCTCTTGCAGGTGGAAGTCCACCAGTTTGCTCAGACTGTCCCAATCGAGACGACCCTGTGCATCCATGGGTGTGACCAGTGCCACCATACTGCCCGCAATCATGCAACCGCTCCTGCCGGAAAAAGAGAACGGTAATGGTACTGGCGCCAAGATGCTTGTACAAGCGAAGTACTACGCTCGCGCCATTCCCCTGAGCGATGGTTTTCGCTACCCTTCAGACTTTGATCGGTACTGATAAGCTTGTACGCCGGGTTCCAGCCTCCCTTTTCGGCATCCGAAGCCCTCGATTCCCCGTTGCCACCCCTCGCTCTCGTCTCACTGGAGCTCGTCGCAACCTCTGGATTCAGGGTTTCTGAATTCGTATCCGGACGCTCGCCCCCCAGTACTCGAGCCCGTAAAGTATCGACCGCTCATCGTATTAGGAATGCTGCATGTCCACCCCCACAGTCCGCGAACAATTCCTTGTCATCAGTGCCCTCGGCGCCAACCCCATGGAGCTGACTAACGTCCTGTGCCGCGCCAGCCATGAAAATCGCTGCGCCGTGGTGACCTCCCGCCTGACTCGCCATGGCGAATGCAGCGCGTTGGTCCTGCAGATTTCAGGCAGCTGGGACGCCCTGGCGCGCCTGGAAGCCGGCTTGCCCTCTCTTGCCAAGAAGCACGCTTTCACCGTTAACGTAGTGCGTAGCGCTGCGCTGGAAAATCGTCCCGAGGCATTGCCTTATGTGGCGTATGTCAGTTCGGCCTATCGCTCGGATATCGTCAACGAGCTGTGCCAGTTCTTCATCGACCATCACGTCGAGCTGGAAAACCTGACCTGCGACACCTACCAGGCCCCGCAAACCGGCGGCACCATGCTTAACGCAACGTTCACCGTGACCTTGCCGGCCGGCGTGCAAATCAGCTGGCTACGCGACCAGTTCCTGGATTTTGCCGACGCGCTGAACCTCGATGCGCTGATCGAACCGTGGCGCCCTCAGAACCCAATGTAAGGAAACTTTCATGGCCGTTGCTATCGACCAACCCGTTGCTGACTTCGAAGCGCCTGCCACCAGCGGGCAAACCGTCAGCCTCGCAGGACTCAAAGGCAAACAAGTGGTGATCTACTTCTACCCGAAGGACAGCACACCCGGCTGCACCACTGAAGGTCAGGGTTTTCGTGATCAGTACCCCGAGTTCAAGGCTGCCAACACCGAAGTGTTCGGCGTGTCCCGCGACAGCTTGAAGTCCCACGAGAACTTCAAGTGCAAGCAGGAGTTTACGTTCGAACTGATCAGCGACAAGGACGAGGCCCTCTGCCAACTGTTCGATGTGATCAAACTGAAAAAGCTCTACGGCAAGGAGTACATGGGCGTAGACCGCAGCACTTTCCTGATCGACAAGGATGGCGTCCTGCGTCAGGAATGGCGCGGTGTGAAAGTACCCGGCCATGTGGATACCGTGCTGGCTGCAGCCCAGACCCTCAACAAGATCTGATCCTGTTTAAGCGATGGGCTGTCCGCCAGGACGCCATCGCGGGCAAACCCTAGAGCAAGGGCGCTACAACCGGCTCCTTGCTCGGCCAGGCATCCAGCACCGCCTTGAACAGGGTAGCCAGAGGAATTGCGAAGAAAATCCCCCAGAAGCCCCACAACCCGCCAAACAACAGCACCGCACAGATGATCGCCACCGGATGCAGGTTGACCGCCCCCGAAAACAGCAGCGGCACCAGCACGTTGCCGTCCAGCGTCTGAATAATCCCGTACACCGCCATCAGATAAATGAACTGATCGCTCCAGCCCCACTGGAACAGCGCAATCAGCATCACCGGCACGGTCACTACTACCGCGCCGACGTAGGGCACCACGACCGAAATCCCGACCAACAGCGCGAGCAATGCCGCATAGTTCAGACCCAGCGTCACAAAGGCAATGTAAGTAATGCCGCCGCAAATAAAGATTTCGATAACCTTGCCGCGAATGTAATTGGCGATCTGACGATTCATTTCCTGCGCAACCCGGGTGATCAACGCTCGCTCGCGGGGCAGATAGCCACGAACCCATTGCCCGATCATTTCCCGGTCCTTGAGGAAGAAAAACACCAGGATCGGCACCAGAACCAGGTAGATCATGATGTTGACCAGCAACGGCAGACTGGACAGCGAGAACGTCAGCGCCCATTGACCGAACTTGCCAATCTCACCGCGTGCCACTTCGATGGCCTGCAACACCTGCTCGTCGGACACCAGATGCGGATAACGCTCCGGCAGCAGCAATAGCAGTGATTGCCACTTGGCGAGCATGCCCGGTAACTCGTTGAACAAGGTGATCAACTGATGCCAGAGCAACGGCACGACCACCACGATGAACACCAGCAGCACGCCCATGAACAAGGCGAACACCGTACCCACCGCTGCCCCGCCGGGCAAACTCAGGCGTTCAAGCGTGCTGACCAGCCCTTGCATCAGGTAGGCCAGCACCATACCCGCCAACACCGGCGCCAGCATGCCACCCAAGGTCAGTACTGCAGTAAAAGCCAGAAACAAGAGAACGGCCAGGACCACGGCCTCCTCATCGGAAAAGTAGCGCTGAATCCAGTCGCGTAACACTTTGAACATCAATGATCCTTATAAATGAGCGCTGCAGGTTTCAGGCTTTACGCAGCCAATAGCGATAGACGCCGTCGTCATCTTCTTCTCGAAGCAGCGTATGACCTGCCAAACGGGCAAAGGTGCGGAAATCGCGCTGGGAACCTGCGTCAGTAGCAATCACCTTGAGCACCGCACCGCTGGCCAGGCGATTGAGTTCCAGCTTGGCCTTGAGCAATGGCAACGGGCAGTTCAAGCCGCTGGCATCAAGTTCGGCGTCGTGCGTTAAAGCGTCGGTCATTACTTTGCTCCTGACAGGCATTCAAGCCGCCTAGAATATCTGGTCCCAAGCCAAGTGTCCGGCTACAGTAGGCTCTTTGTCGACTAAGGCTTTGTGCATGACCTTTTTGCGCCCTACCCTGCTGACGCTCGCCTGCCTGCTCGCCTCACCAGGCTTCGCCGACGACCTGCCGTCACTCGGTGACGCCAGCTCTGCCATCGTCTCACCGCAACAGGAGCACCAATTGGGCCGTGCCTGGCTGGCGCTGTTGCGCAGCCAGGTGTCGCAGCTCAACGACCCGCAACTCAAGGACTACGTCGAGTCCAGCGTCTATAAACTGGTGGAAACCAGCCAGGTCAATGACCGGCGTCTGGAGTTCATTCTGATCAATAGCCCGCAACTCAACGCCTTTGCGGCGCCGGGCGGGATCGTAGGGGTCAACGGCGGGCTATTTCTCAATGCCCAGACCGAAGGCGAATATGCGTCGGTGCTGGCTCACGAATTGGCTCACTTGTCGCAACGCCACTTTGCTCGCGGCGTAGAAGCCCAGCAACGCCTGCAAGTGCCAATGATGGCAGCCTTGCTGGCCGGGATCGTGATCGCGGCCGCCGGTGCCGGTGATGCCGGGATTGCGACCATCGCCGGTACCCAGGCTGCGGCGGTTCAGGAACAGCGACGCTTCTCGCGCCAGAACGAACAGGAAGCCGACCGCATTGGCATTCTCAACCTGGAAAAAGCCGGTTACGACCCGCGCTCCATGCCAACCATGTTCGAAAGGCTCATGCGCCAGTACCGCTTCGATGCCAAACCGCCGGAATTCCTGCTGACTCACCCGGTCACCGAATCGCGGATCGCCGATACCCGCAACCGTGCTGAACAATCCAAACCAGGCGGCACCGAAGACAGCCTGCGCTATCAATTGATTCGCGCACGGGTCCAGTTGAACTACGAAGGAACCCCGGGGCTGGGCGCCAAACGCTTCCGTGCTCAACTCGATGAAAACCCGAACAATGAGGTGGCCCGCTACGGCCTGGCGATCGCCCAGATCAAAGGCAGTCAGTTCAATGAGGCACGAGAGAACCTCAAACAACTGCTGGCCAAATCACCGAACGACATCACCTATAACCTGGCGCAGATTGACCTGGACATCACCAACAACCGCCTGCCAGATGCACAATCACGAGTCGATCGGATGCTCAAGCAGTATCCGGGCAACTATCCGCTGAACCAAGTGCGTGTTGAATTGCTGCTCAAGCAGAACCACCCCGCTGACGCCGAAAAAGCGCTCGAGGCTCTGCTCAAGACCCGTCCGGACGATCCGGATGTCTGGTACATGGTGGCGGAAACCCGCGGGCTATCTGGCAACATCATTGGCCTGCATCAAGCCCGTGCCGAATACTTCGCGCTGGTCGGCGATTACCGGCAGGCGATTCAGCAACTCGACTTTGCCAAACGCCGCGCTGGCACCAACTTCCCCCTGTCCTCAAGAATCGATGCCCGACAAAGGGAGCTGATGGACCAGGAGCAAATGATCAAAGACATGATGCGCTGACCTTTATCCCGCCCACAAAAAAAACCCGTCTCTTTCGAGACGGGCTTTTTAATGCCGCGAATAACCGGTTACCCGGTTATTCAGCCAGTTTGAAGGTAATGAAGCTGGCACGACCTTGACGTAGAACCCGCATCGACACCGAACGATTCTTCGGCAGCGCCTTGGCGATCTCGGTAAATTCCTTGGCCGAACCAATTGCCTGGTTATTCAAGTGAGTAATCACGTCGCCCGGCTGCAAGCCGATCAAGGCGGCAGGACCATCCTGAACTTCCTTGATGACTACACCACCCTTGAGGTCGTAGGTCTTCTTCTGCTCATCGGTCAGCTCAACCACGGCAACACCCAAACGGTTGCTGCTGCGCTCGACACCGGATTTAGGCAGGGCGTCCAACTCTTTACCTTCTTCAGGAATAGCGCCAACGGTCAGCTCGACGTTTTTGCGCTTGCCCTCACGGACGACTTCAAGCTTAGCCTTGGAGCCAGCCTTGAGTGCGCCCACCAGATGCGGCAGATCCGCAGACATGACAATCGGCTGATCATTCATGCTCAGGATCACGTCGCCCACTTGCAGGCCACCCTTGGCCGCCGGGCCGCCATCCTGGATCTGTGCCACCAGCGCACCGGCGGGCTTCTCCAGACCGAAGGACTCTGCCAGGTCTTTGTTCACTTCCTGGATCACCACCCCCAGCCAGCCACGGCTGACTTTGCCGCCGCTCTTCAGCTGATTGGAAACGTCCATCGCAACATCGATCGGGATAGCGAACGACACGCCCATGAAGCCGCCGGAACGGGTGAATATCTGCGAGTTGATCCCGACCACTTCACCGGCAAGGTTGAACAGCGGACCGCCGGAGTTACCCGGATTGATCGGCACGTCAGTCTGGATGAACGGCACATAGTTTTCGTTCGGCAGACTACGACCGATGGCGCTGACGATGCCTTGGGTCACAGTGTGATCAAAACCAAACGGCGAGCCGATAGCGACAACCCATTGCCCGGCTTTCAAGTCCTGGGATTTGCCCAGCTTCAGAACCGGTAGATCCTTGCCTTCGATCTTCAGCAGCGCCACATCGGAACGCGGATCAGTGCCGATCAACTTGGCTTTCAACTCACTGCGATCAGCCAGCCGCACGACGATTTCATCCGCATCGGCGATCACATGGTTGTTGGTCAGGATGTAGCCGTCAGGCGAGATAATGAAACCCGAACCCAGCGATCGGGCTTCGCGCTGACGATCACCACGTGGCGAACGCGGCTGCGGCATGCCGTGCTCGAAGAACTCGCGCAACATCGGTGGCAAGCCTTCCAGATCAGGCATTTGAGCCGAATCGGAGACCTTGCGATCAGGGAGTTTTTGGGTGGTGCTGATATTCACCACCGCGGGCGAAGCTTGTTCGACCAGCTGCGTGAAGTCAGGAAGCTCAGCCGCCTGGGCGGCGACCGTCTGACCCAGCAACAACACAGTGGCGACAATGGATAGATAAGACTTCAAACGTGGTATCGACATACGGCTCCCGTTACAACGAGCATGGTTAAGCGATATGGAGCAAGAAACACCGGGAAAATATACGCCGGTACTTTTGTTCCGGGAACAACAAACAAGGCCAGAGCCGAGGACTCTGACCTATAGAAAAATTCTGGATTCTTTGCAAGTTGAAATACTCACCAAATATTTCGACATCTCAATTGTGGAGTAGACATTGCTGAACTCTTGCACAACCAAACGCTTTGATGAGCATTACTTCAGCCGCTCACTGCTTGGACGCAGTGGCATCGGTGCGCATGGAAAGCGCAATCCGCTCAGCGGTGCCGATCGGTATCTCGCCAACCACCGTCACCATCACCTCACCCTCCGGCGTGGTCAGTCGTCGCGAAACCGCAACGGTCGGGCCTAGCTGAGTTCGGGTATCGGTGACTACCGCACCGTTGAGTGGCTCAAGGAACACCGAGAATCGTGCCAGGCCATCGTCATACATCAGACTATTGACCAGTATCTTCGTGTCCGGATCCTTGCGGGCAGCGCTGCTGGTCAATTCGAATCCTGGTGGCAACCAGTCTGAATGCCAAGCCTGCGCAGTCTTCACTGCCGAAGCCTTGTCGCTGTCGAGAACCACAGGCTTGCACTCGGCACTGGCTTGCAGCTCGCCGTCCTTGGGCACATCACCAGTATTGAGCTGGGTAAACTGGAACCGCTCAAGCAATTGCCCTTTGTCATTCAACAGCAATGACTTCAACGGCAAGCCTGTTTCACGGTCCAGATGGAGTTCGAAACCATACCGATGCTGATCACGAGGAGTCAGCGAAACTATGACTGCCGGTCGACCGGCCACGCGCGACCTGCCAATAACGGCAAGGTCATACCAATTCTTGAGCTTTTGTGGATCAAGTGCACGAGCGGTAGAGTTGGGAGCATCTCCAAGCCCTGCTATCAGTGTGCCACTGACGCATTGAGTATGCCCATCAATGCGCACGACCTCCTGAGCTGAGCCGTCGAGCTGAATCAAACGCTCGAGGACCTTGCCATCCTGGACGCGGTGCCAGATGTGATGGGAAGAAAAACTACCGTTACGCTCGTAAACGAAAGTACCGTGAAAGCTTTGCTGTTGCTCGGCCTGCCCCAGACGGGTCAACCAGTCCTGGGCTTCATCGGCATGGGCTGGAACAATGAACCAGCCACCAAGCAGAAGCGTAAGTAGAGGTATGGCGCGCATGATCCTCCTTAGCGGTTTTCCAGGCTTGCCGCACGGGCATAAGGCAGAGCGCTTTCAGTGCCTTTCAGTGCAGCTTGTTGAGCATGTTGACGCAAGTAGCCTGGCAGACGCTGATCATGCCAGCCTGGCTGACCTTGCAGCACACCATTGGTCATAGGACCAGCGGCTTCCGAGCTCTCACTATAGCCTGCCAACACCGCTGGTCCCTTAATTTGCGGAACAGCCAGACCTGGTTGAGTCGATTGCTGAGCCAATTCGACTCCCGCAATCTCATCGTGGTTATACAGGCGTACACCCGCCAGCACGGCAACCGTCACCGAAGCGGCAACAGCCAGACGACCCAGGCTGCGCCATGGACCACGAGTCGCTTTTACCGGTACGGTTTCATCTGCCAGAGCCGCAGAAACTGCTGCAGCGATGTCCAGACGAGGGAGCAACAAGTCCTTGTGCATCGCTGCCCGAGCGATTTGGTAACGAGCCCAGGTGTCGCGGGTTTCAACATCGTCAAATGCATTCAATACCCGACGTAATTCCAGTTCGTCCGCTTCGTTATCCATCACTGCGGACAGCGATTCCTGCAGGGCTTCACGACTCATGGCGGTTCCTCTCTTGGCTATCGCCGCTGTCTCGGTTATTCCTGCAACAACGGCTGCAGGGCTTTATCGATGGCTTCCCGAGCACGGAAAATCCGGGAACGCACGGTACCCACCGGACACTGCATGACGCTCGCAATGTCCTCGTAACTCAGACCATCGAATTCACGTAAAGTTAACGCCGTACGTAAATCTTCTGGCAGTTGCTGAATGGTTCGATGGACGGTGCCTTCGATCTCATCGCGCAGTAATGCACGCTCCGGCGACTCGAGATCCTTGAGGCCATGATCGCCGTCGTAGAACTCCGCATCTTCAGAACTGACATCGCTATCCGGCGGCCGACGGCCGCGTGAAACCAGATAGTTCTTCGCCGTGTTGATGGCGATACGGTACAGCCACGTATAAAACGCACTGTCGCCACGAAAATTGCCAAGTGCACGATAAGCCTTGATAAAAGCTTCTTGTGCGACATCCTGGGCTTCATGGGTGTCGTGCACGAAACGCACGATCAACCCGAGAATTTTGTGCTGGTATTTCAGCACTAGCAGATCGAAAGCTCGCTTGTCGCCGCGTTGAACGCGCTCTACAAGCTGCTGATCCTCTTCCTGGGTTAGCATGAACACTCCTCGTTAAACTCGGAGGAGGCTTGCATTACCAAACGATCTAGCCTGCAAACATAGACTCGGGTTTTTCGCAAAAGTTCTCCCCCTCCAAGCAAGTTTCCTGCGTGCTCTGATTTGGCACGCACGAAAAGCGCAGCTCGGGCAATGCCGGCCGCGCGAATAATCCTGTCGTCGAAACCACCTGCAAAGACCGGTACACAAATCCGGCATAGCTCCGACACTCTCCCCCTCCTTCGGGCAACCTACTATTGAGCCTGCCCACCCGGCAAAAGTTCCACATTTTTATAGCTGCGCATAACGAACATTGTGCAACCGTGAGGAGAAAAACACCGCTTCGTCCTCGATATGGTCGTCTATTCGTCGATTTACCGGAAAATCAACCGACACACCGTCAGTCTGATGACAGTCTTTTCAGTCACAGTAGTTTCACAATGCCACGAAGGCCCGACTATTGTGCCGATCCCCCCCTCTATATACTAGTGGGCTGTATGGCTGCCTAGACTCGCCGATCCAGGTGTCTTGCGCCAACCCCGACCCGGGTCGCTTTGAGCGGAATCCTGAAATGAGCCAACAGTTTCAACACGATGTACTGGTAATAGGTAGCGGCGCTGCCGGCTTGAGCCTTGCGCTGACCTTGCCCGGTCATCTGCGCATTGCCGTATTGAGCAAAGGCGACCTCGCCAATGGCTCGACATTCTGGGCCCAGGGCGGCGTTGCTGCCGTGCTGGATGACACCGACACCGTTGAGTCCCATGTCGATGACACGCTCAATGCTGGCGGCGGCCTGTGCCATGAAGACGCCGTACGCTTTACTGTCGAGCATAGCCGAGAGGCGATTCAATGGCTGATCGATCAGGGCGTGCCCTTCACCCGCGATGAACAGTCCGGCACCGAAGACGGTGGTTTCGAGTTCCACCTGACCCGCGAAGGCGGCCACAGTCATCGACGGATCATCCACGCCGCAGATGCCACTGGCGCGGCAATTTTCAAAACCTTGCTGGACCAGGCAAAACAACGGCCAAATATCGAACTGCTGGAACAACGAGTCGCAGTCGATCTGATCACTGAAAAGCGCCTGGGCCTTGGCGGCGACCGTTGCCTTGGTGCCTACGTGCTCAACCGCGGCACCGGCGAAGTCGACACCTTTGGCGCGCGCTTCACCATTCTCGCCTCCGGTGGCGCAGCAAAAGTCTATCTCTATACCAGCAACCCTGACGGCGCCTGCGGTGATGGCATCGCAATGGCCTGGCGCTCGGGTTGCCGGGTGGCAAATCTGGAATTCAATCAGTTCCACCCCACCTGCCTCTATCACCCACAAGCCAAGAGCTTTCTGATTACCGAAGCCCTGCGCGGCGAAGGTGCGCACCTGAAGCTGCCGAACGGCGAACGCTTCATGCAGCGCTTCGACCCTCGAGCCGAACTGGCGCCGCGCGACATCGTCGCCCGCGCCATCGACCATGAGATGAAGCGTCTGGGCATCGATTGCGTATACCTGGATATCAGTCACAAGCCGCAAGCATTCATCAAGACCCACTTCCCGACCGTCTATGAGCGCTGCCTGGAATTTTCCATCGACATCACCAAGCAGCCGATCCCGGTTGTCCCGGCGGCGCACTACACCTGCGGCGGAGTGATGGTCGATCAACAAGGCCGCACCGATGTGCCGGGCCTGTACGCCATCGGCGAAACCAGCTTCACCGGCCTGCACGGGGCCAACCGCATGGCCAGCAACTCGCTGCTGGAGTGTTTTGTCTACGCCCGCTCGGCGGCCGCGGACATACTTGAGCAGTTGCCGAAAATCCAGGCGCCTCTGGCCCTGCCCGCCTGGGATGCCAGCCAGGTCACCGATTCCGATGAAGACGTGATCATTGCGCACAACTGGGATGAGTTGCGGCGCTTCATGTGGGACTACGTCGGTATCGTGCGCACCAACAAACGCCTGCAACGAGCGCAGCATCGTGTGCGTTTGCTGCTGGACGAGATTGACGAGTTCTACAGTAACTACAAGGTCAGCCGGGATCTGATCGAATTGCGCAACCTGGCTCAGGTTGCCGAATTGATGATCCGCTCAGCCATGGAGCGCAAGGAAAGCCGCGGCCTGCATTACACCCTCGACTACCCGAATATGCTGCCGGTTGCCCTCGACACTATTCTGGTGCCGCCCACCTACGCCGACTGAACTTGAGCCGAACCCGCAGGCGCCGGTGCACATCCGCCGCCTGCGAGTCATGCGGCACACAGATCGCCCGCACGCGCCGCTCACCGCGCAAACGAAAACGCAGCACGACGATCACTGGCAATGCCAGGCTGTCGGGCCGCAACTGTGCGGCCTGCCAGCCATGGGCGGCATTCCAGAGTTGCCAGCCATCGGCATTACGGCGCAAACCGGTAAACGAGGCGCGATGAGTCAATAAAATTTGCCGCGGTAGCGCCCACAGGCCATGGGCCAGGCACAGTACAACGCCGGGCAGACTCGCCCAGATCGGTATAGCGAGAAGAGATAGCGAACCCAGCGTGAGCAGCTGAGCCAGAAGATACGCCGCCAGCAATTGCCGTGAGGCATGCCAGCGGCATTCGAAATGATTACTTGGGCTGGACACGGTCCAGAATCATCCGGACCATGCGCTGCAACTCAGGATCTTGCGATTCGGTACGTTCCATGAACCAGCCGAACATGTCCTGATCTTCACACTCAAGCAACTTGCGATAGCATTCGCGGTCTTCAGCATTCAAATGCGGGTAGACCTCTTTCACGAATGGCACCAGCAACACGTCCAGCTCAAGCATGCCGCGACGGCTATGCCAGTAGAGGCGATTGAGTTCAACATCTTCGACCATGGAGCGCTCCTCAAATAGAGCGCAAGTATACAGGGGGCGGCTGCGACGAACAGTCGGCTTTGGTCGGGCACTACCTATCCTTTGTAAACTACCCATTTCAAGGGCGCCCCCTTATGATGTCCCCCAGACTTTTTACCCTGTGATGACCCATGGCTGATTCCGCATTTTTCTGCATCTTGTCTCACGAAGGCGTTCTTGCCGTTCGTGGCCCGGACGCCAGCAAATTCCTTCAGGGGCAACTGACCTGCAACCTCAATTACCTGAGCGAAACCCAGGCCAGTCTCGGCGCACGCTGCACCCAGAAGGGCCGTATGCAATCGAGCTTTCGCATCCTGCTTGAAGGCGACGGCTGCCTGCTGGCGATGGCAACCGAGCTCCTGGAACCGCAACTGACGGACTTGAAAAAGTACGCTGTATTCTCCAAATCCAAACTAACCGACGACAGCGCATCCTGGGTTCGCTTCGGACTCGGCCAGGCGGACGCCGCTCTGTCGGCCCTGGGTCTTGATCTGCCACAAGAAACCGACGCAGTGGCGCGTGGTAATGGTTTGATCGCGATTCGCGTGTCCCCCGACAGAGCCGAACTCTGGGCTGCTGCGGATCAAGCCCAAACCCTGCGTGGTCAATTGTCCGGGCAACTGGTCGAAGGCGATCTGAATCAGTGGTTGCTGGGGCAAGTTCGCGCCGGCATCGGCCAGGTCATGCCGAGCACCCGTGAGTTGTTCATTCCGCAAATGCTCAACCTGCAAGCCGTTGGCGGCGTGAGTTTCAAGAAAGGCTGCTACACCGGCCAGGAAATCGTCGCGCGCATGCAGTACCTGGGCAAGCTCAAGCGTCGTCTGTATCGACTGCAACTGGACGCGGCCGAGCTGCCTGAGCCCGGCACGCCGCTGTTTTCCCCAAGCCACGGTAGTTCCATCGGCGAAGTGGTCATCGCCGCCGGTGCCGGACAAAACGTTGAACTGCTGGCGGTGCTGCAAGCCGAAGCAGCAGAAGGTGGCATCATCCATCTTGGCGCCCTTGAAGGCCCCGCCCTGCAACTGCTCGATCTGCCTTACCAACTGGACCGTGATCGCGAAATCCAGCGTTAATTGCAGCACCTTTTTTGCAATACCCTAGAGAACAGAAATGAGCGAGCTGGCGGAAAAGGTCCAACAGGATTTGGTTGAGGCCATCGATAACGATGACCTGGTTCTGCCAACGTTACCGGAAGTGGCCCTCAGGATTCGCAAGGCCGCTGAAGACCCGGAAATCAGTGTCAGCACCCTGAGCAAAGTGATTGGCCGCGATACGGCGCTGTCTGCGCGTCTGATCAAAGTGGTCAACAGCCCTTTGCTGCGCGCAACCCAGGAAGTGACCGATCTGCATACGGCGATCACCCGGCTGGGCGTCAACTACAGCAGTAACCTCGCCATCGGCCTGGTCATGGAACAGATTTTCCATGCCCGCTCCGAAGTGGTGGCGCAGAAAATGCACGATGTCTGGCGCAAGAGCCTGGAAGTGGCCGGAGTCAGTTATGCCCTGTGCCGCAGCCATACTCAATTGAAGCCGGATCAGGCGGCCCTCGGCGGGCTGGTGCATCAGATCGGCGTACTGCCGATTCTGACCTACGCCGAAGATCACTATGAGTTGTTGTCGGACCCGGTCAGCCTCAACCATGTGATCGAGCGCATTCACCCGTTGCTCGGCGACAAGCTGCTCAGGGTCTGGGAGTTTCCCGAAATGCTGGTAAAGCTGCCGGGGCAATACCTCGACTTCAAGCGCCGGTCGGAGCGGGTTGATTATGTCGATCTGGTGCAGATTGCCACGCTGTATTGCCACAAAGACACCGATCACCCGCTCGCCAGAATCGATGTCCTCAGCGTGCCGGCCCTCAAAAGGCTGGGCATCGATCCCGAGAACAAAACGATGTGCAGCGATCTGGAAGAGTCGCGTTCAATGTTTTATTAAACCGGATTTTTGTATCAAGGCGGCTATTGCATCGCGGGCAAGGACTGACAGCACAAGCATTCAGCCTTACCCCGCGATAAAACTCACCCGCACCTTCAAGCCGGCCTGCGCGCCGTCGTGCAGGCTGATCTGCGCCAGGTGAGCGCGGCAGATTTCGCCAACAATCGCCAACCCCAAGCCGGAGCCCGCGACCTGCTGATTACGCCGATAGAAGCGCTCGAACACCCGATCACGCTCCTCAAGCGGGATCCCCGGTCCGTCGTCCTCGACTTCCAGCACGGCTGGAGCGGTGACCCGCAGGATCACGTTGCCACCTGATGGCGTGTGGGCCAGAGCGTTGTCCACCAGATTGCTCAATAGCTCATTCAACAGTGTTGGCTCGCCGCGCAGCCACACCGGCTCGTCGGCTTCCAGGGCCAACGCCACGCCGCGCGCATGAGCCAGTGGCGCCATGGCCATACCCAGTTCGCGGGCCAACTGACTGAGATCCAGCAATTGTGCGCCACCCTCGGCAATCGCCCGCGCACCGTTTTCAACGCGAGCCAGGGAAAGCAATTGATTGGCCAGATGAGTCAAACGATCAGTGCCTTGGGCGGCGCTCTCTAAAGTGTTTCGCCAGATTTCCGGCTCCTTGGCGCGCAGACCCAATTCAAGGCGTGCCTTTAGTGCCGCCAGCGGTGTGCGCAACTCATGGGCCGCATCGGCAATGAACTGCGCCTGACGCTCGAACTGCCCACGCAAACGCTCGGTAAAGTGATTGAGTGCCCGCACCAACGGCCACAGTTCCCGCTGCACCTGCACCAGTGGCAAGGACCGCAGATCATCCGACTGACGCTCTTCCACCGCCGTGCGCAAACGCTCCAACGGGCGCAAAGCCGCACTGACCGCAAACCACACCAGCAGCAGCGCGCCCATCGCCAGCAGGCCCAGCCGCAACAAGGTATCGGCCATCAGACTGCGAGCCATTCTGACTCGCGCCTCATCGGTTTCCGCCACACGAATTTCCGCCATGCCGTTCATGTTCGGATCACTGACGGGCTTGAGCAGGCTCACCACTCGCACGTTCTGCCCTTGATAGGTGGCATTGTAGAAGCGCGCCAGCGCCGGATAATCGTCGGTACGCGGCGTACCTGGCGGTGGGCCGGGCAGGTTTTCGTAGCCGGAAATCAGCTTCTGATGAGTATCATTGACCTGGTAGTAAATCCGCCCGGCGCTGTCATAAGCGAAGGTATCGAGGGCGACGTAAGGCACATCGGCACTCAGACCTCCATCGCGCTGGGACAGGCCGGCGGCGATAGTCCGAGCCGAGGCCAGCAAGGTCCGGTCATAAGCGGTGTCGGCAGCTTCCCGACCGTTCCAGTAAGCGCTCAAGCCACTGGCCACCATCAACACCACCAGCAACAGCGCGAGGTTCCACAGTAACCGCCAACGCAGACTGCCGGGCTTATGCATCGCGGCTTTCCAACAAGTAGCCAAGCCCCCTGAAGGTCACGATTGCCACTGGCTGCCCATCGAGCTTCTTGCGCAAGCGGTGGACGTAGATTTCGATGGCGTCAGGGCTGGCTTCTTCGTCCAGACCAAACACCTGCGAAGCAAGCTGCTCCTTGCTCATCACCCGACCGGGCCTGGCGATCAGCGCCTCGAGCACCGCCTGTTCGCGGGAAGTCAGGGTGAGCAATTCATCGCCCAGGGTGAAGCGCCGCGTATCCAGGTCATACACCAGCACGCCGCAACGCTGCTGGCGCTCGCCACCCAGCACACTGCGACGCAGCAGCGCCTTGACCCGCGCTTCAAGCTCCGTGAGTTCAAAGGGTTTTGCCAGGTAATCGTCGGCGCCGAGGTTGAGTCCATGAACCCGATCCTTGACGTCGCTGCGGGCGGTCAACATCAGCACCGGCAGGTTTTTCCCACGAGCGCGCAATCGCGCCAGCACCTCGAAACCGTCCATGCGCGGCAAGCCCACGTCGAGAACCGCCACCGCGTATTCCTCGCTGCTCAAGGCCAGGTCGGCGGCCACTCCATCGTGCAGCACATCGACGGTCAGACCGGTGCTTTTCAGCGCCTGGGCGACACTTTCGGCTAACTGAAGATGGTCTTCGACAAGAAGAACACGCATGGATCACTACCTCATTCAGGAACGGTCGACACCATTCTTTGGCGCGGAGTTTACAGCCGCACCCGCCGCTGTGAAGCCTGAAAACAGTGAAAGTCTGCTGAAAGGTTAGCGAAAGGTAGGCCCGTTAGAGTCCAGCCGCGGACAGTTTCGACTGCCGTGACTATTGAAGATCAGTTAGAAAAACGCCACGAAGCGTTTTCGCCAATAAGAACAATAACGGAGTACTTCACAATGCTGTCCATGCAGCCTCAGGCTCGTCCGCCTGCTCGTTTTTCCCGCCTTGGCCAGACCGCCCTTGCCAGTGCCGCCACCCTCGCCGGCTTTTCGCCGTTAAGCCAGGCAGCCTTCTTCGAAGACAGTAGCGCCACGTTCGAAACCCGCAATATGTATTTCAACCGCGACTTTCGCGATGGCACCAGCGCCCAGCAATCCAAGCGTGACGAATGGGCTCAGGGCTTCATGCTCAACCTGCAATCGGGTTACACCGAAGGCACCGTAGGTTTCGGTGTCGACGCACTGGGTATGCTCGGGGTCAAACTCGACTCCAGCCCCGACCGCACCGGCACCGGCCTGTTGCCAATCCATGATGATGGGCGTGCCGCAAACGAGTACTCCAAACTCGGCCTGACCGGCAAGGTGAAGATCTCCGCCACCGAACTCAAGATCGGCAGCCTGATCCCGGAACTGCCGATCCTCAAGCCCAACGACGGGCGCATCCTGCCGCAGACCTTCGAGGGCGGCCTGCTGACCTCCAGGGAAATCAAGAACCTGACCTTCACCGGCGGACGTCTGGACAAGGCCAAGGATCGCGATGACACCAACTACGAGGACATCGCCCTCAACAACAAGAACAGCCGCTTTGTGTCGGGTGCCACTGGCAAGCATTTCGACTTCGGCGGTGTAGATTACAAGTTCACCGACAAAATCACCGGCAGCTACCACTACGCCCAACTTGATGACGTGTACAAGCAGCACTTCGTCGGCGTGGTCGCGTCGCAACCGTTCGGCCCCGGCACTTTCGCCACCGACCTGCGTCTGGCCATCAGTGACGACCAGGGCGCAGCCCGTGGCGGCAAGATCGACAATAAATCCCTCAACGGTCTGGTCAGCTATGCCTTGAACGGGCATAAA
This sequence comes from Pseudomonas sp. GW821-FHT01E05, assembly GCF_059422425.1. Lineage (NCBI taxonomy): Bacteria > Pseudomonadati > Pseudomonadota > Gammaproteobacteria > Pseudomonadales > Pseudomonadaceae > Pseudomonas > Pseudomonas sp. GW821-FHT01E05. The sequence goes on from NZ_JBWKWW010000011.1 coordinate 170,165, forward strand.
CTCAGTGCCGGCTATCAGCACATGTCCGGCGATAGCGCCTTTCCCTATGTCGATGGCAGTGATCCGTACCTGGTCAACTTCGTCCAGATCAACGACTTTGCCGGCGCCGAAGAACGCTCATGGCAGGCCCGCTACGACTTTGACTTCGCCAGGCTGGGCATTCCCGGCCTGAGTTTCATGAGCCGTTACATCAGCGGTGACAACATCAAGTTGAAAAACGGCGAGACTGGTAAAGAGTGGGAACGCAACAGCGAGATCAGATACGTCGTGCAAAGCGGCACCTTGAAAAACGTTGCCGTGCGCCTGCGCAACGCCACTTACCGTTCCAACTACTCTGCCCGCGATGCCGATGAAGTGCGTTTGCTGGTGAGCTACAGCGTTGATCTTTGGTAATCGCCTCATCCAATAACAACAATAGGGAGATCCACATGAACTTATCACTGCGTCGCTTCGCCCTGGCCGCCAGTTGCATGCTCTTTGCCAGCCAATTGCTCGCCGCTACAGAGCCAAAACGCCCGGAATGTATCGCACCGGCCTCGCCGGGCGGTGGTTTCGACCTGACCTGCAAACTGGCGCAAAGCGCGCTGGTCAACGAAAAACTGCTGAGCAAACCAATGCGTGTGACCTACATGCCTGGCGGTGTTGGCGCAGTGGCTTACAACGCGGTGGTCGCTCAGCGTCCGGCCGACGCCGGTACGCTGGTCGCCTGGTCCAGCGGTTCGTTGCTGAACCTGGCCCAAGGCAAGTTCGGACGTTTCGATGAAACCGCCGTGCGTTGGCTGGCAGCGGTTGGCACCAGCTACGGTGCTATCGCAGTGAAAAGTGACTCGCCCTACAAGAACCTCGACGATCTGGTCCAGGCGCTGAAGAAAGATCCGAGCAAAGTGGTGATCGGTTCCGGCGGCACCGTCGGCAGCCAGGACTGGATGCAGACAGCACTGATCGCCAAGGCCGCCGGGATCAACCCGCGTGACCTGCGTTATGTCGCCCTCGAAGGCGGCGGTGAAATCGCCACCGCCCTGCTTGGCGGCCACATCCAGGTCGGCAGCACCGACATCTCCGACTCCATGCCGCACATCCTGAGCGGTGACATGCGCCTGCTGGCGGTTTTCGCCGAGAACCGCCTGGACGAGCCGGAAATGAAAAACATTCCGACCGCCAAGGAACAGGGCTATGACATCGTCTGGCCGGTGGTACGTGGTTTCTATCTCGGGCCAAAAGTCAGCGACGAAGACTATGCCTGGTGGAAAAACGCCTTCGACAAACTCCTGGCCTCGGAAGACTTCGCCAAGCTGCGTGATCAGCGTGAGCTGTTCCCGTTCGCCATGACCGGTCCGGAGCTGGACGCCTACGTGAAGAAGCAAGTCGCCGACTACAAGGTGCTTGCCAAAGAGTTCGGTTTGATCCAGTGATCGCCTCTGTCTAGCGGTTGCGCCCTTGCGCATCAGGGGCGTGACCCAGGAGTTCCTCATGCTCTTACAACGCATTTTCGCGTCCGCACTGCTATTGGTCTGTATTGGCCTGGCACTGATGGCGTGGCCGTATCAGGCCGCCTTTTCCTACGAACCTGTCGGGCCTCGAGCCTTTCCGCTGCTGATGCTCGGCCTGATGGGGCTGGCTCTGCTTTACCTGTTTTTTCGCCCGACGCCGATCGTGCACAGCGACGACGAACCGCAACTTGACCGCGAAACACTGACCAAGATCGGCATCTGCGTAGTGCTGTTGCTGGTATTCGCCGGGACCTTCGAACCGCTCGGATTCGTTGTTTCCAGCATCCTGGTCGGCATTCCAATGGCCCGTCTCTATGGCGGACGCTGGTTACCCAGCATGGTGATCATCAGCCTGATGAGTATCGGTCTGTACCTGCTGTTCGACCGGGTGATGGACGTGCCACTGCCTTTGGGCCTGCTCGACGTTCTGGAGAATTGATATGGATACTCTGAATTATCTTGGCCAGGGCTTCGGCGTTGCGTTGACACCCTACAACCTGGTGACCGCGTTGAGCGGTACCCTGATAGGTACCGTGGTCGGTCTGCTGCCGGGCCTGGGTCCGATCAACGGCGTGGCGCTGTTGATCCCGATTGCCTTCGCTCTCGGTCTACCGCCGGAATCGGCGTTGATCCTGTTGGCAGCGGTTTATCTGGGCTGCGAATATGGCGGCCGCATCAGCTCGATCCTGCTGAACATCCCGGGCGAAGCTTCCACCGTGATGACCACGCTCGACGGCTACCCGATGGCCCGTCAGGGCTTGGCGGGCGTGGCGCTTTCCTTGTCGGCGTGGAGCTCGTTTATCGGTGCCTTTATTGCCACCTGCGGCATGGTGTTGTTCGCGCCGCTACTGGCGAAGTGGGCAATTGCCTTCGGCCCGGCGGAATACTTTGTGCTGATGGTTTTCGCCATAGTCTGCCTCGGCGGCATGGCCGGTGATCGACCACTCAAGACCTTCATCGCGGCGCTGATCGGTTTGTTCCTGTCGAGTGTCGGTATCGATGCCAACAGCGGCGTGTACCGCTTCACCGGTGACAACATCCACCTCACCGACGGCATTCAGTTCGTCGTGCTGGTGCTGGGCCTGTTCTCCATCAGCGAAATCCTCTTGCTGCTGGAAAAAACCCATCGCGGCCAGGAAGCGGTGAAGGCTACTGGCCGGATGATGTTCAACTTCAAGGAAGCGGCGTCGGTATTCACGGTGAATATCCGTTGCGGTGTGCTGGGTTTCATCATGGGTGTGTTACCGGGTGCCGGTGCAACCCTGGCCAGTGCCGTGGCCTACATGACCGAGAAACGCATTGCCGGTACGAGCGGTAAGTTCGGCCAGGGCGACAAGCGTGGCCTTGCGGCGCCTGAAACCGCGATCGGCGGTGCTGCCTGCGGCGCGCTGGTGCCGATGCTGACTCTGGGTGTACCAGGCTCAGGCACCACTGCGGTGATGATCGGCGCGCTATCGCTGTACAACATCACCCCCGGCCCGCTGCTGTTCCAACAGCAGCCGGACATTGTCTGGGGCCTGATCGCCTCGTTGTTCGTCGCCAACGTCATGTTGGTGATCCTCAACATCCCGATGATCCGCATCTTCACCCGCATCCTCGCCGTGCCGAACTGGGCGCTGGTGCCGGTGATCGCCATCATCACCGGGATCGGCGTCTATGCAGTGCACGCCACGACCTTCGATCTGTTCCTGATGATCGGCATCGGCATCTTCGGCTACATCCTGCGCAAGCTCGACTTCCCGCTGTCGCCGGTACTGCTGGGTTTTATCCTCGGCGGCCTGATGGAGCAGAACCTGCGTCGTGCGTTGTCGATTTCCAACGGCGCACTGGAAATCCTCTGGTCGAGCCCGATCACCTTCGGCGTCTGGGTTCTGACTGCAATCATGCTGCTGATGCCGATCCTGCGGATCTGGCGCAAACGTTCCGTGCAGCGTCGTGCCCTGGCCGATGCCTGAGACCTCCTTCAAAAACTGGTGGGGAACACCGCTGGCCGGTTTGCTTGGCGGTTACCTCGCCAGCCAGATCGGTTGGCCGCTGCCCTGGATGGTCGGCTCATTGCTGGCGATCATCCTGGTGCGCTGCCTGACACCCTGGCAACTGGCGGAAATCCCGGGTGGGCGTAAATGCGGCCAGTGGATCGTTGGCATCGGCATCGGCCTGCACTTCACCCCGGTGGTGATCGAGCAGGTCATGAGCCACTTCGGTTTGATCTTCTTCGGTGCCTTGGTCACCAGCCTGTCCAGTGTGGTCGGGGTCTGGTTGCTGCGGCGTACCGGCGAAGATCGCGCCACCGCGTTTTTCTCCAGCATGCCCGGCGGTTCCGGTGAGATGGTCAATCTCGGCGCGCGTAATGGCGCGGTGCTCAGTCGCGTTGCGGCCGGGCAGAGTTTGCGGGTGCTGGTGGTGGTGCTATGTGTACCGGCAGCGTTCAAGTATTTGTTGGGAGAAGGTGCGCCGGTGCTTCATCCGACGGCAGTCGATTGGCGCTGGCTGGCGGTGCTGTTTCCGGCGGGCGCCCTGCTCGCCTGGCTCTTGCAGCGTTTGCGCCAACCTAACCCCTGGTTGTTCGGACCGTTGCTGGTGAGTGCGGCGGTGAGCATCGCCTGGGATGTGCACATCGGCTTGCCCAAGGGTGGCAGCCAGATCGGCCAGTGGTTGATCGGCAGCGGTTTGGGCTGTCACTTCAACCGGCAATTCTTCCGCCGGGCACCGTCGTTCATGGGCCGGACGTTGATCGCAACGGGCTTGACCATGTTGATCGCCGCACTCGCGGCCTTGGGCCTTAGCGCGGTGACGAATCTGGATCTGCGTTCGCTTACCTTGGGCATGATGCCCGGCGGCATCGCTGAAATGAGCCTGACTGCCGAAACCCTGCAACTGTCGGTGCCTCTGGTGACGGCGATGCAGGTGATGCGGTTGCTGTTTGTGTTGTTTCTGGCTGAACCGTTGTTTCGGTATTGGGATAAGTTGCCGCACAAGGCCTGACATTTGATCGTTCCCACGCTCACGCGTTGATCGTTCCCACGCTCTGCGTGGGAATGCAGCCCGTGACGCTCCGCGTCACAAGAGCGGACGCAGAGCGTCCAATGAGGCATTCCCACGCAGAGCGTGGGAACGATCCACACTTAATGCTGCCGCGACGGACGGTCAGAGATCTCGTCGACTGCTCGTCCGTCTTCGCGGGCGAGTCTGACTCTGATCGTTCCCACGCTCCCGCGTGGGAATGCAGCCCGCGACGCTGCGCGTCACATTCAAGAGCGTCCATAGAGGCGTTCCCACGCAGAGCGTGGGAACGATCATTGTTACTAGACCGGCGGCAATCGCCACTCGATCGGCGTCTGGCCATTCTGCTCAAGAAACTTGTTGGCCCGGCTGAAGTGCCCGCAACCAAAGAACCCGCGATAAGCGGATAGCGGAGACGGATGCACTGAAGTCAGCACCAGGTGTTTGGTCGCGTCGATCAGTTTCTGCTTGCTCTGGGCATGCGCGCCCCACAGCAGGAACACCAGATGCGGCTGGTGTTCGCTGACGATCTCGATAACCCGGTCAGTAAAGAACTGCCAGCCCTTGCCCGCATGGGAGTTGGCGTTGGCGCGTTCGACGGTCATGGTGGTGTTGAGCATCAGCACGCCCTGCTCGGCCCAGCTTTGCAGGCAACCGTGAGCGGGAATGTCGATGTTCAGGTCACGCTTGAGCTCTTTATAGATGTTTACCAGCGACGGCGGTGCCGGCACACCCGGTTGCACCGAGAAGCATAAGCCGTGAGCCTGTCCCGGGCCGTGATACGGATCCTGACCGAGGATCACCACCTTGACCTTGTCCAGAGGGGTCAGGTTCAGCGCATTGAAAATCATTGACCCTGGCGGATAGATTTCCTTGCCGCTGGCGTATTCCTGACGCAGGAATTCGCGCAGCTCCGCCATATACGGCTGGTCGAACTCCGCACGCAGTGCCTCCTTCCAGCTCGGTTCGAGTTTGATACGGTCGTCAGAATTCATCGCTTGGTCCAGAAAAAACTATCGGCGCACCCTAAGAAAGCCCGTGCCCCTTGTCAATTGATCTGACGCAGAACCGGCACTTTCCCGTATAGCGATCATACTGAACGCTCAATTCAGTCATCGAGGTCAAAATGAATCTGCACTTCGAAGAACTCACGGGCACCGACGGCGCGCGCATCGGCATCGCCAGCCTGGATGCCGAAAAGTCCCTGAACGCCCTCTCCCTGCCGATGATCCACGTCTTGAGCGAACGCCTGGACGTCTGGGCCAAAGACCCGCAGATCGTTTGTGTGCTGTTGCGCGGCAACGGCACCAAAGCTTTTTGCGCGGGTGGTGAGGTCCTTAACCTGGTTGAGGCCTGTCGTGCTCATCCGGGTGAAGTTCCGCCCTTGGCTGCGCACTTCTTTTCGGCAGAATACCGCCTCGACTACCGCCTGCACACCTACCCCAAACCACTGATCTGCTGGGGTCACGGCTATGTGCTTGGAGGTGGCTTGGGGCTATTGCAAGGCGCGAGTATTCGCATCGTCACCCCCAGCAGCCGGCTGGCCATGCCGGAAATCAGCATCGGCTTGTACCCGGATGTTGGCGCCAGTTGGTTCCTTTCGCGCCTGCCAGGCAAACTCGGGTTGTTCCTGGGATTGACCGGCGCCCATATGAATGGCCGCGATGCGATCGATCTGGACCTGGCCGACCGCTTTCTGTTGGATGAACAGCAAGAGGAGTTGATCGAGGGACTGTTGCAACTGAACTGGCAGGAACAGACGCCGATGCAGCTCAACAGCCTGCTCAAGGCCTTGCAGCAGGAAGCCATCGGGCAATTACCGCCAGCACAGTGGCTGCCGCGGCGTGAACAGATCGACGAATGTCTGGATGTCAGCGAGGTGCGCTGTGCCTGGCGTGCCATCAGCCTGCTGCGCGATCACAACGACGTTCTGCTCAGTCGCGCGGCGAAAACCATGAGCGAGGGCTGCCCGCTGACCGCGCATCTGGTCTGGGAGCAGATTGTCCGTGCCCGCCACCTGTCACTGGCCCAGGTGTTCGAGATGGAATACACCTTGAGTCTGAACTGCTGTCGTCATCCGGAATTCAGTGAAGGGGTGCGCGCACGGTTGATCGACAAGGACCAAAAGCCCCATTGGCATTGGCCCGATATCAATGCAATTCCTGACGCGGTGGTCGAAGCACATTTTCACAAGGTTTGGGAGGGTCGACATCCGCTCGCGGACTTGTCCGACTACTGAAATCCCGCACAAAAAAAGCGGCGCTTGATGCGCCGCTCGATAACAGTCGTGCTTAGCGGTTCCAGTCGCGGTTCCAGTCACCTCTGTGGCCGCGGTCTCCGTGATCACGGTCGCCGTGACGGTTGTCGTCATGACGTTCCTCATGACGTTCCTCATGACGACTCTCACGACGCTCATCATGGCGATCATGGAAATCCCAACCGCGGTTTGGAAAAGACCGGTACACCACGCGTGGAGCCTCTTGGTAATACCGTGGCGCCGGGTAGTAACGCGGCGACGGTGCATAGTAACGGCTGCGGTCCTGATAGTAGTAGGACCCGCCGCCGTTGTAATAAGCCGGGGCAGGCGCGGTATAGACCTCGGAACGGTAGTAGCTCGATTCCCCATCGTAGTAGGGCACACATGCAGAAAGAGACAAACCCAGTAAAGCAATCAGAATAAGTCGTCGATACATGGCGGCCTCCTGGACCGCGAAAGTGCACACACCAGCGTCGCTGGTCGGCGGCAGTCAACAATCAGCTGACTGACGAAACATCTGACAGCAAAAAAGGAATCCGGTGCGATTCAGCAATACATTTATATAGGTGGTGCACGGCCATGATTGCCCTATCCCGGTGCGAACAAGCACCACAACACAGCAGGATTACCTGCGCCCATCCTCCGATCTTTGAGCCAGGCCCTCTGGATCAACGCTCGACAACACTTGGCACGCCTCTCGCTTAGTCAACTGCGTGCAGGAGTCATCACAGGTTCGCGGCACCACAATTTGCAATGGCTGACTAGGGTTCCGGCTCGCTTGGGCGAGTGACTGGTCCGAGAGTCGGCGACCTCCAGTTGAGGTTACACGGCGGGATAAAAGCCCGGGAGACAAGCCACCGTTCGCGGTGCCGCGTGCTCCTGTGCGCCCTTGATCAACTGGAGAACCACTCATGTCCCAACTTCGTTTACCCGCCCTGCTCGCCGCCGCTTTCGCGGCCCTCGTGAGCTTCTCGTCCCAGGCCGCACAGAAAGACCACTTCAGCGTCTGCTGGACCATCTATGCTGGCTGGATGCCCTGGGAATACGCAGGCACCCAAGGCATCGTCGACAAGTGGGCGAAAAAGTACGGCATCAAAATCGATGTGGTGCAGCTCAATGACTATGTCGAATCGATCAACCAGTACACCGCCGGCCAGTTCGATGGCTGCAGCATGACCAACATGGACGCCTTGACCATTCCCGCCGCTGGTGGCGTGGAAAGCACCGCGCTGATCGTCAGCGACTTTTCCAATGGTAATGACGGCATCGTAGTCAAAGGAGAAGGCAAGACTGTCGCCGACCTTAAAGGAATGAGCGTCAATCTGGTGGAGCTGTCGGTCTCTCACTACCTGTTGGCGCGCGCGCTGGACTCGGTCGATCTCACCGAGAAAGACCTGAAGGTAGTCAACACTTCCGACGCCGACATCTCCGCCGCCTTCAATACCGATCAAGTACACGCCGTCACTACCTGGAACCCGATGCTGTCGGACATCAAAGCCAAGCCTGGCGTCACCCAGGTGTTCGACTCGAGCAAGGTACCCGGCGAAATCATGGACATGATGGTCGTCAACACCCAGACCCTGAAGGACAACCCGGCACTGGGCAAGGCACTGACCGGCGCCTGGTTTGAAGTGGTCGCCCTGATGAACGCCAAATCCGCCGCCAGCACTGCAGCGCTGGAACACATGGCCAAAGCGTCGGGCACCGACCTGCCGGGCTTCCAGTCGCAACTGGACACCACCAAGTTGTTTTCCACCCCTAAAGAAGCACTCGATTTCGCTACCAGCGCGCAACTGCCGAACACCATGCGCAAGGTCGCCGAGTTCTCCTTCCAGCACGGGCTTCTCGGTGAAGGCGCCAAGGACACCAGCGCTGTCGGCATGTCCTTCGCCAACGGCGTGACCAGCGGTGACAAGGCCAACCTCAAGCTGCACTTCGACCCGAGCTACGTGCAACTGGCCGCCGACTCCAAGCTGTGAGCCACGTTGTCAGTAACCGGAGAACATGGCCATGCGCCTGATCAATCGCCACCCGGATAACCCGAGTCGCCTGTTGCTGGTCATCCTGCCGTTCGCCTTGGTGCTGTTCGCCTATTTCACGGGCTCGGCCGAGCGGCTGACGGACAACCCCAACGACAAGCTGCTACCCAGCGCCGGGCAAATGGCCGACGCGGTGAAACGCCTGGCCTTCACCGCCGACCCGCGCAGCGGCGACTACCTGCTGTGGCAGGACACCGGTGCCAGCCTCCAGCGGCTGGCCATTGGCCTGGGCATCAGCGCTCTGGCGGGCCTGTGCCTGGGCATCGCCGCCGGCACGCTGCCGTTGTTCGGCGCGCCGTTGTCGCCCTTGTTGACGGTGTTGTCGATGGTGCCGCCGCTGGCGATCCTGCCGATTCTGTTCATCGTTTTTGGTCTGGGCGAGTTATCGAAAGTGATGCTGATCGTGATCGGCATCACCCCGTGCCTGGCCCGCGATCTGGAACAGCGCGCCCGGGAAATCCCCGTCGAGCTGCTGATCAAGGCCCAGACGCTCGGAGCTTCGACCTGGACCGTGATTCTGCGGGTAGTCCTGCCGCAACTGCTGCCACGCTTGCTGATCTCGCTTCGACTGATGCTCGGTTCGGCGTGGCTGTTTTTGATCGCCGCTGAAGCGATCGCCTCCACCGACGGCTTGGGCTACCGGATTTTTCTGGTGCGCCGCTACCTGGCGATGGATGTGATCCTGCCGTACGTGGTGTGGATCACCCTGCTCGCCTGGCTGATCGATTGGGGACTCAAGCGCCTGACCCAGCGGGCTTTCCCCTGGTACGAAGGAGCGCGGATATGAGCTACGAAGGAGCGCGGGCATGAGCTTCATCACGGTGAACAATGTCTGGCAGCAATACGCTGATCAGGTGGTGCTCGAAAGGCTCAACCTCAGCGTCAACGAGGGTGAGTTCTGCACCCTGGTAGGTGCTTCGGGCTGCGGCAAATCGACCTTTCTGCGATTGCTGCTGGGGCAGGAAACAGCCAGTCGCGGAGAAATCCTGTTGGACGGCAAGATGCTGGCCAGCGAACCGGATGCCAGCCGTGGCGTGGTGTTTCAGCGTTACTCGGTGTTCCCGCATTTGTCGGTGCTGGACAACGTCGCCCTTGGCCTGGAACTGCCACGCTCGCCACTAATCGGGCGCTTGTTTGGCCATGCCAAGCGCGAGGCGCGGGAGCAAGCAGGCGCATTGCTGAAAAAAGTCGGCCTCGGTCATGCCCTGGACAAGTACCCGGCGCAGCTCTCCGGCGGTATGCAGCAACGGCTGGCCATCGCCCAGGCGCTGATCATGAAACCCCGCGTATTGCTGCTCGACGAACCCTTCGGCGCCCTCGATCCGGGCATTCGCAAAGACATGCACAGCCTGTTGCTGGAGCTGTGGCGCGAGACGCAACTGACGGTATTCATGGTCACCCATGACCTGTCCGAAGGCTTCAGCCTCGGCACCCGCTTGCTGGTGTTCGACAAGGTTCGCCTCGACCCGCACGCCCCCGGTGCCTATGGCGCACGCATCACCTACGACATCCCTTTGAACAGCGACCGCCGCGCCAACAGCAAAGCCGTCGACGCCCTGCCGGCAGCACTGGCGGGCACGCTTCGCATCGCTTAGAGGTTTTTTCACATGACTGATTCGACTCAACTGTTCCCCCCCTTCGCCGAAGAAATGCTCCCCGGTGGCGGTCATCGTTCCTTTGTCCTCAAACGCGGCCAACTGCTGCGCCTGACCGATATTCGCGGTGGCGCCAATGTCAGTCTGACCCTGCTCAACGCCAACGAGAAAACCGAACGGCTGAACCTGCCGGACAGCCTCAAATGCCAACACACCGCCAGGCTCACCGTCGGCCATTGCCTGTACTCGGACATGGGCCGCGTTCTGGCGGCGATCACCGCCGACACCTGTGGCTGGAGCGATAGCATCGGCGGCGTGCTCTGCGCGCACGAGGTGGCGGAAAAATACGGCCAGGGCCGCTTTCAGGAACTGCGCAACGGTTTCTACCGCAACGGTACCGACAACCTGTTGGTGGAACTGGGCAAATGGGGGCTGGGCCTGTCCGACCTGCTGATGACCCTCAACCTGTTCAGCAAAGTCAGCGTCGATGCCGACGGACGTTTGCACTTCATCGAAGGTAACTCAAAGGCCGGTGACTACATCGAGCTTTACGCGCCAATGGACACCTTGGTGGTGCTCACTGCTCTGCAACACCCCATGGATCCCAACCCGGAATACGCCCCCAAGCCGCTCAAGCTGAGCTGGATGACCGCCGACGCCAGCGTCGCCAAGCATTGCCGCACCTCGCGTCCCGAGAACGAGCGCGGCTTCATTAACACCGACCGTCTGTTCGCCTGAGGATCGCGCCATGTCTTTAGCAGTCGCCCCTGCCACCAGGCATCCTGAAACCGCGGTGTACCGTGCCACCATTCCGTCCGGCGAGCCGTGGCTGATGGAGGTCAAGGCCGGACAGACCTTGCGCATCCTCGATCTGGAAGGCAATCAAGCCGTCGACACTTTGTTCTACAGCCTGAAAAACCCCAGGGAACGCTATGACGTGCAGCGCACCTTGCGCCGACAAAACAGCGTCTACCTGAGCACCGGCAGCGTGCTCTTTTCCAACCTGGGCCAGCCGATGCTGACCATCGTCGAAGACACCTGCGGACGCCACGATACCCTTGGCGGCGCCTGCGCCCAAGAGAGCAACACCGTGCGATACGCGTTGGAGAAACGCTACATGCACAGCTGCCGTGACAACTACCTGCGGGCCTGCGCTCATGACGGGCGCCTGGGCAAAGGCGACATCGGGCCGAACATCAACTTCTTCATGAACGTTCCGGTCACTGCCGACGGTGGCCTGACCTTTGAGGACGGTATTTCCGCCCCCGGAAAATACGTCGACCTGCGGGCCGAAATGGACGTGATCGTGCTGATATCCAACTGCCCGCAACTGAACAACCCGTGCAACGCCTACAACCCCACACCAGCGGAGCTACTGGTATGGAACTGAAATGCGTGCGCCTGCGCCGTTGGTTGTTCGCCCTGTGCCAGAGCCGGTCGGGGCAGTGCATCAAGTAAACACAGGTGATCACCTGGCTAAGCCAAATTGATTCTGCCGCCTGGGACGACCCCGGCGCACATCGAAAACTGCGGGACGGCCCGCATCCCAGGTCGGGGCTGAGCTGCCTTCAGCCTCCAGGGGTTTTGTCATGTTCAAAAAACTGTTGATAGTCAACCGTGGCGCCATTGCCTGTCGCATCTTGCGAACCCTGCGTGAATTGCAGGTCAAGGGCGTCACCGTGTATTCCGAAGCCGACGCCGCCAGCCTGCATGTCCTGCATGCCGACGAAGCTCACAGCCTGGGCGAAGGTGCTGCGTCGGCTACCTATCTGGCGGTGGAAAAAATCCTCGCCATCGCCAAAACCAGCGGCGCCACGGCGATTCATCCCGGCTATGGTTTTCTCTCGGAAAACGCCGCGTTCGCCGAGGCCTGTGAAGCGGCCAATATCGCCTTCGTCGGGCCAACGCCAGAACAACTGCGGGTGTTCGGCCTCAAGCACACCGCCCGTGCCCTGGCCAAACAACACGGCGTGCCGATGCTCGAAGGCACCGGGTTGCTGGACAGCCTCGACGCCGCGCTGATCGCAGGTGAGCAGGTCGGTTACCCGGTGATGCTCAAAAGCACCGCCGGCGGTGGCGGCATTGGAATGCGCGTTTGCCGCAGCGCGGCGCAGCTAAGCGAATCCTTCGATGCAGTGAAGCGCCTGGGACAGAACAATTTCAGCGACGCTGGCGTGTTCATCGAGAAGTACATCCAGCGTGCCCGGCACCTTGAAGTTCAGGTGTTCGGTGACGGCCAGGGCGAAGTCATCGCCCTCGGCGTGCGCGATTGCTCGGTGCAGCGGCGCAACCAGAAAGTCCTTGAAGAAACCCCGGCGCCGAACCTGCCCGACGGCATGGCCGAGGAGCTGTGCCTGGCGGCGATCAAACTCGCAAAAGCGGTGAATTACCGCAGCGCCGGTACCGTGGAATTCGTCTTCGACAGCGACGCCCAGCGCTTCTATTTTCTGGAAGTGAACACCCGTTTGCAGGTCGAGCACGGCGTCACTGAACAAGTGTGGGGCGTGGATCTGGTGCGCTGGATGGTGCAACTGGCAGCCGGTGATCTGCCGCCGTTGAGCGAGCTGAGCCGCACCTTGAAAGCCGAAGGTCATGCGATTCAGGCACGGTTGTATGCCGAAGATCCGGGCCGGGATTTCCAGCCCAGTCCTGGCCTGCTGAGCGCCGTGAATTTCCCGGTGGCCGATGGCAAACAGCTGCGCATCGACACCTGGGTCGAGGCCGGTTGCGAGATCCCGCCCTACTTCGATCCGATGATCGCCAAACTCATCAGCTGGGCGCCCAGCCGCGAAGAGGCGCGCGCCGATCTGCATCAAGCCTTGGGCGACAGCCTGCTGTACGGCGTGGAAACCAACCGCGATTACCTGCGCCAGATACTGCTCGATGTACCGTTCGCCAGCGGCCAGCCCTGGACCCGTTGCCTCGAAGGTCTTCTCTACCAGGCCAATACCTTCGAAGTGCTCAGCGCCGGCACCCAGACCAGCGTGCAGGACTACCCCGGTCGCCTCGGTTACTGGGCGGTTGGCGTGCCGCCGTCGGGGCCGATGGACAGCCGCGCTCTGCGCCTGGGCAATCGCTTGCTGGGTAACGAAGAAGGTGTCGCCGCGCTGGAAATCACCATGAGCGGACCGTTGCTGCGCTTCAACTGCGACGCCGTAGTAGCGGTCACTGGCGCTGTCATTGCGCTGACGCTGAACGGCCAACCGGCACCGATGAACACCACCCTTCTGATCCCGGCCGGTGCGACCCTGGGTCTGGGTAGCATCACCGGAGTCGGTGCTCGCAGCTACCTGTGCCTGCGCGGTGGCCTGCAAGTGCCGGACTATCTGGGCAGCAAAAGCACATTCACACTCGGCCAGTTCGGCGGCCACGGCGGTCGTGCCTTGCGGGCCGGGGATGTGCTGCATCTTTGCCCGTTAAGCGACCATGACGCGGGGGAAAGCCTTGCGGTTGAACAGGTGCTCGAGTTGCCGCCAGTGCGACAAATCCGGGTGATCTACGGCCCCCATGGCGCGCCGGAGTATTTCACTGAAGGCTATATCGAGACCTTCTTTGCCACCCAATGGGAGGTCCACTTCAACTCCAGCCGCACCGGCGTACGGCTGATCGGACCCAAGCCCGAATGGGTTCGCGCCGATGGCGGCGAAGCCGGGCTGCATCCCTCGAATATCCATGACAACCCATACGCGATCGGCGCGGTGGATTTCACCGGTGACATGCCGGTGATCCTCGGTCCCGACGGCCCAAGCCTGGGTGGGTTCGTTTGCCCGGTGACGGTGATCGAGGCGGATCTGTGGCAGTTGGGGCAGTTGAAGGCTGGGGACAAGGTGCAGTTCTTTCCCGTCGGTATCGACACAGCACGAGCCTTGGCTTGTAAACCCTATCTATGTGGGAGCGAGCTTGCTCGCGATGAAGTTGACGCGGTGTCTGGTCTGGCCCCATCGCGAGCAAGCCCGCGCCCAGAGGAATTGGTTTCGCCCATCGTTCTGGACCTCGGTCAGGACGACACTCGCTTGATCGCACGGCTGTCCGGCGACACCCATCTGCTATTGGAAATCGGCGCCCCCGAGCTGGATCTGGTGCTGCGCTTCCGTGGTCATGCGCTGATGCAAGCGCTGCAAAGCAAAGCATTGCACGGGGTGATCGACCTGACCCCGGGCATCCGCTCGCTGCAAGTGCATTACCAACCCGAGCAACTGCCGCTGGCCGATCTGCTCGGCATCGTTGCCGGCGAATGGGATGCGGTGTGCGCCGCCGAAGACCTGCAAGTACCGTCGCGCATCGTCCACCTGCCGTTGTCCTGGAATGACCCGGCCTGCCAGCTGGCCATCGAGAAATACATGACCACCGTGCGCAAGGATGCGCCCTGGTGCCCAAGCAACCTGGAGTTCATCCGCCGCATCAACGACCTGCCCAATCTCGACGAAGTCCAGCGCACGGTGTTCGATGCCAGCTATCTGGTGATGGGTCTGGGCGACGTCTACCTCGGTGCGCCGGTCGCTACCCCGCTCGATCCACGGCACCGGCTGGTCACCACCAAGTACAACCCGGCACGGACCTGGACCGCCGAAAACTCGGTGGGCATCGGTGGCGCCTACCTGTGCGTGTACGGCATGGAAGGCCCAGGTGGTTATCAGTTCGTCGGTCGCACGTTACAAATGTGGAACCGCTACCGCGAGGTCGCGGCATTCGACGGTAAACCGTGGCTGCTGCGCTTCTTCGACCAGATCCGGTTTTACCCGGTGAGCGCCGATGAGCTGCTGCAGATTCGTCGTGATTTCCCGCTGGGGCGCTTTGAGCTGAGCATTGAACATAGCCAGCTCAGGCTTGCCGACTACCAAGCCTTTCTGGCCAAAGAAGCCGAGAGCATCGCTGCGTTCCGTCAACAGCAACAGAGCGCCTTCAACGCCGAGCGCGAACGCTGGATCGCCAGCGGCCAGGCGCATTTCGACAGCGAGGAGCGGGTACCCGAACAGGCCGAAGATGCGCCACTGGAAACGGGCCAGCAGAGCGTCGACAGCCACATTGCCGGCAACCTCTGGCAGGTTCAGGTAGCAACCGGCAGCCGGGTCGCCGCCGGTGATGTGCTGGTGATTCTGGAGTCGATGAAGATGGAAATCCCGGTGCTCGCGCCCATGGCCGGTGTGGTCCGGGAAATCCGCGTGCAACCCGGTTGCGCGGTGCGCGCCGGGCAGCGGGTCGTGGTGCTGGAACTCGACTGATCTCATTTAAAGAAGGAAGGATTCAAGCCATGACCATCAATCTGCAACTCGATGCCCTGCGTGCGGCCTATCGCGCCGGTAGCACCACGCCTCGGCAGCTGCTGCTGAGCCTGCGGGAAAAAGCCGCGGCGCTGAACCCGGACTATCACCTGTTTATCCACCTGCTCAGCGTCGCTGAACTGGAACCGTACCTCGCCATGCTGGACGGTCGCGACATCGACAGTTTGCCGCTGTACGGCGTGCCGTTCGCGATCAAGGACAACATCGACCTGGCGGGCATTCCCACCACCGCCGCCTGCCCGGCGTTCGCCTATGTTGCGCAGCGCTCGGCAACCATCGTCGAGCAGTTGCTGGCGCTCGGCGCGATCCCGTTGGGCAAGACCAACCTCGACCAATTCGCCACAGGCCTCAACGGCAGCCGCTCGCCCTACGGCGCTTGCCCCAACAGCGTGTTGCCGGAATACCCGTCGGGAGGTTCCAGCGCCGGTTCTTCATTGGCGGTGGCGCTGGGTGTGGCGAGTTTTGCACTGGGTACCGACACGGCGGGTTCCGGTCGAGTACCCGCTGCTTTGAACAACCTGCTTGGGTTGAAAGCCACCAAAGGCTTGATCTCCACTGCAGGTGTAGTCCCGGCCTGCCGCACTCTGGACTGCGTGACGACCTTTACCGCGACGGCTCGTGAAGCCAGCCGGTTGCTGGCCCTGACCGCGCGGCTCGATCCGCGTGACGAGTACAGCCGCTGCAACCCACTGTGGAACGATGGCTCAGCCTTTGGCACTCCGCGACCGTTGCGCTTCGGCGTGCCGCGAGTTGAAGATCTGCAATTCTTCGGCTGCGAGGAAGGTCCCGTGCTGTTCGATAACGCCATTGATCGACTCAAAAAACTTGGCGGTGAAGCGGTGCAGCTCGACTTGTCACCGTTCCTCGAGGCCGCCCGTTTGCTTTATGAAGGGCCCTGGGTGGCCGAGCGTTACAGCGTGGCCGGCGAGTTGCTGGAACAAAATCCGGAAGCCGTACTGCCGGTGATTCGCGCCGTGCTGGCCAAGGCACCGACAGTCGACGGCGTGCAAACCTTCCGCGCCCAGTATCGCCTGCAGGCCTTGAAAGCCCTGTGCGACAAGGCACTGGAAGACCTCGACTGCGTACTCACGCCAACCATCGGCCGCCCGGTGACCCTGGCGCAGCTTGCAGCAGAACCGGTACTGCACAACTCAGAACTCGGTTACTACACCAACTTCATGAACCTGCTGGACTACGCCGCCGTCGCCGTGCCCAGCGGTTTCATGAACAACGGCCTGCCGTGGGGCGTGACGCTGTTCGGTCGGGCATTTACCGACCAGTACTTGCTGAGCGTGGCTGATGCGCTGCAACGTCAGCAAGGCTCGACATCCCCGGCCCCTCCCCATCCTGCCCGTAATGACCGCGCCCGGCTGGTGGTTTGCGGCGCACATCTGGATGGGCTGGCGCTGAACTGGCAACTCAAGCAACGGGGTGGCCGTCTGGTTGAAACCACTCAAAGCGCGCCGCATTACCAACTCCACGCACTGGCCGGCGGCCCACCGTTTCGCCCAGCAATGGTCCGCGTTGCGGAAGGCGGCGTGGCGATTGCGGTAGAAGTCTGGGAATTGCCGAGCAGTGAACTGGGCTCGTTTCTGACCGGGATTCCCGCGCCGCTCGGGTTGGGCAAAGTACAGCTTGCGGATGGACGTTGGGAGAGCGGGTTTATTTGTGAACCGTACGGGTTGGAAGGTGCTACGGATATTAGCCACTCAGGGGGTTGGCGGGCGTATCTGCAAAGCCGCAATTGACCCGATCATGAGCCCCCCACCCTGTAGCAGCTGGCGCAGCCTGCTGCTACAGGGGTTTCAAAAAACCCTACAAATTAAGCAGTTATTTCCGCACAGCGCCATTAGAATGCCCCACCCGGTCTCTGCCAACGGAACTGCCATGCCGCTTCGCTCTGCGCTGTTTTCGCAACGCTCGTTGGTACTCACACTCATCGCGCTACTGGGCTGTGGTTTCCTCGCCACCTCATTGCTCAGCTACTACGCCTCACGGGCGTCGATTCGCGACAATATCGTCAATACCGAGCTACCGCTGACATCCGATACGGTCTACTCGGAAATCCAGAAAGACCTGGTCCGGCCGATCCTGATTTCCTCGATGATGGCCCGCGACACCTTCATGCGTGACTGGGTAGTGGCTGGCGAACGCGAGCCTGAGCAAATGACCCGCTACCTCAACGAAGTCATGACTCACTACGACGCCTACACCGCGTTCTTCGTCTCCGACAGCAGCCTGACCTACTACCACGCCAAAGGTGTGCTGAAAAAAATCAGCACCCAAGAGCCCCGTGATGCCTGGTACTTCCGTGTGCGCGACATGGCCGAGCCGTATGAGATCAACGTCGATCCTGACTTGGCCAACCACGACAGCCTGACCTTCTTCATCAACTACAAAGTCTACGATTACAAAGACCAGTTCATCGGCGCTGCCGGCGTTGGTCTGACTGTAGACGCGGTGGTCAAGCTGATCGACAAATACCAGCAGCGTTACCAGCGCAGCGTGTACTTCGTCGACACCTATGGCCGTCTGGTGCTCACCGGTGCCGAGGGTGGGCCCCAAGGTGCGCGGGTCGGGCAGACCCTCAGCGAACTCGACAGCATGAAAGACCTGCTGACCAAACTGCCCAAACCCCACAGCGGCAGTTATGAGTATTCGGCCCAGGGCCAGGGACATTTCCTCAACGTGCGCTTCATCCCGGAGCTGAACTGGTACCTGTTCGTCGATAAACGCGAAGACAGTGCCCTCGGTGAAATCCGCCAGTCGCTGTACCTCAACCTGCTGATCTGCCTGATCATCACGCTGATTATCCTGGCCTTGCTCAACCGCCTGCTGAACCGCTACCAGAGCAAGATCCAAGCCCAGGCTACCCTCGACAGCCTCACCAGCCTGCCGAACCGTCGCGGCTTCGATCTGCTGGCTGTCCAGGCCATGCATGAAGCCCAGCGTGAACCGAAACCGCTGACAGCCTTGCTGCTGGACCTGGACCACTTCAAGCGTTTGAACGACACTTACGGCCACCTCGCCGGTGACCAGGTGCTGAGCGGTTTCGCCCGTGATCTGCAAAGCTGCCTGCGCCAGTCAGACATCGTCTGCCGTTGGGGCGGTGAAGAATTCATCGTGCTGCTCAAAGATACCGACAGCGGCAACGGTCAGATGATCGCCGAGAAAATCCGTCAACAGATCAAGCAACAACGCTATGCCTATGAAGGCCAAGCGCTGCAGATCACCGTCAGCATCGGTCTCACCACCCTCCAACCCGACGACACGCTGCACAACCTGTTGTCGCGTGCCGACCATGCGATGTACCGTGCGAAACAGACTGGCCGTAATCGAACCTGTGTGGAAAAACCTCTCCCAAGCTATGAATAAACCCAATCTCTGCCCGGCCTGCGGTGCTGGCAACGACTGCACCCTGGCCGATCCGCGCACCGCCGCCCAAGCCTGCTGGTGCTATGGCGTCAGCATCGATCCGGCAGTGCTCCGGGCCCTGCCCGTCGAACTGCGCGACCTATCCTGCCTGTGCCCGCGCTGCGCGCAGGTCGAGGCGCAGCTGCAGGCGGCCACCGGGAAGATCACGTAAGATGCGCGGCCCTTTTCTGATCAGCCGATAGCCATGCGCGTTGACCGTTTCCTCAGCAACCTGCCCCGCTTCAACCGCAAACAAGTGCGCTTGCTACTGGTCGGGCGCAGGATCAAGGTCGACGGGCAAATAGTCAGCGACCCTCACTTTGATGTGCGCGAGTTCAGCCGCGTGGAGTGCGACGATGAAGTGCTGCAAGCCGGTAAACCGCCGCGCTACTTCATGCTGCACAAACCGCCGGGCTGCGTCAGCGCCACCAGCGACCCTGAGCACCCGACCGTGCTCGACCTCATCGATGAACCGGACAAACACGAGCTGCACATCGCCGGGCGACTGGACTTCAACACCACCGGCCTGATGCTGATCACCAACGACGGCAGCTGGTCGCGACGCCTGACCCAGCCGCAGACCAAACTGGGGAAGATCTATTACGTCGAGACCGAACAAGACATCGGCCCCGAGTATGCGCAGACCTTCGCCCGGGGCCTGTACTTCGCCTTCGAAGATCTCACCACCCAACCGGCAGAACTGGTCGTGCTCGGGCCAAAGAGCGCGCGGCTGAGCATCGTCGAAGGCCGTTACCACCAGGTGAAACGGATGTTCGGCCACTTCAACAATAAAGTCCTGCGCCTGCATCGCGAATGCATGGGGCCACTGGTACTCGACGACGCTCTCGCACCCGGCGAGTATCGCCCGCTGACCGCTGAAGAAATCCAACAAATCTAAAACCCGCCGCCAAGTCACGACCATTCAGCAGAAAGTTGTCGATCAATTTACAAACGGCACTTGCGGGATGGGGATCTCCCTGCTTGAATCAAACCGTCGGCCGAAATGTGACCGATGAGTCACCAACGCATTCTAAGAAACCTTTTGCCGGCAGTGAGCCTTCAGGCTCCGCATTCCCCCCGGCAGATTGCCCGCCTATAACAATACCCGTCGACCAGATTTCACCGGATCGACATGGGCAAAAAATTCCAGGCGTATGCCTACCTGTCACAAAGCTCGTGCAATCTCATTGCGCGCATACCCGCTTGCCAGGAGTCTTATGACATGAGGCCAGAAATCGCTGTGCTGGATATACAGGGTCAGTTTCGGGTCTACACGGAGTTCTATCGCGCAGATGCCGCAGAAAAGACCATCATTCTGGTCAACGGCTCAATGGCCACCACTGCGTCCTTTGCCCAGACCGTGAAGAACCTTCATCCGCAATTCAACGTCGTGCTTTACGACCAGCCCTACGCGGGCAAGTCCAAAGCCCACAACCTGCACGAGAAAATGCTCACCAAGGAAGTCGAAGGGCTGATCCTCCTGGAGCTGATCGACCACTTCGCCGCCGAACACGTGTTGTCGTTTTCCTGGGGCGGCGCCGCGGCGTTGGTCGCCTTGGCCCATCGTCCACGGCGCATTGAAAGGGCCGTGATCAGTTCGTTCTCCCCAGTGGTCAACGAACCGATGCTTGACTACCTCGAACGTGGTGTCGACTACCTCGGCAGCCTGGACCGCGACCGTGTCGGCAACCTGGTAAACAGCACCATCGGCAAACACCTGCCGTCGTTGTTCAAGCGTTTCAACTACCGGCACGTCAGCAGCCTCGCCGAACACGAATATGGGCAGATGCACTTCCACATCAGTGAAGTGCTCAACAGCGATCGCCTGTGCTATCTCAACGCGGCCAAAAAAATCAACGTACCGATGCTGTTCATGAACGGCGAATGGGACGAATACACCTCCCCCGACGACGCCAAACTGTTCGCCAACCATGTGCAACACAGCACCTTCAGCACCATCCAGGCCGCCGGACACTTTCTCGACATAGAGCATAAAGCCGCCTGCCGAGACAGTCGCCAAGCCCTGATCGACTTTTTGAAACCGGCCCGACACGAAAGCCGACCGCGTTACCACTACGTTCGGGACCATCATGCATTGGCAATGTGAAACTGCGTCAACGCAGGCAACCTCGCTCCCCTAAGAACTCCACATTCTTGTAGGAGCGAGGCCTGCCCGCGAAAGACCGCAAAACGGTCTCTCACTTCATCTGTGCCCCGATCGTCAGCGCTGCCCCCGCCGCCGTCGACGATTGAATGTTGCCCACTGCGTCCCGAAAAAAAAACACATAAACGCAGATCCCCCCAAAGAAAAACTTCAAATCCCCGCCCACATCTGGTACAAAGTCAGCCGCTCTGAGCGGGTGTCGTATAATGGCATTACTCCAGCTTCCCAAGCTGATAACGAGGGTTCGATTCCCTTCACCCGCTCCACTTGATTGAATCCAACGTCAGGCAGCTTTGACGAGGGATGTAGAGACAACAAAAAACCGGCTCAGTTAGCCGGTTTTTTTGTGGGTGCGGTTTAAGTGCTGCTTTCAAGGCCCACGTACGGCCCGTATCGAAAGCGTCTGGATGGACGAGCGCTTCGACCGTTTTTACTGCGTCGCCACAATAAACAACCGTGGAAATGGCAACTGCACCCCGCCATCAGCCAACACGGGGTACGCCTGCTCGATCGCCCCGCCAACGAACGTCGACGCTCCGAAAATACGAGCCCCATGAGCGCCAGCTTGAAGCGCTGCGCCAGCAGCTCGGCAAACAGCCCTTGGGCGCGCATCCACGCGCCTGAAGGCTGTCATGCAGCTCGCTGAGGTCACCCCGTCTTCCGACAGTTCTAAACCAGCGTCTGGCCGATTTCAGGACCTGTTTCCGGCCTTGTTGGGCGAACTTTCTGGTGGCGCTGCGAGGCAGAATTCGTCGGGGTGCGCCAGGCCCTAATGCTGTTTTTAGATTTTGACACTTACCAGCATGTATGCCATGGAATGCTATACTTCGTTCGAATTGCATGAAGTGTGCAACGTTCCCCACGGGTACAGATACCGACTGCAAATTTCAGTTAACGGCTGCAGGACAGAGGAGGTCTACGGCAAAAGCGAGATGGGAGGTGTGGAGTGAATCGATACTATTATATCAGTGACAATTTCGACGATCTAGAAACCGTTGAAAATGAATTGGAAGCCAACGGCATCAATACCGAACAAATTCATGTGCTCAGTGAAAAAGCTTCTGATGTTGAACAACATCACCTCCACGAGGTTAACTCGTTAATGAAACAAGATGCTGTTCACTCTGGCGAGATTGGTGCGGTGGTCGGTGTGCCACTCGCGGCGCTGGTCCTTGGCGGTGCCTATTGGCTGGGTTGGACCAAATCCCCCGCAGGCTGGGTGCCTTTTATCTTCCTTGCCATTGTTGTATTGGGCTTCTGTATCTGGGAAGGTGGTTTTTTTGGTATCCAGGTGCCAAATACTCACTTCCGCAGTTTTAAACAGGTGGTAGAAGAGGGCAAACATATCTTCTTCGTGGATGTTGAGCCGGATCAGGAATCGGTATTGAACCGGGTAATCGAACATTATCCAAGGCTGAAGATCGCCGGCACGGGAGCGGCAGCCCCCCACTGGACAGTAGCCTGGCTGCACAGATGGCATCAGTTCAAGCGAACGATATAACGATATAACGCATAAAGCCATTTATTGCGGATTAGCCCCAGGAGGCTTCTTAAGGCCATCCGGAAGTTACTTATTGGCCGAAGAAAATTACCCGACTGAGGAAAACATAGTCCGCCTCGGTGGCCATCAGTCCGACGAGCACCAGTAAACATAAAGGTGGCACCAATATGGCGTAGACCATGGCCAACCGTTCCCAGGCCATATGCATGAAGACGGAGACAATTAAACCTGCCTTCAACAACATGAGAGTGATAATCAGGGACCACCTAAGGTAGCCTTGGAAGTGAAAATAGTCGACAAGGTACGACAGCGTGCTGAGGACGAATAACAGCCCCCAGATTTTAAGGTACAAACTAATTGGATGTTGCTGACCCTGAGCATGCGCCATCATCAGTGCTCCTCTTCAGAACCTGTTCATGATTGTCACGATCATGAACAGTCTCTTAGACCTACCATAAATAGAAGAAAGCAAAAATAAACACCCACACCAAGTCCACGAAGTGCCAGTAAAGCCCGGCTATCTCGACGATCTGATAGTTTCCGGAGCGCTCATAATCTCCCCGCAATACTTTCAGCGCCACAATGCTGAGGTAGATGACACCGACTGACACATGCAGTCCGTGGAAACCGGTAATCATGAAAAAGCTGGCACCAAATTGCGCCGCCCCCATGGGGTTCCCCCAGGGACGAACCCCTTCTGCGATGAGCTTGCTCCATTCAAATGCCTGCATGCTGACGAAGGTCGCACCCAAGGCTGCGGTCGCCAGCATCAAGGCAGTGGTTTTCGCGCGATCACGGCGATAGGCGAAATTAACTGCCATGGCCATGGTGCCGCTGCTACTGATCAGCACAAAGGTCATGATGGCGATCAGAATAAGCGGGATTTCTCTACCGCCGATCGTCAATGCGAACACTTCACTAGGGTTCGGCCAGGCGCTGGTGATGGTCATGCGTACCGACATGTAGCCGGTTAAAAAACAGGTGAATACAAAAGTATCGCTGAGCAGGAATATCCACATCATCGCCTTGCCCCAGGGGACCTGCTTGAAAGCCTCTCTATCCGAGGACCAGTCGCTGGCGATGCCCTGCCATCCCGGTGCAGGCGGCGAGCCTGGTGGATTGGATGAACTGGACTCGACTGGGGCTGGTGGGTGCGATGCCATGGCTTTTCACCTCAGGCCGCAGAATCTGGCGATGGCTTCATAGGTTGCCGGCGTGCTGGTCAGCAGAGCGAATAGCACGAACCAAAGACCCAGTAAGTAATGCCAATAGATGGCACAGAGCTCTACGCTGGCGCTGAGTTGCGACAACGGTACGTGATGCAGGAATTTAGCGACGGTTCTACTCCAGGCTATCAGCCCGCCCAGCAGGTGGAACCCATGCAGGCCGGTCAACAGGTAGAAGAAACTGTTGGCCGGATTGCTGGCGACAAAATAGCCCCAGGCGACAAACTGCTGCCAGACCCAGAGTTGTCCCACCAGAAAGGCAACTGCAAATACGCCCCCCAATGCAAAGCCAATGACCGTTGCGTCCAATCGAGCCTGTCGGGCGGCCATACGCGACCACTGCAGTGCGATGCAACTGAATACCAGAAAAGCCGAATTCAGCCATAGCTGCCATAGATTGGCTAACGGCGCCAAGGGCTCCGTCAAGGGTTGCCAGTCGGCCACCTGTGAGCGCTCGATAAAGGCGACCAGGAAGAGAAAGAATAACGAGCTCACCACGGCCAGAAACAAGCGCAGGCCTATTCTTGCGTTTTGGATTCTATCGGCACCCTCGACGGCCTGAATATCCTCAGGATCGCGACTCCAACTGCCGCCGGGATCAGCACTTTCGGCGTTTTTCAATAGCAGTCTGTTCATGTTTTAACGTCCGCTATCCTGGTTCCGGCACTGAGTTGCCGCATCTGCTCCAGCTCCTCGGCGGAGACCGTTTGCGGAACGAAATCCTGCTCTATCCCCGGCACACTGTAGTCATAGGCCCAGCGATGCACGACCGGCAGCTTCGCTCCCCAGTTACCGTGGATCGGCGGGGTGTTCGGCGTTTGCCATTCCAGACTGGCCGCGCCCCAGGGATTACTGCCTGCAGGCTTGCCTTTAAATACACTCCAGGCCAGGTTGAACAGGAACAGCAGTTGGGAAACGCCGACGGTCAATGCGACCACCGTAATGAAGGCATTCAAATCTTGCGCAGACTGCGGGATGAACGCGTAGTTGTCATAGGCATAGTAGCGGCGTGGCATGCCCTGGAAACCCAGGTAGTGCATGGGGAAGAAGATCGCGTAGGTGCCCAGAAAGGTAATCCAGAAATGCAGCTTGCCCAGGGTGTCGTTGGTCATGCGCCCGGTTACTTTCGGGAACCAATGATAAATGCCGCCGAACACCACCAGTACCGGTGCGACCCCCATGACCATATGAAAGTGGGCTACGACGAAATAGGTGTCCGAGAGCGGAATGTCCACGATCACATTGCCGAGAAACAACCCGGTCAGACCGCCGACCAGGAAGGTGACGATAAAGGCCAGGGCAAACAGCATCGGCACGGTCAGATGGATGTCGCCCCGCCACAGGGTCAGAATCCAATTGTAGACTTTCAGTGCGGTCGGCACCGCGATGATCAAGGTGGTGGTGGCAAAGAAAAAGCCAAAGTAGGGGTTCATTCCACTGACATACATATGGTGCGCCCAGACCACAAAGCTGAGCACGCCAATCGCGATAATGGCCCACACCATCATTCGGTAGCCGAAGATACTCTTACGCGCATGCGTGCTGATCAAGTCAGAGACCAGACCAAACGCGGGGAGAGCAACGATGTAGACTTCCGGGTGGCCGAAGAACCAGAATAGATGCTGGAATAATATTGGGCTGCCACCTTGGTGATTGAGCTGCTGCCCCAGCGAGATGATCGCCGGTATAAAGAAGCTGGTGCCCAACAGTTTGTCAAACAGCGTCATGACCGCACTCACAAACAACGCCGGGAAGGCTAGCAAGGCCATAATCGAGGCCATGAAGATTCCCCATACGGAGAGCGGCATGCGAAACAATGTCATGCCGTGCGTGCGCGCCTGCAACACCGTGGTTACGTAGTTCAACCCGCCCATGGTGGTTGCGACAATAAAAATCGCCAGTGAGACGAGCATCAGTACGATGCCCCACTCGGTCCCCGGTGTCCCCTTGGTAATGGACTGTGGCGGATAGAGCGTCCAGCCCGCACCAGTGGGCCCGCCAGGGACAAAAAAACTGGCGAGCAACACCAGTACCGCCAGCAGGTAGGTCCAGTAACTCAGCATGTTGACATAGGGGAAGACCATGTCGCGGGCCCCCACCATCAGCGGGATCAGATAGTTGCCGAAGCCACCCAGAAACAAGGCCGTCAGCAAGTAAATGACCATGATCATGCCGTGCATGGTCATCGCCTGGTAGTAAGTACTGGCGTCCATGAACCCCAAACTACCGGGGAAGCCTATCTGCAAGCGCATCAAATCGGACAACACCACGGCGATGAGACCCACGAATATAGCCGTCAAGGAATACTGAATGGCGATGACCTTGTGGTCCTGACTCCAGATATATTTGGTCAGGAAACTTTTGGGTTCGTGCAGTGCTTCTGTTTCGGCTTGCTCCGCATAGGCCATCACGTCATCCTCCTGCTGAAGTTTCGGTGTATTGCTGGCTGCTTACGGCGACTTTCCTGGCTGCGCCTTGCTCGCATCAGCGTCGGCATTCGCTTTGGATTTGATAAAAGCGATCAGTGCGCTCAACTCCTTATCACTCGGCGTAAAGGTAGGCATGATGGGTGCGTAGCCCTTGACGATTTTGGCGTTAGGCTTAAGAACCGATTCTTTTATATAGTCCTCATCGACCTTTATCCTCGTATCGTCGTCAAGGGTTTCTGTCTTGCCATACAGGCCCTGCCAGCTGGGGCCGACGCCCTTACTGCCATCGACGCTGTGGCAGGCCAGACAGCCGAGCGACTCCGCCAGCCGCTGTCCCTGCGCCGCCAGGTCGTCACCTGGGCCCGACGCTTCGCTGGCAGAAAGTTCATCGCCTTGGCGCGCAGTACCCAGTGATTTGATCAGGGCGACGAGAGCACCCAGTTCATCTTCACTGAGAGTATAGGTCACCATGACTGGCGGGTAGCCCTGTACCCGTCGGGCCTTCGGATCGAGGATCGCCGCTTTCAGGTAGGCCTCATCGACCAGCACACTGGTGCCATCGGCAAGCTGCTCAGTGCGGCCGTACAGCCCCTTCCATCCCGGGCCGAGACTGGCACTGCCATCCTGGCTATGGCAGGCACTGCAGCCGTGCTTTTCGACCAACAGGCGGCCTTTTTCCAGCACGCTGTCCCGACTGGGCTTGGCAGCTGTCGCTAATGTCTGCGCAAAAGTCGGTTGGCTGCTCAGCCATTGATCGAAGGCGTCCTGTTCATCGACGATCATATGGCCGCGCATGTTGTAATGCCCTACGCCACAATATTCAGCGCAAAGGATTTCAAATTTCCCGGTTTTAGTCGGCGTAAACCAAAAGTACGACACCATCCCTGGCACCATATCCATCTTGCTGCGCATTTGCGGTACATCGAAATCGTGCAGCACATCTTTAGAACGCAGTAAAACTTTTACCGGCTTATTGAGCGGAAGGTGGACTTCATTGCTTCTTATAAGCACATCGTCCTGCCCGGCAGGATCCATGGGATCAAGGCCGAAGGGGTTGGTGGAATCAACAAACTTGATATCCGATCTGCCCAGCTTCCCGTCCTGGCCAGGAAAACGAAAGGCCCACTGCCACTGCTGGGCGACCACTTCAAGTTCATAAGCTTTTTTCGGCACCCGGACGAAATCACTGTAAACAACCAGCCCTGGCGCCAACATCACGGCAATACCTACCGAAGTAACGATAATTAACCATAACTCCACCTTTTTATTTCCTGGCTGGTAGGCCGCCTTGGCACCCTCTTTGTGACGATAACGCATCAAGGCTACTGCCATAAATACCGTGATGGCGATGAAAAATATTCCGCTCATGACCAGGGTGATGAACTGGGTGGTGTCTATTGACCCCCAGTTGGAAGCTGCTGGTGTCGCCTGCCAAGGCGCTAGTATGTTGAACAGCACTGATGCAACAACGATTAGAATCAAGATAATTGCTATTGCCATTTTCTCTTCATCCTATTCCTGTTACTCGCTGGTTATGCAAAAGCATCGCCACTCAACAGCATCGTCAAATTAATATCAATCTGACGCCCAAGCAGGATAGACAAGCACCACCCATCCTGGCGGCAAAGTCAGCAAGAAGTATAGTGCATGAACGGAACAAGCGCTTTTTCTGAAAAACCCGACGCCCAGATATTCCAGTTCCAACATTAAGTTAATCGTTTAAAACCTATTCGCTACCTATAACTGTAGATACTCGGCATCGCGTCTCCCGAGACTAATTTTGGCGTAGCGACTTGTTTCCGATCAGTCAAAATGATTAGGGAAACACTGAAAAAGACTTTCCAAACTTGATGAAATACGCCTATCCCGTCACACGAGCTTTTCCGATGAAGCAAATAACCTTCGCCGACGCCGAGTATGCCGGTAAGCGTAAGCAGACCCGCAGAGAAGGTTCCTGATCGAGATGGATCGGGTAGTGCCGTGCAAAGGCTTGATCGCCCTGATCGAGCCTCACTACCCCAAGCGAGACCCGGTTGCCAGCTATACTCAATTTCTGATTACGGACGGCAGAGATCGGCCAGAAGCGGCCCAAAAAACGAACCCTGTCCATGCGTAGTGATCGGCTAAGTGATGGCATTGAGAAGAAGCAAGAGCTACAGAGTCCAGCAGTCCACAACGGAGGTTTCGTCATGAGTACCTTGACGATCGAAGGCTGGTGCAAAATCAGCGGCGACCAAAAGTCCACCCCGGTGGGGGACATCCATTTTTACGTCGATGGCCCTCTCCACGTGCGTCTGGAGCAGGCCGAAGAACACCTGCAGAAGACCCATGAGCCTGAAGCCATGGTCGATGTCGATATGAACTCGCTGGACTTGATCATGCCGGAGGGATACGGCCCCTTGTCCGATTGCCAAATGCGTGTCTATTTGCACCACGAACGCGGTCAGTTCCATTTGGTCGGGCATCGAGCGAGCGATGGCAGCTTGATCTATTCCAACGCGGTTTTGGTTGATCAGCTGCTTTAGAAGCTACTACGTGCTTCTCGGCATCGGTTTTTCTCTGTGGGGGTGTTTTTACCGCGTTGCCACAATAAACAATCGTGGAAATGGCAACAGCACCCCGCCATCGGCCAACACGGGGTACGTCTGTTCGATAGCCGCGGTATAGCGCCGCAGGTACTCCTCCCGCTCCGCCTCGTCGAGCGGATCAAGAAAGGGTCGCAAGCCACTGCCCTTGAACCACTCCACCACCGCAGCGGCGCCGCCTGCAAGGGGGTGATGGTAGGTGGTGCGCCACACATCCACCCGGGCACAGCTTGAACTCAACAAATCGTAGTAGCCGTTTGCATCAGCCATCGCCGTTCGTTGGCCAGCAGCCCCGGCGAGTTTGTCGGCCCACGGGCCTTGGGCAGCCGTTTTGCGCATCAGCCGGTGGGCGGGTTCATTGAGATTATCTGGCATCTGAATGGCCAGACTGCCGCCCGGAGCGAGCCGCGCTACAAGAGACGGCAGCAGGGTCGTATGGTCAGGCACCCATTGAAGGACAGCGTTGGCCAGAATCACATCAAATGGGCCGGGCTCATCCCACCCTTCGATGGCCACCGTGTCGAACTGAACATCCGGTAAACGCTTGCGGGCGGCTTCGATCATGTCGAGCGAACTGTCCAGCCCTCGGGCCGCAGCGTCCGGAAAGCGCGCCGCCAGCAGTTCTGTCGAATTACCGGGGCCGCACCCGATATCGATGACGGAACGGGCTTGCGTCGTGGGTACGGCGGCCAGCAGATCACGTACCGGACGCGTGCGTTCATCTTCAAAGACAACATATTGCCTGGCAGACCAGCTCATTGCGCGCTCCTGTCGGTTCGGTTCTTTGTCTTGATGGGTAGACCACTCTTCAGGTTAAAGCACGATACATCGACAAGCGTGCTTTGCTCCTGTGCTCGCCAAGGTATGCCGTGGCTGACATTCGGGCAATCACTGCCAAGCCCCAGAAAAGATTCAGAAACACATCAAGCTCAGGCAATCCGCACTCTCGCGCCTCACCTTTCTACACTTCAGCCCTTAACGCTTATCGGCACCCATCAGTTTTTTCGGTGGTTATAGTGTTGATAAGAAAATTTCAGTAGGTATAGTAACCACCTACACACACCACAGGGAGGTGTTGTGAATAGCCTGTTTTCGATAAGCCAAATCGTCGCTGACGGTTGGTATCTGGTAAGGGTCAGAGGTAGTCATCACCACTTCAAGCATCCGACGAAGCCCGGCCTGGTAACGATCCCTCATCCAGAAAAAGATTTACTGAAAAAGACGGCCACCAGCATTTTGAAGCAGGCTCTGCTCTGATGAACCGGTACACACCGTCCGTGGAGAACAACGAACATGCTTTACCCAATTGCGATTTCAATGGGCGATGAAGAACACGCCTGGGGTGTAGAAGTGCCGGATATTCCTGGCTGCTTTTCGGCCGGTGATGATCTGGACGATGCCATGGCCATGGCTCGGGAAGCCATCGAAGGCCACTTCGAAATTCTGGCAGAGGACGGCGCCCCGATCCCTCCCGCCAACAAAGTCACCGTTCATGCCGCCAATCCGCAATACGCGGGTTGCACTTGGGCTGTGGTTGATATCGATGTGACCAAGTACCTTGGCAAAGCCCAAAAACTCAACATCACCCTGCCCGGCTATCTGCTGACCCGTATCGACGAATACGTGCTCCATCACCCGGAAGAGAAAAGCCGCTCGGGGTTTCTGGCCTCGGCAGCGCTGAAGGTGTTGCAGCAGGGTTGAACGTCTCGGAAAGAAGGTGCGGCCCGAACTTTTGCAAGAGCGGTAGCGGCCGATGATGATGTTGGCGGGGGTGCAGCGGTAAGTACTGCTCAATCGCCCGCGTCACCAGCTCCTGTGTTGATCGTGGTTGGACGCGAGGTTGAGGCGCTCGCGCATATTTCAACAAAACAAAACCGGCCTGGATCGCCGGTTTTTTATCGCCAATCGTTCACAACAACTACCGTTCGTCGACCTTATAGCCGGCTGTTTTGACAGCTAGACTTTCGGATCTATCATCCAATCGCGGCCTGCTGGAAGGAACCCGGACCGTTACGTTCAAGGCAAGGAGCCAGGCCAGCTCGTACCCTGTGACAGGTGGGTTCCGCTAGTAGTGTGAAGTTACAACAGCCGTAGGAGAGTCACTGTTGTCGTGTCTGGCAGATGCCAGGCAACCACTATGAAAAGGAGCTTTACGATGTCTAGAGTCACGGATGTGTTGGTCTCCATCGATACTGAAACCATTCTGAAAAACTACCCGAACATCAGTAAAAACCCCGACGCCCCTACAATGATCGACGTCAACCATGTGTACATGGTGACCAACCAGAACAATGTGGTCAGTGGTCAGGCTGGCGGCGAGCTCAATTTGAAAGCCCAGGTCGGTGACCTGATTCGCTGGCGCGAAACCAGCCTGTCGCAGAGCTTTGAAACCGCGGTGATTTTCTACAAGTTCATCGGCAACGTGGGCAATGAGCTGATCTCGACGCCCACGCCGCGCAAGGCTACCGCCTGTGTTGCAGTTCCCAATACCAGCAATCCATCCGTGCCCAGTTGCCAGAAAGTCGATAACCATTACTGGTCTTCGGAAACCCTGTCCACCGGTAGCGTGACGTACCACTTCAATTTCCTGATCGTGGATCGCGACTGCAGGATCGTTGGCTGCTGCTCATGGGATCCGTTCATTACCATCCGTAACTGACGTGGCCGGCCCCTTGGCGACAAGGGGCTTTCCGATTTCGTTACCGCCCCCACTGGAACTGGATGTCGTGCTTGAGCCGGGGGCGGCTGTCACAACCCGTCTACATCATGAAAGGAATCCGTGATGTCCACAGACAACCTCGTCTCTACTTCAGAAAAAACCGAACTCGCCAACAATGTGTTGCTCATCGTCGACACTGAAACCTTACTGTCACGTTATCCGCAACCCAGTCTTGAGCCGGATACTCCAACGCTGATTGACGACGGATTCATCTTTTTCGCGGGTAGCACTCAAGTAGAAAAAATAGTCAAAAATGACAGCCTTATTACTCTGACTGCGACCAACGGCAACACCTTCCGCATTCGCGGCCGCACCGTAAGTCTGCGGGCTGAACACAGCGTGGTGTTTTACGACATAGCGGTAGGCGACGCAGGTGTCCTTTCGCCCCCGCAGCTAATCGTCCACAGTGGCATGACCTTGCCCGCGCCCAACCCTGCAGACCCGATTCAGCCGGTCAGCCAAGAGGCTGATGACCATTACTGGCAATGCAAACAACTGGCCTGCGGTGTGGAGAAGTGCGAGTTGAGTTTTATGGTGGTGAACCCGAGTTGCGAAGCGGTGGGTTATTTCAGCTGGATGGTTGAGGTGAAGGCGATCAGTTGAAAGCTCTCAAATAAAAAACCGGCTCAGAGGCCAATGCCGGTCATTTAAGCACTTGATGCTCAAAACGATCGTCCGAACGCGGCCCGAACCTGAGGCAACTCCTAGACCGCCCAGGTATACGCAAAACCTGTAGGAGCAACTGTCTCGACTGGCTCGCTTGGCATCGACAACAGAACGCACAACGGCGCTTCAATCAGCCGTCCGTTCGGGCGGGCTGAAGGCTGGATTACAGCGCCTTGGCCATTTTCAGGTGATTTTCCAGTTTGGGCAGGGTTTCTTCGGCGAAGGCTTTTAGCTCTGGCACCTCAGAAGTCTGAGCTACCAGTTGAAGCTGCTCGATGGCCGCTTCAGTGGTTTTCACCTGGCTGGCGGCATAGGCCGCGTCGAAGGTGGCGCCGTCCTGTATGTCGGGCATCAGAGTCTTGGCCTTGCTCGCTACCTCTTCTCTGTCTGCGACGGGCAACTCGAGCTTCCTGGCGATTTTGGCCAGATGCTGGTTGGCGGTGGTGCGGTCGTCGATGACCTGAATCGTGTAGTCCTTGATCACTTGGGAGGTGGTTTTCTGGTGGGCCAAGCGGCTGACTTCAATGTCGGCGATGCCTTTGACCGAGACGTCGTTGACAAACTCGACAGGCGATTGTGCAAAGACACTACTGGCGCCAAGCCCCAGCAGCACGGCGAAACTGGCGGTGCGTAATCGGGTAGTCATCCGGCTCATGTGCCGCTCCCTCGTTAAAATGAAAACTCAAGCGGGAGCTTGCGCCCCCGCCTCTCAATCGTTGACTGGATGCGGCCGCTTCAATGGCTTTGCTGCCCGCCTCTACGACCGGCTTTGGCTTTTCCAGGGTCTTTATCGACGCTCATGGTGGTGGTTTTCCCACCTTTACGGCCGGCTTCGGAGGCCTTGGTGCGATCGTTGGCGGTGGTCCCCGAGTTCGGGTTTCTTGAGGTAGGCATGATTCTCTTCCTCTTGGTGAATGATTGCGGCGAGCGATGCCCGCATAGGATCTGAATTTTTATGGCCACAAAGGTTTAGAAAAGTTGTGTCTTTACCGACGAACGGCGCCGGGGAAAAATGCAAAAGCCCGATCAGTGATCGGGCTTTCGCGTTATAGAATTCCAGTCCTGGGTGCTAGGCGAGTACTCGCTGCGCTCGCTTGACCGCATACATCGCCTCATCGGCATGTTTGAACAGCTGCGTTTCTTCACTGCCGTGTTCGGGATACAGCGCGATGCCGATGCTCGGCAGGATGCTCAGGCTGTGGCCGTCCAGGCGTAACGGCTGGTTAAGGACGTAACGGATTTTATCGGACACGGTGCTGGCATCTTCCGGTTCCTGAACGCTGTCGAGCAGGACTACGAACTCATCACCGCCAATGCGCGCCACGGAGTCGGTTTCACGCACACAGCCTTTGAGCCGATTGGCAACGGCTTGCAGCAGCAGGTCGCCGACAGCGTGGCCGTAGGTGTCGTTGACCTGTTTGAAGTGGTCCAGATCGACATACAGCAGCGCCATTCGTCCAGTCTCTTTTCTGGCCCGCGCCAGCGCCGCTTTCACCCGTTCGCGGAGCAATTCCCGGTTGGGTAGCTGGGTCAACTGGTCGTACTGCGCCAAGTACTGCAGCCGGGCATGCAGTTGCTTGCGCTCGATGGCCGCCGCCACTTGTGCGCACACGTATTGCAGCAGCTCTTTGTCTTGCTCGGTGTAGCGCTCGCCACCGGGTGTGCTTTTTACGATCAGCGCGCCGATGGTACCCTTCTGTGAGCTGAGCGGCACCCCGAGCCAGCAAGGGGAATCCTGTCCCCTGCTGAGGTCGCGAAACTCGGGCAGCCGGCCATAATCGTCGGGAGTCAACAGAATCGGCTGACCGCTGCGAATCACCTCGGCGCACAGACTGCCGGTCGCCGTTCCTGTCTGCTCCGGGCACTTTTCGTGGTCGTCGATATGGTAGGGAAAACTGATTTGCCCGCACTGTTCGTCGTACAGCGCCACGGAGAAGTTCAGTGCTGGCAGCCATTCGCCGATGATCCGGTGGATACGCTCGAACAGTGCCAGCAAATCCTCGGCAGCATGAGCAGCCTCAGAGATCGCATAAAGCGCCGCCTGTTTGGATTCAGCCTGTTTACGCTCGGTGATGTCATGGGCCACGGCAATACGCAGTTGATCGACTTCGGACCAGCGCGCCGACCACATGATGTGCGCTATTTGCCCGTCCTTGCGCAAATAGCGGTTCTCGAAGTTGGGCTTGGGCTGGCCGCTCATGATTTCCCGGGCAGCTTGCAAGGTCCGGGCACGGTCGGCGGGATGGACCATGTCGATCATCGGCTGGCCGATCAGTTCGTCAGGCGTATAGCCAAAAATACGCTCACAGGCGGCGCTGACGAACACGAAGCGACCCTGGGCATCGACCGCACATACGGCGTCCAACAACAGGTCAATGTAGCTCGCCAGCGGCGCGGAGTTCTGGGTGGCCATCAGTAATCGATACTGTCCTGAAATTTAAAGCACTGAGTACCAATCCCTCGATCCGATCAACGGCTGTCGCCGATGAACTCTTTTTGCTGCCGCAGCCCTGCGATCAGCCTCAAGCCTTGTTCGCCAACAATCCTGGCACTGCATGCAGCAAGGCATTGACGGCAAAGCCGATGAACATCACCCCGCAAATCCGGGTGATCGCCAGCTCATGCTGTTGGTACACCGTACGCACCTGCCGCGCGCCGACAACTGCGATGAGAATAGCGTATGCAGCGATCCCGCCAACGAAACTCAAGAAGATTAGCCAGGGCAGCATCGACCAGTTCAACAACTCGGCGTGTCGCCACAGCCACCGGATAGGCTTTGGGGTTGGTCAGACCAGACGTGATGCCGTGCCGGAACGGTTGCCGCGCGGGCCCTTGAGGCGTTTCGGCGCCACTGCGACGGGCGCGAATGGCCCCGGGGTGATGCCGTAGATGAAACCGCAAGCAAGTACGGCCAAGAGCAACGAGGATGTCATCAAGGGTTTCTCATCAAGGGCAATCCCCCCAATCGGCGGGCGAAGGGGCCGAAGTTTATCGCAGCAAGATGGACTGCGGGATACCGTCCGGCAAGCGCTCATAAATCCGCAAAAAATTTCATCCCCGCCCTACCACTTTCCCAATCTGCCCATTCAACCAGTTCAATGCCTGATCACTGCCGCGGCGATTATGCCAGGCGCGGACGAAGGTGAATGAGGGGATCTTGAAGAGCGGTGGCATCACCAGCAGCTGTTGCTGATCGATGTTGCGCAGGCCGCGGGAAGCGACGGTGAGAATCAGGTCGGTGCCGCTGATGAATTGCGGGGCGACACTCCAGTGCGGCCGGCTCCAGGCCTAAGGAGCTGCACGGCTACCAGGTCCCGCCCTCGATGAGCAGTCAAAAACTATCGCTCCTGGCGGAGCGACAGTCGAGATACAAGGCGCTGCCGACAGGCTGCGATCTTTCAGGGCCTTCAATCCCCCTGAAGCTTGTCCAGCGTGCGCAGTTTCTGCGGCAATCCCCACAACAGCAGTGCAGCAGCGATGAGCGCGGCAACACCGATGACGTACAGCGCGGGTGTGGTGCTGCCGGTCAGGTCCTTGATCCGCCCGACCATGACCGGGCTGACGATACCGCCGAACTGTCCGAGGGTGTTGATCACCGCGATCCCGCCCGCCGCACCGGCGCCTGCACCGGCCAGCAGTTTCGGTGGCAGGGTCCAGAAGGTCGGGATCGAGGCGATGATGCCCGCGCCCAACAAGCTCAGAGCGACAATCAGGAACGTGGTGTGGTCGGCAAAAATCCCCGCACAGAAGAACCCCACCGCGCCAAGCGCTACCAACCCGCTGACGAACTTGCGCCGCTCGCCGGTGGCATCGGACAAGCGCCCGATCACTACCATGCTGATGGCGCCACACACATAAGGGATGGCCGTCAGCAAACCGATTATCACCGGGCTCTGGGTGCCGGCGCTGCGGATCAATTGCGGCGCCCAGAAGTTCAGGCCATAGGACGCGATCTGGATCAGGAAGTAGATCAGGCCCAAGGTCAGAAAGCCCGGAATACGCAACGCCGCCAGCAATGAACTGCCGCCCTTGTGCGGCTCATGTTGGGCAACGCGGCTCGAGAGCAGGGTTTTCTCTGCCGGGGTCAGCCAGTGAGCGTCTTCGATGCGATCCTTGAGCAGGGTCAGCACCATGCAACCAAGGCCGACGCACGGCAAACCACCCAGCAGGAACAACCAGTGCCAGCCACGCATGTGCATGACGCCGTCCAGATGCTCCAGTACCAGGCCGGAGAACGGCGCCCCCACCAACCCGGCAAAAGCCGAGGCCAGAAACAGCATCGAGGTGATGCGCCCGCGGTAGTGTTGCGGGAACCACAGCGTCAGGTAATACAGCACGCCAGGTGCGAAACCGGCTTCCATCGCACCGATGACGAAGCGCAAGGCATAGAACTGCCATTCGCTGCTGACGAAGACCATGGCCGCAGTGGCCAGCCCCCAGGACATCATGATCCGCGCAATCCAGCGGCGGGCACCGACCTTGTAGAGCATCATGTTGCTTGGCACTTCGAAGATCACGTAACCGACCACAAACAGCCCGGCACCCAAGCCATAGGCGGTGTCGCTCAGGCTCAAATCAGCCTGCAACTGGAACTTGGCGAAGCTGATGTTGATGCGGTCGAAAAACGCAAACAGGTAGCAGACCATGATCAACGGCATCAGTCGCCAGGCGACTTTGCTGACCAGGTTTTTTTCGGCATCGTGTGTAGCGGCCGGGCTCGCGCCCGCCTCCAGGACATTAAGGCTCATCGTGTTTCTCCAGGCGGACTTCCCGTGGGTGTCCGATTGTTTTTGTTGTCTGGTTCAGGTGCTAAAGCGTTGCCAGGTAGTCCGGCGCCGGATGCAGGTCACAGTTGCGTCCGGCTTTGGCCACCTGGCCCGGCAATTCATGGCCAAGCAGCGCCGGCAAGCGTCGGGACATCTGTAACAGGTGCGGTAGATCGATACCGGTATGGATACCCATTTCATCGCACAGGTTGACCAGGTCTTCGGTGCAAATATTCCCCGATGCACCCGGCGCAAATGGACAACCGCCGAGCCCGCCCAGCGCCGCATCAAAACGGCGAGCGCCGGCCTCATAGGCGGCCAGCACGTTGCACAAGCCAAGACCGCGGGTGTTGTGGAAATGCAGGGTCAGATCGGCCGCCGGCAGACGCTGCAATACCCGCTGCAGCAACCGCTTGACCTGTCGCGGATTGGCCATGCCGGTAGTGTCGGCCAGGGTGATACCTTGCATGCCCAATTCCAGATATGCGTCGACAATCTGCAGCACACGGTCTTCATCGACCTTGCCTTCGAACGGGCAACCGAAGGTGGTGGCGATGCTCGCGTTGAGCCTCACCGATGAACCGCTGACGAACTCGACCACCTCGCCGAACGCTGCCAACGAGTGCTCGCAACTCATGCGCATGTTCGCCAGGTTGTGGGTCTGGCTGGCGGACATCACCAGGTTCAGCTCATCGGCCGCAGACTCCAGCGCCCGTTGCGCGCCTTTGAGGTTGGGGATCAGCGCAACGTAGATCACACCCGGCTGCCGGGTAATGCCCTGGAATACTTGCTCACCGTCGCGCAGGGCTGGAATGGCTTTGGGCGAAACGAATGAACCGGCTTCGATCCGGCTGAAACCAGCCAGTGACAGCTGATTGATCAGCGCTATTTTGTCGGCGGTTTCGACCCAGGTTGGCTCGATCTGCAAGCCGTCTCGGGGGGAGACCTCCTGAACGATCAAGGTCTCGCAGACGTCGCGAATCATTGCACCACCCCTTCGGCTTTCAGTCGTTCTATGTCCAGACCCGAGAGGCCCAGCTCAGCCAGAATCCCGTCGGTATGCTGGCCCAGACTCGGCCCCGACCAGTTCACACTGCCCGGCGTCTCGGACAACTTGGGTACGATACCGGGCATCTTCACCGTGGCGCCGCCGGGCAGTTGTGCACTGAGCAGCATGTCCCGCGCCTGGTAGTGCGGGTCGGCAACGATGTCGGCCACCGAGTAGATGCGTCCGGCGGGAACTTCGGCCTCCTGCAATATGGCCAGCACTTGCTCGATCGGCAGGCTGCTGGTCCAGTGTGTGATCGCAGCATCGAGCAATCCACTCTTGGCGGCGCGCCCATCGTTATGGGCAAACTCCGGTGCTTCGGCCAGGTCGATACGGCCGATAACTTCCATCAAGCGCTTGTAGATCGGGTCGCTATTGCCGGCAATCACTACGTAAGCGCCGTCGGCGGTCAAGTAGGTGTTCGATGGTGCAATACCCGGCAAGGCACCGCCGCTACGCTCGCGGACGTGGCCGAGCATGTCGTATTCCGGCACCAGGCTTTCCATCAGATTGAACACGCTTTCGGCCAGGGACACATCGACCACCTGCCCTTCGCCCTGCCCGGTCTTGACCCGCAGCAACGACATCAAAGCACCGATTACGGCATGCAGCGACGCCAGCGAATCACCGAGACTGACACCGACCCGCGCCGGCGGCGAACCCGGGGTGCCGGTGGTGTAGCGAATGCCGCCCATGGCCTCGCCGATGGCGCCAAAACCGGGGCGGTCGCGATACGGGCCGGTCTGGCCATAACCGGAAATGCGTACCAGCGTCAGGTTCGGATTGAGGGCATGCAGCACGTCCCAGCCCAGCCCGAGCTTTTCCAGGGCACCGGGGCGCAGGTTTTCGATCAATACGTCGGCGCTGCTGGCGAGTTGCTTGACCAGTTCAATGCCTTCGGGGGATTTCAGATTCAGGGCCAGGGATTTTTTGTTCCGCGATTGCAGGTACCACCACAGGGACGTGCCTTCGTGCAGCTTTCGCCACTTGCGAAGCGGGTCGCCCTGGCCGATGGATTCGATCTTGATCACCTCGGCACCGAACTCGGCCAGCACGCGTGCGGCGAACGGCGCGGCAATCAGTGTGCCGATCTCGATTACCTTGATGCCACTCAGAGGGGCAGTCATGGGGGTACCTCTTATTCTTGGAATGTGTGCCAAGGCTAGAGGAGCGATGCCACTGGAATCCAACCTTCAGTTGGCAACGAGCGTTCGCGAAACGCGAAGGGTTGATCGGAAGAGGTCAGAAAGATCGTTCCCACGCTCTGCGTGGGAATGCAGCCCGTGACGCTGCGCGTCACATACAAAAGCGACGCGGAGCGTCCGGCGAGGCATTCCCACGCGGAGCGTAGGAACGATCAACTCAGCCTTGCTCCCCGCGCAAACACTCAAACAACAACTGGCTCACCGGCGACAGCGCCGCTTCATCGCGCACCACCAGAATCAGCATGCGTTCGGACCACTCGTCACTGAGCGGTACCGCGTGCAAGCCCAGTGCCCGACCAAACAGTTCATAGGCGCGCAGCGGCAAAATGCCGATACCCATGTTGGCCTGGACCATACGGCACATGGCATCAAACCCGGGCACATGAATCCGCAGGCGCAGCACTTTGCCCGCCTTGCGCGCTGCCGCATGAGTGCGCATGTTGATCGAACTGGCGGCGTGCAGACCGACATAATCGCTGTCCAGCGTGTCGGCAAATGCCAATTCGTGCTCAATGGCCAGCGGATGATCCGGGCGCATCAGCACCACCAGTTTGTCACGCCGGTAAGGCGCGCTGTGCAGGCCTTTGATATCGCTGTCACTGGAACAGATGCCGAGGTCCGCCACGCCATCCAGCACACCTTGAATCACCCCGTTACTGGGGCGTTCTTCGAGATCGGTTTTGACTTGCGGATGACGTTCGGAAAAATCCCGCAGGTCTTCGGGCAAGAACTCGATGATCGCCGAGAGATTGGCCAGCATCCGCACATAACCGCGCACGCCATGGCTGTGCTCACCGAGTTCGAGGCCCATTTTCTCAAGGTTGAACAGCATCTGCCGCGCATGGTGCAGCAGGGTTTCACCGGCCGCCGTCAGGGTCATGCCCTTGGCCTGGCGCACGAACAAACTGATACCCAGCGCCTCCTCCAGTTCCATCAAGCGCTTGCTCGCCGCCGACACCGCAATCGCCTCACGAGCGGCGGCGCGGGTCAACGTGCCCTCTTCGTGGACGGCAACGAACAATTGCAGTGTGACCAGATCCACACGACGTATCAGGCTTTTTTGCAGCATCGAAGACTCGGCGATATCGGCTCAGTCGGAAACCGCAGCATATCGCTCTTTTTGATCCCCAAGGGACTGACGATGTTAAGAGCACTCTGTGAACTGCAGGTGGTTTGCTACAGAATCACGGCGGGGATCTGCGCTACGGAATAGACAAGGAATTCAATGAAGAGCAGAACCACCTGACTCATCACCTGCTGCACTCAGTGCAATTGCCAGCCTGCTGGTGAGCCAACAGGCCTGGCCATTGGCGCTGTTGTGCACGCTGCTGGCCCTGGGCGCGATGTTCTGCGTGCGGCTCATTCCCCGCCCGCAACTCAACGAACAAAACGTCGTATGACGCACCGCGTTTACTGCTGAACCGCTAATACCGATTCAATGGGCGCCTACAGGGTCAACGGATCTGTCGAACGGTATGTTGATCTGGCTCAACACCCGGTCGTGATAAAGTCTGCGCCCTGTACACCTTCAGCCTTGAGACGACGAACGCGATGATGGATTTCCAGGAATTTGATGCCGAACTTGAAGACTGGAACGCGTTGCGCGCAACCACCTCGTTCACCGGCCTGCTGGCAGGTAACGGCGCAAGCCGCGCGGTGTGGGACGACTTCGGCTATGACTCGCTGTTCGAAAACGCCCGAACCGTCGAAGAAAAACCCCTGAGCCAGTCCGAGCTGAGTGTCTTCGAGGCCATGGGCACACGCATTTTCGAGCAGGTACTGAGCGCGTTGAAGACCACCAGTCGGGTCAACAAGGCACTGGCCATCAGCTCGGCGTCGCCGCGCAATCGCTATTACGCGATCAAGGAAGCACTGATCAACACTGTGCATGCGGTGCACATTCCCTGGCGCCTGATGCAGGCCTCGAGCCTGGCGAAGATCAATCAAGAGCTGGGCAGCTACCCAACGGTATTCACCACCAATTACGACCTGCTCAACTATTGGGCGATCATGCATGATTCACCGGTCATCACGGACCTGTTTCAAGGCGCTGACTCAAGCTTCGATTTGAGCAATTCCCGGACTGATTCGGCGCGCATTCTCTACTTGCATGGCGGCCTGCATCTGGTGAGAAATTCGGACGGCACCGCACGCAAGCTGACCTCGACTGCAGGCACCCTGCTGGGCAGTTTCGCCATCAACAACACCATCAAGACCCTGGATGATGTGCCGCTGTTCATCAGCGAAGGCACCACCCAGGACAAGCTCAAGACCATCCGCAGTTCGGACTACCTGTCCTTCTGCTACGAACAGTTGCTGACCCATGAGGGCGCCCTGTGCATCTTCGGCCACAGCCTCGGCGAACAGGACAGCCATATCGTCCACGCCTTGCGCCAGGCGAAACTCAAGACCATCGCCGTCTCGATCTACCCGCGCAGTAAGGCGTTCATCCAGCATCAGAAGCGCCATTACACAACGTTGTTCGAGGGCATGGATGTGACGCTGCGGTTTTTTGATTCCAAGAGCCATGGGTTGGGCAGTCCACAGCTGTCGGTGCCGGTCGAACGCTAAAAACGCCGATTGTTCCCACGCCCGCGTGGGAACAATCAGGCGATCAGGTCAAAGCACTGGCAGGGTTTTGTCCTTCACCACTGTGCTCGGCCCGTTGGCCTTGACGCTGGCAATGCCTTTATCGCGCGCTGCATCGGAGGAGTAGGCCTCACCGCTACCGATGATCTGGTGGTTGGCGGCCGTGAGATTGAAATACGGATGACCATCCTTGGTGGCTTTTTTCTCGTAGCGTTCCGCAAGCGGGCTATTAGCCTGAACCGAGGCGATGCCACTCTCGGCTGCACTATGGGTGGTGTACAGCTCACTGGTAAGAATGATTTCGGCGTTGGCCGCTTTAAGGACAAAGCGGAACTGACCATTACTGCTTTTGCTCAACTCGTACCATCCAGACATGACGCTACTCCTGTCGACTGATAAGGATTGCTGCGCATCAGAGTAAAGACCGCGCCCAGTGTTTCGCCAATATCGCCGCGGACTTCCTGGAAGGTTATTCTGATCAAGCGTTTGGTCGCCTGATACATGCGCATCGCAATGAGGCCAGGGGCTATCCAAAAACCGGCTCTACTTCACCGCCGTGCGTACCATGCTCAACACGGGTGTCACCGTGCGCCGCTGAGCCAGATACCGCGTGCAACTGACCCGCAGGAACGAGGCGAAATTCACCACTTCGCCGCGGTAGTCCATCACCTCTTCATACAGTTTGGCGATCAGTTGATTGGTGCTCATGCCATCGACCTCGGCGATCTCGCCGAGGATGTCCCAGAACTGGTTTTCCAGGCGCAAGGTGGTCACCACCCCGCAAATGCGCAGCGAGCGAGAGCGTGATTCGTAGAGAATCGGATCGGCTTTGACGTAGAGCTCGCACATACGATCTGTCTCCTACAAGGTGATCCTGGTGCCCAGCAAGCCGAGGAAACCCGCCAGCCAGCCCGGATGCGCCGGCCAGGCCGGGGCCGTCACCAGATTGCCCTGAACATGACCTTCCGTCACCGGAATATCGATAAACGTACCGCCGGCCAGGCGCACTTCCGGGGCACAGGCCGGGTAAGCGCTGCACTCGCGGCCTTCAAGAATGCCCGCCGCCGCCAGCAATTGCGCGCCATGGCAGACTGCTGCAATCGGTTTGCCGGCCTTATCGAAGGCTTGCACCAACTGCAGGACCTTCTCGTTCAAGCGCAGGTATTCCGGGGCACGGCCACCGGGCACCAGCAGCGCGTCGTAATCCGCCGCATCGACCTTGGCGAAGTCGAAGTTCAGCGCAAACAGATGCCCCGGCTTTTCGCTGTAGGTCTGATCGCCTTCGAAATCGTGGATTGCCGTACGTACGGTTTGCCCGGCGGTTTTATCAGGACACACCGCATGCACGGTGTGGCCGACCATCAGCAGCGCCTGAAACGGCACCATCACTTCGTAGTCTTCGACGTAGTCGCCGACCAGCATCAGAATTTTTTTAGCGGCCATGGAAATGACTCCTCTCGCAGAAACACATTGGCAACAAGAGTATTCAAAGTAGTCCTTAATCAGCTCAGCAGGTAATAACCAGCTACTACGCACAAGCAAGAGGCTTTTTGTGGCGAGGGGCCGTGGTTTTCCAGGTAGCAATGCTGAACTGTACGGATAACTCTGCGCCCAGCTGTAAGAGCGTAAACCCGGGGTTTATGGCTAGATGAAAGCCTCTTCCGCCACTCTCGATTCTGGTTCCCGTTATGTCTTCGCGCGAAAACACCGGCATGGCCCTGGGCCTGCTCGGCGTCATCATCTTCAGCCTGACCCTGCCGTTCACACGGATCGTTGTGCAGGAAATCCACCCACTGCTCAACGGCCTCGGTCGTGCGTTGTTTGCAGCGATTCCGGCGGCGCTGTTGTTGCTCTGGCGTCGGGAAAAAAGGCCAACCTGGAAACAGATCAAAGGCCTGAGCCTGGTGATCGCCGGAGTGATTCTGGGGTTCCCGGTGCTGTCGGCCTGGGCGATGCAAACGTTGCCGGCGTCCCATGGCGCGCTAGTCAATGGTTTACAGCCGCTCTGCGTGGCGCTGTATGCCGCGTGGTTGTCCCATGAGCGGCCGTCAAAAGCCTTCTGGGCCTGTGCGGCGCTGGGTAGCTTGCTGGTTTTGAGTTACGCCTTGATCAGCGGTGCCGGCAGTATTCAGGCGGGTGATTTGCTGATGCTCGCAGCAATTGCTGTCGGTGGGTTGGGCTATGCCGAAGGTGGCCGGTTGGCCAAGGAGATGGGGGGCTGGCAGGTGATCTGCTGGGCCTTGGTGCTGTCGACGCCGCTGCTGATCGGGCCGGTGACCTACCTTGCGTTGCAACATCAGGGAGAAATTTCCAGCAAGACCTGGTGGGCATTCGGTTATGTGTCGATGTTCTCGCAGTTCATCGGCTTTTTCGCCTGGTACGCCGGGCTGGCCATGGGCGGCATTGCGCGGGTCAGTCAGATCCAGCTGCTGCAGATCTTCTTCACCATCGCCTTTTCGGCGCTGTTCTTCGGCGAGCACATCGAACCGATTACCTGGCTGTTCGCCGTGGGTGTGATCGTCACCGTGATGCTCGGACGCAAGACCAGCGTGCGCCCGGCTCAGCCAGGCACATTGCCGTCAGGGATTACGCTCAAGTCCTTTAAATAAGAAGCCCGTCGGCCTGCAACAGCGTTTCCAGGCAGTGTTCGCTGATGTTGTAGAAGGCTTTGAGCTCCTGAATCCTCACCAGCAGCCGAGCCGGGTCGACCGGCTCGGCACGCTTGACCGCCAGAATCATCTTGTTCTTGTTGGTGTGTTCCAGCGAGATGAACTCGAAGACCTTGGTCTCGTAAC
Source organism: Pseudomonas sp. GW821-FHT01E05 (assembly GCF_059422425.1). Classification (NCBI taxonomy): domain Bacteria; kingdom Pseudomonadati; phylum Pseudomonadota; class Gammaproteobacteria; order Pseudomonadales; family Pseudomonadaceae; genus Pseudomonas; species Pseudomonas sp. GW821-FHT01E05. Next base: position 214,938 of record NZ_JBWKWW010000011.1, read on the forward strand.
CACAGGCTTCGAGGAACAACGCCCGCAGACTGTCGGTGACCATCTCGGCCTGCTGACCCATGTGCAACCCGTATTGCAGCATCGGCTTGAGCAACGCCGGGCTCTGGATTTGCAAGCGGATCTGCTTATGGCAGCACGGCGAGCACATGATGATCGCCGCACCGGAGCGGATGCCCATGTGGATGGCGTAATCGGTGGCGATGTCGCAGGCGTGCAGCGCGATCATCACGTCGATCGCGGTTGGGGCAAACGTGCGCACATCACCGTGCTGGAAGGTCAGACCGGGATGCTCCAGGCGCGCCGCGGCGTTGTTGCACAAGGTCACCATGTCCTCGCGCAACTCGACGCCGGTCACCAGCCCTTCGGCCTGCAAGGTGTTGCGCAGGTAGTCATGGATGGCGAAGGTCAGATAGCCCTTGCCCGAACCGAAGTCCGCGACCCGCACCGGCTGATCCAGCGCCAGTGGTGAGGACGTCAGTGCATGGCTGAACACCTCGATGAACTTGTTGATCTGCTTCCACTTGCGCGACATCGCCGGGATCAGCTCGTGCTGCTTGTTGGTCACGCCCAGGTCAGCCAGGAATGGTCGGCTCAACTCCAGGAAACGGTTCTTCTCGCGATTGTGCTCCGCAGATGGCACTTCGCGCTGCTGTTGAGTTTTGCCCCTGAACAGCGAACTTTTGCCCTTTTTACTGTATTCGAGCTGCACCTCGTCGGTCAGCGACAGCAAGTGTGCGTTCTTGAACGACTCCGGCAACAGGTCGGCAATCGCCGCCACACCGTCGGCCAACGAGAAATTCCTGGTGATGTCGCGAGTCTTGTAGCGGTAGACGAAGGACAGGCACGGCTGTTCCTTCACGGTCAGTTGCTTGATGATCAACCGTTGCAGATCCACCTCGGCACCGACGTACTTGGCCAGTACCAGTTTGATAAAGGAATTCTGCGCGAGGCTTGTGTCCAGCAGATTCAAGAACTGCGCGTGATGATCCGGCACGAGGCTGGCGGGAGTTGCGGTGACTGACATGTAAAAAGCGCCTCGGGCGGTGCAGATCGGGAATTGGAGCGTATTTTAGGGGGGATGGGGTTTGAGGGCACGGAGTTATTTTCAGACGGGCCCGGATCGCGCAATCCAGACCCCGAATACAACAGACCCTAGTGGCCTGTGTGGCTAGTTCGTTAGCTCAAATTCGGATGCCGGCGGCCCAGAGCCAAGGCGCTGTGACGAGTCATAGCCCGCTATGGCGAGGAACAGCAACGCAGGATATGGGCTGCTGGCGCCGAAGTTGACTAACAGAACTAGCCACACAGGCCACTAGGGATCAACCAGTCGCAGCCGACGACTGGCCGGGGAATTGATGATGTGCTTGACGATCAGCCCCACCGGCACCGCCCAGGTGAGGCCGCTGGCCGGGTCAGTGACCACGGCCACGGTTTCCGAGCTGGCGGCGATATCCAGGCGTCGGCGGTCATTGATGGATTTCAGCGTTCCATAGGCATGGCTAACCAGTTTTTCCGCCAGATGCATCGGCACGTTCAATCCTTGCAAGTGTTTCACCGCACGGCAGAACAGCACTTGATCGTCGGTGAGGTCATCGCGCTCATGACGGGTCAAAAATGCCTGGGCCGTGGCCAACAGCTCCGCATTCAGCTCCAGGCTCTCGCCAATGCCGCTCATGCTGACGACTCCATTTCTGTTTTCGCCGGCGGCCTGCTCACCTCCACGGGCCTTGCTGCCCGACGCAGATCGGGCCCTGCGCACGGCAACCTGACGGCCGGGTTGGGCATTCCGCTCGGGGAAAGCTCATGGGTCATCTCGAACTCTGCCCGAACTGACCAGCCGCATGCCTCCGACGTACATTGCAGGTACGCCACACGCAGGAAAATATGTCTGCCTTCGCTGGTTCGAATGCGCATCCGATTCAAACAGTGTGGGCAAACCATTTTGTAGGTACTCATACGTGACTCTCGTTCGTTAGTTGGTGGCAATCAACTGGATCAAACGCAATACTATTTAAAGCATTGGCCGATCCAGCCCGGCCCTGCGGATAACGTTCGCCAGACAACAGGAAGTGAAACTGGCAGGCGCGTAGTTGGTATGCGTAACGGCTGCGGGAAATTTCCCTGATACTATTAGGAAGTTTCAACATTAAGTTCGTCTGATTCATAGTTGATGGTTGATTACACATATAAAAACATACTCATTACGCATAAATTAGGCACTCAAAACGAATAAGTCAAAAGGAAGAGGCTCAAATTGCGTAGCAAAAAATCACAAGCTGTTCTCACTCGATTAAAACTGGTCACCGGCACGAGCACCGATGCAGCTTTATCTTCAGCGTTGAAAATCAGCCCTCAAACCCTCAGCAGCTGGAAAGGACGTGACAGCACGCCATACGCAATATGCATAGACATCGCACAAACTCGCGGCATTTCCCTTGACTGGCTGTTGCTTGGCGAAGGGCCGATACAGCGGCACGTGGAAACCAGCGCCACTGACGTTTCTCAAGAAGACACCACGCGGGAAAATACAATTCTCGCGTTGTGGCGGCAGTTGAACGAAGACGATCAGTCCGCCATACAGAGTGCACTGGAAGAGAAAAGGCGTCTGCGGGATCTGGAACTCAAACTTGCAGAAATCACTTCTACCCTGTCGACTCTCCAATACTCGCTCGACTCGCAAAAGTCATAGAGGCTCACTTCCCTAATGCCAGTCAGTTAAGACATTACGCGAACCGTAGCAGCTGGCGAAGCCTGCGTCCGGCTGCGCAGCAGTCGTAAA